>UBJO01000069.1 GCA_900465665.1 Hyphomicrobiales bacterium
ATGTTCGGGCGGGAGGGATTTTCGCCGACTTCAGCGGGCGTAGGAGGCGCCGTGAGCGTCCACGAGGTGCTGATGCAGGTCGCCGGCTGGGGCTATAGGATGACGGTGGATGCAACACTAGAGGCAATCTCGACCTATCCGACCTTCGCGAACCTCCTTGCTAGGTTCATCCAGACTTTCGCCACGCAGATTTCCTATACGGTTTTGTCGAACGTCAACTATCAGATAGACGTACGGCTTGCCCGATGGCTTCTCATGTCGCATGATCGTGTCGACGGCGACCAGATTTCGCTCACCCACGACTTTATCTCTTTGATGCTTGGTGTGCGGCGCCCGAGCGTTACCACCGCTTTGCATGTTCTCGAGGGAGAGAAATTCATCCGAGCGGAGAGAGGCCTGATTACAATCCGCAACAGACGTGGTTTGGAGGAGTTTGCCGGTGATTCATATGGCCGGCCCGAGGAAGAATACCGGCGCCTTATTGGAGCATTCTAGCGTTGTGCGACACCTGGCCGACCGATAGATTTAGTTCACGCAGCGTTCCTGGGGAAATCCGACTTGGTTCTGAAAATATTAGCCGCTTGCCGTCGTAAATCCGGTGCTGGGCTGAGCTGCGGCGGAGAACACTTAATAGACTAGTGAGAACGTATAACTGCGATCATAGCCTGGAAAAATCACGCCGGTCGAACCGCACCTTGGTGCAGCAGCACGGCTGGTTGCCGCGGACCAGGATCAGGTCGCCGCCGCTGGCTTGCGGGATTAGCTAAACTTGATCACGTCGCGAAATGGAACTGTGGCAAGGACGTTTCCCTTTTCATCTGTGATCTCAAATCGCATTCCGTCGATACGCTGATCATACAAAATAAGCTCCGCAACCATTTCTCTCGCGGATTTCGTCGCTTCCCATCGCGCTTCTTCGAGCGAGGGTAGGTCAATCCCCTCTTCATCGATATCTAGGTTCTCATGTGAACGAACGTTGAAATAGAAGAGCATTTTTTCCTCCGTAAGCGGGTTAAACGAAGGCTAAGTGTTGGCGGTTCCATGGACACTGAATGTATCACATCAAGATGTCTTACGGCTTTTCGTTCGCCCCCGCCCCCAGTAAGCGCTCGAACTCGCGCTCAGGCAGGCCATAGCAACCAGCTGCAAATCGCTCGAGCCCTTTGCGGTTGATCACGATGATCGTTCCGCGGTTTGAACGAATGAGTTTGAGGCCTTCAAGGATGTGGAGCGCAGTTGTCACGCTCGGCCTACGGACACCGAGAAGGAAGGCGATGTATTCATGCGTGATCTCAAGTTGGTCCGCCGTCAACCGATCTTGGCACATAAGTATCCAGCGGGCCAGGCGCTTTTCGACCTGAAACTTGGCATTGGCGAGCGCGGTGTAAGCTACTTGCACGGCGAAAACGTGCATGAACTTGATAAAAGGGACTTGCATTGTCGCGCTTGAATTATTTACCGCCCGCATTCTTTCAACCGGTATACGATGTCCGCGGCCGGCGACCTGCATTTCTATCAGGTATGGCACCAATGTGTCGCCAATAATCGTTGATGTCGGCACAAATCCCTCGCTGCCGAACATACCAGCTTCTGCCTTCTTTCCATCAGGGAGCACGCTCATCACGGCGCCGATTCCGCTTTCGGGAAAATAAACGTATTCCAGTAAGGTGTCAGGTCGTGCTATCGGATAACGGGAAGGCAATTCGACTTCTTCCAGATATGGAGCAAGAAGCGCGAAATCTTGGTCACCTAGGGATCGCAGAATTCGGTTCGACATCTGTGACTTTTTCATTTCGTTCGATCAACCCCGGCTGTTGATGCAGATCGCCGCTATAAGCCGCATTATCAAATTGTCCCTAGTGCCGACACGACAAGGTATAATGACAAAAATGCTGGCAAGTCTTCCAAAAGGGCGCGAATGATCCGGTCTAGTGAGTGGAGTGTTTTTCGCTCAAGGGACACGCACCCACTTTTCCAAATGACGCTCGACTTACTGCTTGGCATTGGCTCCCGCCTTATCGTCAGGCCACTTGGCCAGTCTTGAAACGCCGCTCATGCTTGCAAACAGAGACTTTCGCGGCCAAGCTGTCACCTATCGAGCTCCCACACCCTTGCCCCAACGCACAGCTGACACAAACATTTGTCTGGCGCCGGTTTAAGTCGCCAAGCTGTGAAGCATCAGTAGACCCAAACTGCTCAATTTTATACAGAAGTCAAATAATCATCTTTTGTAATGCGTTAAACCTTTTGTGGCGACCGACGTTAGTTGGTTGAACCACAAAGGAGATCGGTTATGACACAGTTCGAAAGCGGACGAAAAGAAAAGGTTATCGAAACAGCGACCGAGGCCAGGCAAGGTAGTTTTGGACGACCAGTCTTGGTAGTGCTGGTTTGCAGCCTGATCTTGGCTTTGTTGGCATGGGGAGGTGTGGAAATTTGGGGCGAAAGTACGGACACTGACCGTAGTGCACCGACATCCTCCAAACAGGATCCGATCAATGCGCAGCCATCGGGACCGGCCGCCTTCGATGACAACGCGCCCGATGGCACAGGACGTCCGCCTCAAGCAACGGATCGTAGCCCGACCCCATCTGGGAATGGTGGCGGTCCCACTCAGGTCACAACGCCAAACGGCACGGAAAAAGTCAATTAGCAGCTCGCTAAGAGATCCTGCAGTGGGTGCGAGCCGTTGGCGAATGCTTTCATCGCTCGTTAGTTTCGCGCGGCGAGTGCGTTGGTCGTCACTTGATTAGTGCTTGCAACTGAACGATGTGAAACCCTTGCCGGGTTTGGTTATGGTCAGGTTGACACCCTCTCAAAGACGACGCGCTACGATTTCCTTGCCTCGTCGCATGGAGCTGACATCGCGACCATCGACCACCACCTGAACGAAGGGCTCGGTAAACCAGCGTCAGAAGGCAACAATGGCTGCCACCACGAAAGCGGAGTCCAAATACCCCGCCATTGATTGATTGAGCCGCCAGATCAACTCATGTGACTGCCGCGTGTAGCCAGTTGCCTGCAGTGTCACGATCGATCACCTTTGCCGCCTCATGGGAACTTTGATAGTTCCCAAGTGTTGAGATATTGAAGTGCTCGCGGAGGAACCGGTTATGTCATTCATGACGATCGATCGTTTGAAAATAACGAATCACCTTCTCAAGCGCCTTCCTGAAGCAACGTACGGATTACTACAGCCTCAGATGGAGCGGATGTCTTTGCCCGTACGGTTTTCGCTCATAACTCCGAATCGCAGCACGGAATTCGTGTATTTCATTGAATCGGGAATTGCATCAGTGGTGGCCAATAGCGAAAGCGGGCAAAGCGTGGAGGTCGGTCATCTCGGCCGTGAAGCGATGGCCGGTGGGCATGTGATCCTCAAGGCGGACCGCACTCCAACCAGCACCTACATGCAGGTTGGGGGCGAAGGTATTCGTATTCCCGTCACGACTTTCAATAATGCGCTTGCCACCAGTGAAGACGCGCGCGCTCTCTTTCTTCGATACATGCAGTATCTTTCTATCCAAGTGGCTCAATCGGCCCTGGCGAACGCGCGCTACGACGTTCCGGCGCGTTTGGCGCGCTGGCTTCTGATGTCCCACGACAGGGTTGATTCCGATGATCTACCGCTCACGCACGAATTCCTGGCGCTAATGCTGGGCGTCCGACGCTCGGGAGTAACCGACCAGCTGCACATCGCCGAAGGGGTTCATGCGATCAAGGCCACGAGAGGTAACATCCGCATTCTAAACCGGGAAAAGCTGATGCAAATTGCAGGCGACTGTTATGGATTGCCGGAGCGTGAGTATGCGCGACTCATCGCAGCGGGCAAGCCTGCGCCTTAGAATTCTGATTGGAAGACGGCCATGCCAGTCTACTATTTTCATGTCGTCAGCCGTAAGAGCAGGGCTGGACACGCAAGAAAAATCGAGGACTTAGAGGGTACGGAATGCGCCGATCCGTGCGCCGCGAGAGTGGAGGCGATTGCTAGTGCACGTGATCTTATGGCGCATGCTATCCTCCAGGGATGGGACATCTCCTCAAGATCGATCGAGGTCTACGATGATGACGGAAGTGTGGTTCTGACGCTGCCCTTCCGCGAAGCTATCAACGAGGCCGAATAGTTGCGTTCAACGGCTTACGGAACAGCTCTTCGTAGATCTGTTCCGGTGTTCCGTAGCTGCCTGCCGCGATTGCCTCAAGTTTTTGCCGGTCTAGGATGCGAACATTTCCTCGGGTCGCCCTAATGGCATGGATCCCCTCAAGCACATGCAGTTCGTTAGTAATGCCGGAGCGGCGCACGCCAAGCATCAGCGCGAGAAATTCGTGGGTCAGCGGAAGGTCGTGGCTAAGTAGCCTGTCATGCACCATCAGCAGCCAACGGGATAACCGTTCGTTGATGCTGTAACGGGCATTCGCTAGCGCGGAGTTCGCAAGTTGAAGCGCGGCGTAATGATTATATCGCAGGAGCAGTTCGAGGAACAGCGCATCTCTGTCGGCGATCTTGCGCAAACAATCTGTCGGCAACGCATATCCATACCCGGCCACTTGCATGAAGGTCCTATTCGGCGTCGTGTCAGCCCCCAGCACGGTATGAGCCGCGGACATACCTTCAAAGCCAATGTGCCCGACCTCCACGCTTTCGCCATCCGCGCTCATGGCGATCATAGATGCGAGTCCGCTCTCGATGAAGTATGCATGTAACGGTCGTTCATTGTTCTCGACCAGGACTTTTCGCGATGGAAGTTCGACAGGTGTCAGATGCGGGATCAGAGCCGACAGACTGTTCTTAGGAAGGGCGCTTAAGATTCTGTTCCTAATATGCGCCAATTCAATGCCTGCCATTGCCATCCCCGAGTCACCGATTAACCGGCTCCAGCGGCGACAATAGTCGGGAATGGCATGTCAATTCCATAGGGGCCACGCATCTGTGCGGTTTCGACAATTTCCATACCGAATGCGCTAAGCCATTGCTTCTACGGGACTTGAACTGTCATCTTTGCTTTGGAGAGCGGCGGTTGCCCCGGTCGTACGTGCGTGTCAAGCGGGTGACCATCTCGGGATGATAAACGCGACTTCACACTGTCACGAAGGCGCGGACTAACGCGATTATATGCCTCGGTTTATCAAAATCAGAACTCAATGCTCTTCAAGGTCGACCGGCCGCCGATGACGCCGCCCCACATGGGCGGCGACGTCGCCTTATCGTGGTGAGCGCGACCTAGAGCACGTCCATTGAACGCGGAATCGCGTTGAGGATTCCCCTAGCTGCCGAATTCTGATTCTATCGCCCCGACTGTTGATTTGGTCGGAGGCAATATGACCCGAGCTTTCAGTGATGATCTGCGTGGCCGCGTTCTGGCTGCGTCACGCGATGGCATGTCGGCGCGATCGGCGGCGGCCAGATTTGGAATTGGCATTTCAACGGCCATCGCCTGGATCGCCAGCGCACGGGCGGGTCAGTTGACGGCTGCCAAGCAGGGTCGACGCGGTGGCTCACGCCTCGATGCGCACAGGGACTTCATCATCGGCATGATCGAAGAGGAAAAGGATATCACGCTCAACGAAATGGTTCTGCGATTGCGTGAGGACAGAACCGTATCGATCGGCCGCAGCGCGCTTGACGTCTGGCTGCGAAAGTGCGGCTGGACTTTCAAAAAAAGACCGCACATGCACTGGAGCAGGAGCGTCCTGACCTCCTGAAACGTCGTCAGGACTGGTTCGACGGTCAACTCGATCTGGATCCGGCGCGGCTCGTCTTCATCGATGAAACCGGCCTGAGCACGAAGATGTCTCGGCTTCGCGGACGGGCCCCTTGCGGAGATCGATGCCGCTCACCGGTCCCGCACGGCCATTGGAAGACAACGACGTTTACCGGAGCCCTCAGGCTATCGGGAATGACCGCACCCATGGTCTTGGATGGTGCGATGAACGGGGTAGCATTCCAGGCCTATGTCCAGCAGGTTCTCATTCCAACCTTGGCACCGGGCGACATCGTCATCATGGACAATCTGCCAGCACACAAAGCGGAGGACGTGCGTCACGCAATCGAAGACGCCGGATGCCGGTTGCTTTACCTTCCTCCCTACAGTCCCGACTTTAACCCCATCGAAAAGGCATTCGCGAAGCTCAAGGCCCTCTTGCGCGCAAAAGCCGAGCGAACGATCGACGGCTTATGGAATACCGTCGGCCACATCGTCACGCTGTTCGAACCACAAGAATGCGCCAACTACTTCAAAAATGCGCCAACTACTTCAAATCGTGCGGATACGACCCCGAGTAAAGTGGACGCGCTCTAGCTATCGACAGGGAGCGTCAATCGGTCGCTTGCCACGGAAGGGACCTGCGGGCAAGCCTCGGCTTTGAATTCAGTGTTCCCCGCTGGGCGCCCGACTATGAATCAGATTTAGCCTTACAGCGACAGGCCGACGATTGGCTTACTTGCGGGTGGCGTCGATGTTTAGGCCAGCCCAACCGATAGGTCCCTCATCGCCGAAAAGACCCGTGCGAAATGCACGGGCCTGTTAATCGTGCTAGGAAGCTTAGACAGGTGGAGCGGCGCCGCCGTGGAGCGCGCCGAGCAACCATAGAACAATAAGGATCACCACGATCAGTCCCAGTACGCCACCTAACCCTCTGCCGCCGTAGCGCCCATGTGCGTAATATCCTCCGCCTCCGCCGAGCAGTACCAAGATAATCACGATAATAAGAACAGTGCTCATGTGCTTTTTAACCTCTATTCCAATGACCTATGATTACCCAACGCGGCCGATGTCATGAAGTTCCGCCTGTGGTTGAAACTTAGGTCACGCCAAATCGCGATCGTCAGCCGAGCAACCACTGTAATGTAATGTCGAGTTGATTTCCTAGTCCACCGTGCGGCCAGGTCCCCAATGCAACGCGTTGCGCAGACACATCGAGGTCGGGCACACGTGCCGGTCAGGACACGGGTAGCGAAGAGCTCGTCTCATCTGAGATTAAATGAGTGAGGTGCAGCCTTAGACCGTCCAAGACGAACTGATGCGCTGTTCCGTACGTTTCCCAGGCGCGTACGAACGGGCGACGGGCACGTAAGATTTGGTTGTTGGCTCGTTATGGATATTGATAGCTTTGCGGTACGGACGATATCTCGGCCATTTGGAGGAGTCGGACGAGGTCGATTGGCGCGGGTTCATCGTTGGACACATTGCGACGGCAGTCAAGGGCTTCACGCACGCTTTGAACGATATCCCAATCTTCGGGGAAACAGCTCTTGATCATCATTCGCGTCAATGGGCTAGTCTTTCGCGGCTGGGCTTCGCCCTTGTAGTGATACTATACTGCTACGCTGGTTTGACCCTTGATCCCAGTCGAGTGGCCAGCGTGGGCAAACGCGCTAGATTGCATCCGTCAACCACTCTTTGCCCGCGTACTTTACTTCTTTATTACAACGTTTTCGGCGCCATTCGGCATCTGCAACCTTGTCGGCGCCCAGCACCGTCGAGTAAAGTTGCCATTCGTCGCCGATCTTCGAGCTGGGCTTCACCGTCTCCGTCGCCAGAGTATCGGCACGATCGAGACACGATAGGAAAACTGACGATGGAAACCTTAATGTCCATGACAGCGCTGGTTTCCGCGGCGCTTGCGCTTTTCTGGCCGACGCGGTTGTCGACCGTGGCCGCCCTTATCCTGAACGGTGCGGCATCGGCATTTGGGTGGTGGAATCTGATAACATGAAACAAGATATGGCTCGACCGCCAATTGCGAGAGGTCTCGACACGGACAAGTTTCTAGCAGGTATCGCAAGAGGAATTGCCGGCGCACTTCTCTTTGCCTTACCCATGCTGATGACGATGGAGATGTGGGAGCTAGGATTTTACATGGACCGCATGAGGCTGCTAATCCTCATGGTCCTCAACGTGCCACTACTCATCGTCCTCTCGGACCGCGTCGGTTTCGAATACACCACAAACTGGCGCGAAGCTATCAGGGATGCGAGCATTGCCTACTGCCTCGGTATAGTCGCAAGCGGACTGATACTCGTTGTGATCGGCGTTATAACGCCCGATAATACACCTCACGAGATCGCTGGCATGATCGCCGTCCAATCCGTACCCGCTAGCATTGGCGCGATGCTTGGACGGAGCCAATTGGGTGGGCAGTCCCAACAGGACGATAACGACAGTGACGATCCGGTGCACGAACGCGAAACCGGCTATGGAGGGGAATTGTTCCTCATGGCCGTTGGAGCGCTTTTCTTGAACCTGAATGTTGCGCCAACGGAGGAGATGATCCTTCTATCCTTCAAAATGACGCCTTGGCATGCCGTCCTCATAATTGTGGCTTCCCTCGCGCTCATGCACGGATTTGTTTACACGCTCTCATTTCGAGGGAGCCACGACCTTGCCGAGGGAACGCGCAGCTGGCATGCCTTCGTGCGCTTCACCATCCCGGGTTACGTCATCGCTGGATTAATCAGCGCATTTTGCCTGTGGACATTTCACCGCACTGACGGCGTCGGAGCTACAGAAATATTGATGATGATCGTCATCTTGAGTTTTCCTGGAGCGATCGGCGCTGCGGCCGCCCGCTTGATCCTGTAGGAGCCCAAAAAAATGACGAAAACGACTGTTGCCGCAAACATCGAAACGAACAAACCTCATTGGATAGAGTGGGCAACGGGGGCTGTGTCTGCCGTTGTCGTCCTTACGGTTATCATCTGGATCGGCAAGGACGCGTTGACGGATCGCGACACGTCCCCTGACCTTGAAGGTGGCGTTCTTCGAGTTGAAGAACGCAGTCATGCATTTCAGGTACTCTTTGAAGTCCGAAACGGTTCGAGCCAGACCGCGTCACAAGTAGCCGTAAGGGGAGAAGTGTTGGAGGGGTCAAAACTGGTGGAAACGGCTGAGACGATCCTTGACTATGTTCCCGGCCACTCGAAGGTCGTGGGCGGCCTGCTGCTCCAAAACAACCCGCATGGAAAGACGATTTCCATCAGAGCCACCTCGTTCAATATGCCATAAGCGAATGACTATGGACGCGTGGACGACAACTGGTTGAGCGGCGAAGCGGTGGCTGAGTTTTTGGGTTTGAGCCCGCAGCTTAGGCGCAGTGTGACAACCGCTGATGGTTGTGCGTTAACGCTCTCTGCGAACATCCGCCCCGGGCGAGCCGGTCCAAAATCGCCACAAGATGCCGTTTATACGCGCCGGGCGCCAACTCGCGGGACGCCGCGAGGCTTGTTTGGAAGAAGCGGTTGGATGACGCTCCATCCGAAATCAGTCAGGTCGATCCGGCGATGGGTCATCTGAGGCCTCCAAATCAAAGCCTCATTGAATCAAAGCCCTGTCGGCGTGTGAACCCGGTTTACGACCGTCGGGCCCAATCGGGCACTTATCGCCGGCATAGGCGACCTGTGTTTGCGGATGACAGCGCAACGGCAAGTGCAAGGGCGCACGGATATAAAAAAACCCTCGCGCATATTTGCACCTACCTGTCGCTAATCTGCCGTAAGCGCCCGATCTTTGCATTTGCCTCGAGCGGAGATGTACTTACTGCATACTACAGTACCAGGCACCTCATTACATATCGACTTTTTCATTGTCACCCATGTCGGGCCTCGCATTTCCTAACGCGGCTGCTGCCATCTTGATATAACTCACGATCGTACCAGGACTGCTCCAATACTCGGCAAATGATGGGGTGACTTTGAGCACCCGAATAGCCGGATCATCTGGGCTATCCCACCAAGCCTTAGCAGGCGTTGACCAAAGCTCGGTGATGCGCTCGCGGTCATTGCTAATCTCCGCCAATCCCGATATCGACACATACTTGTGTCCCTTGCTGTCGGCGAATGCCAGGCAGACGTGTGGGTTGTGCGCAATCTCTTCATCTTTGTGCGCGTTCACATCGGTCAGGAAATAGAAAGCGTTCTCCAAGCGCTCGGGATGCGCAGCCATCGGCCGCGCCCGAAGATCGCCTGAAGTTTCGGTTGTTAACATGCAAAAGCCAATCTTCTCAGCAAGATTCCAGACGGTGTCGAGGTGGTTGATATCTGTCATAGTTACCTCCAAATTTATTCGTTAACGGCCCATGGCAGTCGAGGTTCCGTACACACGTTAGCGATACCTCTTGCAGGCGCTGACTAGCGCTTACCGTCACGTTGATGACCAGGCGGTGAGCAAAATAGACTACGGCCACATGTCCGCCGAACTAGCGGCTATCTGCATCACTTTACATCCGCGATCTCCTCGATGATCCTCGAGCAAAAAGCTGGAAGGTCGCCCGGCTTTCGGCTTGTCACCAAACCTTTGTCACTCACCACCTCCTGATCGATGCATATGCCGCCCGTGGCGTGTCTGAATGGCAACAGTATGAGAAATGAGGTGTGTATAGCCTTGTGCGCTATTCCAATCAGCCGCGGTCTATATAGGTACCAATCGGTTTCGAACCGAGGTCCTGAATGCGTATCATTTTTTTGTTTGTATTGCTTGCGTTATCGTCTTGCACACGTCCAGGTCCGGAAACGTTGACGTTGGTCAGCCGACACACGGGGCAAAAAACGGTTACTATCCTCGTGGCCTCCGTCCGGGTTCCCTCTCACACCGTTCCGTACGCGTTTACCGCTGGGCGCGCGGACAGATTGCGTTATCTAAAGGTCACGGTTGCTATCCCCCCGGGGCACAAGCCTCCCAACATAGAGTGGCCGAAAGGAACGCCCGATCCGACGAAAGCCTTCGCGGTTGTCGGCAGGGAGGAACTCAGTCAGGCCCAGTTTGTGGCCGAAACTAGATCAGAGGGCGCGGCGGGCATCTTTGTCCACGGCTACAACTACAACTATCAGGAGGCGCTTTATCGCCTCGCTCAGATGACGGCCGACTCCGGGATGACTGGTTCGCCAATTCTTTTTGACTGGCCGTCTCAAGCTAGTATTACGGGTTACGTCGCCGATCGAGATTCTGCCGCGTTTGCTCGCGACGATCTGGTTTCCGTTCTTACCGTTCTCGGGCAATCTAACGTTAAAACGACGATGTTGGCACACAGCATGGGAGCATGGTTAGCGGTGGAATCAATCCGCCAACTCAGTCTCATGGGAAGAAGAGATGTCCTCAGGAAGGTAACCCAGCTCATTCTTGCGGCGCCCGACATCGACGTCGACCTGCTGCGCAAGCAACTCGTCGCGACGCAACCGCTGTCCCAACCCATTGTCATCCTGGCCTCAAAGGACGATATGGCCCTATCCCTGTCAAAACAACTAGCAGGTTCGGCGGCCACGGCCGGCTCGCTTGACATTGCTGAACCTAGGACCAAAATGCTTGCTAAGGAGAACAATCTGGAGATCATTGACATTTCCTCACTGCCATCCCTAGAAGGTACGAACCATGATCGTTTCGCAGCCTTGGCGGCTGTTTATCCCCAGCTTCAAAATACGGGTGAGCCTAACCCCGTGGCTGGTACGGGTGCTCTCGTACTCAATGGAGCGGGTGCGATCGTGTCGGCCCCATTTCGAATTGGTGGAACCATTCTCGCAAAATAGATGATCAGAGAGTGACCGAGATAGCCTAGGTGCAGACGAGATCGGCTAAATATGGCTCCATCCAAATTTCCGCGAAAAGCCCGCCGGTTGGTGATCGGGTGACGCGCATCGGAAACACACAACGCTTGCAACGCGGAAGAGGAGAACGCCCCCACACGGCCAACCATGTGGTGGGGCGTTTTGCTAACCTTTATACAAGCGGCCCTCGATCCATCAGGAAAATATCTTCTTCTTCATCGCGCTGCCTACCACCGAACGCTGCAGCGGCGCTCGAAACAAAGGCGCCAATGAGGAGAGAGATAGAGCCTATCAACGCCGTTGTTGCGGCCGCTTTCCGGGCCTTATCGGCGGCGGCCTGGGCTGCAACCTTGGCGTCGTCGATTTGTTTCAAGACCGTGTCGACGCGGGCACGGGCATCGGCCTCCGACAAACCGGTACGCGCTGCGACAATGCTAGCTATGTACGCCTTGTCGCCATCTGGCACCTCACCTTTGGCCGCATCGTTCAAGAGTATACGTGAGACTTCCGCGGATGCGGCTCCATCGTCCCTCGACGCATTCGCTGCGACGCGTTCTGGACGCAAAAGGGCATCAGTGAAGTAGGAGGTCGAAAGATCCGTCTTGGATAGCGAAGATGAACCGACGGCCGTCCCCGCGGCGCCCGCTGCCGTTGCCGCTGCACCGGCGGCATTTGCCCCCGCCCCGGCCAGCGAAGTTAAGGATGACGTTAGAAAGCCTACCACAAAGACGGTCGCCACGGCCCAGCTAATGAATCCGTGAGCCGTATCGCGGAAAAAGACCTCGTCAGTATGGGCTGACACCCATTTGGTGCGAAGTCGGCCTGTCAGATAGCCGCCGAGAGCTGAGGAAAGCCACTGGACTACAACCAGCCAGATCGCAGCCGTCACGCCAACCGCTGCGGCGGAACTGCTTTCGCCTGACCAAGGCGAAACCATAGTTAGGCCGACGCCTGAGCCGAGAAGCAATAGGATTAGCGTCGTGCCGACTGCCGCGAAGGCACCACCAAAAATAGATCCCCACGACATCGCGGACTTGGAGGACTCGAGTGGGACGGTTTCATTTGCTTGCGAAAGGGACATCATTGTCTCCTATCGCATGAATAACGCGAGAAGAATAATGATTGGCAATGGCACACCAAGAAGCCAAAGTAGAATTCCGCGACCCATAATTAAATCTCCCATTAGATTTATGATTGCGACTTCGTAACGTCGAGGTCGCGCAATGGTTCCGAAAATCAGCCGCGCTCTTCTATCGGTTGAATTGAGAGGAAATCGGATCAGCCGAGACGGGATCAATTGTATCGAAGCTCCGAGCGGCCCGCTTTCGCAGGAGTAACTTGAGTTTCGAGAGTGCCATTTCGATGGGGTTCAGCTCCGGCGACAGGGTGGCAGGAAGAGAAGTCTTGCGCCTTGTGCCTTGAGCGACTGTTCTGCCCTTTTGCTTTTGTGGACGCCGACATTGTCGAGGATGACGACATCGCCAGGCCGACATTGTCGGCACAAGTTGTGTCTCGATCCAGGTTTCGAAGATGCGACTGTTCATTGGGGCATCCACAATCCATGGTGCGGTCAGGCCATGGCAGCGTAGACCGTCAATGGTCTGCGTCCCGAAGGAAGCATTCACGGATCGACTGTTTGAAATCCCGAATCTGGTCGACACGCTTGTCTTATGACTATCCCGCTTCTTTGTGAGAAAAAGAAGCGCCGGCTCGGGTAGCCGCCCTTGCCGGCGATGGGGGATGGATCGGAGACACGCAGGCCGCCATTCTGACGAATGCCGGGCCGAACTAAAGTTTGATCGCCCCCATCTTTTCCAATCGTCCTGAACGGATACCCGAGTTTTGAGGCTCGGATGACAAGCATGGGAGACGGAAAAGATGCATGAGATTACCATCGGCGCCGACATCTCGAAAGACCATATCGACCTTCATCGCCTGCCGGGTGGTGAGAGGCTGCGGATCACCAATGACCGCAAGGGGTTTGCCGCCATCCTTCGGTGGATCGGCGACATGCCAGTCGAGCGCATCGTCTATGAGCCGACAGGCGCCTACCACAAGGCCTTCGAACGCGTCATGCTTACCCATGGCCTGCCGCTTTCCAAGGTCAATCCGCGCCAGGCGCGACGATTTGCCGATGCCATCGGAACGTTGGCCAAGACAGACCGGGTCGACGCGGAGATGCTGGCGCGATTTGGTCTGCTGCTGAGCCCGCGTCTTTTGCACCCGAACACTGCGTCTTTCGGTGAACTCAAGGAGTTGCATGCTGCACGCCTGGCGCTGGTGAAGGACAGGACGGCGGCGAAGAACCGCGGCAAGAACATCAACCAGCCCCTCCTCAAACGGCAGAACCTTGCCCGGCTGAAGCAGATCGAAACTCAGCTCGCCCAGGTCGAGCAGGCCATCGCCGCCCGTATCGCAGGTGACGAAAGCCTCAGGGCGCGCTTCGACATCCTTGTCTCCATTCCCGGCCTGTCGAAGATTACGGCCTTTACCCTTCTCATCGAGATGCCCGAACTG
Organism: Hyphomicrobiales bacterium; assembly: GCA_900465665.1. GTDB lineage: Bacteria > Pseudomonadota > Alphaproteobacteria > Rhizobiales > Rhizobiaceae > Rhizobium. Next base: position 14,054 of record UBJO01000069.1, read on the forward strand.
GGCGAACTGGATGAAAAGGCCGCCGGCAAGCTCTCGGGCCTTGCGCCAGTCGACAGGCAATCCGGACGATGGACCGGACGTGCCTTCATCGCTGGCGGAAGGGCCATCGTCCGGCAAGCCCTCTACATGCCGGCGCTCGTCGCCATCCGCTTCAATCCCGATCTCAAGGCCAAGTACGACGAGCTCAAAAAAGCCGGAAAAGCTTCGAAAGTCGCCATCACAGCCATTATGAGAAAGCTCGTTGTCCTCGCCAACGCACTCCTGCGTAAACAGCAAAAATGGACTCCAAAGAGCGCTTGATCAAGACGGATACTTTAGGTCGCTCGTTAGCAAGGCCAGCAGTCGTGCGTCCAGATCTAACAATTCGAAATTGCATCGAGCTCCATTCAACCCAGAGGAGGGCGCGGATCGCTCCGCACCCGCGCTCCCTCATGAGATTGGCGATGAAGCTTTCCCAAGTTTCACCGAAGGTTCGCGGCCCCAGACACGAAGTTTACCGAGTTCCTTGACGAAGGCTGCAACAGTTTTGCCGGCTGCCAATTCAATCGTACCCTCATCGAGCTGACCGGCAACGCCCGCTTTTTCCAGGAGCGGCATGGCGGACTGGTCAAAACCTATGAACTTGCAGTGCTGAAAGGCGTCCGCGACGAAGTCGCGCGCAGTCGCTTCCTTAACAAGATCATCAATTGCTTGATGGGACGTCAAAAGGACAATTGCGTCGAACAAAATCGACGGCCCGCCATCAATCATATGATTGGCTTCGATGAAAGTTCCGTCGTCGGCTGTGACACCGCCAACCTTGGGCGCGATCAGCTCGACGCTGGCTTTTTCGGCCACGACCGCCTTGATCAGCGTATTGAGCAGCTTTAGATCGACGCCGTCAGAAACAAGGATGCCAAGCTTGCGTCCTTCGAAACGTTTTGGTCCCCCTTCGACGATGCTAAGTGCGGGGGAGACATCTAAATCTTGGCGGGTCGGAATTGCCGCGTCAGCAGGATTGGGCATCGACTGAAAACCCAGCTTTTGCGCGACCGTGGTTGCAAGCGTCTCGTCGATATTAAGCAGGTGCGCTACCATCCTTTCTCGAATCGCTAATATTTCGACCCTGCTCAACTCAAACGTCAGCGCGGCAGCAATGTGACGCTGTTCCGCTGGGGTCTGGCTGATAAAGAACTGCCGGGCCTGGCTGTAGTGATCCGCGAAGCTTTCTGGCCTCGCCCGCACCTTCTGCCCCTGTTCTTCCGCCGTGAAGTGCCGATAACCCCGCGAAGGAGCTTCGCGCGGGCCATCGCCATGTGAGTTCGGCCGGTAATTGGCGCGGCCCACGGGGTTGCGCATAGCCATATGCCCGTCCTGCTGGAAATTGTGCATCGGACACTTCGGCGCGTTGATCGGAAGGTGAGTGAAGTTAGGGCCTCCGAGGCGTTTGAGCTGAGTGTCAAGATAAGAGAAGTTGCGGCCTTGAAGAAGTGGATCGTTGCTGAAATCGATGCCAGGTGGCACGTTCTGCGTCATGAACGCGACCTGCTCGGTCTCGGCAAAAAAGTTATCGGGCATGCGGTCGAGAACCAAGCGGCCGATCCGACGCACTGGCAAAACTTCCTCCGGAATGATTTTCGTCGGATCGAGCACGTCGAAGTCGAACTTGTCTGCGAAGTCCTGATCAAAAAGCTGAACCGCGAGCTCCCATTCTGGAAAGCTGCCAGACTGAATTGAGTTCCAGAGGTCGCGGCGATGAAAGTCCGGGTCTGCGCCGTTGATTTTGACGGCCTCGTTCCATACAACCGACTGCAGGCCCAGCTTTGGTTTCCAGTGGAATTTAACAAATGTAGATCTGCCTTGCGCATTGACAAAGCGGAAGGTGTGGACTCCAAAACCCTCCATGAAGCGGAGGGATCGGGGGATCGTTCGATCCGACATGATCCACATTACCATGTGCATGCTTTCTGGCGTTAAACTGATAAAATCCCAAAAGTTATCGTGAGCGGTTTGGGCTTGCGGAAAAGCTCGGTCCGGCTCCTGCTTGGCGGCGTGAATTAGGTCGGGAAACTTGATCGCGTCTTGAATAAAGAAAACTGGAATGTTATTGCCAACGAGGTCCCAGTTGCCTTCTTTTGTATACATCTTGACGGCAAAGCCGCGGACGTCACGTGCAAGATCGGCCGAGCCTTTGTTGCCGGCCACCGTTGAAAATCGCACGAATACCGGCGTTTTTTCGCCCGCGCGCTGAAACACGTCTGCACGCGTTATGTCTGACAAAGATTCGTAGGTTTCGAAGAAGCCATGTGCGCCGTAGCCACGAGCATGGACCACACGCTCGGGAATACGCTCATGATCAAAGTGGAAAATCTTCTCCCGAAAATGGAAATCGTCCATCAAAAGGGGCCCGCGAGGACCAATACGGAGTGAGTTTTGATCGTCAGCGACTGGCGCGCCCTGTGAAGTTGTGAGCACATCCTGACCTTTTTCGGCAAACTGATGGAGTTCACCTCCAGGACCACGCTGAAGCTGCTGGTCGTGAATAGCAATGGTATCATCGGTCATAGATGCGGATTTCGATGGACGCTTGGCCATGATAATGTCCCCTGGTGAAAATCGTACAATTGAGAAAAAGAGCCTGCCCACTGCGGCAGTTGGTTTGCTGTCTCCCTGACGGCGGCAAATACTCCTCGTGCACTGGCGCTATTTGATAGGGAGACGAGAGCAAACTTGGCTATGACAGGTTTGTTCCTGTCTGATAGCGGACGAATGACGGGTATGTTGAGAGCTTGCTTTGGTCGAAGTACTCGGCTTACACGCGCGACAGCGCCTGTGGGAACCCCCCGACGCTAAGGCGCGGTCCGGACTTTCTATTTGTCAGTGATAAACAAGTCGAGCAACTCAAAAGCCGAGGCCGGTTTGGCGATAAACGAAATACCCAGCGCCTGATCAAAGTGCGGAAGTGCAATTAGACCGGACGTCACAATGATCTTGATTTCTGGCCACTTAACTCGGGTCTGCGCCGCCAACCCGAGGCCGTCCAGGCTGCCAGGCATGTCGACATCGGTGAACAGGATGTCGATCACGTTATTCCTGAGGTGTACCAGCGCTTCGTCCGCATTGCCCGCTTCAAACGTTTTGTGTCCGGCTTCGTCAAAGAAATCGACGAAGTTATAGCGGAGCTGTGGCTCATCCTCCACAATTAGAATGCTGCGTTTGGCGCCGAGGCCAGAACGGGCGATTTGCTGCGCGCGCGTTATCACCTCGGCGCCATCGCTCGAAGCGCGGGTGCGCTCGAGAAGATTTCGTTCGAGTACCGCCTGCGCCCAATGCCTTTCGTCTTGGCCGAATGGTCGTCCTGCCTGTTCCCAAAGAGAATAAGCTCGAGCTGCTGTCCAATCGTCTCTGTTCTCATCCATGATCGTCGCTCGCGGTCGTAGCAAGTTAAGGTGCGTGATTGGGAGCAGTGATCGACACTGTTCTCAACCTGGCTTTACGGCCGAAAAATGTCCAAGCTTGTATTTGGTTCCGGGGAGTTTTGCCATGGGTTATCACAATTGGCACATTGACGTGCTTGAACACACAGTCATCCGGATCGCAATCGGCCACGCCAAGTTCGACCTTACGGTGTCGACCCCTACGAACATCTTGCGCGTATTCGCAGGGGACGCGATTCCTACGTCACACCCTATTTGTTCAGGTCTTTCGCCATCATGAGATGGTGTTCCAATGCGGGCCGTGTCTTCGCTGCCCACGCCTTCAGATCGGCGTTCTCACCCCCATCACTATATCTTTTGAACAGATCGACCGCGTCTTCATGCGTATCTTCCTGCTCTGAATGATATAACTTGGCAAAGTCGTCACCCTTAACTTTCTTGAGATCATCGAGCATGTTTTGCTGCCCCGAGGTCATTGAGGCGGGGACGGTGGCCTTGATCTTTCCACTCGTAATCATGGCCTTCAACTCTTCCGAGGTCTTGGTATGATCGGTGATCATCTGCTGAGCAAAACTCCGAGTAGCCGTATCTTGCGAGCGCTCGAGAGCAAGCTTGCTGGCCTCGATCTCGAACATGTCTGAACTAGCCGCTTCGGTGACAAAGTCCTCGGTCTTCGGCGCAACGCCCATCACGGAATTGACGCCAGTTTTCTCGGCGGCCGACTGAGCAAGTACGGGAGACGATAGGGCAATCGCTACCCCGACAGCGGTGAAGATGGTTTTCATCGTGTGATACTCCAATCAGGTGAATAAAGCGCCCGGTTAACCTAGAGCTCGACTGATCGTTCCATGATGCAGTGTCCGTTCACCGTTGCGAGAGGAGCGGGAAAACTGGAAAAATAGAAATGCGACCGCTCAAGCCCAATTGAGGCACCAGCGCCAAGCTCGAGTTCGAGCACATCGGAAGCTCACAAACCGCTGCGCCCATCGTCTCAACGCTCTAATGTTTAACTATAATCGAGAGATGCACGTCGACATCCCGTATGGTTGGATCCGCTGAGCTTGTCTGCTAAAGTATGCCCGGAGGTAAAATCTCGACCAATTCATTGCACACAATCGAGCAGGGCCGCTCATTCAAAAGACCGACCTGTTATTTGCGATGAATCAATTGAGTTCCCGCTGCCCGTGTTCGACCTCATCGACGATACATAGCAACTGGACATGCTACTGAAGCGCGTACCGGTGATACGATCACAAACCCCTGGCTCTTAGCTGGGTCCCCGTCTGCAACGGTTAACATGTTGCGGCGGATTTCGGGTCCGCGAGCGGCTCTATCTGCCATGAGGTTCTTGGCGTTCATCATTGAGCGATGGTAGGAAAGTTTCCACATCGCGTCGTTCGCGATCGGAAAGTGATGCGACCCTTTCTTTCCAGAAGTTTGCCGCCTCCGGTGGATCACCTTCCCAATCGCGAGACGAGCCAAGGTTGTCATCGATCACCGCGACCCGACGCCCCCCCAAACGAATGTACTCGTCTGCCAACTGCTTTGAGCTATTTTCCATTTCCGATTATCTCCTCAGTTACCGATGACTAAACTGTCAGGACGCCAGGGTGTTCCCAATCGCGTGCTACTTCTTCGGATTGCACAAGCTCAGCCGATGGTCCAAAGTAGGCAGCTTTTCGGCACTTCAATTGCTCGAGCTGGTCCGCTGACGCTGCGTGAGTGACGCATTCGTGAACCCATGAACATCAACGCGAAGGACAATGGGTTTCGTTGAAGATAGTGTCGTGCCGCGATCTCACCCTGGGACAGCGAGCGCAATAAAATTGTTTCAGCGCGACGATCTCAACGTCCAGACCAATTAACTGATTGATATTGACGCTTTGCCCACTTGGGAAGATTATACTCAATAGTGCGTGAAGACGTCCTGATAGCTCGCAACGTTGAAGAACCCGCTGCCGAGGTTGCTTCTGCACGCGACGATCCTCCGTCTGTCAGTACTGTGAAATTAAAAGAGGGCATCTTGCGCCCTAGACCCAGCACCGACAATGGGACGTCGCTGGTGCTGGGCGTAGACAAGTGGAACTCTGGAAACTATCCAGTGGAACGCGCGCTCGGCTTATTTTCGTGAATGGATGCGATTTCGACAACTTGGGTGAACGCACCGGGCTTGCTTGTATCCTTGGCGTCTGAGCACAGGTCATCAGTCATCTGAGTTGCCCTCCATCGGGTCATCGATTTCGATCATGACAGGCGCGTGGTCGCTCGTGCGTTCCCATGATCGCGGTCCTCGTCGCACGGACGCCGTTTTTAGCCCTTGCGCCATGGCTGGGCTGAGCAATAGGTGGTCGATTCGAAGTCCGGCGTCCCGAGCAAACGAATTCCTCCAATACTTCCAAAATGTGTAGATCCGTTCGTCGGGATGTAGATGTCTGACCGCGTCCGTCCAGCCCTGCGTGATAAGATCGGCATAGGCCTTTCGAACTTCCGGCCGGAACAGTGCGTCGTCCATCCATCGTTCCGGCTTGTACACGTCGAGTACCGTGGGAATGACATTGAAGTCCCCGACAAGAACGGTTGGTACGTCCAGCTCCAGCAATTCTGAGGCATAGTTTTTCAGACGATTAAACCATCGAATCTTGTAGTTGAATTTTGGGCCAGGTGCCGGATTGCCGTTCGGGACATATAGACAGCCAATAAGCACCCCGCTGACAGCCGCTTCGACATAGCGGCTTTGGCTGTCTTTGAGATCGCCAGGTAGTCCCCGTCGGGTCACATGGGGTTGTTGGCCTCGCGCAAGGATAGCGACCCCGTTCCAACTTTTTTGGCCGTGCCACACCGCGCCGTATCCGGCCTTTTCCAATTCCCGGCTGGGGAACGCGCTGTCTGTACACTTTAGCTCTTGAACGCAAACAGCATCGGGTTTGTCCTCTTTGAGCCATCGAAGCAATATGTTCAGCCGCGCGTTGATTCCGTTCACGTTGTAGGTTGCGATTCTCATCAGCCAAAACCCTTTGTCGCTTGTGGCGGTAGATAAGCACATACTTTGCGAACGACATCTGCAAAGGCCGTCTTGTGGCTTTGCATGCGTAAAGCGAGCCTGAAGCGGATTAACTGCTTGATAAAGATGGTCTTCGTAACTGCATCGGCCGGCTGCACAGGAAGGTTCGGTGAGAAGCAGCTAGCCTTTTGCTCGCAAAAGTACTGCCGTTCATTGGAAGAGGTTGGCGGGTGGGTCGAGATTGATGGTTCATTTTGCCATGGAGCTGACATGGTTCTTTTGCGAGGCTTTGCAATCCCCCTGGATAAAACATCAGCGTTGCGAGTTTTTTGCCGTCGCAGGTCGGCTTTCCATTGCTTTCCCGGCATGTCCTGTGCCGAGAGTTGCCATCAAGGCGCATTTAGTCAGGCCCATGCTGTCGGTTCATCTATCTTCTACCTGAAGCTCGTAATTTCTTCAAAAGCGCCAACGAGGAAAGCTGGTCTAGGTTCCGCTCTCCTGAAATGCTCACCCGCCGCCCGTGCCTTTGACGCTCACGGCAAAGGTGGTGTTGTTGAGTGAAGATGACTGCTTAAGACGCGAGTTTCCGCCCCGGCGGAGACCAGGCTTTGGCGAATCGTTCGCATTTTATTAAATATGTCCGCGAATACTCTCGTCCGAGGGCGATCGAAATCTGGGTAAGCGAGTTCATCTCGTATCCACGGAAGGGAGACGGCCATGTACGAGCGTACCGTACTTATCGTAGAAGACGAGCTTTTAATCCGGATGGTGCTCGCCGACGCATTGTTTGACCAGGGTTATGATGTGCTGGAAGCCGGGAACGTGATTGAGGCTGTCGCGATCATCGGGCAAAAGCGGGTCGATGCCGTGATCACCGACGTTGATATGCCGGGGGGCTTTAGCGGCCTGGATCTCCTGCGAATGATGTCGACAAATCACGCGAACGTTCCAGTTATTGTTGCCTCTGGTGGTCATCAACTGCGTCAGGATGATATGCCGGTAGGCGCGGTATTCGTCCCAAAGCCTTACAGTGTGACAGGTATTGTGTCGATGGTCGGCGAAATGATCTGCGCCGACAAGCGCCGTCGTGCGTGAACAGAAAAAAGAATCAAGGGTCGAGTTGCGCCGAGTTTGTCGTCTCGAAACTAATCAATGCGAACGCGGTCTATATCAGATTGTAGCAAGGTAATACCGTTGCGTTTGCCTTTTTCGATCGTATCTCTGAGCGGTGTAAACTGCACGGAGCCTGCGCGCCCGCTGCATGACGCAGAGCCTTCTGTGTGGAGCCCGGCCCCCCATCAGCGCTAGCAGTCTTGTCACACTGGTCAATGGAACATGACGTGAGTTACCTGCTCGCTCGGCGCTGTCCAATGTGGGTCACTCCGATGAAATGCGGCCGCGACTTTAATCACCTACATCCTGCTGCGGGACGTTCGTCTTGCGGAATGATGTCTTCTCGGTCCCGCAGGATGCGCTTCGAGCGGCCCCTTAAGGACCGCTCGACAAGGCATTGCACACGGTGGATCAACCGCGACGGTAACGCGAACGTTCTGCCTCAATTTGGTCCGCGGAATAAGGCTCAGCATTCTCATCGAAGCTGTTCCAGCCCTGTTCCTCATAGTTGGCGCGTCGCGATGCATAATCGACCGGATGAGACTGAGACAGAATGGACTGAGCGGATGCAATCTTGCTCTCCTCGACCCTCGCGGTAACCACCGAACCGCCGCGGCGAATACCCTCGGCGTAGAAGTTGGCTTCATCCTCGGGAACCCCTTCGCTTACCATAGCGCCGACAATCCCGCCAACCGCGCCTCCCGCGACCGCACCGGCGACAGCGCCAGCGGCCGTGGCAGCCAACCATCCAGCCGCGACGACCGGGCCGACGCCTGGAATCGCTAACATCCCGAGGCCGGTCAAAAGACCTCCTGCGCCGCCAGCGACGGCCCCGACGCCGGCCCCGGTTCCGGCCCCTTCTGCCGCGCGGGACCCCTGTCCTTCGACATCGATGTCATTTGCGTTGCTCGTGACAATACTGATGTCGTCAGACGGGACACCAGCGTTTTCAAGCGCTTTCACAGCGGAACGGGCATCGTCGTAGCTATCATATAGTTGAGTGACTGTTCGCATCTCATTTCTCCTCGTTTCGTTGTTACTTGGCCAGCGTCACGTTGCCCTGGAAGTCCAGGGAAACCTTAGCGTCTGCTCCATCCTTCTTTGCGTTCGCGCGCCAAACGCCTTGGTCGTCGAGCTTCAAGCCTGTGACGTCGCTGTAGCCAGCGCCTTCGATGCGCGATTTAGCCTGATCTTCGGTGAAGCTGTTCTTGCCGAAGACCGGCGCGGCCGGGTTGTGTTGCGTGTTTATGGCCGGGGTAGTCTGCGAGGTTGAAGGCGCCTCGCTCTGCGCAAACGCACATGTTGCCGAAAGCATAATTGCGGCTGAAAGCGTTGTGATCTTTTTCATTGGTGTCTCCTCGATTTGCTATGGCGAAACCTAGAAAAAGACTGTTTGTTCCATGATTTACCGGAATTGGCTGATTGGATTGATGGATAGCAAGCGCCCGTTTCCTCCTCTTTTTCTGCATCTTCCAGCAAGAGCTTCGCTCGGATTTAGCGCTCCTGTCTGTCCGGCTGTAACCTTGGAATTTGAGACCAGACGTAGTTGAAGGTTATGGGAAACGATAAAGGCGAGTTTATCAGGAAACTGGACGCGAAGTTCCATGCATGGGCGGCCATATCTACGGCGAGCGGACGTCACGCACGTGCCACCGCCTCGTGCTGAGCGCACTACGTCGACGGACATAAAGTCCTTCCTAATTCGCGTGTATGCTCGGATTACATGTTTCTGGAAACGGCGACATCGCCATTTTCCTCGCCATCCCAGTAGTGTAGCGATGAGCTTACGATCCGGATTACTACGTGATCTGACGTCAAGACGCCTTGAGGAAACCAGCGCTCAAGCCCCGAAATCCAATGCTCCTCGAAGGCGGCCCTGCCTTGAATGATCGTCGCCTTTCCTTGAACCGTAATGAACATTCCTGGAGTTCCAAAAAGGCTTGGCGCCTCCGTGAACGTCAGCAACACATCATCTACGTTGCTAATTTCGGCAACTTTTCGTGTACCAGCGTGGGAAAAGAATCAGAAGTCTCCATCATAATCGACGTCACGGTTGTTGCTCATGGGCCGGCTGGAGATCTTTCCCGCGCCGTTATTTGATGACAGCATGCAGAAATCGATTTTCTTTATTTTGGATGCGAGTTCCTCGAAAGTCATCGTCGATATCCCTGATTTTTGGGTTCCAGGAGATATCGCTTGAGTTACTCAATTGTTCTGATATCGGCACCGTTGCGTGACAAGCGCGCGGTATTTTGCCTGCAGAGTAGCCCTAAGGGATTGTGCGGGTTTAATGCCGCGTTGCCACGGCCAGGAGTCGAGGTCGCCATTCGGTACCCAAACGCAATGGATGGACTGCTGATGACAGATTGTGGTCTGCGGCCTTCTGGAGTGAGGGCAAACCACCGCTAAGTTGCCTGAACTCGCATTCGGGGGCATCCTTCAATCTGCTTTAGGCACATCCCCGAGTTGACCCTCGTTGGGACCATCGACAGACCAAGGGTCGATAGGGTGCCAACACTAGAGAGGCTGGCAAGCTGACGCCCATGGTTTCACGGAGACTGTCCTGTCCCTGCTGCCTTTATTTACTTCACGTCGAAACACTCGCGCGATCGCGATAAGTATACAAGCGCCAATGAAGCCTGCAATGAGGTAACCCAGCCAACCTCCAAGCGCCACCGAAGACGGAAAGGATGGTATTTGCGACAATTGCGCCGACGATACCTATAACGATGTTCATGATCACGCCCATGTCGGATCTCATGAACTTCTCGGCGAGCCAACCAGCGATCCAACCGATTATTATTGCCGCTATCCCGCCAATGCCTGCCTGTTCCATTTGTGAGTTAATGTCCTTCGCGCCGTCTTCAATCCAACAAGATTTCACTGGCGCTCCACCAATTCCAGGCGGCCGAGAGACTGTTTTCCTCCCAACTGACCGGCAAAAGTGAAACGAGTGAGGGGAACCAATCTAATTGCCCCTTGTTCAGTACTCGGCATCCTGTGCTACCCGGATGTTCGCTCGATCTTATGATCGGGAAAGGCCCTCGCGAAAATTCGCGGGGGCTTCTCGCACGAGGAGCTGATCGCGGTTAGCACCGGCTGGATGCGAAGACACAAAACGAGCTTGATGCGGAACCCGGTGGGAACCGCGTTCGACAAGGCTATCACAGTGGATTGGTGTCTGTTGATCTTTAAGTCCAATCCAACGCAAGCAGCCGTCCTTGGCCTTATACTCTCAGCGTCGGGGCCTCTTTGCATGCGAAAGAACGGCGGCTTTGTCTAACGAGGTCGGCCGCCGCAATTCGAAGCTCAAGGTCGTCGATTGCGTTGTCGTTCCATTTACCATTTCCTGCGGCGGATGGCGGCAGTGTGAACGGGGTCATCATTCACTCGGCGAGCTGTCCAACCCAAACTGTGCGAAGGAAGCCGAGCAGATCGGGTATCTCGCCGCGGGTCTTTTCGGCTATTGGGAACTCAACGGGCGATTTCCCGGAGGGCAGGCGCAGTATCTGCGCATGCCTTATGCTGATGTTGGTCCGATCAAGGTTCTTGACGATTGGGCGCCGAGCAAGTTCTGTTCCTCTCTGATATCTTCCCAACAAGATACATGGCTGCGGGAAACTGCGACATACAACAAGGGTAGACCAGCGCCGTTCCTTGGCTGTGGCCCGATGGGCCCGTTCGCTATCAAATCCGCGTTCCTTCTCGGTGCCGAGCGCGTGATCGCGATCGACACCTTTCCCGAGCAGCTGGCGTTGGCGCAGCAGTAGGGCGCCGATACGCTCGATTACACTGACCAGGATCCACAGAAGCGTATTATCGACATGACTGTACGAAGGGGTCCGACGCCGTGATTAAGGCTATAAGCATAGAAAGAATGGGGCCGGGGGACCGGTAGAAGCAATGGAATCGACGTTTACCAGCGCCGAGCGTCCTTATCCTTTGCAGCAAGCCATCCTTGCATACCGCCCAGGCGGTATCGTCTTACTTCCTGGTGTTTTCGTTGGGTCGACCGTCGCGGCTCCGCTCGATGCTTTCGTCGGAAAAGCCCTCAGGCCAAAGAAGGGGCAGACCATGTGCGGAGGTGCGTGCGACCGCTAATGGACCTGATTGTCGAGGGGAAGATCAATCCACCTTTCCTCATCACCCATAGGATCGGGTTGGAAGAGGGGCCAGAGCTCTACAAAACTTTCCGCGATAGAAGGGTGGCTGCGTAAAAGTTGCTATTCGACCGAACGGATAGTCTCCTTGGGGCCCTCCGTTGGAGGGAATGGCTCTACCGAGTGCCGAAGGGTTATTCCGCAGCGACCCTGAGTTCCGCCGCAATCGCGTCAAAGAATTCGATCGGGGCGATGATATCGAATTCGTCGATCATGTGGTGCTGGTCGGACCCGGGTACCGCCAGCGTCCAGTAATCGGGATCCGCGCCAAAGATTGTGGACACTTGCACAACGGTCGCGCTTCCCTTCGTGTGCTTTTGCGATCGCGCCCAATAGAACGCATCCGGGATCAATCTCGTCATCACGCTCACTCCTCACAGAAGCGATGAGGATACCAGAATTATTATGAAACGCCACGGTTGGATTTTGTCGAATACCGTACCATCGGCCACCAAGACGTGGGGTTATAACATCCAGTCAGGCAGCGGCACGTTGATCAAGATTATTCTTTAAGGTAAACCCATGTTTCGTCGATGAAAACTCCTTCCCAGCCTTGGTTAGGTACATCATCGGCAAACTGCTGATGGATCCAACGAGCAGCACGTGAGGTCGGGTCAACAAGCCATAGAACGCCTTTTCCAAGCAGAACGGTTCTTCCTCGAAAGACAAGCAAGGATCGGAAATGCGAGGAGCATCCATAAACAGCGTGTCAAGGCCGGCCAGCCGCAAAATTCCCGCGTCCACGCGTGGCCCGCGATAGCCGGTCTTTATCGGTTGCCGATGGACACGCTGGCCGCACGAGTGACAAAATCTCGATTGGAGCGCGAATAACGTTGGCATCAAATGTGCAAAATGCGAGGAGACGGAAGCGAAAATGCCGACCTATGAGGCGAGACCTCGAGGGCTATCGTTGGAAGCTTCACCCTGATCGTTCGCAGGCTTTTCAGCGCAGCTGCATAGCGTGCTTAGGAGTGAGGATCGAGAACCGTTCAGACGACAACAGTTTGGCGCGGCCGACAAATCGCCGCCCGCCGAGGCCGCTGATGTGTGATTACGGTGGATATTACGAAGACTTGCCATGTGACGGCTCGTGTTCGTCAAGAGGGGCACTGTCAAAGCCCCATGAGCTCATCTGATCGGGCCGTCCGCGCCGCGCTCCCTAATCTGGGGAGGGCCCTCGCCAATTTGCAACAAAGGCTAGAAACATAAAATATCCCTGGCTTCTAGAACTAGCTGAAAAGCACTATCTGCAGTAGATGTCGAAAATGGTTGAATCAAAGGGATCAAGGGCTTCGAAAAGGAGTAAGGGGTGGCTGACCAAGCTGCTCGCCGGCGCTGGCGGGCTATTGGCCGCTACGGTTTCACTTGGATACTCGCTGTATGAGCGCAGGCAGGCCGATATCGTCCCTAAGGTAGAAGTGCAAACGCCGGTGGATGCGGGACGTTGGAAGGTGATTGTCAATGCAAGCGCTTTAGGGCGCCAGATGCCCAATGGAGCCAAAGTGTCTTCGGGCAGAAAAGCCATCATTGTCAGCATGATGCTGGAAAACCTGTCAGCGCAGAGCTCCAATCTTTATGGAAGCTTGATCAAGCTTACCAATCTACCCGATATACCAAAGCCGCAATATTATCTGACGCGTGACCGGGCGATACTGTGGGACCTCCAACCGCGGATGCCCGAGGCGGTGACTGCGGTATGGGAGGTTCCGGAGAATGCCGCGTTGCCCGCTGTTCTAAGGCTGCAGATCGAGGGCGAGTTCTTCAAGCCAAGGGACAATCTCTACAGCGCACCTGGCTGGTTCTCGTCGGGGACCATTGCAGAAATAGCATTGCCGCTGGATAGTAAAATGCCGGAGACAGAACCTTGAGGCGTGCGGTACTCATGATCCCGGTTGTTCTAGCGGCAGCGATTGTGCTTGCTTCACTGCAGGCAACGACGCCACCCTATGCCACATTGACCGGGCCAATTGGCACCGTGGGTCGCCAGAGCGAGACGGTCTCGAGCAATACGTTCAGCGTGAAGGTCAATCGCGTTCTGAAGGCGAAGAACATTGGCTACGAACAGTTCGGACGGGCCGCCTCTCTAGGGAGTTCCGGCGTTTGGGTCGTTATCTCCGCCGAGTTGCAGGCGCTCCAGAAAACCATGCCGGTGCGCGCTGAAACCCTGGTTGGCGCATCCGGTCGAATGTACCGTCAGTCTCGACGTGCGGGGGATGCACCGAACATTCTTTCGGCAAAAATCGTTCAACCTGGTCTGCCGACGAACGGCGTGTTCGTTTTCGAGCTTCCCGAAGATGAGATATCTAACATGAAACTGGTCCTGTCCGAACAATACGATCCGCAGCTTAAGGACGAGATCAGCGTGTTGCTCCAACCTGATGACACGGCCCCGCAAGCAAGATTGGAGATCCGCAAAGATGGTGTCTGATCGCACCAGATGGACATGGTGGCTGTCGCTGGCAAGCCTGCCGTTTCTGCTCGCGGTAGCGGTCGCGATCAATGCGTGGCGAAACATCGAGGATTACAGGCGTCGGATAGATACCGATGTCGTGCAAGGGGCGGGGGAGCTCGACTATGCCGGCGCGATGTGGCGCCTCGAGAAGGTGAGACTGATTGGCGATGGACGCGACATGCAACTGCGTCTACCCGGCGAGATGCGGCTAATTATCGTTCGAATTGCCGCAACCGCCGCTCGCGAGATCGGTGACGGGTGGGGCCAATGTGAGGTCAGCCTTGTGGACGGGGCGGGGCGCCGCTGGTTGCCGCTCGATGTTATTTTATCAAGCGACATCAGCCGCGATCTGGAGCCTGCCAACGAACCCTTGAAAGGCTGCGGGATCACGTCGCTCGATCCGCCTCATCAAGATCATGCCACCTTGATCGAAGAAAAGTTCGTGGTTCCCTCGGCGGCGGTCTCCAGCCTGTCTGTCAGGTTAAGCGTCGGGCCGCTGCGGCCACACGCGATAGGCTTTCCGCTTGCGCTTAACTGATAGTCACGTCTTGCCGGGGCGCAATTCCCTCCCTTTCCATACCCGACCTTGAACGAATCCGATTTCCAATGTCGCCGCAAGCAGGCAAATCTTGATCGGCGTTACCAGCAGGCCGTCTCCAGGATCGCTTGGCGTGCCGATGAAGGGTGAAATCGTCTGCGCGATGACCTGCCAAAGCGGCAGGTCATGTGGGCCGATGAACTGCGTGAGCCAATACCAGCCCCAGGCGGAGGCCCAATCCAACACCCGATAGCCGACAATGGCGACGAGGATAGGACCAACACCAGAGTTTAGCGCCAGGCCGATCCCTTCGGCGAGCGCGCGATATCGTTTCAGCGTACCGGAGATGAAGTGCGAAATGAAATCGCGCACCGACTTCGGCAGAGCCTGCCAGCGGGAGACGGCGCCGGCGAGGCGCCCTTCGCCAGGTGTGTGCGTGCTATCGATGTCATAGCCATAGACGAGGGCAGCAAGTGTGAGCCAGACGATCGGGTAGAGCGCGTAGAAGAACAGGCTGACGAGCCACGTTGTGATCGGCGGTGACGTGAATTCGGGCGGCAGCGGTACGTCCTGTTGTGCAATGGCCTGCGTTATTGGTGCAAGAAGGCTGATCAGCGTGCCGATGGTTTCCGGGAGATGGCTAAACCAGGCTCTGATCTCATCCTGCCATTCCGACAGTACGAACAGACCGATGAACGCCCAGTTGGCTTCGCAGACCACAATGAGGATCGGCCAGATCGGCGCGCGCGAATGCTTATGCATCGCCTTTGCGAACCGCCTCACGGCCCAGGCGACGACGACGGGCATGACCAGCGACATGCCGCCGGAGACATCGAGCAGTCCCGCGGCCTCGCCTGCCATGAAGAGACTGAGCGACAGGCGGGAATAGTCCCTCACCGTATCACCCAGGAACCCCCAAGCGGTATAGAAGGCGAAGAAGGGGACAAGGCTCAGTGCCAAGACGCCGAGAAAATCACCGTGGGGCGAGTGAGGCTCCGCCTCGGTCGAAGTATCCGACTGATCCATCATTCGATGCGAGGCGGCATTCATTGCGGGAAGACCGCGCCGAACGGTTTCGAATAACGCCACGATGACGACAAGCTTCAACAGGACAACCACGGCGAGGACCGAAAGACCTGCAAGCGAGTTCCAGCGTCCAATCATGGCAGCGAATTCATTGAGGAGCAGATTTCCGATGAAACCGAGCAGCCACAGCGCCGCCAGTTGGGGCCAGAAACGCCAGATGAGGGAGACGGTCAATCGCAGGTGATGCAACGCGGTCTGGAAGCCGCCGTCGGAAGTAGTCGGCTGAGCGGAATAGGACATCTGTTGCTGATACCATTCAGACGATCTCCGGCCAAGCCCGGCACGGATCGTGCGCATAGGTGGAGGCTTGAAATCTCCGGGCGTTCGTCCGCATGATTCAGCTATGCCGTATTTTGGCGGACAATCAACGCGATGCCTGACGAGAGAACCGGCCCACCGCGTGTCTAAAGTGCGGCGCCGAGGTCGCCGGCTTCGATCCCAAGTGCTGCGGCAAGTGCCGTCCTGCCGTTTCCGGGCATCATTGCGATGCCGGCATTGATAGCTTCGCGCCATGATGCGCCGCGGTCCCAGGCCTCCTGATAGGCTTCGGCCAGCAGATCGCTCTGGCGTGTCAAAGCGAGCGCTTCCGAAAGCAGCGCCGCTTGCTGCAGATCTTTGTCTCGCTTGGCCCGACCCAGCGCATCCGTGGATCGCCTTGAAGCGACGATAAGCTTATGGATCGCGTAGCGCTCAGGCGCCGGGACAAGCACGTTAATGCCTTCCCTGTGCAGCAAAACGGTCCGTACAGGCTCGTAAATCAGGTAGTCGAGGAACCTCAGGTTTTCCGCTGAGGCGCCGCCGAGAGCGGGCATTGGCGATGGTTTGCCCGTATAGTCGTCGGATCCGCGGTTGCTCGTCAGGAATTCGACACGGTACCCCTTGCCGTTTTGGAATGAGATGACTTTGGCTCGATCGGCCCGGTGCGGGATCGGTCGGAAACAGGGATCGATCGTCTGCAGCAGGTTCAGGACAGGCGGCAGGCTGTCGGCTACTCCAGCAGAAATCGCAAAGTCCTGCGCGAAGTCCGCATCCCCGGTTTGCATCGCCGACGAGGGGAGACGCACGCCGAGGTGGCCAGCGTAAGCACCGAAGGCGACGGAGCCGATGAGGACGGCGCGCAAGCGGAACAAGCCGGCATCGGCGAGAGCCTTGGTAATGTCGCCGGCGAACGCGTCCGGTCCGGCAAGGCCGGCGCTTCGACGAAGGGTTCCGACCATTCGCCGACGCCCCCGGATATCATCTTTGAGCTCTTTGTGTGCCATTACCCGCGCGGTAATAGCGTCATCGCTGTGCGGGCCAACGTAACGCCTTTTATCGCCATCAGGCGTAGGGAGATCAAAGTACCAGTAGTCCTTCCCTTTGACCGGCACCGTGACAAACCGGCCCTCAAGGGGGAAATCTGCTTGGAATTGTCCATGGAGTGAGCGCTGGGCCAGTTCCGCGAACACTGTTCGATAAATTAAGTCGATTGTTTTCATGTGCAGATCGTTCCAAGCGGGTTACGTCACGTTTCCAGGCGGACGTTTTCGAACGATACCGCCAACGTTATAATGTCCCCTCCAGAAAATTATAACGTTCGTAAAAGATGTCAATCGTAGCTTTTTATAATGTTTTAGGCAATAGATTATAACGGCGTGTCAGCTGGTGCTCGTCCTGAGCGATCGTTTCGGTCATAGGTGCGTCATGGCAGCCGAAGGCCCGCCAGCGGTTGATTATCCAAGAAAACATGATAAATGTCCTCATCTTTGTCGTGGCGGCAATGAACCGCAGCTCAGCTGGCGAGGTCATTTGCCACGAGGTTCTGCACCTGGAATAACGGCGACGAAAGTGGGTCGGACGATTGGATTTCTTGGAAACGATGATTTGGCGCACCGAAGGCATTCGGCCGATTGCCCCGGTACGGTGGCGGCAGTTTGATGGTATACTGAGTGCATTCTGGGAGGCAGAGAGCCAATCGGGCGCTCGAGGCCACTATCTGGCGGGCCACCCGCATATCATGGTCTTCTTCAACGACATGTCGGATCAGTTCCGGATTTCGAACCATGACGGTCAGTTTGACCGGCAGTTCCGGCCAATGCCCCGCGCCATCTATGTTCCGCCCGGCGTTCCTGTTTGGACTGGTAGCACCGGCACGCACCGTTTTTCGCATCTGAACCTGCACCTTCATAAAGATCGCCTTTTGCGATTTCTCTCGCCCTCAATTGGCTCGTCGGCCGCGCTCGCCGCCATTCGTCGGCCGGTCGAGATTTACGACGTAGAGGCCATTCAGGTCCTGGCCGGCCTGATGGTGAACGAACTTTCTGATTGGTCGAAGCACGCGCTTTATGCCGAAAGCCTCGTAAGCAGCATTGTGGCTAGCTTGCTCGATATTCACCAGGAGAACGAAGGGCAGGCAGCAGGCCGGCTCACGCAAGCCCAGCTGAACAAGCTCTCGTCGCGCGTCGACGACCTCCGCGACGACAGGCTGACGGTCGCCGAAATGGCGCAGGCGGTGGGATTGTCGGAGAGCTGGTTCTCGAACGTCTTCAAGCAGACCACGGGAAAAACGCCGCTGCAGTGGCAACTCGCCAAGCGGATCGATCGCGCGAAGAGCCTGCTTGTCGAGACCGATATGACGATCGCCGCAGTTGCCGCACAGATCGGCTTTTCCGACCAGGCGCATTTTACGCGCGTTTTCAGGCAAATCGCAGGTAATACGCCGGCCGCCTGGCGCCGGTTTCACGATGCGCTTTAGCTTTCCGCCGAGGAACGAGTGCTCCTTACTCTTGGACTGATGGCTGGACGGAACGCGCTCGGCAAGCTTTCGCGACGTTGTCGCACCGAGAGAAATAAGCCCGCCAACAAAAGCTGCCGGCGGGCCGCAGCTATCACCAGCTCTGACGCAGAGTGGCCATGACCGTTCGGCCAGGATTGTAGAAGATGCCGCCACTGTCCTGGTGGACACGGTGTTTCTCGTCGAAGAGGTTGCTGGCGTTGAGCTGGAAGGTCGTGTTCTCCTGGATCTTATAGGTGAAGGAGGCGTCCACCAGCACCGCGCTTTCGGACTTTGCCGACTGGGTATTGGCAAGATCCGTGAAATACGAGCCGACATACCGCGCGCCGAGGCCGAACGTCATGTCGCCGCGCGCTCCATTGCCTTCCAGCGTTAAGGTTCCCCAGACCGATGCCATGTTTTTGGGAACGTGCATGAGACGATTACCGTCATTCGCGCCGCCGGGCTCGTCGATGCGGGAATGGATATAGGTGTAAGCCGCAATTAGATCGATATTGTCGGTCACTTCGGCTTTGGCCTCCACTTCAAGGCCGCGATGCCTGACCTTGTCGACCGTCTGCGGGATGTAGGTGACGGAATCATAGGTCGTAATGTTGCCCTTGGTCAGGTCGAAGATCGACGCCGTGAATAGAGCGGGGAAGGCGTCGGGCCGGTATTTGACGCCGACCTCATACTGCTTGCCGGTGGTCGGGTCAGCGCCGATTGCAGGAGGCGCGACCGATTCACCGTAGCTCGCGAAGGCCGCGAATTCATCGGTGATCTTGTAGCTCACGCCGATACGCTTGGAAAATTCGCTATGGGTATCGGCTGTTCGTGCATCGGTGAACAGGTCGGTTTCACCAAGATCCAGCCAATCGTTGCGCAGGCCAAGGCTGACTGTCAGCCTGTCGAAGAAGGTCAGGTCCTGCTGGAGATAAAGCCCGGTCGTCTTCTGATCGTTGCTCGTGCCGTAAGTGGGATCGGTCGAGCTGGGGCCACCGGAGTAGACCGGGTCCAGCCAGTTGATTGGTGGCGCACCGGGCAGGTAGAGCCCGTAGTTCTTCGACTTGAAATTGTTGTAATCGAGGGCGGGCGCCGTTAGAATGTCGGTCGGCATTTTGCCGACGCCTGTCGTCTCCGTCGCAACAACCGACTTTGAATCGTTTTCAGTATTCAGAGTACCCTGGGGACCACCGCCACCTTGGAGAACGATCGGCGCTAACGAAGTGTCGGAACCAGTGCCATTTGCGTCTTGACCTAAGAGCAAGGTCGGCGCCAAAGCGGTGATAGCCGTGCAGCCGAGAAGGATTGCAGTCTGGTAGCGGAGGGAACCTCGGCTTGCGTGGCGGCCTGCAGTATCGATATCCATGATCATATTTCCAAAGTTGACGTCAAGACAATGGCCCAGCCCCAAGCTTGGCGACATCGCTTGAGCGAGGTCGCTGGTGGATTGCCTGGCATTGGCTTGGTTCATTGTGTCCGGTAGTGCTCTTAACTTGAGTATGTCTATCCAGTATTGTAGCTTTCCCTTGCATTGTACGAACCTACGGAAATATCACTCTTGTGTGGCCACAACGCCGCTCTCCCTGTTGACGGCAGTGACATAACCTGAAACTTAAAGTCAACTTATTGACTGTTCGGGTGAATGCGATAATGCGATTTTTCCTGTTTGCCGTGGCCGCGGCGTTTACTGCCCTATCGAACCTCGTGCCCGCGTTGGCATGGGCGGCGGAGACCACGACTTATCCGATCACCATCAGGCATGCGTTCGGCACCACCGTTATCAACGAGAAGCCCGAGCGTATCGCAACGGTGGAATGGGCAAACCACGAAGTTCCGCTCGCGCTCGGCATCGTTCCCGTCGGCATGGCGCGCGCCAATTTCGGTGACGACGACGAGGATGGCGTTTTGCCCTGGAACACTGCGAGGCTGAAGGAATTGCATGCCGAGACGCCCGTCCTGTTCGACGAAGGCGACGGCATCGATTTCGAGGCGGTCGCGGCTACAAAGCCGGATGTTATTCTCGCAGCTTATTCCGGAATGAGCCAGGCCGACTACGAGACGTTGAGCCAGATCGCACCTGTCGTGGCCTATCCGGAGGCACCGTACTCCACCGATTGGCGGGAAACGATCCGGATGGATAGCGCCGGCATGGGTATGGCCGCGGAAGGCGAGGCTTTGATCGCCAAGATCGATAATGAGATCGCGCAGGCAGTGGCCGGCCATCCCGAGCTCGAGGGAAAATCAGCGATGTTCATCACCCATCTCAACGCAACAGATCTGAGCATCGTCAACTTCTATACGGCCAACGATACGCGGGTGAAGTATTTCGCCGATCTCGGTCTTACGTCGCCCAAGAGCGTCGTCGAGGCCTCGCAACCCGGCAAGTTCTCCGGCTCAGTCAGTGCCGAACATGTCGACAGTTTTGACGATGTCGATATCCTCGTCACCTATGGCGGGCAGAAGCTGCTCGATGCGCTGGATGCCAGTCCGCTCTTGTCCAAGATGCCGGCTGTGGCCAACGGCTCGCTCGTCTTGCTTGGAAACAATCCTGTTGGAAACGCCGCGAACCCGACGCCGCTTTCGGTATCCTGGGTGCTGAAGGATTATGTCGAACTGCTGTCCGAGGCAGCCAGGAAGCCGGCCAGCAAGTCGAAATGAGCGTTATAGCCTTCAAGTCAGACCATCGTGGCGCGGGCGTGATCGCGCGTTCGAACGCAGGACGCGGCCTCTGGCTGCTTTGCCTGGCTTCGCTGCTTGCTGTGCTGTGCTTTTTTTCCGTCACGACAGGAGCGCGCAATGTGGGCTGGCCGGATATCGTCATGGCCCTGCGCGGAGAAACGCAGACGATCGGTCAATCGGCGGTGGCTCTGCGTATTCCACGGACGCTGCTCGCGGTCCTGGCCGGCGCAGCCCTAGGCCTTTCCGGAGCGATCATGCAGGGCGTCACGCGCAATCCGCTCGCCGATCCCGGCATCCTCGGCGTCAATATGGGCGCGTCGCTTGTCGTGGTCATCGGTGTCGCTTGGTTCGGTATGGATTCAGCCGACGCTTATATATGGACCGCAATTCTGGGCGCGGGCTGTGCAGCTTCCTTTGTCTACACGATCGGGTCGCTCGGGCGAGGCGGGGCAACACCTTTGAAGCTCGCGCTCGCCGGCGCTGCGACCTCCGTGGCATTTTCCGCCATGGTGATTGCGGTCGTATTGCCGCGTGGCGACATTGCCGGCGGCATCCGCTCCTGGCAGATCGGCGGCGTCGGCGGCGCAACCTTCGAACGCGTCCTTCCCGTGCTGCCTTTTCTCGCGGCTGGTTTTGCGATCAGCCTTCTGTCCGCACGCAAGCTGAATTCGCTGGCGCTCGGCGATGAGCTGGCCGCCGGGCTTGGAGAAAGGGTTGCCGTGGCGCGAGCAATCGCCTCGCTGGGTGCCATCCTGCTATGTGGTGGCGTTACTGCGGTCTGTGGCCCTATCGGCTTCCTCGGACTGGTTGTGCCGCATCTGTGCCGGCTGCTGATCGGCACGGATCATCGTTGGCTTCTACCGTTCTCGGCAGTTGGCGGCGCCTGCCTGCTGACACTCGCCGATATCGCGGGTCGTATCGTCGCGAGGCCGTCCGAAATCGATGTTGGGATCGTCACCGCGCTCATCGGGGCGCCGTTCTTCATCTGGATCGTCAGACGACAGCGGGTGCGCGAATTGTGACCATCATGCTGCCAACTCTCGATTTGATCGTATCGGTGCGGCGGCACCGCTCGCGTTGCCGTGCCATTATGGTCATGGCACTTGTTGTGATCATCGTTGCGCTTTTCGTCCTGACATTGGTGCTCGGGCAATCTTACACGCCGATTTCCGATGTATGCAGGGTCCTGATGGGCGAAAATGTTGCCGGTGCCAGCTTCACGGTGGGTCAGTTGCGGCTGCCGAGAGCGGTAATCGCTGTATTGGCGGGACTAAGCTTCGGACTCGGCGGTGTCGCCTTCCAGACGATGCTGCGCAATCCGCTCGCGAGCCCCGATATTATCGGCATCACATCAGGAGCGAGCGCGGCCGCGGTCTTCGCCATCGTCTTGCTGGCGATGAAGGGGCCGGCCGTCTGCGTACTGGCGGTCGCCGCCGGTCTCGGCGTCGCCGTTTTGGTCTACGCGTTGTCGTTTCGAAACGGCGTCTCTGGAACGCGGCTAATCCTTGTCGGTATCGGCATTTCGGCCATGCTGGAAAGCGTCATCGCCTATATTCTTTCAGCCGCGCCATCGTGGACGTTGCAGGATGCAATGCGCTGGTTGACCGGCAGTCTGAACGGAGCCCAGTTCGGCCAGGCGTTGCCATTGTTGCTTGCGCTTGTGGTCTTCGGCGGCATTCTGATGAGCCGGGCGCGTGATCTCGACGCATTGCGGATGGGTGACGATATGGCCGCAGCCCTCGGCGTCAGGATCTCGACAACCCGAATGCTTGTTGTCATCGGCGCTGTGGGCATGATCGCATCGGCGACCGCGGTCACCGGCCCAATAGCCTTTGTCGCGTTCCTGTCCGGTCCGATTGCAACGCGCATCATCGGTGCCAGTGGGTCGCTGCTAATCCCGTCCGCGCTGGTCGGCGCGATCCTTGTGCTTGGCGGAGACTACGTCGGCCAGTTCCTGCTACCGGGCCGCTATCCCGTCGGCGTCGTGACCGGCGCTCTCGGCGCCCCCTACCTGATTTATCTGATCATACGCGTCAACCGCAGTGGAGGCTCGCTATGACTGCCCATACCCTCAATGCCACCGGCATCACAGCCGGTTACGGCGATACCGAAGTTCTTCACGGCCTCGACCTGGCCGTGCCACCGGGACGGATCACGGCAATCGTCGGCGCCAATGCCTGCGGAAAGTCGACGTTGCTGCGCGCCATGTCCAGGCTGCTGTTTCCGCGAGAGGGCCATGTACTGCTCGATGGAAAATCGATCCATCGGATCGCGCCACGTCAACTTGCGCGCACGCTGGGGCTGTTGCCCCAGCAGCCGATCGCGCCCGAGGGGATCACCGTGTCCGATCTCGTCGGACGCGGTCGGCATCCGCATCACAGCATGTTCTCGCGCTGGACGAAGAGCGACGACGAAGCCGTGGAAAGCGCGCTTACCTCGACGCGAACTGCTGACCTCGCGGAGCGGTCGGTAGACGAACTTTCGGGCGGACAGCGTCAACGTGTGTGGATCGCCATGGCGCTTGCTCAGCAAACGGATATCCTGCTTCTGGACGAGCCGACGACCTTCCTCGACATCAGCCATCAGGTCGAAGTTCTCGACCTTTTGACCGACCTCAATTGGGAACGCGGCACGACTGTCATCATGGTGCTCCATGATCTCAATCTCGCCGCGCGCTATGCGGATTACCTGGTCGCCTTGCGCGACGGGCGTGTGGTGGTCACGGGTGCGCCGCAAGAGGTTTTGACGCAGGCGACCGTCCGGCACGTTTTCGGGATCGAAAGCGAGATCATCATCGATCCCGTCTCCAACCGACCGATGATGCTACCGATTGGACGGCATCGGCTCGCCGGATGCAAAAGTCAGGCGCTACGTACCTGAGCGCGGTTTACGAATTCCAGCTTTCGGGGATAGCCTATCCGCAGGATCCGGCGAATATGCTCGAGGAGATATGCAAGCATTTCGTGGAGCATGCCGAGGTGCTAAGAAACGCCAACCATGCCATGTTGAAAAGCTCATTTGGTACGGCCAGCATCCGTCTTCAGGACCGAAAGCTGCTTATCGACCTGAACTGTCGGTCGGAACACGGCCTGCAGATGTTCCGCACGAGCCTTGCTGAGCACCTGTTTTATTTCGCAGGTGAGACAGACTTTGACCTCGAATGGTCGCAGCCCGTTTCGGCAGCGTTGCTGCCGAACCTTCATGAGGTCACGGTGACCGGGGTGGAAGATGTCACACCCCATATGCGGCGGGTAAAGGTCCGCTGTGCTGACGTTGGCCCTTTTATCGGCGGCGACATGCATGTGCGCATCCTCGTGCTGCCAAAAGGACGGCAGCCGGTCTGGCCCCGCTATCGCGAAAATGGCCGTATTGCGTGGCCCGACGGCGAGGATGAGCTTCTCGTGCGCGCCTACACGATCCGCGCTGTCGACGTCGAACGTGAAGAACTATGGATCGACTTCTTTCAGCATCCAATGCCTGGCGTAACGACACCAGGCGCTGACTTCGCGTCCAATTGCCAGATTGGCGATCGGCTTGGCTTGCTTGGTCCGGGCAGCGGCGGCCTGCCGGTGTCGTCTCGCATACCGCTCGTTGGTGACGAAAGTGCATTGCCAGCGATTGCCCGCATCATTGCCGAAGTTGCGCCTGGGACGCAGATCGAGGCGATCATCGAAGTCGAAGATAGCCGCGAGGAACAGTCGCTGTCGACCGAAGGGACACTGAAAGTGCGCTGGTTACATCGGAAGGCTTATGCTCCGGGTGCACAGCATGTTCTGGCGCAACAGGCCAAGGCCGCAATCATCGCCTCGAGCCCCCATACCTTCGTTTGGGTCGCCTGTGAAAAGGAAGAGGCCCGGTCAGTGCGTAGCTTGCTTAAGAGCCGCAAGCATGACAAAAAGTCGATGTATGTTGCCTGGTACTGGGAACGGGATGCGGGGCAGTCAGTCTAACTGGGGTCGCGGTGCCGTTGTACCATATCGCTGAACTCAATATTCCGCCATTCACCTAAGACTTAGTTTTTGTGACAAGGCCCACACTCTTCTGCGCAGTTGCGCGCCCCGGCGGCAGGATATCAGGCCAGCGGATTTGCTGGCTCGTAGGTCCAGATCTCATCAAAAACCGCGACTTGATTTCAAACGGGGTAGCAATCGTTGCTTGCTGCGGTCTGTTCCGAACGACGCTCGCCACGTCCTCGACGAGGCTCAGCGCCGCGCAAAAATCTAGCGCTTGGCCAGCGCATGTTCCATACGGTTGAGACCCTCGCTCAGAAGCGATCGCGGGCAACCAAAGTTGACACGGATATAGTCTCCATAGGCCACCCCAAATTCAGATCCTGCGCTGAAACCCACCTTGCCGTGTTCGAGGAAGAATGCCTGCGGATCCGGCGTCAGGTCCATGTCACGGCAGTCGAGCCAGGCAAGAAAGGTGGCTTGCGCCTTCACCAACCTGATGGCGGGGAAACGGGACGCGATCTCTTGGGAAAGGTAGTCGCGGTTGGCTTGGATATAGCCGAGCATCTTCTCTTTCCACGACATAGCGTGCGCGTAGGCCGCAAGCGTCGCCTCGAGACCAAGGATGTTGACACTGTCGACCATTCCGAGTTTCGACTGCGCGAAGCGTTCGCGGATATCCTTGTTCTGAACGATCGCGAACGCCGTCTTTAGACCGGCGATATTGTAGGTCTTGCTGGCGGCCATCAGGGTGACGGTGCGGTTCGCGGTCTCGTCGGAAAGCGTTGCGATCGGGATGTGGCGGCGGCCGTCGAAGAGCAGGTCGCAATGGATCTCGTCGGAGATGATCAGTGCATCATTGTTTTCGCAAAGCGCGGTGATCTCCGCGAGCTCGTCTTTTGTGAACACTTTGCCGGTCGGGTTCTGCGGATTGCAGAGCAGCAGCGCGCGTGATTTGGCAAGCGCAGAAGCCAGCGGGCCGACATCCATCACGTAGCCCTGCCCGGTCGCCCTGAGCGGCACTTCGTTGCGAACAAGACCCCAATGACCGGCCGCATTGAGGATGGGGCGGTAGACTGGCGTTTGCACCACCAGCCCGTCGCCGGGCTCCAGCATCGCCTTCAATGCCATGTTGAAGCCGGGCTCCACGCCCGGCAGGAACACGATGTCGTCTGCTGTGATCAACCAATCGTATTTAGAGGCCATATCCTCGACGATCCGGGCGCGCAGCTCGTCGCGGGCGACGCCATAGCCGAGCATCGGATGTTCGAGCCGGCTGCGGATCGCGTCGACGATCTCGGGGGCCGCGGGAAAGTCCATATCGGCGACCCACATGGGAAGGATATCGGCCGGGTATCTGCTCCATTTCGAGCTGCCAGTGCCGCGGCGCTCATGCACAGCATCGAAATCGGTCATGGCTTACAGTCCCCTGATCATGCCGCCATCGACGCGGATGGACGACCCCGTGACATAGCTGGCCTGAGAACTCGCCAGGAATACTGCGACGGCCGCGAATTCCTCGGGCTTGCCGTAACGGCCGACCGGGATTTCGTTGCGCGATGCTTCCTGTACGGCTTCGAGCGATGCACCGGTCTTGTCGGCCTTGATGCCATCCAGCTCGCGGACGCGGTCGGTGGCGATGCGGCCGGGGAGGATCATGTTGACGGTGATGCCGTGGCGGGCGACCTCGGAGGCGAGCGTCTTCGACCAGCCGGCGACAGCGGCGCGCACACCGTTCGACAAAGCGAGATTGGCGATCGGCTGGACGACGCCGGAAGAGCCGATGGTGATGACGCGGCCCCAATTGCGAGCGATCATGCCTGTTAGCATGGCGTCGGTAATCGAGAAGATCGAGGTCGCCATTGACTGGAAGGCTGAAACCCAGCTTTCCGAGGACTGACCGAGCGCCGGACCGGCCTTTGGACCGCCTGAATTGTTGACGACGATATCGACGCCGCCTTCAGCGTTGAGCTTCTCGATGAGCGCTGCGACCGAAGCGGCATTGGAGAGATCGACGGACACGGGAACGATGTTGTCGGTCGCCTGGATCTTGTCGGCGCTGCGGGCAGCGGCGAAGACCTTGACGCCTTCGGCCGCGAGCCCGGCCGCGATCGCGGCGCCTAGGCCGCGGCTGGCGCCGAGAACGAGTGCCTTCTTACCAGAGATGTGCAGGTCCATTAGTTCAAATCTCCTAGTTTCTTTTCCTGGCGGGCAATCAGCCGCTCGACTTCGGCCACTGCCGCCGCGTTCAATACGGCACCGGGGCGGCGCTGGGCGGCGCTGGCGATCGCGCCGCGCTTGGCCAATAGATATTTGCGAACGGCGAGGCCGAGGCCTGGCTGCTGCTCGTAGCGCATGAGGGGAAGGAAGGCATCGAAGAGGTCGTGCGCCTCCTCATGCCGGCCTTCATTGCTGAGCCGGCAAACATTCACCATCATTTCTGGATAGGCAAAGCCGGTCATGGCTCCATCGGCGCCGCGCTGCATTTCCTCCGGCAGGAAGACGCCGGCATTGCCGCAAAGAATCGAGACGCGTCTGCGACCCTTGGCCTCGGCGGAGCGCAGGTCGGTGATCTTCTGGAGGCCGGGCCAATCCTCGTGCTTCAGCATGACGATGCTCGGATGCGCCTCGAAAATCACGCCGAGCGTTTGCGAGCTGATCTGGACGCCGGTTGCCAGCGGAAAGTCCTGGAGGACGATGGGGACGTCGGTGCCGATGGTTTCGACGACGTTGCGGTAGTAGGTGATAATCTGGTCGTCGGTGCGCAGGCTGGACGGCGGCGCGACCATGACGCCGGCGGCGCCGATATCCATCACCGCCTTCGTCAGTTCGCCGATCGCGGCAAGCCCTGGCGCAGAGACACCGACGACAACGGGCTTGCCGGCCGAGCGCGCGAGCGTCCGGCGCGTGACTTCGATCGATTCAGCCTGGGTTAGCTTTGGCGCTTCGCCCATCATGCCGAGGATCGTCAGGCCGTCGGCGCCTTTTTCATAGTAGAAATCGACCATGCTATCGATGCTGGGTGTGTCGATCGCGCCGCTTTCGTCGAAGGGGGTGCAGGCAATGACGAAGACGCCCGAAGTATCGGCTGTGATGTGTGACATGTCTTATCCTCCTGTAACTCAGAACCAGGCTGAATTGCCGCGGCCGACATACTGGCCGTCGCCGGGTGCGTTGACGATCTCCGTCCCATCATAGGCGAGCTTGCCGCCGACATAGGTGCGGGCGACGCGGACGCTAAATTCGCGGCCGTCGAACGGGCTCCAGCGGAGCTCGTCATGTGCCTTGGACGAATCCCAGACCTGCGATTCCATCTTGAGAATAGCGATGTCGGCATCCGCGCCGACGACGAGCGCGCCCTTGCGCGGCCACAAGCCAAAGAACTTGGCGGGGCGATCGCACAACTGCTCGACGGTCAGGGTCAAGGCGTCGAAGCCTCGTATCTTGGCACCCGTGTAAAAGGCGGGCAGCAGGGTCTCAAGGCCGGGAACGCCGGCGCCGGCGTCGAAGATCGATGTCGTGAACTTGTTGTCGATCGGCCAACTGGAATGGTCGGAGCTGACGAAGGCGACACGGCCGGACACGACATCGTCCCAGAGCAGCTCGATCTGGCCGGGGCGGATCGGCGGGTTGACCTTCATCTTGGCGCCGAGCGCCGGGCCATCGATTTCGGGGTCGAGCCAGAGGTAGTGGATGCAGAGTTCGCCGGTGGCGCGATAGCCGTCCATCAGATAATTCTCGACCAGGTCAAAACCACGCGTCGTTGTCAGATGCACGATATGAGCGTGCGCGCCGGCGGCGGCTCCCAGTTCGAGGAACTGCGCGGTTGCGGCCATTTCAGCGGCCGGCGGCCGGCTTTCGGAATGGGCCTCGATGCCATCGCGGCCAGCGGCCTTGGCGGCGGCGATGTTGGCGCGAACGATTTCCTGGTCCTCATTGTGCACGCCGAGCGGGATCGCAGTCTCGGCCAGTGCGGTGAAGATCTCCAGCGTCTGGTTGGAGGATATGCGCGGGAAGCGGGTCGGGCTGCTTTCGAAGGTCGAGATCTTGAAGGCGACAACGCCACCCGCGATCAGGCCGTCGACCTCGTCGGTGGACTGGCCGGGCATGACAGTCCCGTATAGGGCGACGTTGGAGTGGGCGTGCTCGCGGATCGCCGCGACCTTGTGATCGAGCCTTGCAACCGAATTGAGGGGGGCGGGATTGTCGTAGGGCATGTCGACAATGGTGGTGATGCCGCCGGCGACCGCCGAACGCGTGGTCGAGCGGATGCCGGGCAGGCCGCCATAGCTGCAGGCATGGGTTTGACCGTCAATGACGCCTGGGATGATCAGGTCGGCGCCGGCATCGAAACGATCGGTCGCATCGGGGGGGCAGCCGACACCAATCGCCGCGATTTTGCTGTCACGGATGGCGATCCAGGCGTTCTCGAGCGGTCCCTCGGGCAAGACGGCTGTGCCGCAAATGACGATGTCGTAAGTCATAATCCATGCCTTCCATATTGCAGGTCGAGTGTGGTGGAGGCGAGTGCCGCACCCGCCTGCACCGGATCGATCACGGGGATCCCAAGTGCATCCTGCATCGCCTGGCGATAACCGCCGAGGCCAGCGCAGCCGAGGATAATGACGTCGGCCGCGTCCTCGTCGCGCAGCAGGCGCGCCGTTCGGGCGACGGTTTCGACCACGTCTCCCGCCATGAGTTGGGCGACCGTCATGTCGATGGATCGATCACCGGCAAGACGACCGTCAAAGCCGAGCACCTTGAGATAGCGAAGGTGGCGGTCGATCGAGGATTGGCCAAGCGAGACGATGCCAAACTTCTGTCCAAGGCCCAGCGCTGCAAGATAGGCAGCCTCGGCGATGCCGACAACGGGACGCGTTGTCGCCTTTCTGACCGCGGCGATGCCGGGATCGGAAAAGCAAGAGAGCACGAAGGCATCGGCGTCGGACATCGCGACCGCTTCGAGAATGTTGGGTATAACCTCGGCCACATGAGCATCGGTCTCGATGCCGGGTGGGGATTTTTGCAACTCCGTGCAGCGGATGTCATGGCGCGTGGCGTCACGAAGGATGCCCAGGCAGGTCTCCATCGATCGGGTGACCGAAACGGAGCTATTTGGATTGATGACGAGAATTTTTGACAAGGCGATACCTGCTGGGGGACAGCATTGCGTCCATTAAATATATTACGTAGTATATCAGAAAAAGCCGCTTGTCAAAGTTCTGTTGGCGCAGACCTGATGATGCGAAGTGTTCGTGGAAATTGGCGGATTGCTCGCTTATGTTGGTGCTGGGCTCGACGGATGACGCCGCCGAAATCGGAAACTGGAGATTGATTTTGATCAAAGCGGACACGTCAAGTGGCAAGCGCGCGAAGTCGCTGACGGAGACGGCCTATGCCATTCTTCGCGAGCGCATCATCACCGGCGACCTTGCGCCCGGCGTGGAGGTCTCGGAACCGGAACTGGCCGAGCAACTGTCTGTCAGCAAGACCCCAGTGCGCGAAGCATTGGCGCGGCTCTGCGTCGAAGGCTTCATGGAAGCCTATCCCAGACGCGGCTACCGCGTGACGCCGGTGACGGTGAAGGATATGAACGACCTCTTCGCGATCCGTGGGATGCTGGAAGGGACGGCAGCGGCACTTGCCGCGAAGAACCTCTCAGACGCCGATCTCGATCTTCTCGATCAGCTTGCCGATGTCAGCTACGTGATCGGCGAGGAGGTCAGCACCAAGACCTTTGTCGATTCCAATCAGGAATTTCATTCCGCGATCGCGCACGGCTCGCGCAATCCGCGCCTTTATGCGCTGGTCATGAGCCATCTGGAAGAATGCGCGCGGCTGTTTTACATGGGCGCGCGCGTTCGCGACATCAATCCGGAGACGAATGACGATCACCACCGCATCGTCGCCGCACTGCGACAGCGCGACGCCGACAAGGCGCGTGACGCCGTGATGGAGCACAACGAGAATACGCGCCAGGGAATATTAGGCGCTCTCGTCGCAAGGGGGCAGGTGGGGCTGACGCTCTGATCGTTCGGCCCCGCCTCAGGCGACCTTGACGAGGTGGCCGGGCGCCGGCTCGTCATAGCGGGCGACAGGGGGCTGGTAGTCGGCGGGCCTCACCGCACTGCCGATTTCGCCGCCTGGTGTTGCGCGGCGGATATGGCGGCGCGCCGGGTCGGCGATCGGGACCGCGCTCAACAGCTTGCGCGTATAGGCGTGTTGCGGATTGCTGAAGATCTGCTCGCGCGTGCCGATTTCGACGATTTCACCGAGATACATCACCGCGACACGGTGGCTGACGCGCTCGACGACCGCCATGTCGTGGCTGATGAAGAGATAGGCGATCTTCAACTGCTCCTGCAGTTCCATCATCAGGTTCACGACTTGCGCCTTGATCGATACGTCTAGTGCTGAGACCGCCTCGTCGGCGACGATCAGACCGGGATTGAGGGTGAGCGCGCGGGCGATGCTGATACGCTGCCGTTGGCCGCCCGAGAATTCATGCGGGAAGCGCCGCGCCATGTCGGCCTGCAGGCCGACGCGCACCATCAGATCCGCCATCTTCTCGCGCGCCTCTTTCGCCGTCGCCAACCCGTGCGTGATCATCGGCTCCATGATTGCATCGCCGACGCGCATGCGGGGATTTAGGCTGGAGAACGGGTCCTGGAAGATCATCTGCATGTGCTGGCGCTGCTTCGTAAGCTTCGTGTGGTCGAGCGCTCTGATATCCTGGCCATCAATTTGGATGGAGCCGCTGACCGGCTCGATGAGGCGCAGCACGGAGCGGCCGGTGGTCGATTTTCCGCAGCCGGATTCGCCCACCAGCGAGAGCGTTTCTCCCTTGTGAAGATCGAAGGAGACGTTCTCGACCGCATGCACGCGGCCGCTGACGCGTCCGAAAAGGCCCGACTTGATATCGAAACGGGTGACGAGGTTGCGGACCTCGAGGATGGGGCGCTTGCCTGTTTCGACGGTGCCGGTGATCTCGCGCTCCGGCGAGGCGATGCCGCTGTCCGTGTCCGTCAGCGGCAGCGTGGCCGGGAAGGCGCGGCCTTCCATCGAGCCCAGCCTCGGGACGGCGGAGAGCAGCGCCTTGGTATAGACATTGAGGGGCGCCTTGAAGATCTGTTCGGTCCGACCAATCTCCAGCGCGCGCGAGCGGAACATCACCACCGTGCGGTCGGCGATTTCGGCGACGACGCCCATGTCGTGGGTGATGAACAGAACCGCCATGTTCTCCTCGTCCTGCAGCGACTTGATCAGCTGCAGGATCTCCGCCTGGACGGTGACGTCGAGCGCGGTGGTCGGCTCGTCGGCGATCAGGAGTTTCGGACGGCAGGCGAGCGCCATGGCGATCATCACGCGCTGGAGCATGCCGCCGGAGAGCTGGTGCGGATATTCGTCGTATCGGCTGGCGGCGGCCGGAATTCTCACGCGTTCGAGCAGGCGCACGGCCTCGGCGCGCGCCTCTTTCTTCGAGCATCCGCGATGGCGGATAATAGCCTCGGCGATCTGGCGCCCGACCGTCAGGACCGGGTTGAGCGAGGTCATGGGCTCCTGGAAGATCATGGCGATGTCGTTGCCGCGCACATCCTGCATCAGTCGCTCCGGCAGCGACAGGAGATCGGTGCCGCCAAGCGTGATCTTGCCTGATACTCGCGAGGTGCGCTCCGGCAGCAGGCGCATGATCGACATGGCGGTGACGCTTTTTCCGGAGCCGGATTCGCCCACGATCGCGACCGTCTCGCCCGCCGCGATGGTGAAGCTCACGTCGTTGACGACAGGCGTCCACGCGCCATTTCTGCGGAAGGACGTGGTGAGGTTTTCGACTGAAAGGACTGTCAAGCGCGGGTACTCCGGATCGCGGCAAAGCTGGCAGGCGGTTATTGCAACGCGTCAGTGAACAAATGTCAATAAAAATACCTCGTAGAATATCACGTAAGATATTTTAAGCTTGCGATCCTTTTCTCAATCGACAACTCTGCCTCTGAGTTAGATGCAAACAGGTGCCTCACTGGATCGATCGGAGACCCACATGACAGACGCGCAGCGCCAGACGGTTTTGCTCACCCCCGCTCAGCTGCAGGCGATGCGCGCCTCTGGTGCCGATGTGACCGTCATCGCTGTCCACTCGATCAACCCCTATACGGGGCAGGCCTCGTTCAAGGGGCAGCGCATCGAAGGGGCGATCGATACGCAGGCCTATGAGGACTTCCAATCGCCGGCGACAGTCGAGGGCGGGCAGCGGCCTTTGCCCGATATCGCGGTGCTGCAGGCCAAGGCCCGCACCTGGGGCCTGCGTCGCGAGAGCACGATCGTCATCTATGACGCCGATCGCAGCATGACGGCAGCGCGTGCCTGGTGGGTGCTACGCTGGGCCGGTCTTCCCGACGTGCGGGTGCTTGATGGCGGCTTTCCGGCCTGGCTGACCGCCGGCCTTCCCGTCACCGAAGCGGTCTCTCATCCAACTCCGAGCGATATCACGCTGACCTCAGGCCACATGGCCGAGATCGGGCCGGATGAAGCGCTGCGTCTCGCCGTCGAGGGCGTGCTCCTCGATGCCCGCATCCGCCCGAACTATATCGGCGGCGCGTCGCTTCCCGGCCAGCCGCTGCGCGGGCATATCCCTTATGCGCTAAGCGCGCCGGCGCCCGACAATGTCACCGATTACGGCAACTTCACCGATACGGCGACGCTCAAGGAGATGTATCGCGCGCTCGGCGCCGATGGCCTGAAACCGGTGGGTGTCTATTGCGGTGCCGGCATGTCGGCCGCGCACACAGTGCTGGCGCTGGCGTCGATCGGTATCGATGCGGCGATGTATCCCGGGTCGTGGTCGGCCTGGGTGAGCGATCCGACGCGGCCGGTCGTCTGGGGCGCTGACCCAGCATGAAGCGTCGATCGCCCGAATTTTTCACATGAATGCTGCTGTGCAGAATAATCTTTTCGCAAATGCACAATAATTAGGCCATATTGGCTACTTGTTCAAAACGCTGGCAGGCAAGGCTTTACAGCCGGAAAAGCGATGATATATTTCGTGGAATATCAGAAGAGGAAAGCCCTTGATGGGCTGACAATGATAGGCTCGGGCGACGTTAACCGCGCCGACGCCAGACCATGAAAGGGTTGTGCGAATGAGACTGCTCAAAGGACTTGCCGCCGCGGCCTTGGTCGCCTTGCCGATCTTTTCCGGATCGGCGCATGCCCAAAGCGACGAGAAATTGAAGACGCTGGTCGTTGCCGTTCCTTCCGATCCCGTCAGCCTCGAGCCGGGCACCAACAAGGCCGAGCCGATCGGCAGCGAGATCATTCTCAACGTCTTCGACACGCTGGTCGCCTGGACCGCGCCCGATTTCAAGCAGCTCGAAGACCGTCTCGCCAACAGCTGGACGGTTTCGACCGATGGCAAGGAATTCGATTTCAAGCTGCGAGATGACGTGAAGTTCCAGGATGGCACTCCATTCGATGCGGCCGCCGTCAAGTTCTCGCTGGAGCGCACCAAGGCCACCAACTCCTACGTCAAGGCGACCTTCGACCTGATCAAGGACATTGCTGTCGTGTCGCCCACCGAAGTCAAGATCACACTCTCCGAGCCTTATCCTGCGTTCCTGTCGATCTTGGCGCAGCCGCAGTCGGCGATCGTCAGCCCGGCTGCCGTCGCAAAGTACGGCGACAAGTTCGCGGCCAATCCTGTCGGCACCGGACCTTTCTCCTTCAAGAGCGCGCAGGCAGACACCAATGTCGTGCTTGAAGCCAATCCCGACTACTTCCGCGGCGCGCCGAAGCTCTCGCGCATCATCTACCGCGTCATTCCTGATGCCTCCACGCGGCGTTTGGAGCTCGAAAGCGGCGGGGTCGATGTCGTACAGCAGCAGGGCCAACTGTCGGCGATCGCGGCTGAGGACATCGAAGCACTGAAGTCGAACAAGGACGTCAAGATCATTGAGGTGTCGAGCCAGATCATTCGCCAGCTGGAATTCAACAACAGCAAGAAAGACGGTCCCTTCGCCAATATCAAGGTCCGCGAAGCGGTTGCGCATGCAATCGACTATGAAGGTCTTCTGACGGGCGTGTTCGGCGGCACGGCTGAACGCGTCTATGGTCCGCTGACCTCAAACAGCTGGGCTTTCGATCCCAAGATCAAGGACATGGCGCCGGCCTACGATCCTGAGCTTGCGAAGAAGCTTCTGTCCGAAGCCGGCGTCGATCCCTCCACCATCAATCTGAAGCTCTATAGCTTCCAGGGTCCGTTGTGGGGCGCCGTCGCCACCTTCGTTCAGGCCAACCTTGCCGATATCGGCATCACGGCAACGATCGAGCAGACCGAATTCCCGGCCTATCGCGCGCTGCAGACCGCCGGCCAGTTCGATGCTGCGCTGGATGGCCGTCAGCCCTGGTACAATGATCCGGACGCACACATCACGATCGGTTACCTGTCGTCGCTCGCCAACACCGCGATGACCTTCCGCATGCCTGAGGACAAGGCGCTTGACGATCTGATCTTGAAGGCGCAGCAGACGGTCGACATGGATGCCCGCAAGGCGCTCTATCAGCAGGTGCAGGAAGAGATCGTCAAGCGCGTGCCGGGCGCATATCTGTTCAGCCCGAAGCTGATCGTTTTCACCCGCGCCAATGTCGAGGGCTTGGTGGTCAACAGCGCGCCTCCGCTCAACGAATATTGGGGCGTGTCCAAGAAGTGAGGCGAACCGCGTTTCTCTAACGAAAAAACGATCCGCAGCGGTTCACTGCTGCGGATACCTTCCTGAGGATGTGAGTAAAACTGGGCATGGCGACCTTCATCTTGCGCCGATTGATCGCGTTGATACCTGTCATGTGTATCGTGCTGGTTATCGTCTTTTCGCTGGTGCGCTTCATTCCCGGCGATCCCGCCGTGACCCTCCTTGGGCCGGGAGCCACGCAGGCGCAGATTGATGCGCTGCGAGCGCAGCTCGATCTCGACCAGCCGTTTCCGATCCAGTTCCTAAATTACGTTGGCGGGTTGCTGCAGGGCGATTTCGGCATATCGCTGAAGACGGGCCAGCCGGTCGCGCATGAAATCCTGCTACGGCTGCCGGCCACTATCGAGCTGTCGGTGCTCGCCGTCATCGTCGCCGTCATCATCGGCATCCCCATCGGCGTCCTGTCTGCCACCCGCCCCAATTCCGTCTTCGACCACCTGACGCGCCTTGTCTCGCTGGTTGGCGTTTCTATGCCCGCCTTCCTGCTGGCGCTGATCCTGCAGCTGGTCTTCGGCACCTATCTCGGCTGGCTGCCGGTCTCCGGTCGCATGAGCTCCTTCATCGTCGCCGAACCGATCACCGGCTTCGCGATCTTGGATGGCGTGATCACTGGCAACTGGGCGGCCGCGCTCAGCGCGTTGCAGCACCTGATCCTGCCCACTGCCGTTCTCGCCGCCTTCCTTGCCGCCACGCTCGGCCGTTTTGTGCGCAATACCATGCTCGAAGTCATGGGCGAGGATTTCATCCGCACGGCCAAGGCCAAGGGGCTGCGACGCGGCGACGTGATCATCCATCACGGGCTGCGCAACTCGCTTTTGCCGGCAATCACCGTCATCGGCCTGAAATTCGCCGAGATGCTCGGCGGCGCCATCCTGACGGAGACCATCTTCGCTTGGCCGGGGATCGGACGCTACATGTTCGAGGCGATCAAGAACCGCGACTATCCTGTCATACAGGGCACGACGCTGGTCTTTGCGCTGCTCTTCGTTTTCACCTCGATCGTGGTCGACGTCCTCTACGGCGTTCTTGATCCGCGCGTCCGCAAGAAGATGAAGTGAGCGCGATGTCAGAGTTTTCCAGCTTCCTGCGCAAGAACACGCTGGCAATGGCCGGCAGTCTCATCCTGATCGCCCTCGTGCTGGTGATTGTCTTCGGGCCAATGATCACGCCCTATTCGCCGACCAAGCTCGACGTGCTGCACAAACTTGCGGCTCCTAGCTTCAGCCACTGGCTCGGCACCGATGCCTTCGGCCGCGACGTCTTTACCCGCATCATGCATGGCGGCCGAGCAACGCTTGCGATCGGGGTCGGTGTCGTTGCGATCGCCTTTGTCGTCGGCGTCTCGTTCGGCATGCTCGCCGGTTTCGCCGGCGGGTGGACGGACAGTGTCATCATGCGCATCGTCGATGCGATTTTGGCTTTTCCGGCGCTAGTACTGGCAATCGCGCTCGCAGCCGCCTTCGGCCCAAGCCTTGAGAACGCGATGCTTGCCGTGGCGATTACACTGGCGCCGCAGTTTGCCCGCGTCGCCCGTAGCCAGGCGCTCAGCATTTCTGTGAAGCCCTATGTCGAGGCCGCGATCTCGCTCGGCCTGCCGACGCCGCGCGTGCTTTTCCGCTACGTGTTTGTGAACGGTCTGGGACCGCTCTTGGTGCAGTCGACGCTGGCGCTTGGCAGCGCCATCCTGCAAACCGCAAGCCTCGGCTTTCTCGGCCTCGGCGCCCAGCCGCCGATGGCGGAGTGGGGCGCGGATGTCTCGGCCAACCTGCAATTCGTACGTGGTGCCGCCTGGGTGGCGTTGGCACCGGGCATGGCGATCCTGCTTGCCGTGCTATCTTTCAATCTGATCGGCGATTCCCTTGCGGACTGGTTCAATCCGCGCCGACGCAGCGAACTCGACTAAGGCCTATAATGTCTACACTGACGATCAGCCTCGAGAAGGTCGATTTCCTGCCACCGACGCGGGTCACCGACGACACCAGCGTGCTGACACTGAAGAACCTGGTGTTCGAGCCGTTATTGAAATGGCAGGATGGACAGGTGCTGCCGGCGCTGTTTTCCAATTGGACGCATAGTGCAGACGGTCGCGAATGGCGGTTTGTAATCCGCGAGGGCGCGACGTTTCACGATGGAAAGCTCTGCGTGGCCGGGGACGTCATCGCATTCATCGACGGCATTCTCGAAGCCGTCGATACGTTTGGGATGAAGTGGTCCTATGCGCGCTATCTGGCCGATGCGAAGATCACCGCCGAAAACGACGCTACGGTCGTCGTTCGCAATCCTGACGCTTTTGCCGATATTCTCGACATATTCTCCGAATTCTACATCTGTCGCTTGGCGACCGATGGTCAGCCGATCCTCGGGACAGGGCCTTTCCGCGTGCGCTCGTTCGAGCCCAGGGCAAGAGCCGTGCTTGAGCGCGTCGCCGCACATGCCGAGCCGCGGGAGATCGTCGCCATCGCAGAGCCCTCCGCCGACAAACGCTTCGCCCTGCTGACATCGGGTGCGGTCGATGCGGCGCTCAACCTTGAGCGTGTCGGGGGGCATCTCGTAATGGACGATCGTTTTCAGTGGGGCAAGGCGGTTAATACGCTGTCGGTGATGTTCTATCTCAATTGCCAAGAGGGCGTCTTCCGCTCGCCCGAGGCAAGGCTCGCGGCCAATCTCGCGGTCGACACCGCCCGCATCGCAGACGAGATTTTCCACGGCCTCGCCGTGCCGTCGTCGAGCATCGTCAGTCCCTATCATCTCGGCATGGCGAGCGCCGGCCTGTCGCCGATCCCCTACGATCCTGAGCGCGCGCGGGTGCTGCTCAATCAGGTCGAGGAAAGCAAACGCATCACGCTACGCACGCCGACCTTCATGCCCGAGCGCGCGCCCGAGGTCAGCCGGTTGGTGGCGACGTCGCTTGAGGCCGTCGGTTTTGAGGTGGAAATAGAGATCGAGATCGACCGGCCGGAATATGCACGCCAGATCGGCCGCAAGGAGATGGGCGATCTGGCAATCTTCGATTCCTCGCCGCACAGCACCTATCGCATCCTCAACGACAAGATCTCCAGCGTCACCAAAGCCGTGTGGTGGCAGGGCTATGACGACCCCGAGGCGCAGCGCCTGATTGCGGTCGCCAATGCCGCCGTCGAGCCCGCGATGCGCGAGGCTGCCTATGCTGCGTGCCTGACTTATCTCAACGCCAATCCGCCCTGGCTCTACCTGGTGCATCCGGTCGACGTCTTCGCCGCGCGCAAGGAAATTGCCGGGTTATTCATCGATCACAAGGGCACCTTGAGGATCGCCTGAGCCAGTAAGGACAGACCATGAAAAACGATTATTCGATCACCTTCTTCTATTATGACGACATTCATGCCGTTGTCCCGTTCTACGAACAGACCCTCGGCTTCGAACTTGTCCTCGATCAGGGCCTGGCACGCATTTATCGCATCGCCGAGAACTGCTATTTCGGTATTGTCGACGGCAATCGCGGCCACCTGAAGCACCAGGAAAAGAGCGCAGTGCTGCTGACGATCGTCTCGCAGGATGTCGAGGGATGGCATGCGCGTCTCAAGAAAATAGGAGTTACCGGGCAATCCGAGATGCTGCGTGGCCGCTTCTGCGAACATTTTTTCTTCGAGGATCCCGCCGGCTATGCGATCGAAATCCAGCGTTTCCATAATCCCGAAGTCGCGAAGCTGTTTCAATGACAACCTCGAAAGAAACGCCGTTCGGCCCCGTGTTTGACGCTATCTTCGCGGAGGCGAAAGCGTTTGCCCAAGCGCCGCTACTCGGCTTGCCTGATGGCTCGGTGGCCGACCTCGCATCGGGCTATATCCCACTGTTGGTCAATTTCACTTTCGAAGACAAAGCCGCCAAGGGGCTGCGCAAGCTCAAGGATCAGGCCGAACCCGAGCCGGCTGTCTATTTCACGGCGCTGGAGATGGTTCGCGACAATCCGGCGATCATACTGGTCGGCGAGACCGGAAGCGGCAAGACGAGTTTCGCCCGCCACCTCGCTTCCCGGTTGGCCACGGGCGCCTCGGCCATGCTGCCGCAGGCGGTGGCGCGCAACGATCTGGGCGCGGTGCACGAGGAGCACTGGGACCTTGAGAATATCGCTCCTGTCTACATGACTGTCACCGGTCCACAGACATTCGAGGATCTACTTGAGCAGACCGGCGCGCGAGCGGTGTTCGACGATTTGACGCTGGCCGATGCTGATATCACCATTCTAATCATTCTCGATGCGATCGAGGCCGCCGTCGATCGAGGCCCGCATCTGCTTGCCGAGGCGCTGGCGTTTCAAAAAGCGCATGCGCGGGTGCGGCTGTTGGCGCTCGGCGAGATCTCCACCGTCAAGAGCTGGCCACTGCCGGCCGATTGCGTCCGATATGACCTGTTGCCGCTTCTGAAGTCGCAACGCGTCGAAGCCGCTGCGCGGCTGGCGGGTCTCGATCTCGCCCGCTCGAACGTGGCGCTTGGTTCGGCTGCCGGCAATCCCGCGCAGTTCGCCATGGCGATGTCTGCAGGCGATGCCGGCGAGACCGCCGAAGCCATCACCGACCGCTGGGTGGCACGGATCGCCGGCGACGACAAGACGATGGGTGTCCTCTGCGGCCTTGCCTTCGATGCGCTCAGTGGAAAGAGTGACGATCCCGCGCTGTTTCCCGTCACCCGCGTGCGCCAGTTATTGGCGGCGCGCCATCTGTCGTCAGAACCAGCCCATAAGGCGGTGCTGCCGTTCCGGGCGTTTCCGGCTCTCTGGGCGCCGGTCCTGCGAGGGCTTTCCAATCGCCTTTCCGGCACGCAGGCAGCCGACCGGCTTATCGAAGCGCTGCTTGGCGGTGAAGGCGACAACATGCTGCGCGGGGCGCTGCTTGCCGCCGACCTCGTGACTGAAACCAGCCCGCTTCGCGAACGCATCGCCGCGCATCTGCTCGCCATTATCACCAACGGCGCGCTTTCGGCCGCGCAACGCGAGCAAGCAGCCCGCACGCTGTCGCGCTGGGGAGACCCACGCGACCTGCAGGCACTTGTCGATGTTCCCGCCGGTACCTTCATGTTCGGATCAGATACGCATCCGAATTCGGCGCCGCCGCATGCGGTGACAGTCGGCGCGTTCAAGATCGGTATCTACCCCGTCACGAACCGCGACTATCGAGCTTTCGTGGAAGAAACCAACCGCCTTTGGCGCAGTCCCGATGGTCTCGCGGAAGATCGCCGCACTACGCCTGCGACGGATCTGACTTGGCGCGATGCGCGCGCCTATTGTGACTGGCTAACTGGACGTTGGCGTGCGCAGGGCCGCATCTCGGCAGATGAAATCGTGCGTCTGCCAACGGAGCCGGAATGGGAGCGCGCGGCGCGCGGCGACCAGCCCGATAAGGGCGCCGACATGGTCATCTATCCCTGGGGTACCGAATGGCGGGAAGACGCGTCCAATTCCGAGGAAGCGGGGTTCAACACCACCTGTGCCGTCGGCCTTTTTCCCAAGGGCAAGTCGCCATATGGCTGCTATGACATGGCCGGCCAAGTATGGGAGTGGGCTACAACGCTCTGGGGCGAGGACATGGCAACGCCGCATTACAAGTATCCCTACGCCGACGACGGCCGCGAGGAACCGGATGCAGGGCCATCCATTCGCCGTGTGCTGCGCGGCGGTTGTTTCTCCAGCGGCAAGCTCAAGGCCTGCTGCACCTACCGTGGGAGCCTGGAGCCGGACGGTTTCTGGCGGGGGAATGGCTTCAGGATCGTGGTCGCACGAGCCTGAGGTTAAGGGGCCAGAATGCCCATAGCACTTCCTCACGAGCTCCGTGCGGCTGCAGCCTATGCGCTGGACGAGCTCGAGGGCGCAGCCACAAGGCGCTAGCACTCAAAGTGCCACGGCGAGCTTTAGTCCGCGCCGTGGCCCGAGCCGGTACGCAAGTAGGTGCACAGCTTTGCTGACGCCAGCCTGGCCTGGATCGCCGACGGCTTGCCGATGGTGGTCCGGCAGGCGACAACGCGAGCGAAGCAGGGGAGGGCAATCTTTGCTGCCGTTGCGGGAGCCTAGCGTCTTGCCCGCAGCCGCTTTGATATGTCGCTCTCCAACGCAATGACCGCCAGTTTTCGCGCCGCAGGTCTCATACCCAGTTGAAGGCTGCCGTGCATCTGGAAATCGTGCGAATGAATCGACTTAGGAAATTGCCATACAAACCAAAAAAGTGCAGCGCACGCCTTACCTCTTCGGCGCGGCTTTTGGTTTTGGTTGATAAAGACGCCGTCTAACGTTCGAGCGCAGAGCATTGCGCAGATCCCTGTCCACCAGCGACAAGTCGAACCATTCGGGATCAAAATACCCACCGCACCAGCGCATCGTTTCTGCATATTCGGGGTCTTCCTGATCGGTGATGAGCGTCAGGAACCCTTCATAACCTGACACGCCACCAACATCTTCCGGCGGTCGCGCCCTTTCGCCGGCGATGCAGCTTCCTTGTTTCGGCGAAGACGCGAGCGTCAAGAACTCCTCGACCGCGACGGTGTGCCGCCAGCCATCCCCGAAATCATAGTGATAGCTGAAGACAGATCCTTGTTCGAAGTCCTGCAAGCGAACCTCTGTCTGATCGAAGACGCGAGGATCGTCGTCGGCCGCATCCTCTGTAAGGACCTCGACATCACCATAGCGCAGACCGCCAATTAGAAACTCGTAGAGGTGATAGTTCCACCAGTTGAAGGCAGCCTGAATTCCGAGATGTAGATGTTCCAGGTTCCAATGTATCGGCAAAATTAGCCGACGCCAGACTTGCGGCTGGATGCCGTCGATAGAAACTCTGATCTGCACGGCGTTTGCGGGCGTGAACATGGCAGGAATGAACATGGTCGGAAGGGGATCGTCAAGAAGGCCGCTCGTCGTTTTTTGCATCGGCAAGCTCGAGACAGCAGCCTGTCGACTTGTGCAGCCGTTCATGCTCACTGTCTCTGATATGAGCCCGAATGGAGCACCGGCACGGATGAAAGCACGGCCGATATGGTGTCGAAGGTTTGCATCGAAATTCCTACGCCGGAATGATAAGATATTCGAAGTTCGGACCCGACGACCCGGCCCTGCTGTTAAAAAAATTGTGGCCGGCATCGAGCACCGATGGCGATGACCGTGGGATCTGTGACGAATGCCTAGCGGCCTGACCTCCAGCCGAGAAGCACATCTGTTGTATGGCAAGGCGTTTGGCGGAACAGACGTCGCCAGTTCAACTGCCATCGATAAGCTGGACGGCGCTCGATAGTGAAGCGATGCGAAATCTCATACGCCAAGGTGATCGAGTTCATTGTCTCCTTCGAGCCGAATGCGTGGACAGCTGCGGCTGCATCATAACGGACCAAATATAACTGGAAGGACTATATTGCATTGCAACATTTGCATGGCTGCATTGCGATCTAAACGCTGGCGATCGGGGCAGCCTCTGGTATGTTTAATCCATCGAAGCAATGCACCTCCTCCCGCAGAGCTTCGTGTTTCAGGCGACCCACTTCTCCTCCCAGGGTTGCCTGACCGAACAGCGGCACTCCTCCTCCCAGCCGTTGTTCAATTCTTTCGAAAGCCTGCCGCACCTCCTCCCGCGGCAGGCTTTTTTGTTTCTTGCACGTTCACATTCTCAGACCAGGCGTCAAA
Organism: Hyphomicrobiales bacterium; assembly: GCA_900465665.1. Classification (GTDB taxonomy): domain Bacteria; phylum Pseudomonadota; class Alphaproteobacteria; order Rhizobiales; family Rhizobiaceae; genus Rhizobium. The sequence goes on from UBJO01000069.1 coordinate 57,585, forward strand.
GCTGACTGCCTCGTCGAGCCGCCTCCTAGCGGCTTCCGGATACAGCAGAGATGCTATGCGCGGCTTGGTAGATCGCGAAAGCATCTTCGAATCTCACCTCTCGGGGATTGTTCACCAGCAAGCGCTGCTGCTTCATTGCGTCTGTGGCCAAAGTGCCGAGTTTATCTTCCGCAACGCCAACCTCTGACAGCTTGGTGGGAAGGCCAAGCTGTTGACACAGTGCTGCAAGCCGATTGATCATTTCATCGGCGCGATCCGTGGAAGACGACATCGCCATGTCTGCGAAGAGGCAGGGTGCCAATTCCGCATATTCCTTGCCGCAATAGGGGAGGTTGAAGCGCATGACCTCCGTGAGGACCAAGGCGTTTGAAAGACCGTGCGGAATGCCGTAATGGCCACCGAGCGGATACGCAAGGGCATGGACCGCGGCGACTGGGGAATTGGCGAACGCCTCGCTCGCGAGAAGGGAGCCGAGCAGCATGGCCCCACGTGCCTCGACGTAGGCGCCGTTGAGAACCGCTTGCTTAATATTGCCGCCGAGAAGGCGCAACGCCTCCTTGGCGAGAGCCTTCGAGATTGGATTGGCGTTCCGGCTGCGTGTCGTAAATGCCTCAATGGCATGAACCATCGCGTCGATTCCGTCGCAGCCGTGACTGCGGGAGGTAGGCCGATCGTCAGTCGCGGATCGAGAATGGCGAAATCCGGAATAAGCAGGTTCGAACGTCACTGGCTATGGCACCATCGCTTCCTATCTTGGCCTGCCGGATGCCGGTATCGCCACCTATCGCGACATGCTTGAACGCATCGCCCAGATTGCCAAGATGACTAAGACACCGATCATCGCCGACGCCGACACAGGCTATGGTGGCTTGCTCAATGTCCGCGAGACGGTTCGCGGCTATGAGCAGGCAGGCGTCAGCGCCATCCAGCTTGAAGACCAGGAGTTTCCAAAAAAGTGTGGCCATACTCCGGGGCGACGCGTCATTCCAATGCAGGATATGGTCGACAAGATTCGAGTCGCCGTAGACAGCCGTTCGAGCAGTGACTTTTTGATCATCGCCCGCACGGATGCCCGCACTGCCCACGGACTCGATGATGCAATCCAAAGAGGACAGGCTTATGCGCAGGCAGGCGCCGATATTGTCTTCGTCGAATCGCCAGAAAGTCGCGTAGAGATCCAAGCGATTGCCGCGGCAATCGACAGACCGCTACTCGCCAATATGGTCAATGGCGGCCGCACGCCACTGGTTGCGAGGGACGAGCTCGCCGACCTCGGATACTCGCTGGCCATCTATCCGGCGCTTGGCTTTCTTGCTCACGGCCATGCCGTCCGACAAGCCTATCAAGACTTGCAGGACAATGGCATTACCACCGACGCTATCGATCTCTATCCATTTGAGGAGTTCAACCGTTTGCTAGGCTTCGAGGACGTATGGGATTTCGAGAAGACGTACGCGCGATAGGAAAGTCCGCCAAGCGAAGGCATTAATAAGGGCCGCATCGCGTCTCGTTCTGGATGAGGCAAGCGTGGGACCTCGGAGGTTTGTTTCAGCACGTTCCGCAACCAGAATTTTCCGCTCCCGCCCGATACGACGGTTGTCGTCCTCCTCGGGTGTAAGAAGTTTGACCATCGAGCATGCGCGGGGCTCGCCACGTTCCCACGCCATCAAAGCGCGGATCAGCGTTTCGCCGTCGATGCGATCGGTCTTCGCCCGGCGATGCCGGCGAGGTATGGCAATCGATGCCGCCTCCACAATGTGGCTCTCTATCCAAGGTTCTTTGCTGAGCACTCGACCCAACCAGAAGCCATCAAGCCCAGCCTCTTGGATTACCACCAGCGGATAAAGCTTGTCTTTACGCCGCGTGGCCTTCTGGCGAAGTGCGGCAAAACACGAGAATAGTCCGGCGGTGTCGCCTCCAGTGATAGTATGGCGAGACATCTTTTCGCTTCCAGGCGATAAAGCCGTTACGAGCCCTGTCGCTTTGCTCAGTTCCAACGAGACGAAAATTGCGCCAAGATTGATGGGGGTAGCGGTCTGTACTTGAATTTGATCTGCTGTCATCGGCATGATTGGCCTCCAGAGAGTTTTCGAGCGACCTCACTCTGCCACAGTGCTGGCCGCTGCTCACCCCTGATGGGATCTCAAGACCATTTACCGTGGGCTGAAACACTGCCTCGCCCTTTAATGGGCACCGTGCTCGTGATAAATGCGAGGAGCCAGGTGCGTGCATCAAGCGGTCTCGGAGTTGCCTCACCGACAACCGGTTTGACTTTACCCAAATCGAGAAGCGTGGTTCGTTGGAAAGCTCAAAACCAATTCGTAGGCCGTGCTCCGTCCGCCAGCCTCGCCTTTTTGCAGGATGCCTTTAGCCATGAGGTCTGCAATGTCGCGAGATGCTGTGTCTTGGGATGCGTTCGTCAATTTTGCCCACTTGGTCGATGTGAGCTTGCCTTGGAAGTTTCCTTCCAGCAGCCGGTTGAGGACCTTGGCTTGCCGCGGATTGAGATCGCTTGCAGCATGCGCCTGCCAGAAATCATTTTTCAGCATCACGTTGTCGAGGGTCAGCAGCGCCTCGCCAACAGCATTGCCCAGACGATCGAGGAACCACTCGATCCAGTTCGTGATGTCAAGGCTATCCTTGCTGGTAATTGATTGCAGAGCTTCATAGTACCCGATGCGGGATCGCTCGATTGCTGCGGACATGGAATAAAGTCGCTGGGCGCCCCCACCACTGCGTGCGAGCGTCATGTCGGCGATTGCGCGGGTTATGCGTCCGTTTCCATCGCCGAAAGGGTGAATAGCAACGAACCAGAGATGTGCGATGGCTGCTTTGACGAGAGGATCCTGTTCGTGCGGCCCGTTGAACCACTCCAGGAACGTGGACATTTCAGCTTCCACCCGCTCTGCGGGTGGAGCAACATAGTCGACTTTTTCGTGCCCGAATGCGCCGGAAACGATTTCCATACGGCCGCCAGAGTCGTCACGCCAGTCGCCGACCCGAAGCTTATGGCCCCATTCGTTGCGACCAGTCGGGAAAAGAGCTCCATGCCATTGGAACAGTCGCTCTGCCGTCAGCGGGTCTGCGCAATTGATCGTGGCATCGAGCGTCATATGGACGATGCCCTCAACAGAGCGATTTGGAGTGACAAATCCATCGATATCGATGCCGAGCCGCCTGGCAAGCGAGGATCGAACCTGCTGCTCATCCAGCTTCTCTCCCTCGATCGCTGACGATTTCACAACATCATCTGTCAACGCTCGTAGAAATGTTGCCTCGCGCGTACGAAAGCCGAGGCTCTCGACGCGGCCGAGGGCCGACTACGAGTTTGTAAAGTCCTAACTCATAAAAGTTCGAAATCGAAAGTCAGGCTTACGTTGAACGTTTTCGTCGAGACTCGTTTATGAGGGCCTCCTATCGATTGAAATTTTCTTGCGTTTGGTAATTTTGTCTCTGGGGACCTTAACGGCTTCAACCTTGGTTCTTGCATTCTATTTTGCTTTGCAGATGCTAATTTGATGACAATGACGCGTTCTCTGTTTCCGAGAATCGTGCTCCTATCGGTAAGCCACAGCTGACACTCAAGGACATCTCATGATCCCCTTCGACCTAGCTGCAGTAACTTTCGCAGGCGGAGCCCTGATCGGCGCGACGTCGATTGGAGCATGGCTCTGGGCGAGAGGTGAGTTGGTCCGACAAAGTTCATTCAGCCAGGCAGCTCGCGACCTTGCGATGCAGTCTGTGCTGGCGATCGATGACTTCGTCGGTGCCTGCTATATCGCAGCTCACGATTACCCTGAGTACGACGTCGATGAGCCTGAGAACTTTTTCCTTCATTCTGATGATCCCGCTCTCGTCCTTCCCAAAGACGCCGACTGGTCGCTTCTAAACCGCGATCTCGCCGACGAAATCAGGTGGCTGCCGAACCGGCTTCGCAATGTGCGCGATGCGTTGGAGTCGATCGAAATCGAGCCGCCGGACTTTAGCGATCTGTTCGAGCACAGACAGGATGATTACGCCCGCCTTGGCTTGCGTGCGATGGACCTCGTCGAGCGCATCTGCGCTGAACATCAATTGCCGTTGCCAACCCGCCCCGAATACTACGACCCTCGCAGTGAGTTCATTGCAAAGATATCGGAGATGGAGAATTTCTGGAAACGGCGAGCTCAATCCGCGCGGCAGGTTCCGAGTGAACCATCCAACGTGACACCGATTTTCGGGCGAAATACAGCGCCAGAGAGCGCGTCAACCTAACAAAGCTTTGCACGGAGTGTGGTAATTGCAGTTCGCGTTTCATCGCCCGGGCCTGCTTCAGGGGCGCGGCGCTCTAAAACTGGATATCTTAGAGCCTTGCACCGAGCGCCATCGCCGCTAGTTCCAGATTGAGTGGAATTGTGGAGAGTGACCATGCGTAGGATCGCAGTTATCGGAATGGGCGCGATGGGAAGTGCCGTTGCAAAGGCTCTCCTGTCATCTGGCGCGGAAATCGTCACCTACCTAGAGGGACGATCATCGGAGACACGAGAACGCGCGGCGGCCGCGGGCATTCGCGAAGTTGATCGGCCGGCGTTGGTTGAGGCGGAAATTATATTATCAATCGTGCCGCCGTCTCAGGCTATGGAAGTGGCCGACCTCGTTGCGACGGCGATGCGCGCGTCGCAGTCTTCTGCGATCTTTGTCGACTGCAATGCCATTTCACCTCAGACGATGCGTTCGGTCGCTCAGCCGTTCGACAATACCGATGCCAAGGTGCTTGACGGCTGCATCATCGGGGGGCCTCCGACGGTAGGAAATCCTGGTCCACGTTTCTATCTGAGCGGAGATGCGAAAGAGACTGTGGCGGTTCTCGTCGAATACGGCTTGGATGCTCGGGCCCTGGACAGCGATATCGGTGCGGCGTCCGCCCTCAAAATGTGCTACGCGGGCATCAATAAAGGCCTCATCGGTCTCGGCACCTCGATGCTCCTGGCTGCCGCGAAGAATGGGGCGGAAGAAGCTCTCATGGCCGAGCTTTGTGAAAGTCAGTCGAGGCTCGTAGCGAAGTTCGCCGAAGGCATCCCCGACATGTACCCAAAAGCATATCGCTGGGTTGCGGAAATGGATGAGATTGCTGCGTTCTTGGGTGCAGATGATCCGGCTGCCGACATATTCTTTGGAATGGCAGGTGTTTTCCAACGACTGGCAACCGACCGCACAGGCAACAGCGCGATAGCGACGACCTTGTCCGAGATGCTGGCCGAGCGACCGCAGGGTAGCGTCAATCGTTACGACGCCTTGAGCAACGGCAACTTTGACGAAGGCAGCGAGGGCCTTGAGCCGGTTCCAAGCGCTCGTGGAAGCCAGGATAAAGTCGAGCTGGAAGCCGAACTTGAGGAGGGGCTTGAGGATAGCTTTCCTGCCAGTGATCCGATCTCGGCTACTGTCACGAGCATACCGGGAAGCACAAGGACGTAAACGCTTCCGATGACCGCAGCCAATTCAACCCCAATCGCCGTTGTGCGCATTGTCGATCTTGAGACCGGCGGCAATGGCCCGCATGAGGTTTGCGAAATCGGTTGGCAGGACGTGGTCCAAACTCAAGATGGCCGATGGCAACTTGATGTCGAGCGTGGCTCATTGATGGTCAATCCGGGACGACCTATCTCGCCGGAAACGAAAGCCGTTCATCACATCCTCGACAGTGACGTCGCCGGAGCGCCTTTGTGGAGGGAAGTCGCATCATCGGTGCTGCAACCGCGTCGGCCTTTGGTAGCACTGGCCGCTCACCGCGCAGCGTTCGAACAACGATATTGTACTGCTCGTCTTACCGGAGGTGCAGAATGGATTTGCACATGGAAGTGCGCGTTGAGGCTATGGCCTGACCTGCCGCGGTTTTCAAACCAGATGCTCCGCTACCTCCGCATGCCGGAGGGGTTGGTCCACGAGCTAGGCCTCCCGGCCCACCGAGCGCTACCTGACGCGTATGTGACCGCCCACCATCTTCGCGACATGCTCAACGAGGCGCCGCTGGAAAAGTTGCTTGCGTGGAGCGCCGAACCAGGGCTTCTGCCCCGCATTCCCTCTGGACCGGGACGGGGAAAACCTTGGGATCACGTCGACATGGAAATCGTGCAGCACTTCCTCACGGATCGAGATCGAGATGTCCGGTTCACTGCCGAGACGGAAATCGCGCGACGGGGCGGGGAGCCTGCGCGGGAGCCTAGCCCAGCCCAAGGCCGTCTCCTTTAGCTGGGTGCAGGAAGAGGCAAGCTGAAAATGACTGGCGGGGAGAGCCCGGGCGGCCCTCTCTTAGGCAAAATGTCCAAACGGGCAGACGGACGTCGGGCTCGGGATGCCTAAAAATGGGAGCCGGTATCGCGCGCGCATGGCCGTTTCTTCGGCGAAATCCTGCTTGCCAATACGCCTATTCAAGCAGGCAATCTAGCTGGCGACTGTGAGGTCGAGATCGAGACGCAGGCCGTGGTCAACTGAACCGTCAGCCCTGATTGCCGTCGGTTAATATGCATCCGCGCTCGTACCACAATATTGTGGCTGCCCAATCAGCGAGCACATCTGTCGCTTGACACTGTTTTGGGCACTGCCTACAAAACTTGACCAAATGATAAAACAGGGGGTTCTCGTCCATGATCAATGATTTCAAGCTCTCACGCCGTGCTCTGATCGCATCCGCAGCAGCAGTCGGTGCCAGCGCGTTCATTCCGGCGGCTCGCGCGGCAGCGCCGCTGAAGGTGGCCGGCATTCATGGCTCCCCGGTCGAAAATGCTTGGAACTCGGTTCTGCATGCAGCCCTGCAGGAAGCCGCTAAGGAAGGCGTGATCGAATATGTCTTCTCTGAAGGCGTTTCGGGCACCGATTACGGCCGCGCGATGCGCGAATATGCCGAACAGGGCAACAAGCTGATCATCGGTGAAGCCTATGCTGTCGAAAGCGAAGCCCGTGAAGTGGCGGGCGAATATCCGGAAACCGCCTTCGTTCTCGGCTCCAGCGGCAAGCAGGCCGGCGACAACTTTGGCGTCTTCGGCACCTGGAACCATGACGGCGCCTATCTCGCCGGCATGCTTGCCGGCAAGATGACCAAGAGCAACACGGTCGGTGCCGTCGGCGCCATGCCGATCCCGGAAGTCAACATGCTGATCAACGCCTTCGGCGAAGGCGTGAAGGCCGTCAATCCGGATGCCAAGGTGCTCGTCTCCTTCATCGGCACTTTCTTCGATCCGCCGAAGGCACGCGAGGCAGGTCTTGCCCAGATCGATGCCGGTGCGGACATCCTGTTCGGCGAGCGTATCGGCACGGCGGATGCGGCCAAGGAGCGCGGCATCAAGGCTGTCGGTTCGCTGATCGACTACACGCCACGTTATCCGCAAACCGTATTTGCCAACGCGCTTTGGGGTTTCCGCCCGATCCTCAACGCGGCGATCGCCGATGTTGCGGCCGGCAAGCCGGTCGGCAAGGATTACACTCCTTTCGGCCTCCTGAAGGAAGGTGGCAGCGACATCGCCTATACGAAGGGTGTTGCCCCGGCGGATGCAGAAGCTGCGATGGAAGCCAAGCGCGCCGAGATCAAGGCTGGTACGTTCGAAGTGCCGCGCAACATGAACGAGCCGAAGTAAGCCGGATCGATGCAGGCCGACGCGACAGCACTTGCCGAAGCGATCGGCCGCGGACAACTGACGGCGCGGCAGGCGATGGAAAGATCGCTTGCCGCAGCCGAAAAACACGAGGCGCTTGGCGCCATATGTTATCTCGATGCACAACAGGGGCTGGCATCGGCTAATGCGTTTGATGCGCTGCCTGTCGAGCAACGCGAATTCAGGCCGTTCGGCGGTGTGCCGACGCTTGCCAAGGATCTTGGTGGGCCGTTCAGGGGATTTCCGGTCAGTGCCGGATCGAGGTCCCTACCGAGGCAGGGCGGCGAGGCGGATTCCGATCTCGCGGCCCGTTATCGCAATGCCGGTTTCTGTCTGCTCGGGATCACCACGACGCCGGAGTTCGGCCTGTCGCTGGCAAGCGAGCCCGTGATTGGTCCGATATCGCGCAACCCACTTGATCCGTCGCTGACATCCGGCGGATCTTCCGGCGGAGCCGCTGCGGCTGTTGCGGCCGGCATTGTTTCGATTGCGCATGCGACCGATGCCGGTGGGTCGATCCGTGTTCCGGCGGCCTGCTGTGGTCTGGTCGGGCTGAAACCCGGACGCGGGGCGATGGCGGCGGGGCCGTTGTTTACCAACCATCTAGGCGGCATTGCCAGCGAACTTGCCGTCTGCCGCTCGGTTCGCGATGTTGAGCGGGCATTTTCGGTGCTCTCCGGCTCAGCGCGTGGGCCCTATCCGCCGGTCGAGCAGGCCGTGGCCAAGGCCGGGAAGCTTAAGATCGGGCTGCTGACGGAGCTTGGATCGGATTTTGCGGTCGATCCGGTTCGAGCCGAGGCCGTTGCGGATGCTGCCCGTGTCTTGGAGGACAAGGGGCACGAGATCGTTTCGCTGGCATGGAGCGATATTCGCGCGGTCATTGAAGCATCGGGCAGGGCATTTCGCGATGTGATTGCGATCAATCTCGCAAGTCTTGCGAAGCTGCCTGGTATCGATGCATCCCTGTGGGAACCGATGACGCAGGCCGTTACCGAAGAGGGCGGCCGGATTAGCGGCGTTGCGGTCTGGGATCTGGTGCAGGCGATGGTGTATGTCAGCCGCGATCTGCATTCGCTGTTCGACCGTTTTGACTGCTTGCTGACGCCGATGCTCGCCTGTGCGCCAAGGCCGATCGGGTCTTTCCCGAGCGATAACCGCGATACGGACCTGCATTTTGCCCGTATGGGATCCTTTGCCCCGCTCGCGGCAATTGCCAACATATCTGGTTTCCCGGCGATCACCCTGCCTTTCGGGGTGGATAAGGCCGGTCTGCCCTTGCCGGTGCAGATGATAGCTCCTATGGGGCAGGAGGCGCTGCTTCTGGACCTTGCCGCAAGGCTTGAGGGCGAACAACGCTGGTCGCACCCTTTCCCAATCACAGGCCTCGACCGATGACGGATACCGTTCTCGACATCAGAAATGTCAGCAAGCGTTTTGGCGATAATCTTGCCAATGACGATATTTCGCTGTCGCTCGCAAAGGGCGAGATCGTTGCGCTGCTCGGCGAAAACGGTGCCGGCAAGACGACGCTGATGAGCATTCTCTTCGGCCATTATGTGCCGGACACAGGGTCCGTTTCGGTGATGGGGCAGGCGCTGCCGCCGGGCAAACCGCGCGCCGCGATCCGCGCCGGTGTCGGCATGGTGCACCAGCATTTTTCGCTGGCGCCAAACCTGACCGTGCTCGAAAACGTCATGACTGGGACGGAAAGCCTCTGGTCCCTCGGCTCCAATATCTCTGCCGGTCGGAAAAAGCTTTTCGATATTTCGCAGCGTTTCGGCTTGAAGGTCGATCCGGATGCGCGGCTCGGCGATCTTTCGGTCGGCGAGCAGCAGCGCGTCGAAATTTTGAAGGCGCTTTATAACGATGCGCGCATTCTGGTGCTCGACGAGCCGACGGCGGTTCTGACCAAGCTGGAAGCCGAGACGCTGTTTTCGACCCTGAAGGATATGGCACGGCAGGGCCTGTCGCTGATCTTCATCTCCCACAAACTGGACGAGGTGATGGCGACGGCCGATCGGATCGTCGTGCTGCGCGGCGGCAGACAAGTCGCCGAGCGCAAGGTGGACGAGACCAGCAAGGCCGAACTTGCCGAACTGATGGTAGGCCGCAAGGTGACGCGGCCGGTACGCGAGGCTTCGACTCCGGGAGAGATTGTGCTGGAAGCCGCTGGCATCACCGTGCGCTCTGGCGGCGTGGAGCGGCTGAAATCCGTCAATTTCCGGCTGAGGGCTGGTGAAGTGCTCGGCATTATCGGGGTTTCCGGCAACGGGCAGGCGGTGCTGGCCCAGCTTCTGAGCGGCACGATCGGCCGCAGCGCCGGCGATCTGGTTCTGTTCGGCAAGGGTGTCGGCGACCTGACGGTGGCGGACGCCGTGTCTTCCGGTATCGGGCGCATTCCCGAGGATCGCAACCGCGACGGCGCGATCGGCGAGATGTCGATCTGGGAAAATGCGGTGCTGGAACGGCTGCCGGAATTTTCGAAGGCCGGGCTGGTCGATCGCAAAACGGGGATCGCCTTTGCAAGAAGGATCATCGAGGGTTTTGACGTGCGTGGTGGGACGCCTACCAGCCGTATCCGGCTCTTATCCGGCGGCAACATGCAGAAGCTGATCCTGGGCCGTAACCTGATCGAGCACCCGAAAATCCTGCTTGCGGCGCAGCCGGCGCGTGGACTGGACGAGGGTGCCGTGGCGGCCGTGCATGAACGTATTCTTGACGCGCGCAAGGCAGGCACCGCGGTGCTTCTGATTTCCGAGGATCTCGACGAAGTGATGGCGCTGGCAGACCGTATCCAGGCAATCGTCGGCGGGCGGCTGTCGCCCTCCGTCAATGCCGAGGATGTCGATGCGCGAAGGCTCGGGCTGATGATGGCCGGGGAATGGGGAGGTGCGTCCGATGCGGTTTGAGAGGCGCGAACATCGCTCGACATTGCAGGTCATCGCAACCCCAATCCTCGCCGTGATCGCGGCGCTTGCCATTGCCGGCGTGCTGATCGCCGCTGCCGGTGCGCCGGTTTTCGAGGCCTATTGGAAGATCCTGACGAGTGCCTTCGGCTCGCGGCTTTCCGCTACCGAGACGCTGACACGCGCTTCGCCGATGATCCTGACCGGACTTGCCGCAGCCGTCGCCTTTAGGGCGCGGCTCTGGAATATCGGCGGGGAGGGGCAGTTCTATCTCGGCGCAATTGCTGCCGCTGCCGCAAGCGCGCATCTGTTTGCGGGCTTGCCATCGCTTTTGCAGATCCCGCTTCTCTTCATCGTCGGAGCATTTGCCGGCATGGTTCTGCTGCTTTTGCCGTTGTGGCTGCGGCTGCGCTTTTCCGTCGATGAAGTCGTGACGACACTGCTTCTCAATTTTGTGGCACTTCTGTTCGTCTCGATGCTGATCGACGGTGTGCTGAAGGACCCGGCGGCCTTCGGCTGGCCCCAGTCGGAGGCAGTGGATGCCGCCGCCCGCCTGCCGAAACTGCTTGCCCGTTCACGGCTGCATATCGGCCTCGGCATTGCCGTGGTGATCGCCTTCCTGATCTATTTCGTTCAGACACGCACGGTGTTCGGCGTGCAGTCGCGCGCTGCGGGCTTGAATCCTTCCGGTGCCGTTTTCGCCGGTGTGCCGCTCGGGCGGACGCTGATGATCGTCGCGATGATCTCCGGTGGTCTCGCCGGTCTTGCAGGCACAATCGAGGTTCTGGGCGTCAAGGGTTATGTGACGACCGATCTTTCGCCCGGTTACGGTTATTCCGGCATCGTCGTCGCCATGCTCGCCAATCTCAATCCGCTCGGCGTCGTGCTGGCGGCGCTGTTTACCGCCACGATGTTTGTGGGGGCGGACGGGATGAGCCGCAGCATGGGCATTCCAACCTATATTGCCGACGTGACGGTGGCGCTGTCGCTGCTTTCCATGCTGGTCGCGGTGTTCTTCACGCAATACAGGATACGCCGATGAGCGCGTTTTTCGACATCCTCGCCTCTGCCGGCCTCTGGGCCGCCGTGCTGCGGATCGCGACACCGCTGATCCTTGCGACGCTCGGTGCGCTGATTTCCGAACGCGCGGGTGTGCTGAACCTCGGCATCGAGGGGATCATGACTTTTGGCGCGATGTCTGGCTGGTTGGCCGTTTATAATGGCGCTGATCTCTGGGTTGGGTTGCTCGTGGCGGCACTCGGCGGGGCGATGTTCGGGCTGTTGCATTCGGTGCTGACGGTCACGCTCGGCCTGTCGCAGCATGTCTCGGGTCTCGGTGTGACGCTGTTCGCCTCGAGCTTTGCCTATTATGTGTTCCGGCTGATGGTGCCGGTGGCAGGTACGCCGCCGACGATTACGCCGTTCCAGCCGCTCGACATTCCTACTCTTTCTGATCTGCCTTTCTTCGGTCCGGCATTTTTCAACCAGACCGCGCCGACCTATCTGGCGATCGGGCTGGGGATTGCGCTTGCCTATCTGATTGCCCGCACGCCGGTGGGACTTGCTATCCGCATGACGGGCGAAAACCCGCACGCGGCGGAAGCGCAGGGGCTAAACCCGATGGCGATCCGTTATGGCGCGGTGATTTTCGGCAGCGCGCTGATGGGCGTCGGCGGTGCCTTCCTGACGCTTTCGGCGTTCAATAGTTTCTTCCCCACGATGGTTCAGGGGCGTGGCTGGATCTGTATTGCGCTTGTCGTCTTCGCCTCGTGGAAGCCGGAGCGGGCGCTGCTTGGCGCGATCCTGTTTGCGCTGTTCGATGCCTTCCAACTTCGCCTGCAGACGGTTTTGAGCGGCGTCGTGCCCTACCAGATCTTCCTGATGATCCCCTATCTGCTGTCGATAGCAGCGCTTGCCGTCATGGCACGGCGCGCCCGTGTGCCGCAGGCGCTGATGCAGCCTTATCGCCGCGGCGAGCGCTGACATTAATTCTGAGGAGTCTTTAAATGTTCGATCTCATCATCAAAAACGCCAACCTGCCGGACGGCCGCAAGGGCGTCGATATAGCCGTTTCGGGCGGGAAAATCGCTTCGATCGAGGCCGACATTGCTGGTGAAGCGCGCGAAACGATCGATGCGACGAACCGGCTTGTCAGCACCTCCTTCGTCGATCCGCATTTCCACATGGACGCCACGCTGTCGCTCGGCCTGCCGCGGATGAACACGTCGGGCACGCTGCTGGAAGGCATCACGCTCTGGGGCGAGCTTCGGCCGCTCTTGACCAAGGAAGCGCTGGTCGAGCGGGCGCTCGCCTATTGCGATCTCGCCGTCTCTCAGGGCCTTCTGCATATCCGCACCCATGTCGACACGTCCGATCCGCGATTGGTGACGGCGGAAGCGATGGTGGAAGTGAAGGAGCGCGTGGCGCCCTATATCGACCTGCAACTCGTCGCTTTCCCACAGGACGGTTATTATCGCGCGGCCGATGGCGTGAAGTCGTTAGAGCGGGCGCTCGACATGGGCGTCGATATCGTCGGCGGCATTCCGCATTTCGAGCGCACCATGCAGGACGGCGCTGCCTCCGTTGAAGCACTCTGCCGCATCGCTGCCGATCGCGGCCTGCCGGTCGACATGCATTGCGACGAGACCGACGATCCGCTGTCGCGGCATATCGAGACCCTGTCGGCGCAGACCGTGCGGTTCGGACTGCAGGGGCGCGTTGCCGGCTCGCACCTGACATCGATGCATTCGATGGACAATTATTACGTCTCGAAGCTGATCCCGCTGATGGCGGAAGCCGAGATCAACGTCATTCCAAACCCGCTGATCAACATCATGTTGCAGGGACGCCACGACAGCTATCCCAAGCGCCGCGGCATGACGCGGGTGCGCGAACTGATGGCAGCAGGCCTCAACGTTTCCTTCGGCCATGACTGCGTGATGGACCCCTGGTACTCGATGGGTTCCGGCGACATGCTAGAAGTCGGGCACATGGCAATCCATGTGGCGCAGATGTCGGGCGTCGAGGACAAGAAGAAGATTTTTGACGCGCTGACGGTCAATTCGGCAAAAACGATGGGGCTGGAGAATTACGGCTTGTCGGTCGGCTGCAATGCCGACCTTGTCATGCTGCAGGCGGAAGACGTGATCGAAGCACTGCGGTTGAAGCCGACCCGCCTCGCCGTTATCCGGCGCGGCCGGGTCATTGCCCGCACAGAGCCGAAAGTCTCGCATCTGAAGCTTTACGGCCGGCCGGGCCTGGTCGACGCCGGCCTCAATCCGACGCGGCGGTAGTCAATCCCTCGCGCTGGGCGCAATGAACTGAACAGGACTTTGTCGTCATCGCGTTGCAAGCCGGAACCTGCCTGGTTTCAAAGCAATTGGCGCCTGCCTGGGGCGCCATTCCAAGCTTTTTCAAACCTTAGTGTGCTCCAAGCTCTGTAAAATAGCCCTAGATGGAAAGACGACTGGCAACGATGCTTGAATCGAGCTCGTCGCAGCTCGCAAGATCGATAAGGTCATACAGGGCAGCACGTGTCTGCATGGGACCTTGCTTACCGGCTGTCGATCCAGTGCGCGCAATTTCATCATAAAGGTATTGCTGTGCCTTGTTCGCGACCCTCAGAGGGGAATCAGGCCAGATCGCCATGCGATGTTCGAGCGATTGCAGTTTCTCCGCCGTCATTGTTGAAGATCGTCCGAACTCCGTCATATTGGCGAGCAGCGACGCTGACCACGGCGGACAGCCTTTACCGCGATGATCGCATTGGTTTCAGCACCGCCTCGACCGGATGCAATCATCAACTAATTACGCTTGCCCCGCAGACAGCTGGTGCTCAACATTCCGACGGTCCCGGCGGCACCTGGCGGGGGAGCGAATCTATTGGTTGCAACGTCTTCCTTCTGGCAGATCGGCGCATTTATCCTATATCAAACGGCACGATGGAGGATGTATGACGGATAGTTTAGGAGCAAAAGCAAAGACAGGGGTGGAGGGACTCGACGATATCCTGTCCGGTGGACTGTCGCGCCGTCACGTCTTTCTGCTGGAAGGCGCTCCCGGATCGGGCAAAACTACGATCGCTCTTCAGTTTTTATTGGAGGGCGCCAACATCGGCGAGCGATGTCTTTACATCACCCTTTCTGAAACCGAGGAAGAACTTCGTGACAGCGCTCTTTCACACGGGAAAGACATCGGCGATCAAGTGGAGATCTTTGAGCTCGTTCCGCCAGAGAGCCTCCTGGACGCCGATCAGCAACAAAGCCTCCTTTATTCCTCGGACCTGGAGCTTGGGGAGACGACAAAGCTCATCTTCGAAGTGTTTGAGCGGGTCAAGCCACATCGAGTGGTGATCGATAGTCTCTCTGAAATCCGGCTTTTGGCGCAGAGTTCGCTACGCTACCGCCGTCAGATCCTTGCACTGAAGCACTTTTTCTCGCGGTCCCACGCGACGGTCTTGCTCCTGGACGACATGACATCCGACGCAATGGATAAGACCGTCCACAGCGTCGTGCATGGCGTGATCCACCTGGAGCAGCTTGCCCCGGATTACGGATCTGAACGTCGTCGGCTTCGGATCCTGAAATATCGCGGCCAGGCCTTTCGTGGCGGGTACCATGACTTCGTTATCAAAACCGGCGGCGTCGCCGTTTTCCCGCGGTTGCGCGCTATCGAGCACAAGTCGGGATTTGAACGGTCTCTTTTGACGACTGGCATCAGCACGTTCGACGATCTTCTTGGAGGCGGCATTACGCGGGGCTCCAGTACACTACTGATTGGACCCGCCGGCACCGGTAAAAGCCTTGTCGCTCTGCAGTTTGTCGAAGCGGCGATCCGACGCGGCGAGCGGGCGGCCGTGTTTGTATTCGACGAGGAACTAGGGGTGCTATTCGCCCGCACCAAGGCGATGGGGCTCGACCTTGAGGCGTTGCGCGATCAAAAACTCATCCACATCGAGCAGGTCGATGCCGCAGAACTCTCCCCGGGCGAGTTTGCACAGCGCGTCAGAGACAGGGTCGCGAGTTTCGACGCCACTACTGTCGTCATCGACAGCATCAACGGATATCAGGCTGCCATGCCTGAGGAAAATGCACTGATCCTGCACATGCACGAATTGTTACAGTATCTCAACAGACAGGGCGCCAACACATGCATCACCGTCGCGCAGCATGGCCTCGTGGGCGATATGAAATCACCTGTGGACGTGACGTACCTTGCGGACACTGTCATTTTGCTGCGGTACTTCGAGGCGGAAGGTCGCGTTCGCAGGGCGATTTCGGTCATTAAGAAGCGAACCGGTCCGCATGAAGATACGATCCGTGAATACAAGATCGGCAGTAACGGACTAACGCTGGGAGAGCCACTATCTGGGTTCCAGGGTATCCTGCGTGGCGTTCCTGTTTTGGTCGGAGGAGGACACGCCCTGTTGCAACTTCTTAACGAGGATGGCACCAATTCCTGATCGTGATGTCATTGGTTTGATCCACGCCCCGCTGGGCCGCGACGCGAAGATCGCGTCGGCCCTGTTGCAGGATGCGGGAATGACTGCAAAAGTTGCCCCTTCGCTCGGTACACTCGTCGCGGAATTGGGCGAAAACATCGCATTTGCAGTGATCACCGAAGAGGCCCTCCGGTCGGCAGACCTGCGTCCACTGGTAGCCTGGATCGAGACCCAGCCAAGCTGGTCAGACCTTCCATTCATCATTCTAACAGCGCGCGGCGGCGGCCCCGAGCGCAATCCGACCGCTGCCCGGCTTTCTGAAGTACTCGGTAATGTCAGTTTTATCGAGAGGCCCTTCCACCCTACGACATTCATCAGCGTAGCCCGGTCCGCAATGCGTGCCCGACGTCGCCAATATGAGGCCAGCGCCCGCATGGAGGCGCTGGACGAAGGGGAGCGCCGGCTTCAGACGGCACTGGAGGCCGGCCGGCTCGGAACGTGGGAGCTGGAACTCGGCACGAACGTGCTGACGACGTCATCGACCTTCAGGGGAATTTTCGGCCGCGGCTCCGAAGAGGAGTTAACCTATGACCATTTGATGAAGGCCATTCATCCCGACGATGTGATGCGCATGCGGGAAGCGATGCGCAATGCACTCGAAACCGGTGTCGATTATGCAATTACATACCGGGTGGCCTGGCCCGGCGGCTCCATCCATGGGGTAGAAATCCGCGCCCAACTCCACCGCGATCGCATGGGCCGTGCTCTCAAACTTGTGGGAGTGGCGGCCGACATCACGGACCGGCTTCTGGCCGAAGAGCAGCAGCGTCGTCTCAACGAGATGCTTGAGCAGCGCGTAGCGGAGCGTACGCGCGAGTTAGAAGAGGCGCACCGGCTTGTGCTAGCCGAGGTCGGTCAGCGGGAGAGAGCGGAGGAGCAGCTCCGACAGGCTCAGAAGATGGAAGCGATAGGGCAACTCACCGGCGGGGTCGCCCATGATTTCAACAACCTCCTGATGGCCGTGCTCGGCAACCTTGAACTTCTGCGCAAGCATGTGGCCGGCGATGCGAAGGCGACGCGTTTGATCGACGGCGCACTGCAGGGTGCGCAGCGCGGCGCTTCGCTCACCCAACGTCTGCTTGCCTTCGCCCGGCGACAGGATCTTCAGGTCCGGCCGGTAGACCTGGTTGGACTCGTTGCGGATATGAAGGATCTCTTGCAGCGCTCCGTCGGCTCGCGGATTGCGGTAGAGTTGATCGTTAGCGAGTACCTGCCGCCGGTGTCGGCAGATGCCAACCAAGTGGAACTGGCTCTCCTCAATCTCGTCATCAACGCCCGCGACGCCATGCCGGACGGCGGAGCGATACAAATAGAGCTCAAACAAGCAGAGCAGACGGCGCGATCGGATTCATTCGCGCCGGGTAGCTATGTCGTCCTGGCGGTCATCGACCAGGGCATGGGCATGGACGCGGCGACGCTTGACAAGGCCATAGAGCCGTTCTTTTCCACCAAGGAGCTCGGCAAGGGCACCGGTCTCGGCCTGTCGATGATCCATGGGCTGGCATTGCAGTTAAAGGGTCGGTTGATATTGAAAAGTGCCTTGGGCAAGGGAACCACGGCGGAACTGTGGATCCCCATTTCAACCTCCAAGATCGAGCAAAAACCGGAGGATGTCTCGTTGGCCGAAAGTCCCGCCGCCGCTGGGCCTAAACGAATCCTTTTGGTCGACGATGACGCCCTGATCGCCATGAGTTCGGCGGACATGCTGACGGACCTTGGCCACGAGGTGGTGGAAGCCCATTCCGGAAGAGAGGCGCTGGAGTTGCTGGACGGGGGTGCCGTCTTTGACCTTCTGATCACGGATTACTCGATGCCAGGCATGACGGGCGCGGAGCTGGCGCAAGCTGCCCGCGAACGTGTGCCAGGACTTCCGATCTTATTAGCTTCCGGCTATGCCGATCTACCCTCGGGCGTGGAGATCGACGCCGCTAGGCTGGCAAAGCCGTATTCCCAGGATCAGCTGGCTTCGGTGCTCGGCAAGATATTGTAGAGGCGGCAAGTCTTGAGGAACCAGGGGAGGTCGCCGACCTCATCGCATTCCTGGCACCAGACGGCGCGTCGTCCATCAAAGGGACCGAACACATGATCGACGTCGGGACGGCTCCGACGGCTTGATCTCGCCATCAAATGTTCGCGCAGAGCAGGCAGGTGCAGTCCACCCGGCGCTCGCAGACGACATCTGGCTTTCGGAAATCAACCTGAATCTTCTTGCGACGGTTCGTCTCGATCGCCTCCTGATCCCGCAGATGATAGAACGAGGCAATGGCGCGGTAGTGTGGTGAGCGTCCGGCGAAGCCGTTTCCGCGTGGTCGAGCGAGAGGAGCTATAGGCTGCGTTTTATTTCGTCGGTCATGACGCGCTCGATCATTTCGGGATCGCATTGCTCATCAAGGAGGAACTGTCGGATCCCGCCATCCCAAGTCCTGATATCGGCGAGGAGACTTCGAAGGTCATCAATTCCACTTTCCGTCAGACCCTTCGTGCCATCTTCACTGCCATCGCGCACATAAACCAATTCGCCCTCGGCGATATTGTCCGAGTTGGCAGTCACCTCCTCGATGAGTTCGAGGTTCTCGCCAATCATGCTGGCGACTTCTTTCAGCGTATAGATGAACCTTGATCGTGCCATTACGCGGCCTCGCATCCGTCTCGTGCCGGCGTCCAGTTCCAGGGTAGCAGTTCCGCAATTCGATCTTGGGGGTGATCCTGGATCCGGGCCAGGACATCCTTCAGATAGATTTCCGGATTGTAACCATGGAGTTTGGCAGTCTCAATGATGGTGAGGATATTGGCGATGCGCTCACCGCCCTTGTCTGACCCGGCAAATAGCCAGTTCTTTCTTCCGATTCCGAGCGGTCTCATGGCGCGCTCGGCTATATTGTTGTCGATCTCAACACGGCCATCGTCGATGTAAACGCTCAACGCAGCCCACCGCGAGAGAGCATATCGCATCGCTTCAGCTAGCTTCTGCTTCTGTGGCAGCGTCGAAAGCGTAGCCTCGATCCAGACCTTCAGCTCGTCCAGAATGGGCCTTGCGTGCTGTTGGCGCAAGGTACGCCGCTCATCAGCCGACATTCCGCGGATGCGGTTCTCGATATCGTAGAGTGCTCCAATGCGCGACAACGCTTCCTCGGCAATTGGAGAAGGCTTCAGCTTGATCACATCATGGAATTTACGGCGCACATGCGCCATACAGGCGGCTTCAATGATCTGATTGCCGTAAAGCTTTTTGTACCCACCATAGCCGTCGGCATGCATGACGCCGCTGAAGGTGGCAAGGTGGTCAGCCGGATGCACGCCCTTGCGGTCTGGGCTGTAGTAATAGGCAACGGCACCGGGAGTGGCAGATTGATAGCCACTGCCGTCAAAGACGTAGACCCAGACCCTGCCGGTTTTTGTCTTGCCCCGCCCGGGGTCTAGGACATCGACGGGGGTATCATCCGTGTGTATTCGATCGAGCGCGGCTATATGGGCCCTGATAGCCGAGACGAGAGGAGCTAGCAGACTGGATACGCGACCGACCCAGTCAGCCATTACGGATCGGGAGATGTCTATCCCCAACCGGTCGTACATCTCGGACAGGCGGTAGAGGGGGATATGATCGTCGAATTTAGCGATCATGATATGGGCGAGCAGTCCCGGCCCGGGTTTGCCGCGCTCGATTGGCAGGGTCGGCATCTCGCCAGCTACTGTCGTATCGCAATCCCTGCAGATCATGCGCTTTTCGACATGGCGGACGATCTTAATCGACGCCGGCACGTGCTCCAGCACCTGGACCACCCTGTCAGCCGCCTTCAGGAACGACGTGCCACCACAGGTCGGGCAATTGCAGGGGGCCGCATAGATCATATCTTCGGTTGGAAGACCCTCGGGCAATGGTTTACGCTTCGGCTTCTCGGATGCGTCGTCCAACTCCGGTAGAGGAGCTTTCCCGGAGCGCATTTCAGCCTCGGCGCGAGAGGCCTCGATCTCTTCCAACATCAGCTCGAATTGCTCGATCTTCCGGTCGATCTTCTCAGAGGAAGCGCCATGCTGCCGATGGCGGAGCAGTTCCAGTTGCGCGCGCAGAAGTCCGATTATGGAGTCGCGCTTGCTGACCTCGGCTTCCTGGTTCTCAAGTTTCGCCGCCTGTTCCGCGACGAGTGCGCGCAAAGCAGTGAGCTCGTCCTGATTGTCCGGCGGCGCTGTTTCCATACCCGCAAATCTAGCTGATTTGACCCTGGCGCGCTAGCAATATACCCCGGATCTATCTGCAAAATATAGCTTTTATCCCGTTCGACCGGGCGCGGAAGTCCACGCCGGGCGTCGCCAATCAATCCCCTCGACGAGCATGGAAAGCTGCGCCTGCGTCAGGTGCGCCACGCCATCTTTGGCCGTCGGCCAGGGAAAGTACCCGCGCTCCAAAATCTTGTAGAACAGGCAGAACCCCTGACCATCCCACCAGAGAAGCTTGATCCGATCAGCGCGCTTACCGCGGAAGCCGAAGATCGCGCCAGAGCCCGGCGCCTCTTTCACGACCGTCTCAACCAGCGCCGACAGGCCATCAATGCCACGCCGCATATCCGTCACCCCACAGGCCAGAAAGACCCGCACATTCCCAGAAGGTCCGATCACGCCGCCTCCAGACAGGCCACCATCGAGCCCAGCAGCTTCAGTTCAACGTCGATCGGAACCTTCAGGCACCGACCGTTTCGCAGCAGGATCTCAACAACCGCCGACTTCGGTTGCGTGGTCGACGGCTGGCTTACACCGACCTCATCGGCAATCTCCACCGGGAGGAACATCGCCGGTCGATCAAGATAGCTGAATGATCGCCGCCACAAGCGATCTGGCCGGGATGAACGTCATGCCGGCGAGCCACATCACCAATGCGAGCACCGGGTTCATCGGCTTCCGCCAATATCCTCAGTTTGGCCTCGTCCGACCACCGCCGTCTGCGCTCGGTACCGGACATGATCTCCATGCGAGCCATGAAACCTCTTTGTTCTGGTATTAATGTCAGCACTAATGCTGGTTCTAATTCCAGAACATCGCCCGATTTGCTCGATCAGCAAAAAATGCTCACCGGACGCTCACGTAGTGTGGATGAGCCGACGCTTTCAATCGTGGCGACACGTCTCAGGCTGGACAACCGCTCAGGCGCGATCCGGCCGATCGCACGCCAGGCAATTCGTCGATTTCGGCGATCAGTGACAGGATTTCGGGCGTGATCCGTACGGTTGTCGTTTTTAGAATTTCCATTTTTCCATCTATTCCCATCCAATTCTTTAAGCGCCGTCATGCACCATTGATCCATCCATTTCCATCCAATTTTCACGGCGGAGCTTGTGACCTACGGGTTGATCGCGAACCACCACATTGGTGTTCTCATTTTGAGCAGACCCACACTTTTGCAGCGAGACGAGAGAAGATGTGCGAGGACACAAGAGTTCCGATATGGCGGTCCTCCTATGATTTGACGAGGCACTGTCGAACGCGATTAAGAACTAGGATTTCTAAGTCTCTGAGAACCTGAAGAGTCCGGATGAGATCAACGTAAAACGACAACGCTGTCGTAAGTTCGATTTGGTTCAAGGCGAAGGATCAGGCCAAGCGTTCAAATCGCTGGCCTTAACCCGCAGCGTCAATGGATGCTTAGGCGACGTTAGTTTTACACGAACAAATCGCGTGCCTGTTGGAACATCCCGACCACTTGAAAACGTCCTTGCTCGCAGGCGCTGAACCAAAATCACAAACCCTCAATAAAGGATCGCTGCGGCCATGCAGAGGGGAGGAACGCAAGCCCTGCGCCCGTCCGCGCCGCAAGGGAATGAAGATACTGGTCTTTGGCCCAAAACGCCACGTAAGCGCGCGGAAATTTCCTTGCCAGCCAGGCTGCCTGAGACAGATATACCAGCGCGCTCTCTGACTCAGCCGCATGGCAGCCCTCTTCCGTGCCGTATAAGCCATAACCGACGGGCTTACCTCGATGCCCACTTCGGACGTCGCCGTTCCGGCAGCGATCTCGCTGGCACATCTTGTGGCCCTTGCTACTACTGTCGCGCGATGGCAAAAAGGCCGCGGCGGAGAGATCGGTTGGTATCAATGTCGTCTTCCGCTATCTGCTAAGGTCCGATGCGTTTTCGGACGGCTGGTCCGAAGCTCCAGAGCGGCGGCTCTTCAGCACGGACTATGAGGAGCATCGCTGTGTAACAATCTCGGGCTGCTCCCCGACAAAAGAGCCGCTGCGCCTGAGGCGCCCGTCACGCCGCGGGAACCCAATCTTGTCGGGGCGCGTTTGCCGTGCGAATGTGAGGGATACGAATGATCTATGATGCGGTACTGGTCGGGTCTGGGTTCTCAGCAATCGCGACGCTTTGCAATCTCATCGAACGGCTTCCCGCGACGGCGACGGTGGCCGTTATCGGCGACGACCCCGGTTTTGGACGCGGCACCGCCTACCGGTCTGAGCTCTATCTCCACCGGCTGAATGTCCCGGCTGGGCGGATGAGCCTGTTTCCAGACAGACCGAATGGCTTCGTCGATTGGCTTGCGGAGCGCAAGCGGCCCTTGAGGGACGGCGATTTTGCATCACGACAGGATTATGGCCTCTACGTTCGCGACAGCCTGGCGGCGCTGCTGCGCAACAAGAAGAATAGATGTAAGGTGGATCTTATCCGGGCTAAAGCGACAGGTTGCGTCGAGCGCTACAACGCAACGCTCGGCTTTCTCCTAGAAAACGGCGGGGAGATCGCAGGGCGAAATGTCGTGCTGTGTCTTGGCGTCGGCAACGCGCCGCTGCCTGTCGATGTCTCCAGATTGGCCGCTTCCGCCAAAGAGCGGATCATCGAAAACCCGTGGCGCCTTTCTTGGCTGAGGCGTGTTGGGCGAAATGACGACGTCTGCATTCTTGGCTCCGGTCTGACGATGATCGATCAGGTTCTGGCGCTTCACGCTCGCGGCTTCCGCGGCAAGATCGATGTACTCTCGCGACGCGGGCTCGTCCCGCATGGGCATGTGGCGCCAAAGCCGCCAGCCGATTTCGACCCGCAGACCCTGCCGGTCACCATGAGCGCGCTGCTTCACCGGTTGCGCGAGGAGAGTAAGGTTGCAGGCGACTGGCGCTCGGTCATGGACCGCTTGCGTCCGCAGACACAAGCGCTCTGGGCACGTCTGCCGGCGGCGGAGCGCGTCCGCTTTCTTCGTCACGCCTTGCCGTGGTGGAACATTCACCGCCATCGGGTGGCACCGGATGTACATGCGCGCTTTCGCGACCTGATGGAGAGCGGCGAAGTCGTCGTGCATGCGGGCTTTCTCTTAAGTGTGGAGCAGACAGGGAATAGCCTCGCCATCCACTACCGCGCCAGGGAAGCAAGAGGTAGCAGACAGCTCGACGTCGATTGGCTGATCAATTGCACCGGTGTCGAAAGGGCAGGCATGGCGCATTCGCCGTTGCTTGCGGAAATGAAGCGCCTGGCGCTGATCAAGGCAGATCCTCAGGGTCTAGGCATCGTTGTCAATCCGCAATCCAGAGTGATTGGCGATGCTGCGAGCAGCGTGCGGCTCTATGCCGTCGGCGCGCTGACCGCGGGCCAGTTCTGGGAGATCACGGCCGCTCCGGATATTCGCATCCAGGCTCAAGCCGTCGCAGGCGACGTCGCCGCCGTAATTGCTGGCAAGGAAGGTGGTTAACGAGATAATCCGATAGCGCCACGGGAAATGGGAATGCATCTAACCTAGACATCGATGTGCCGCCATCAGTCGCGCCGCTAGAGTTAGCTAGGCAGCACCGTATCCGAATTCGTAGGGCGAGGTGCCGCGAGCCGTTTTCACGAGGCTGGCGACGATGTCTAAGCATTTTGATGGCGCGGATTCAGGCTCAACCCCCTTCGAAACTATCACTGTCAGTGCCGGCCCTGCCCAAGGAGTTAATGCCGTAAGGTTATCGAAGGAGCGTCAGCAGTTGATCGCCCTGGCGCTTGATCTCCTCCAGATACGGAGTATCGGAGAGGATAAAATAGGTGATGCCAAGCTCCTGGTATTTGCGTAGAGAAGCTGCAACGTCCTGTGCTGAACCGACGAGCCAAGTCGTGCCGGCACCACCGCCACCGAACTGGCCCGGAGCAGTGTAAAGATTGCTGTCGAGCACATCTCCGCGTTTGTGCAGGTCGAGTAATTGCTGCTGGCCGACCGCACCTGCTTTGTGATCGTTCCAGCTACCGCTTTGGCCTTCAGCCAACTTGGCAACACGCGCCTCTGCATCAGCCCAAGCACGTTCCGTCGTCTCGCGGACAAGGGTGGTGATCCGAAGCCCAACCGCAATTTCGGGAAAACAATTCCAGCTGGCCTTGTTTGGCGAAGACGGGACATCAGCAAATTGGGCCGCAGATCAAGCAAAGGGGGCAACGTCGAATTGCCGGCAAGTTTCGAGGAGGTGTTAGGCAGCTAGGGAGTTAAGCCAGAAGCGAGCACTGTCATGGCCGTTGCGTCGATCTCTTCAGTATCGCTCATCCCAAGCAGCAGACAGACGGTGACCAACCTCTCGTAGCGTTCGGCTTCCTGGCGTTCCCAGAACGCACGCTCCCCACGCAAGCGCTCGACGGCACGCAGACTTTCTATAATTTTTCGGCAGCGCTTGATTGTGAGCATCGCGACATCCTCTAGGGCGCACCCCAAGCGGTAGGGTACGCCCACTTTCCTTTAATTGGACTGCTTCTGATCTACGTCCTTGTAGGCGGCATCCAGGAAGCTGGTGTCGATCCACTTGTCATAATCGACCGACCCTTTGAGAAGCTTGGCGTCAGCCATGAACTGCTCTTCGCTCTTCAAGGATGCGAGTGCCTCGCGCGTAATCTTAGGATCCTGGTAGAAGACATGTTCTTTGTAGGTTTTCCGGACAGATTTCTCTGACGATTTGGTCTCATCAACGAAAATCTTGATCGTGTCCTCGGGATGAGCATCAGCCCAGCGCGCGGTCTCGATATCGACCTTCAGCAGGCGCTTAACGAGATCCGGATACTTGCGAACGAATTCGCCATTGGCCGAGATCAGGAAGGGGGCCGACCATTCCGGATGCGAAGAGGCATCAAGGATAACGCGAGCCTGGCCTGTATCAACGAGCTTGGCGGCGACATCACCGCTTTCCACGACCGCATCGACGTCACCGCGCACTAGTGCCGGACCCGAAGCATCGAAGGCAAGGTTGAGCGATTCCACGTCGTTGAGCGAGAGACCAGCAGACTTCAGGGCCTTGGCGAAAGTCGAGTGGCGCACTGTCCCCGTTAAGTAAGCTACCCTCTTGTCTTTCAGGTCCTGCAGCGTCTCGATCGGCGAATCCGATTTGACGATGATGGCGGAACCGTTCTCTTTGACGAAGCTAGAAAGGCCGATCGCCTTGACGTCAGCACCGGCTGCCGCGACGCGTAATGCCGGGTTGTTGCCGGTGTAGATGAATTCGACTGCGCCCGTGGCGAGCGCCGTCGTCGCCTCGGAGCCGCCATTGGTAAAGGCGATGAATTCGACTTTTATGCCGTCCTTCTCGAATTCCTTGGCAAGGGTTCCGTTGTGCCTTTCAAGGATGAATTTCAGGTGGCCGGGTGCTGTGCTACCGATGCGGATAACGCTCGGCTTGTCTTCTGCGAAGGCCGGCGATGCCAGCGTGACGCTGCCGAAGGCGAGTGCTGCAAGGCCGCCAAGCACGGCACGGCGCAGTATGGATGAATTGAGAGCGGTCATTTGGTGTCCCCATTGAAACCAGGTCGAAAGCGGGTGCGAATTCAAGCGTGCGATATGTCGGAATTGCCCTTCCAGGCGGTAGCCCAGCGCTCGAACCAGACGAGCAGGTAATTCACCAGGAGGCCGATCGCAGTCATCGTGATGATCCCGGCATACATATCGGCGGTCTCCATCATCAGCTGCGACTGTTGGATCAGGAACCCAAGGCCAGATTTCGCCGCCAGCATTTCAGCGCCGATCACGGCAAAGATCGAGGATTTGACGGCAAGCCGCATTCCGGAGACGATCGACGGGATGCTGGCCGGCAAAATCACCTTGCGGAACGTGTCTATATCCGACGTGCCCATGGAGCGTGCCGCCTTCAGAAGCAGGGGGTCGACGGATTTGACGCCCGAGATCGTGTTGATCAGCAGAAAGAAAATCGACGAGTAGAAGGTTATCGCGATCTTCGATGCTTCGCCGATACCGAGCAGTAGAATGAAGACGGGCAGCAGAGCGAACTGCGAGGTGTTACGCAATGTCTGCACCAGCAGATCTGAGACCTTTTCGAACAGTGTATAGCGGCCCATCAAGAAGCCGAGTGGTACCGCGACAATGACTGCGAGAACGAAACCGATCGCGGCGCGCTGGAGACTGATGCCGATATTGGCCGTCAAAGTTCCGGCGAGGAGCATCGCATACCAAGCCTCGCAGACCTCGCTCATCGGCGGAAAGAAAATCCGGTTCAGCCAGCCGAGGCGCGGCGCGATCTCCCACAGAGCAAGGAAGGCCACCATCAGCGGCAGGCCACAGATGAACGTGCCAAATTCCAGGCGCCGCCGGGGTTTTGGCGCTCGCTTCGTCTTGCTCCTGGAAGTAAGGCGTGCATTGAACGCGGTCTTATCGGTTACATAGGCCATAAACGCTCGTTCCTTCAGTGAGCATAGGCGGGCGATAGCGCCCAGTCTTTTTGCGCCTTGTTGACTTCATCGCGCAGCGCCTGCCAGACGCGGCCGCGATGCGCATTGAACTGCGAACTGGCGCGTATGTCGCCGTCGCGCGGACGGGGCAGGTCGATGTCGATGATCTCCTTGATCGTCCCGGGACGCGCGGTCATGACGACGATCCGGTCGGCGAGATAGATGGCCTCATCGATGGAGTGGGTGACGAAGACGACCGTTGTGTTGATCTTCTCCCAGATGCGCAGAAGCTCTGTCTGCAGGATCTCGCGTGTTTGCGCGTCGAGTGCGGCGAACGGTTCGTCCATCAAAAGCACCTCGGGATCGGTCGCGAGGGCCCTGGCGATTGCAACGCGCTGTTGCATGCCGCCTGAGAGTTGGTTCGGGTAGCGATCCTCGAAACCTGAAAGCCCGAACAGCGATAAGAAATAGCGCGCCTTCTCTGTCCGCTCGCTTTTCGCAACGCCATGCACTTCCAGTGCATATTCGATGTTGGAGAGCGCGGTACGCCACGGAAACAGCGCATATTGCTGGAAGACGTAGCCGGTCTTCGGATCCGGCTTGACGATCCGCTTGCCGTCTATCCTGACAATGCCGTCGGAGGCGTCCGTCAATCCGCCGATGATGTCGAGCAGCACCGATTTACCGCTGCCGCTCGGGCCTACCAACGTAATGAACTCGCCCTTGCGGATGGCAAGATCGACGCCATTAAGGACGGTGACGTGTTCGGAAGGTCGACCATCGATCAGCACCGACTGGCCGGGCTTGAGCTGAAAGGTCTTGTGGACGTCGGTGACGGTGATGCGGTCCATACGGTTCTCCAATGTCATACTTGCGCGACGCGGATGCGGTGGGTCGGATCGAGTTGCGATCCGCCCGCCTTGCCGCGCTTCCATCCGAGCGCGCGAGAATAGCTTCCGAAGAGGTTTCGTTGTTCAACTTCAGCCTCGCTTATCGCAAGCGGGCCGTCGGCGCGCGCAGCGACATAAAGAGCGTCCGTCGGGCAGTAGATTTCACAGAGGAAACAGGTCTGGCAGTCATCTTGCCGAGCGATGACCGGAACGCCTTCGGTCATATCGAAGACATTGGCTGGGCAGACTTTCACGCAGATATCGCACTCCACGCAGCGGCTTTCCGAAACGAGCTCGATCATGACGCGATCTCCTGGCGGCTGTCCGCCGCTGCCGACACGCTGATTTCGCCCAGGCCACGCAATGTGATCGGATGTGCGAAAGCCGCAACGCAATCTTTGCAATCGCTACGGCGATGCATGCCGCGGCTCTCCTTCCGGGCAAGTGCCGCCATCACCGACCAGCGGCCGGAAGCAGCGATTGCGGCCGCCTCGCGCGCCTTCAGGCGATCGAGGCCGGAGGCCGAAAGGTGGTTCCTGACGTCACTCCAGACAGCATCGAGCTTCTCGCTGCTGGCCCGCAGCCGGCCGCCTTCGCGAAAATAGTTCTTCTCCAGCGGCGTCACTTCCGCACGCACGCTGTCGATGACGTCCTTGGGCGTAAGCGACGCCTTTGATGTCGATCCCGGGCGCAGGCCGGCCTGGCCGAGCGGGGTGGAATTGGCTCTAAAGGCCTTGTTGCCACGCCGCTTGGCATGCAAAGCGGCTCCCTGACCGGACCACCAGCCGCTGGCGATTGCCCATGAGGAGTTCGGCCCGCCACCGCCTGACGTCGCGCCGGCGACCAGCTCGCGGCTTGCTGCATCCCCGGCGACATAGAGACCGGTGACATCGGTGGCGCAATCCGGTGCGGCAATACGGATGCCGCCAGTGCCGCGAACGGTGCCCTCAGCGCGGAACGTGACTCGGAAGATCTCGCGAAAGGGATCGACGGGTGTCCTGTCATAGGGCAGAAAACAGTTCGGCTGGCCGCGGCGCAGCCAATCCTGCAGCGCCGGCTCCGCCTGATCGAGGACCGCGTAAACCGGAGCTTCGATCATCGCCTTGGCGATTTCCCTCTCGCGCTCGCCGATACCGTTACGCAGATGGCTGCCATCGCTATCGAGAATGGGCGTACTATCCTCACGGAAGAACGAAGCCCAGCGGAATGGCAATCCCTTGTTGAGGGAAGAGCCAAAGGGGGCGAGTGTATATTTGCCGGTGAACTCCATTCCGGAGAGGCTTGCGCCGGCTTCTGCCGCCATCAGAAGGCCGTCGCCTGTGAGAGCCGCAGCCCCCATGATCCGCTCATGAAAGGCGCAGCCGCCCGTCGCCAGCACGACAGCGCCGGCATCGACCCTCCAGTCTCGGTTGCGCTGACGATCCATGCCTGCAGCTCCCGTAACCGCTTCGCCGTCGAAATAGAGTTCGAGGGCGGGGTGGTGATCGAGAACGGTGATGCCGGCTTTGAGGACGCGGCGGCGCATGAAGGCCATATAATCGGGCCCGCGCAGATTGGCGATGTATAGCTTGCCGTCTTCGTCGTCGGGAAAGGGATAGCCCCATTCGGCCAGTTTCAGCAGGTTTTCATAGGCCTGATCGACAGTGCGTAGCATCCAGCGCTGATCGGCAAGATTACCGGTGCGCTGCCAGCGCCGCTCGACGATTTGCGCCCGGTTTTCACCTGGCGGCACCAGCCAGGTACCGGTGTTGGACGGTGCGGTGGCTCCGCTGGTGCCAAAATAGCCCTTATCGGCAAGCACCACCCGCGCGCCGTTCTGCGCCGCAGACAACGCGGCCCACGCGCCCGCGGGACCGCCTCCCACAACAAGCACGTCGGTTTGCAAATGCAGCGCATTACCGCCTGCCAGGTCTTTTCGCTTCAGCGACATCAATATCCCCGGAAAAACAGTGCAGAAGGGCGGCCGTTAGGCCGCCGTGCCCTCACGCGGCGTTGGAGAACCAAGACGGCTCGTTTCCGGCGGTCCATTTGATGTTGCAGCCGATCGAGGGCGTCTGTTCCGTGGCAGGCTTGCCGCCGGCAAGGACTGCATTGACCGCAGCGCGGAGGTCCTCGCCCGTGGCGACCTTGCCGTTGCCGGGGCGCGCAGCATCAAACTGGCCGTGATAGACGAGCTTGCGGCTGCCATCGAAAAGGAAAAGGTCCGGCGTACATGCAGCGCCATAGGCCTTCGCGACGGCCTGATTTTCATCCTTCAGGTAAGGAAAGGAGTAGCCGATCGCTTCGACTTCGCGGCCGATGGCGTCAATGCTCTCCTCTGGATGCGCATCGGCATCGTTGCTGTTGATCGCGATGACCTGCAGACCTTTCGCCTGATATTCGCGAGCGAAAGATGCAAACTCGTCGCGGATGAGCTGCACGAAGGGACAGCGATTGGAGATGAAGGCAACGAGCACTGCCGTAGCAGCGTCAAAGTCAGAAAGCTTGTGCGGGGCACCCTTTGCGTCGCTGAGGATGAAGTCCGCCGCCTTGGTGCCGAGCTCTATTGAATTGGATACCGTCTTTGGCATGAAACCTCCTTTGCTAGAAGAACTTATAATCTATTAAATACATAGATAATGAAGAAATGGAAATTGCGTTCTGCTTGGCGAATTGGAATTAAGTTCTCATGCGTCTAAACTCGCAGGAAAAATAACATCGAACCTCAACCAATCGCCAGTTCGTCGAGCGTCCCGTGCGGCATTAGCTTGTCGCCATACGCGAGGCATAAAAAGGTACGGAGCCAATGTGAGCTTCCCAAGCCAGCATTTGGTTATCTGTATTGCGCTACTTGTCCGTCTGGTGGATCACATTTGTCTGCGGCCTTGAATTTAAGCCGCTTGAAGTGGCCGGAGATGCAGGTGGATACTGTCTGGATGTCGGGGGTCTTGGGAGAGGTAGTGTCATTACGCAGTGACGCGCCCTTCCAATGTCTTACCGGTTGAATGGCTGGGACATAAGTGTTTTGGATCCCTCGAAGGCGTGAAAACCCATTTCCTCGTCTTGCGGGTGTGTTCGTAATCTGTTCACAAAATCACGGGCCTGCTCGGTAAGGCACTTTGTGTTTTCGTTTAAAGCGGGAAGGCTGGAAATCCATTCATTGTGATCTCTTCGCGCGAAAATTGCTTAAACATACACTCAAATTATAGGCTGCATGAGGTAAAGATAGCCGCCTTGGGGGATATTTCGCTGCCTAGAACGAACAGCGACTTATCGGGTTTCGAAGCAACGGAAGATTAATCGCTGATCCTGTAAGGCTTGCCCCTTGATGGAGGGCTCTATATGCCGACGCACTGTAATGGCTGCCGCAATGGCGCCGCTTTCGACCTTCCCTTTTCGATGGCGTTTCAGCCGATCGTCAACATAAGTACGGGCGCTGTCTTCGCTCATGAGGCGTTGGTGCGAGGTCCGAACGGCGAGGGCGCTGGTTCCGTTCTCAGCCAAGTCAAGGAAGGCAATCGCTATGCGTTCGACCAGCAATGTCGCGTGAAGGCGATTGAGTTGGCCTCTGAACTTTACGATCCTGCTGATGATGTAAAGCTGTCGATCAATTTCATGCCGAACGCCGTCTATGAACCGCGGGCCTGCATTCGGCTGACACTCGCAACCGCCTTGAAGACCGGCTTTCCTCTTGACCGCATCATTTTCGAGTTCACCGAAAACGAGCAGCTCGATACCAAACATGTTCTCCATATTCTTCGCACCTACAGGGATATGGGATTCAAGACGGCAATCGATGATTTCGGAGCCGGTCATTCCGGGCTCGGCCTTCTAACCCACTTCCAGCCCGACATTGTAAAATTGGACATGGACCTGATCCGGGGGATCGACACAGACCCCGTCCGGCGCAAAATTGTAAAACATACGCTCGAAATGCTAGAGGATCTGGCAATTGTTCCTTTGTGCGAAGGGGTGGAAACTGCGGACGAGATGGCGACACTGAAAGACCTTGGCGTCTCCCTCATCCAAGGTTACTTTCTGGCAAAGCCTAGCTTTAAATCCCTCGCAATCCCCGCACGTCCGAGGGATATGTGCTCGGACGCCGCCTAAAGCCGGAGTGAAAGCTGGATGAAAGCACGGCGGTCGCCGTAAGTTAAGCTTGGTTTCACGTAAAGGTCCTCGTCCCATTTTAAACATTCTTGGCTGTTGAGATGCAAAGATTGGGCCCAAGCCGACGCCCTATCGCATCGGCAAACCTCTTTTGCAGTGCCACACGTTGACACATTTGAAATTCCATGAGACGAGCCAGTTATGGCCAAACGTTCCACACGCAATTTCTCGCTGACCCCGGAGCTTGAGGGGTTCATTTCCGAGTGCCTGTCGTCGGGTAACTATGGCAATGCCAGTGAAGTCGTCCGATCGGGGCTGCGCCTGCTTCGTGACGGTGCCAAGCCCGCGATAACACCCACATCAGCTTGGCCAATCGGGGGCGGTGCCTGCGGCAGCATCATCCGGGAAAAGGACTGGTCGAAAACCGCCCTTGGGCCGACGAGCGGATGGTCCGTCGAGCTCCGTACCACGGTCGCCAATATCGTCAATTCGCCGGTTGCGAAAGTGCTGATGTGGGGGCCGGACCATGTGATGATCTACAACGATACCTATGCGAAGATCGCAGGTCAAAAACATCCTCGCGCACTTGGCAGCAACGTTGCAGAAGTCTGGCCAGAAATCTGGGACTGGAACCGTGACATGATCGAGGCCGGCCTTCGCGGCGAGCTTCGTTCCTATCGCGATCAGAGCATGACGCTTGTGCGAGATGATCGGCCTGAGCAATTCATCTTCGATCTGTTTTACACACCGGTATACGAGGCCGACGGCAAAATCGGTGGCGTGATGTGTACGGTCGTTGACAACAGTGATCGCGTCGCCATGGAAAAACGTGTGAGCGAAAGCGAAGACGAACTGCGCCGCGTAACCGACGCCGTGCCGATGCTGATCTCCTATGTCGATCGCAGCCACGTCTACCGCTTCGCAAATCATGCCTATGAAGCGTGGTTTGGTATGAAGCCGGACGACATGGTTGGAAAACATATCGCCGCGGTCATCGGTGAGGGACCATACGAAAATCGGCGGCCAGACATCGACCGCGCACTGGCTGGCGAAGTCGTGACCGGCGAAGCCGACATGCCGGTGCAGGGCGGCGCGCCACGCCGCCTCGAAATTCGATACGTGCCGCATTTGGCGGGGGATGGATCAGTCCCCGGCACCTACATTCTCGGCATCGATATCGAAGATCGCGCTGTGCGCGAAGCCGAGCTGGAAATGAGCAACAGACGGTTTCGTACGGCCGTGAACGCAGTGCATGGCGTTCTGTGGACCAACAGTGCGGACGGCAGAATGGTCGGCGAGCAGCCGGGCTGGGCAGCACTTACCGGCCAGACGTTCGAGCAGTACCAAGGGTTCGGTTGGGCACAAGCTGTGCATCCGGACGACATGGACGCGTCGGTCGCGACCTGGAATGCCGCAGTCGAAGCGAAATCCATGTATGTGCATGAACATCGGGTCCGCCGGCATGATGGCGCGTGGCGTCAGTTCGCCATCCGCGCTCTGCCGATCATCGGCTCAAAAGGTGACATCGTCGAATGGGTGGGCGTTCATACTGATATCACCCATCAGCGCGCCGCTGAGGCGGCTTTGCGTGAGCAGGCAGAGGCGCTTGCGCGCCAGGTTCGTCACCGGGAGCGGGCCGAAGAGCAGCTAAAGCAGCTAAACGAAAATCTGGAAGCGCGCGTCATCACCGAGATCACCGAGCGCCGCCAGGCCGAAGTAAAGCTGGCGCAGGCTCAAAAAATGGAAACCGTGGGGAAATTGACCGGCGGGGTCGCGCACGACTTCAACAACCTGTTGCAGGTTGTGTCCGGCAATCTTCAGCTTCTGTCGAAGGAGGTTGTGGGCAACCAACGTGCCGAAGCAAAGATCGCAAACGCCATGGCCGGCGTATCGCGAGGTTCAAAACTCGCCAGCCAGTTGCTCGCCTTCGGTCGCCGTCAGGCGCTCGAACCTAAAGTGGTCAATATCAGCCGTTTCGTCCGTGACATGGACGACATGATCCGCCGGGCGATCGGTGAAGCCATCGAGGTCGAAACCGTATTTGGTGGAGGCCTCTGGAACACTTTTATCGACCCGACGCAGATCGAGAATGCTCTACTGAACCTCGCCATCAATGCACGCGATGCGATGGAAGGGCAGGGCAAACTGACGATCGAGCTGTCAAATGCTCACCTCGATGATGCCTATGCCCGCACGCATGATGAGGTCAGTCCCGGCCAGTATGTGATGATGGCGGTGACAGATACCGGGTCCGGCATGCCGCCCGAGATCATCGAAAAGGTTTTCGAGCCGTTCTTTTCCACGAAAGCCGAAGGCAAGGGCTCCGGTCTTGGTCTGTCGATGGTTTACGGCTTCGTCAAACAATCCGGTGGCCATGTCAAAGTCTATTCGGAAGTCGGCCACGGCACGACCATCAAGCTTTATCTGCCGCGTGCGAACGAGGCCGAAGATGTCGAGGTCGCTGTCGATAACGGGCCAATTGTCGGGGGGACGGAAACTGTCCTCGTCGTTGAGGATGATGCGGAGGTCCGCGAAACCGTCAT
The DNA here is from genome assembly GCA_900465665.1 of Hyphomicrobiales bacterium. Lineage (GTDB taxonomy): Bacteria > Pseudomonadota > Alphaproteobacteria > Rhizobiales > Rhizobiaceae > Rhizobium. The sequence goes on from UBJO01000069.1 coordinate 91,754, forward strand.
CTCGATGCTGACCGACCTTGGATATCGCACGCTGAAGGCGGTCGATGCATCGAACGCGCTGTCCGTGATCGATAGCGGCATCCCCATCGACATCCTCTTCACCGACGTCGTGATGCCAGGCACGCTCAAAAGTCCCGAACTCGCCCGAAAGGCGAAAGAACGGCTGCCGAATATCGCCGTGCTCTTCACGTCAGGCTACACAGAAAATTCGATCGTGCACGGCGGCAGGCTCGATGCAGGCGTCGAGCTTTTGTCCAAGCCCTATACCCGTGAGGCGCTGGCGCGTAAGTTCCGTCATGTCTTGGCAAACCAGGCCCAGCGGGCGAATACGAAAACCAAGGGCCGCCTGGCGGACCCAGTGCAGAATCTAGAGCAATCTCCAGCGCCTTCCGCCATCAATGTGGAACCAAGCAAAGTTGAGCCAAGCAAGTTGAAAGTCGGTCGCGCGACCGTTTTGTTGGTTGAGGATGATGCCCTTATCCGTATCAACACAGCTGAAATGCTCCAGGATGCCGGACTGATCGTCGTCGAAGCGGGAAGCGCTGAAGAGGCGAAAGCTGTCTTACAAACAATGGCGGTCGATGTGCTTGTCACCGACGTTAATCTCCCCGGCGCATCAGGCTCACAGCTGGCTGCTGAGGCTAGGGCTTTAAGGCCTGCTGCGCTGATCATATATGCGACCGGTGACCCGTCCTCCGTTCGCGATGAAACGGATGCCATTGTGGTGGCCAAACCCTACGATGCCGAAAAACTCGCCGAAGCCATCGCGAAGGCCGGGATTGAGAAATTCACGGGAGCACATTTGGATCGCGTTCAGAGTAACGACGAATTGGATGAGGCATAGGTGGTGGTCTGACATGCATCCGGATATGCGTGCGCTGCGAGGTCGTCACGAGGTGTTCGGCTCACTCCGCTCCCATATGCTTGGACAACTGAGATAGCTCTGCGCTTCACTGCGGGGAAGGTTCAGCCGCGTCGGACCCGGGCGTTGGATTGTCTAGCTGTTCGTCATGACCATCCGGGTCAACGTCTTTCTTCTTTGACCGATCGACATTTTCCTGCGCGCGTCGCTTCAGTGCCTCGCGATCTTGGTCGGCGGTTTCAGGATCGCTTCGCGCAGCATCGCTGCCGAGATCTTTGTCTTTTGTCATCTGTAGAACCTTTTTGATGATCGATCGGTCATAGAGGGTAGGCGGATCATGATGCGTCAGAGGCGCTGCGAAAATTTGCCAGAACGCGTCCGGCTCTAAGGGGTCGCCTTCCCGATATCGGGTGCTGACGTCGTCGGCCATCTTGACCGACCGCCGGCTGCCAGTACTCAGTTGCGATCTTTGAATTCGACGTCTCGGTCTCGTTTGGTTCCAACGGATCGGCTATGTCAGGGACAGGTTGGCCGAGGTTGGAGCGTCATACTCCTCTTTGCCGGCCCGCTCGTCGAGCAAGCCCGCAAGCGCAGCTTTAAGAGGGCGAGGTCGAAGCGAAATCGCTCCGACCTCATCTTGCAGTCGCTAAGAGCCTATTCAGGCTTTGTCGACGACGCCTTTCACAGCATCTTTCGCATGACCTTTTACCTGCTGGGCGTCGCCCTTTGCTTCCTGAGCGGCGCCCTTGGCTTGCATACTTTTGTTGTCGGTGGCGTCACCGACAACTTGCTTTGCTTTGCCAGTCAGTTCATTCGCCTTGCCGGATACTTTATCGGCTGTCGAACCCATCTTCGGTTCTCCTTTTGAGAGCGGTACGCACGACCTTCGAGTCGCTACCCGGTCAAATGCCGGGGAAGTCCATCTTGGGTAGCTTAACGACCCGCTCGTCTAAACAATGCGCCGTCTGGCTTATCGTTCCGCACTGCTGGATGGGATTGCGCCCGCGATGCGTCTGACCGGTGATCGATAGGTTCAAGTGCGCAGGTCGGATCCTACCGGAGTAGGTCGTTTTCACCTTAACGCTGTCGTCAGTTTCCCGATTACAGCGGGGTCATGGGTGAGGCCCTTTTGGAGAGTAGACTTCCTTAACCACAGACGCGCTTAGGCGCGAGCCATAACTTGAAATGGCTCTATCATTTTTCCGTCTCTGAAAGCTTCACCCCGGCGGAAATGGCCGGTCTCACCGACTATTGCTTAGAAGTCCTTTCCAGCAACTGCTGGCAGGGCCGGTGCTGCGTGCTTGAAGGCTTCAAGATCTTGCGTCACCATCATCGTGTCACGAAACCAAGATGACGCATGCAATTCGCAACGGATCTCGCACGGCAAAGGAACGGCTACGGATTAACCACCGCCCATATTCTTCTATCGCAGCCTGGACTTTAGATCCCTCCACCAAACCTACGTCCAGCAGGGCTACGATCTCGCCCGGGGTTTGCTCAGATGCTAAAGCTTCGAGACTTTTGGAGGGCCACTCGCGATCGGCCACTTCACTTGGTTCGCTACAGCCACCAGCACGTGATCAGGCTGAACCGAAGGTGGTGCGTCGATGGCGAGTTCAAGCTTCATTGACGTCTTGATTTTGATGTTTCTGCTTCCCAACTCATCGACCGCCCGAGACGTTGAACTCGGCGTGCGTTGATTGTGTATGGAGTGAAACCTGGATGGAAGAGAACATCAGCATCATCAAGACTGTTGGCATCTATGAACGTGAAGAGATCATCGTGGATTTTGCCCGGTGGCTTGAGACCGCCTCTAAAGAAGCGCTAGTCTACGGAGAAGGGAAGTTCGCAATGATGTCCGCCAGCATGGCACAAGCAATGCGTATCAATGCGGACGAACTTGCTCGTGATAATCCAGAAAATACCGAACGTGTGCTGCAGCAGGCCATCGCGATGATGACGCAGTTCAAGGCCGCATATCCCCATAGGCTGATCAGTCGATCCGTCCACTGAATGGGCGATAAGGCAGACGTCGGCGCATAGAAAGACGGGCACTCACCGGCACAGATGCGAGCGGATGAAGTCGAAAATCTTCTTACGAGGGCGAATTTTTTCGCGGCACGGGTCTTGGATCCAAATCTCTCAAAAACGAGGTCGTTTGGCGCCAGCCGCTGAGACAGGGTTGGCTTCGCCG
>UBJO01000071.1 GCA_900465665.1 Hyphomicrobiales bacterium
GGGGGAGATGCCCGGCAGGGCAGAGGGGGGCTGACTGGCACGGCAGTCATGAATTTACCCGCCCGTCATCGGGGGGAAGATGCCGATCTCCCGCGCATCGCCGATCGGCTCGTCGTGCTCGACATGTTCCTGATCGAGCGCGACGCGGATCACGTCGGGAAACTGCAAGGCGGTCTCGTATTCCTCGCCAAGCGTCTTCAGGTGATCGAGAAGATCGGTGACGGTGACGACGGAAGCGGGGAGCGCGATGTCTTCCTCGGCCTTGCCGATCCGCTCGCGCACCCAGGCGAAATAGATGAGCTTTGTCATTCGTCGTTTTCCACGATGTGCTTGATTCCGGCGCGGAAGTAATCGTAGCCGGTATAGATCGTCAGGATGGCGGCGAGCCAGAGCAGCCCGATGCCGGTCATCGTGGTGTAGGGGAAGATCTCGTCGCCGGCGGGACCCGCGAGCAGGAAGGCGATCGCCACCAGCTGCACCGTGGTCTTCCACTTGGCAATCCGCGTTACCGGAACGCTGACCTTCAGCGCCGCGAGATATTCGCGCAGGCCCGAGACCAAGATCTCGCGGCAAAGGATGGTGATGGCAGCCCAGATCGACCAGCCGGCGATTGTCTGGTCCGCGGCCACAAGCAGAAGGATCGAGGCGACCAGCAGCTTGTCGGCGATCGGGTCGAGCATGCGGCCGATGTTCGACGTCTGGTTCCAGATACGGGCAAGGTAGCCGTCAAGAAAATCGGTGATCGACGCGATGACGAAGATCCAAAGCGCAACCCAGCGGGCCGTATTGCTGATCGACAGTTTTCCTTCGACGAAGAAGCACAGGACGATGAGCGGAACCGCGAGAATGCGGCCGTAGGTCAGCAGGTTGGGGATATTGTATGCGCGCGATGCCATGAAATCTGTCTCTGGTTTGATACGTCCGTAGATGACGGCTTTGACCGCAAAGCGTCAACATTCTTTCTGTTTTTTCGCTGCCTTTGCGTGGAATTTGCGACCGGCGCCACCTATTTCGCGGCGTCGTCGTGAAAATGATTGTAAACCTGCTTGGCGACCGTCTCCGAAATGCCCTCGACGGCCATCAGATCCGACAGTGCCGCCCGCGAAACCGCCTTCGCCGTTCCGAAATGCTGGAGCAACGCACGTTTGCGTGATGGGCCGATGCCGCCGATCTCGTCGAGCGGGTTCTTGACCATCTCCTTCTTGCGCCGTGCCCTGTGCGAGCCGATGGCGAAGCGGTGTGCCTCGTCGCGCATGCGCTGTGTGAAGTAGAGCACCGGATCGCGCGGCGGCAGCGTGAAGCTCTCGCCGCCGGGCAGGAAGAAGCGCTCGCGTCCGGCGTCACGGTCGACACCCTTGGCGACGCCGATGGCGGTGACGCTGTCGGTGATCCCGAGCTCCTCGAGAATCGCCCGCACCGCCGTCATCTGCCCCTGACCGCCGTCGATCAGGATCACGTCCGGCCAGGCGGGGAAGGGCATGTCAGCCGCATCCGCTGATGCGACCGGCTGGCTCCTGTCGGGGATGCCTTCTTCCTTGAGCAGTCGCGTAAAGCGCCGCGTCATCACCTCGCGCATCATGCCGAAGTCGTCGCCGGGTGTGATGTCGGTCGATTTGATGTTGAACTTACGGTACTGGTTTTTCACAAAGCCTTCCGGCCCGGCGACGACCATGCCGCCGACAGCATTCGTGCCCATGATATGCGAGTTGTCGTAGATCTCGACGCGCTGCGGCACGTAGGAGAGCTTGAACGTATCCTTGAAGCCTTCGAGCAGCCGCGATTGCGACGCGGTCTCCGCAAGCTTGCGCCCATGCGCTTCGCGTGCATTGCCGAGCACATGATCGACCAGGTCGCGCTTCTCGCCGCGCTGCGGCACCAGCACCGAAATCCTGTGGCCTGCCTTTTCAGCGAACGCTGCGGCGAGCAGCTCCATCTCGTCCACCGTTTCCGAAAGCAGGATCTGCTTCGGCACCGGCTTGTCGTCGTAGAACTGCGCCAGGAAGGCGCTCAGCACTTCGGCGCCGGTCAGCTGCGGGTCGGCCTTCGGGAAATAGGCGCGGTTACCCCAGTTCTGCCCGGTGCGGAAGAAGAACACCTGGATGCAGGAAATCCCGCCCTCGTGATAGATCGCGAAGACATCGGCCTCCTCGACACCGGCGGGGTTGATCCCCTGGTGGCTGGACACATGGGAAAGCGAGGCAAGGCGATCGCGATAAACGGCGGCCTGCTCGAAATCGAGATCCTCGGCCGCCTGGTTCATCGCCTCGGCCATATGCGCCTTCACTTTCTGGCTCTTGCCGGAAAGGAAGTCCTTGGCCTCCTGCACCAGTTCGCCATATCCCGCATCGCTGATCTCATGCGTGCAGGGCGCCGAACAGCGCTTGATTTGGTAGAGCAGACAGGGCCGGGTGCGCGTCTCGAACACGCTGTCCGTACAGGTGCGGATCAGAAAGGCGCGCTGCAGCGAGTTGATCGTGCGGCCGACGGCGCCTGCGGATGCAAATGGGCCGAAGTAATCACCCTTGCGCGCGCGTGCGCCGCGGTGCTTCAGTATGGCGGGAGCGCGGTGGTCGCCCGATATCAGGATATAGGGAAACGACTTGTCGTCGCGCAAAAGCACGTTAAAGCGCGGCCGCAACCGCTTGATCAGATTCGCTTCGAGCAGAAGCGCTTCGATCTCGGTCCGCGTCGTCACGAACTCCATGTGCGCGGTCTGCCGCACCATCTGCGCGATGCGGTTGGAGTGCACGCGGCCGAGCGCGTAATTGCTCACGCGCTTCTTCAGGCTGCGCGCCTTGCCGACATAGAGCACGTCGCCGGCCTCGTTGAACATGCGATAGACGCCGGGGCTGTTCGGCAGCCGCTTGACGAATTCCGCGATCAGGTCGGCGCCGACAAGCCCGGTCTCGTTGCTGCCGCCTTCGTTCCAGTCGATGGCGGAGGCAACCGGCGCGCCAACGGGCGAGGCAGAGCTTTCGCTTTCCACCTCGATATCGTCGTCGGTCTCGTCATTTTCGTCGTAAAGAACGCCGCCATCCGGCAGCTTCCTTGAATTCATTCCGTAATCTCCGCCACATCGGGCGTCTGCCAGGCAAGATGCTGGCCGCCGTCGAGGGCAATCATTTGGCCGGTGATGGAGGGCGTATCATAGAGGAAGCGGATCGTCCGTCCGAATTCGCCGAATCCCGGCCCCGCCTTCATGATAAGGCCGTCGACCTGCTGCTGGAAGTCCTCTTCGCTCTGTCGCGCACTACGAACCGTCGGCCCGGGCCCGAGCGCGTTGACGCGAATGCGTGGCGCGAAGCTCTGCGCCATGGTCTGCGTCGCAGTCCAGAGCGCCGCCTTTGAGAGCGTATAGGAATAGAAGCCCGGATTGAGCGCCCAAACCCGCTGGTCGATGATGTTTACGATCAGCCCCGCGGCACCCTTCGGCAGCTGTTCGGCAAAGGCCGCAGACAATATGGACGGCGCACGCACGTGAAGCGCGAAATGATCGTCCCAGGCTGCAGCGTCAAAGTGGTGCGCCGAATCATTGTGGAAGGCCGAAGCGTTGTTGACGAGCAAATCGAGCGGTCCGAGCGCCTCAAACGCCTTTTTTATCAGTCCGTTGGTGGTCTCGACATTCTTCAAATCGGCGTGAAGCGCGATGGCGGTTTTGCCGTTTCGCCGCAATTCCGCCGCAAAATTTTCCGCCTCGGCGATGGAACCATTCGCGTGGATCGCCACGGAGAAGCCGCTCGCTGCAAGATCTTCGACTATCGCACGGCCTATTCTCTTGGCCGAGCCCGTCACCAACGCTGTTCGAAGTCTTGTCTCGCTCAAAATCCTGCCTCTTCATCCCGCAAATCTCTGCGGTGCTTATATAGGCGGCCGATCAGATCTTATAAATAGGCGTCTTGATTGCGCACAGAACTTGGATATTGTACGTATTATTTAAGAATATAATTCGATAAAATAAGTATTCATGATTTAACGCTTGGTTAGGGTTAATGAAGTGTTTGTTGCGATAAAGCAACATCGAATTTCAGCCACCCCTAAGCCACAATCAAATCACATTTTGGCTCTTCCAAATCCTCATTTGCGCATCAATTTCCCTCTCGATCCGAAAGGGACATGCGTAATTGCTCGCGAATGCTTCACGTTAACACAGTTGATGAAGGGCGCGGGTTCGATAAGGAGATGAGTATGCGTACGTTTATTGCTAGCCTGTTGGTTTCGACCGTTGCCCTTGGTGGCTTTTCCGCTGCTTACGCGGCCGATGCCGTCGATCAGATCCCGGAAGCTCCGGTTGCCCAGAACGATGTTGCCCCGACCGGCAACTGGCAGGGCTTCTACCTCGGTGGCGCCGGCACCTACAACATGGGCGGCTTCGCTCACGACTATAACGCTCGCGCTTTCGGCGGCCAGATCTACAGCGGTTACAACTGGCAGCAGGGCCAGATCGTATACGGTGTCGAAGGTGACATCGGCTACTCCGGAGCTGACGGCGCTGTCGACGGCGGCACTGCCAAGAACGAAGTCAACGGCTCGATCCGCGGCCGTATCGGTTACGACCTGAACCCCTTCCTGCTCTATGGTACGGCTGGTCTGGCCGCCACCAAGAACAAGTTCAGCAACGCCGCTGGTTCTGACAGCGACAGCGCTCTGGGCTACACGGTCGGCGCCGGTGCCGAAGCCATGGTGACCAACAACATCACGGCTCGTATCGAATACCGCTACACCGACTACCAGAAGAACGACTTCAACGTCGGCGGCGCGAACATCTCGCGCGGCTATGACGAGCACAGCGTCAAGGTTGGTATCGGCATGAAGTTCTGATCAGCCGATCAGGTAAATGAAAAAAAGCCGGGGCATCGCTCCGGCTTTTTTGTTGCCTATGTTCGGTCGGGCCGTCATTCGCCCTTGGGGAAGTCCGTCGAAACCGCGAGTTCCCGCCATGCGGCCAGTTCCTCGGCAACGCTTGCGTTCTTCTTCTCGATCGCAGCCACTGTGTCGCTGCCGAAGGGCATGCGCAGCGGCGGATTGTCGGAATGCGCCAGCGTAATCATCGCCTTGGCGAAGCGGGCAGGGTCCCCGGGCTGCTGGTGGTTATGGCTAGCCGCGAAATCGCGCATCGCCCGGACAGGCGTCTCGGCGTAGTCGGCGATCGAGCTTGGGCTGACCGACAGCGAGCTCTCGTCGAGGAAGTCGGTGCGGAAGAAACCGGGTTCGACGACGGTCGCCTTGATGCCCAGCGGCGCGACCTCGGCGGCAAGCGCCTCCGTCAGTCCTTCGACGGCGAATTTGGTCGAGCAATAGACGCCCCAGCCGGCATGCGAGACATAGCCGCCGATCGACGAGATATTGAGGATATGGCCGGAACGCTGGCGGCGCATATGCGGCAGCACTGCGCGCGTGACCTTCAGCAGACCGAAGACATTGGCCGCGTAGAGTTTTTCGATCTCGTCGTTGGTCGCCTCTTCGACGGCACCCAGCAGGCCGAAGCCGGCATTGTTGAGCAGGATATCGATCCGGCCGAAGCGCTTGACGGCCTGCTCGGCAGCGGCATGCGCCGAGGCTTCATCCGTCACATCAAGCGCGACCGTCAACAGATTCGAATGATTCTGGAATTTCTCCTGCAGGCCTTTCGGATTGCGCGCCGTGGCGACGACGGCATCGCCGGCATTGAGAGCTTCCTGAGTGATAAGGGCGCCGAAACCGCGCGACGCACCTGTGATGAACCAAACACGCATGACGTTTTCCTTTCGGGTTGTGATTTGCTGACACCCGGAAACTAGCCTATGCACATAGGTGAGAGAATTTACCTTCTTCTTCATGAGCTAGTGAGAAATACTCATCAATGAAACGTGTGCGCTCGACCGACCTCGCGATTTTCCTCGCCATCGCCAGTCACCGAAGCTTTCGCAAGGCCGCCGTCGAGCTCGCCGTCACGCCCTCCGCTCTGAGCCACGCGCTGAGAGCGATCGAGGAGCGGCTGGAAGTCCGCCTCGTCAACCGGACCACTCGTGGCGTGGCGCTGACGGAGGCGGGCGAGCGCCTTTTCGATCGCATCCGCCCGGCCTTCCTCGATATCGACGCCGCGCTGGATGATCTCGACACTTTCCGCGGCCAACCCTACGGCAAGCTGCGCATTAACGCGCCGCGCGCTGCGGCGAAGCTGGTGCTGCTGCCGATCGTCTCGCGTTTCCTGAAAGTTCATCCGTCCGTCGAGGTCGATATCGTCATCGACGATGCGCTTATCGATATGGTCTCGTCAGGCTTCGATGCCGGTATACGCTTCGGCGAGAGCATTGCGGCGGATATGATCGCGATCGCGATCGGGCCGCGCCACAGCTTCGCCGTCGTCGGCACGCCGGGTTACTTCGAGGGCAGGGGCAGGCCGCAGACGCCGCATGATCTGAAAAACCACGTCTGCATCCGGTTCCGCTTTGCCGGCGGCGCCTTCTATCATTGGGAATTCGAGCGCGGCGGTATCGAAGTGGAGATCGAGGTGCGGGGGCCGCTAACTCTGGGCGACCAAGACATCATGCGCGATGCCGTGTTGCAGGGCGACGGGCTGGGCTACCTGTTCGAGGATCAGGTGCGTGACGAGATCGAGACTGGCAAATTGGTGCGGGTGCTTGAGGATTGGTGCCCCTACTATCCGGGCTTCTTTCTCTACTATCCGAGCCGCCGGCAGCTGCCGACGGCGTTGCGCGCCTTCATCGATTTCGTGAAAGCGGAGCGCGATCGCGCTCAGCCCTGAGGCTTGAGCTCCGCATAGGCAGGGAACTTCCTCTCGAAGGTCCTGAGCCAGCCGATCAACTCGGAGTGCTCGGCTTCCCATTGGCCGTGGAAACGCAGGTCGAGGTAACCGAGCGTTGCCGCCAGCGCGAAGTGGCCGCCATGCAGCTTCTTGCCGATCTTCGGCAGGTGGACGCTCAGGTGATTGAGGCCGCTCACCACCTTCTTCCACTGCCGGTCGATCCAGGGCTGGTGGATCTTCTCCTCGTCGCGGAAGCGGCGCTCGTAGACGATGGCGAGCAGGCAGTCGCAGATGCCGTCGCAAAGCGCTTCCAGCACTTCGGCTTCCGTGCGCTTGCCGTTTTTCGACGGATAGAGCTGCTTGCCCTTGAGGCGGCCGAAATAGTGCATGATCGCGACGCTGTCGAAGACCGAAACCCCGTCATCCGTCAGCACGGTCGGGATCTTTCCGAGAGGATTGTTGTCGACGAGGATCGCCGGCCCGGCATTGGTGTCTACGCGAATCTCGGTCGCATCCAGTTCGAGATAGCGCGCGGCCATCCTGACCTTGCTGGAATAGGGGGAGGCGGGCGCGCAAAGGATCTTCATCGTCGGTCTCTTTCAAAATGCCTGGCAACGGACTTGGAATGTGGCCGGACTATTTCGCGCCGGAAAGAGTCGGTCAATCCTCTTTCAGGGCCTTGTTTTCACCGCGCAGCCAGAACGCCCGGTGCGAGGCATAGCGGTCCTGCGCCATGTGATCCCTGAGCGCTGGCAGCAGCTGGTGCAGCTCGTCCTTCAGCGTATAGGGCGGATTGACGATGATCAGCCCGGAGCCTGTCAGCCCGGTCACCATCCCGCGGTCGCTGCGCACGGTGAGCTCGGCGCAGAGTGTCTTCGGAATATCGAGCGCCTGCAGCGCCTCGTGAAATTCCTTGATCGGCGCACCCTTTTTGATCGGATACCAGAGGCAGTAGGTGCCGCCGGGAAAGCGGCGATAGGCCTTGGCGAGACCATCGACCAGCCGCTCATACTCGCCGCCTTCCTCGAAGGGCGGATCGACGAGCACAATGCCGCGCTTTTCCTTCGGCGGCAGATGCGCACCGAGCGACAGCCAGCCGTCGAGCTCGGTGATGCGGGCATGATGATCGCCCTCGAACAGGCGATGCAGCCGCTGGTAGTCCTCGGGATGCAGCTCCATCGCCGAGAGCCGGTCCTGCGGCCGGAAGAGCATGCGCGAGAGCTTCGGCGAGCCGGGATAGTAGCGCATGCCGCCATCTGGGTTGAGTTCGCGGATCGCGCTCAGATAGGGCTCGAGCAGTTCCGCCACCTGCGGCGAAAGCTCGGCCTCCATGATCTTGCCGATCCCTTCGCGCCATTCGCCGGTTTTCTGCGCCTCTTCCGAGGAGAGGTCGTAGAGCCCGATGCCGGCATGCGTGTCGAGTACGCGGAAGCCCGCATCCTTCTTCTGCATGTAGCGGACGAGACGCGCGAGAACCGCGTGCTTCAGGACATCGGCAAAGTTGCCCGCATGGTAGATGTGGCGGTAGTTCATTTTCGCTGATGCCTACATGAATTCGCGTGGGGGACGTCGTTTCCGGCTTTTGGCCGGTTTCCGGTTGGAATATAGAAACTCCATGAACATTGCGACCCCCATCGAAGCCAAATCCCCGAAGTCCTCAGTCCGGATCGGCCACACTGCCTGTCCGCACGACTGTCCCTCCACCTGCGCGCTGGAAGTGGAGGTCACGGATGATGGCAGGATCGGCCGCGTGCGCGGGGCAAACGATCACAGCTACACCTCGGGCGTCATCTGCGCCAAGGTCGCCCGATACGCCGAACGTCTTTACCATCCCGACCGCCTGATGCACCCGCTGCGCCGCAGGGGCGCCAAGGGGGCGGGAGAGTGGCAGCAGATATCCTGGGAGGACGCGTTGGATGAGATCGCCGAAGCCTTCGTGAAGGCTGAGGCGAAGGACGGCAGCGAGGCGATCTGGCCTTATTACTATGCCGGCACCATGGGCTGGGTGCAGCGCGACAGCATCGACCGCCTGCGCCATGCCAAGCGCTATTCCGGCTTCTTTTCGTCGATCTGCACCAACCCTGCCTGGACCGGCTTCACCATGGCAACAGGGGTCTTGAGAGGCCCGGATCCGCGCGAAATGGCGCGCACCGATTGCGTCGTCATCTGGGGCACCAACGCCGTCGCCACGCAGGTCAATGTCATGACCCATGCGATCAAGGCGCGCAAGGAACGCGGCGCCAAGATCGTCGTCATCGATATCTATGACAGCCCGACGATGAAGCAGGCCGATCTGGCGCTGATCCTCAAGCCGGGCACCGATGCGGCGCTCGCCTGCGCCGCCATGCACATCGCCTTCCGTGACGGCTATGCCGACCGCACCTACATGGCGAAATACGCCGACGATCCCGCTGGCCTCGAAGCGCATCTGAAAACGAAGACGCCGGAATGGGCCGCCGCCATCACCGGGCTTTCGACCGATGAGATCGAGGCCTTCGGCAAGCTCGTCGGCAGCACCAAGAAGACCTTCTTCCGTCTCGGCTACGGTTTTACCCGCCAGCGCAACGGCGCGGTCGCCATGCATGCGGCGGCCTCGGTCGCCACCGTTCTCGGCTCCTGGCAGTATGAAGGCGGCGGCGCCTTCCATTCGAACAGCGACATCTTCCGCATGAACAACGCGGAACTGACCGGCAAGTCGATGAGGGATGCCGACATCCGCATGATCGACCAGTCGCAGATCGGCCGCGCCTTGACGGGCGATGCCGTGGCGCTCCGCCATCGCGGCCCCGTTACCGCCATGCTGATCCAGAACACTAACCCTGTTAACATCGCGCCCGAGCAGCGACTGGTGAAGCGCGGCTTCGCCCGCGACGATCTCTTCGTCGCCGTCCACGAGCAGTTCATGACCGATACCGCCGAGATGGCCGATATCGTCATCCCCGCCACCATGTTCATCGAGCATGACGACATCTATCGCGCCGGCGGCCAGAACCACATTCTGCTTGGCCCGAAGCTGGTCGAGCCGCCGGAAACGGTGCGCACCAATCTCTTCGTCATCGAGGAGCTCGCCAAGCGCCTCGGCGTCGCCGATCGCCCAGGCTTTGGCTTCACGGCGCGCGAGATGATCGACCGCGTTCTCCAATCGAGCGAGCTCCCCGGCTACGACCATTTCCTTGAGCATAAGTGGTTCGACCGTCAGCCCGATTTCGACGACGCGCATTTCATCAACGGCTTCGCCCATCCCGACGGCCGCTTTCATTTTCGCCCCGACTGGCGCAACCAGCCGGCGCCGAACCGCCCGCCTGAGGCTGTCGGCCTGCTCGGCCCTTATCCGGAGCTGCCGCAGTTCCCGGATCAGGTCGACGTGATCGAAGTGGCCGATGCCGAGCACCCGTTCCGCCTCGCCACATCGCCCGCCCGCAACTTCCTGAACTCCAGCTTCGCCGAGACCAAGACCTCGCGGCAGAAGGAGGGGCGGCCGGAGCTGATGATCAACCCCGTTGATGCGGAAGCCCAAGACATTGCCCACGGCGATCTCGTCCAAGTCGGCAACGCCAGAGGCGAGGTGCGCCTGCACGCCAAGCTGACGACGGAGGTCAAACCGGGCGTGCTGATCGCCGAAGGGCTGTGGCCGAACAAGGCGCATGTGGATGGCGAGGGCATCAACGTTTTGACCGGTGCCGACCCCGTCGCGCCCTATGGCGGCGCTGCCGTCCACGACAACAAGGTCTGGCTTCGCAAGGATGCGGCATGACGAAATTTGAAAAGGCGAAGGCCGAGATCATCCAGGAAAGGACGCTCTCGGATGGCTGGACGCGGCTCAGCACCTACGAGGTCGATTACACCAACTCCGACGGCGAAACGCACCGCATCCACCGCGAGATCTACCACCGCACCCCCGCCGCAACGATCCTGCTGCACGATCCCAAGCGCGACACCGTCGTCCTCGTCCGCCAGTTCCGTCTGCCCGTCTATCTCCACGGCGAGCCGGCCTGGATGCTGGAAACGCCGGCCGGCCTGCTTGATGGCGATGAGCCCGAGGCAGCCATCCGCCGCGAAGCCATCGAGGAGACCGGCTTCCGCGTCCGCGATGTTCGTTTCTTGTTCAAGGCCTACAGCGCCCCCGGCGCCAACGCCGAACTCGTCCACTTCTTCGCCGCCTCGATCGACACGGATGACCGTGTCTCGGAAGGCGGCGGGTTGACCGAGGAGCACGAGGACATCGAAGTCGTCGAAATCCCGCTCGATGAGGCAGTGGCGATGATTGCCAGCGGCGAGATTATCGACTTCAAGACGATCATTCTGCTGCAATGGGCGGCGCTGAATAGGGCTGCCTTGAATAAGCCCTAAGACATTCATTCGCATGTCATGAATCGGGGCTATCGGCTCCAGCCTGTCATAATTGCCCGATATGAGGAGAAAGCCGATGTGGCTCAGCAATTTCACGATCGTTCTACCGGATGAGGTCGTGAACAACGGCTCGATTCGCATCGAGGATGGCGTTATCGCCGAAATCCGCCCGGAGACGGTCGCCAATGCCGCAATCGATGGCGAAGGTCGACTGCTGATGCCAGGGTTCGTCGATCTCCACGGCGACATGATCGAGCGCGAAATCGCGCCGCGCCCCAACGCGATGATGCCGATCGGCTTTTCCATCCACGAACTCGACAAGAAGCTCGCCGCCCACGGCGTGACGACCGCCTATGCCGCCGTCTCCTTCGCCACCGAAAGCGTCTACGGCCATGTCCGCTCGCTGGAAACCACCTGCGCCGTCATTGAGGGCGTCAGCCGCTTCAAGGATGATCTCCTGATCGATCACCGCGTCCACGCGCGCTACGAGATCACCAATGTCGGCGCCGCACCGGCGCTCGAAAAGCTGCTCGATGCCGGCCATGTCGACATGGTTTCGCTGACCGATCACACGCCGGGGCAGGGCCAGTACAACGACATCCAGAGCTACATTCTGAGCATGGCCGAACGCCGGGCCATCTCCGAGGAAATGGCGGCCGAGATGGTCGCCAAGCGCATCGCCATGCGCGACAATCCCGAGATCGAGACTAGGCTCCGCCACATCGTCGATCTGTCGCTGCGCCACAAGCTGTCGCTCGCCTCGCATGACGACGACAGCGCCGAGAAGGTGGCTGAGATGCATGCGATGGGCGTCACGATCAGCGAATTCCCGGTCACGCTGCCGGCCGCCGAAGAAGCGCGCCGCCGTGGCCTCTGGACGCTGATGGGCGCACCGAATGCGCTGCGCGGCCAGTCGATGTCGGGTAATCTCAGCGCACTCGATGCCGCCCGCGCCGGTGTCCTCTCCGTCATCGCCGCCGACTATCACCCGGCCGCCTTCGTGCCCGGCATCTTCAAGATCGCCGAGGCCACGAACCTGCCGACCGCGGTCGCCATGGCAACAAAAAACGCGGCCCGCTCCGCCGGCCTCACCGACCGCGGCGAAATCGCCATCGGCCAGCGTGCGGACCTGGTGGTCGTCGAAGCCGGCGACATCCACCGCATCCGCGCCACCTTCCGCGGCGGCCGCTTCGTCTACAGCGACGGCACGCTGCACCAGCCGCGGGCGATCGCGGCTTAGGCGTTGGCTGAAAAGATTTGGGCCCGATAACAGGCCCAATTTCATATGCGAATTTGCTTCTCTAGTTAGGCTTTGGTGCCGATGAGCGAGATAACCTTGCCGTCTGCGGCCAACGCTGCACTGTCACCAATGCTGACAGCCTTGCCACCTTCCATCCGCACCTTGCCCTCGGCAAACAGCTTCAGCGCCTGCGGATAGATCTGGTGCTCGACGGTCAGCACGCGCGCCGCCAGGGTGTCGGCGGTGTCGTTGGAGAGTACAGGCACAGCCGCCTGGCCGATGACGGGGCCTTCATCCATGCCCTCGGTGACGAAATGCACCGTGCAGCCGGCGATCCGCATGCCGGCGTCGATGGCGCGTTGATGCGTGTGCAAGCCGGGGAATAGCGGCAGCAGGGAAGGGTGGATGTTGATCATCTTCCCCTCGTAGCGCTGGATGAATGTCCCGCTCAGGAGCCGCATATAACCTGCGAGGCAGAGAATGTCGGGCGACAGCGCGTCGAGACCGGCGAAGATCGCTTCCTCGTGCGCTTCCTTGCTGGCGTAGTCCTTGCGCGGAAAGGCGAATGTCGAGATGCCCTCGGCGGCTGCCTTGGCAAGGCCGCCTGCGTCCGGCTTGTCGGAGATCACGCCGACGATCTCGGCCGGGAAGTCCTTAGCCTTCGCTGCGGCGACCAGCGCCATCATGTTGGAGCCGCCGCCGGAGATGAAGACGACGACGCGTTTGCGCGGAGACGTCATATGGCGAGCGTGCCCTTGTAGAGCGTGCCGTGGGCGCCTTCGGCGCGCGCGATCATCTGGCCGAGACGCACGACGCTTTCACCCTGCGCTTCCAGCGCCGAGATGACGGTGTCGGCATTCTCGGCGGAGACGACGGCGATCATGCCGATGCCGCAGTTGAAGGTGCGCAACATCTCGTTTGCTTCCACGCCACCGGTCTTCGAGAGCCAGGAGAACACGGCCGGAACCTTGACAGCGGCAAGATCGATCTCGGCGGCGAGGTGCTTGGGCAGAACGCGCGGAATGTTCTCGGGGAAGCCGCCGCCGGTGATGTGCGCCAGCGCCTTGATTGCGCCGGTTTCGCGGATGACGCTCAAGAGCTGCTTCACATAGATACGGGTCGGCGTGAGCAGGGCTTCGCCAAGCGTCTTGCCGTCTGCGAAGGGTGCCGGCGCATCCCAGGCGAGGCCGGAAAGGCCGACGATCTTGCGCACCAGCGAGAAGCCGTTCGAATGAACGCCCGAGGAGGCGAGGCCGAGGATGACGTCGCCTTCACCGATATCGCCGGACGGCAGCAGCTTGCCGCGTTCGGCCGCACCCACGGCAAAGCCGGCCAGATCGTAATCGCCGGAGGAGTACATGCCCGGCATCTCGGCGGTCTCGCCGCCGATCAGCGCACAGCCCGCGTCGCGGCAGCCGGCGGCAATGCCTTCGACGATCGCCGCACCCTGGTCCGGATCGAGCTTGCCGGTCGCGAAGTAGTCGAGGAAGAACAGCGGTTCGGCGCCCTGGACGACGAGATCGTTGACGCACATGGCGACGAGGTCGATGCCGACGGTGTCGTGATAATCAGCATCGATCGCGATCTTGAGCTTGGTGCCGACGCCGTCGTTGGCGGCAACCAGAACCGGATCGGTGAAGCCTGCGGCCTTGAGGTCGAACAGGCCGCCGAAGCCGCCGATTTCGCCGTCCGCGCCGGGGCGGCGGGTCGAGCGTACGGCGGGCTTGATCTTTTCGACGAGAAGGTTGCCAGCGTCGATATCCACGCCTGCATCGCTATAGGTGAGACCGTTTTTTCCGGACTGGCTCATACTGCTCTCCGATGGCTGTCGTCGGGCGGGAAATATCCCCGCGTCACATGCGGGTCGCAATTGCATGACAGGGGGCTTTATGCAAGGCGTTGCGTGGCAAAAGCCCCAATTTCCCGCTCTTTTGAACGGAGCTTATGGGAAATTGGACGCTGGGGTTGACCATTCTCGCGGGTGCATCCTATGTGGCTCGCAGGCCGTATCGCTGCGATGCGGCATATACCGACGTTCGATCAGCGGAGAACATGATGCCACACCAGGTTAGCGGCGCCGGTCTGAAGCGCCAGGTTATCTTTTGGCTGTTCGTGCTCGCCGCCTTCATCGCCTTCCTCCTGGTGTTCAGCTCCATCCTGCTGCCGTTCCTGGCCGGCATGGCGATCGCCTATTTCCTCGATCCGGTCGCCGACCGGCTGGAGAAGCTCGGTCTCAGCCGCCTCATGGCCACCATCGTCATCCTGATCGCCTTCGTCGTCCTGATCGTGCTGGCGCTGATGATCCTGATCCCGATCCTTGCGAGCCAGTTCGCCGATTTCGCCGGCCGTCTGCCTGGTTATATCGATCAGCTGCAAACCTTTATCGCCAAGCAGCAGAACTCGATGCTGCCGGATTGGATCAAGAACCAGCTCGGCACCATCAAGAACAATTTCTCCGAAATACTCTCGCAGGGCTTCGGCCTGCTCACCGGGCTGTTCAGCCAGGTCTGGAGCTCCGGCCTTGCTGTCGTCAACGTGATCTCGCTGATGGTCGTGACACCCGTTGTCGCCTTCTACATGCTGCTCGATTGGGACCGAATGGTCGCCAATATCGACAAGTATATCCCCCGCGATTATGTCGCCAACGTACACCAGATCATGAGCGAGATCGATGATGCGATCGCCGGCTTTATTCGCGGGCAGGGGTCTCTCTGCCTGATCCTCGGTATCTGGTATGCGGTCGGCCTGTCGCTGGTCGGGCTGAATTTCGGCCTGCTGATCGGCCTCTTCGCCGGCATGATCAGCTTCATCCCCTATGTCGGCTCTATGGTGGGTCTGATCCTGGCGGTGGGTGTCGCGATCGTGCAGTTCTGGCCGGATTACATCTGGGTCGGCGCTGTACTCGTGGTCTTCTTCAGCGGCCAGTTCATGGAAGGCAACATCCTGCAGCCGAAGCTCGTCGGTCACAGCGTTGGCCTGCATCCGGTCTGGCTGATGTTTGCGCTGTTTGCTTTCGGCGCGCTGTTCGGCTTCGTCGGCCTTTTGGTCGCGGTGCCGGCTGCCGCTGCCGTCGGTGTCCTTGTTCGCTTTGCGCTTTCACGGTATCTTGAGAGCGACCTGTATGCGGGCGAGGCGAAGGCCACCCCGGTGCGGAAGACAAAAGCTGGCCCGAAATGACTGACGTGA
This sequence comes from Hyphomicrobiales bacterium, assembly GCA_900465665.1. Taxonomy (GTDB): domain Bacteria; phylum Pseudomonadota; class Alphaproteobacteria; order Rhizobiales; family Rhizobiaceae; genus Rhizobium. The sequence continues at coordinate 15,522 of UBJO01000071.1, forward strand.
AAAACGCTGACTCAAGGCGCAAGCCCGTGGAGCAGCTCCCCTTGGCCTTTTCTCATGATGCCGCGACCGGTCGTGACGATCTCCTGATCTCCGAGCGGCTCGCGGCGGCTGTCGAGATCGTCGATGCTTGGCCGAACTGGCCGTCGCCCGTCGTCATCCTCGCCGGCCCGGTCGGATCGGGCAAGTCGCACCTCGCCAATATCTGGAGGGATCACAGCGGCGCCAAGCTCATCCATCCGAAGGCGGGTGCCAATGCGGCGGTGGATGCGGCGAACGGCCCCGTCTTGTTTGAGGATGTCGATCGCCTCGGCTTCGACGACACCGAACTGTTTCATGTCATCAACAGCGTGCGCGAAAACGGCCACAGCCTGCTGATGACCAGCCGTCTCTGGCCGATGTCCTGGCCGGTCGAGCTGGCCGATCTGCGCTCGCGCCTGAAGGCCGCGACCGTCGTCGAGATCGGCGAGCCGGACGAGGAACTGCTGTCGCAGGTCATCGTCAAGCTGTTTGCCGACCGCCAGCTTTATATAGATGACAAACTGGTGCTCTATATTGTCGTCAGGATGGAGCGATCGCTGAACGCCGCCCAGACGATCGTCGAGCGGCTGGATCGGCTGGCCCTGTCGAGAGGCACCAAGATCACACGCGCGCTTGCCGCTGAAGTGTTGAATGAATTGGGCAATTCCGATCCGGCTGATTGACTGTCACAGTTCCGTCGTGAAACTGATATATTCGGCTTGGCGCAATAATGAGGGGACGATCGAACGATGGACAGTGCAGTCGCGGGAAACCAGGAAACGGCTCCCGAAACCAAGGCGAACGTTCCTCCGCTTGAAGAACTGCTCTCCAGCCCCGAGCGCTTCATCAACCGCGAATTTTCCTGGCTGCAGTTCAATCGCCGCGTTCTCGAGGAGACGCTGAACACCGAGCATCCGCTGCTTGAGCGCGTTCGCTTCCTGTCGATTTCGGCTGCCAACCTCGATGAATTCTTCATGGTGCGCGTTGCCGGTCTCGAAGGTCAGGTGCGCCAGAACATCGTTGTTCGCACGCCCGACGGCAAGACGCCGGCCGAACAGCTCGAATCCATCCTGCAGGAGATCGACAATCTGCAGATGGAGCAGCAGGCCTCGCTGGCCGTGCTACAGCAATATCTCGCCAAGGAAGACATCCTGATCGTCCGCCCAGGCGCGCTCAGCGAGAGCGATCGCAACTGGCTTGCGACCGAGTTCGAGCAGGCGATCTTCCCGGTCCTGACGCCGCTCTCGATCGACCCGGCGCACCCGTTCCCCTTCATCCCCAATCTTGGCTTCTCGATCGGCCTGCAGCTGGTCAGCAAGAATGGCCGCGAGCCGATGACGGCGCTTCTGCGCCTGCCGCCGGCGCTCGATCGTTTCGTGCGCCTGCCCGATGATGGCAACACGATCCGCTACATCACGCTCGAGGACGTCGCCAACATCTTCATCTACCGGCTCTACCCGGGCTATGAGGTGCAGGGTTCCGGTACGTTCCGCATTATCCGCGACAGCGATATCGAAGTCGAGGAAGAAGCAGAAGATCTCGTCCGCTTCTTCGAAACAGCGCTGAAGCGCCGCCGCCGCGGTTCGGTCATCCGCCTCGAAACCGATTCCGAAATGCCGGCCTCGCTGCGCCAGTTCGTAGTGCAGGCGACCAACGTGCCCGATAACCGCGTCGCCGTTCTGCCCGGCTTGCTGGCACTGAATACGCTGTCCGAGATCACCAAGGCGCCGCGCGACGATCTGCGTTTCCCCTCCTACAATGCGCGATTTCCCGAACGCGTCCGCGAGCACGCCGGCGATTGCTTCGCCGCCATCCGCGAAAAGGACATGGTGGTTCACCACCCCTACGAGTCCTTCGACGTGGTGGTCCAGTTTCTGCTCCAGGCTGCGCGCGATCCTGACGTCCTGGCGATAAAGCAGACGCTCTACCGCACCTCCAACGACAGCCCGATCGTCCGCGCGCTGATCGACGCCGCCGAATCCGGCAAGTCGGTCACGGCGCTGGTCGAGCTCAAGGCGCGTTTCGACGAGGAAGCCAACATCCGCTGGGCGCGCGACCTCGAACGCGCCGGCGTGCAGGTCGTCTTCGGCTTCATCGAATTGAAGACCCACTCGAAGATGTCGCTGGTCGTTCGCCGCGAAGAGGGCAAGCTGCGCAGCTACTGTCACCTCGGCACCGGCAACTATCACCCGATCACCGCGAAGATTTATACCGACCTGTCGTTCTTCACCTGCAATCCGGTGATTGCCCACGACATGGCCAACATCTTCAACTTCATCACCGGCTATGGCGAGCCGGAGGAGAGCATGAAGCTCGCCGTATCGCCCTATACGCTGCGTTCGCGCATCCTTCGTCACATCAACGAAGAGATCAAGCACGCCAAGAACGGCGCGCCGGCGGCCATCTGGATGAAGATGAACTCGCTCGTCGATCCCGAAATCATCGACGCGCTCTATACGGCGAGCCACGCCGGCGTCGAGATCGATCTCGTCATCCGCGGTATCTGCTGCCTGCGCCCGCAGGTGCCCGGCCTGTCGGAAAACATCCGCGTCAAGTCGATCGTCGGCCGCTTCCTCGAGCACAGCCGCATCTTCTGCTTCGGCAACGGTCACGGCCTGCCGTCGGACAAGGCGCTGGTCTATATCGGCTCCGCCGACATGATGCCGAGAAATCTGGATCGCCGCGTCGAAACGCTGGTTCCGCTGATCAATCCGACCGTGCACGAGCAGGTTTTGTCACAGATCATGCTGGGCAACCTCATTGACAATCAACAAAGCTACGAGATATTGGCCGACGGGACGTCTAGGCGCATGGAGGTGCGCAAGGGCGAGGAGCCGTTCAACGCGCAACAGTATTTCATGACCAATCCCAGCCTTTCGGGCCGTGGTGAAGCGTTGAAATCCAGTGCGCCAAAGCTGATCGCCGGCCTTCTTTCCGGCCGCACGAAACGATAAAACTGGACCTGCATGGTTGAATCAGAAGCCCAGGGGCGCCTTCCAGGGATTGCCCCGGTCTCCGTTGTCGATATCGGGTCGAACTCGATCCGTGTGGTCATCTATGAAGGCTTGTCGAGATCGCCCACGATCCTTTTCAACGAAAAGGTTCTCTGCGGTCTCGGTAAGGGCATAGCGCTCACAGGCAAGATGGACGAGGCCAGCGTCGAACGTGCGCTTTCCGCTCTGCATCGCTTCAAGGCGCTGTCCGATCAGGCACGCGCTGCCACCATGTATGTGCTGGCGACGGCTGCTGCCCGCGAGGCCTCGAACGGTCCCGATTTCATTCATCGCGCCGAAACCATCCTGCAGCGCAAGGTGCGCGTTCTCTCTGGTGAAGAAGAAGCCAAGTTCTCCGCGCTCGGCATCGTCAGCGGCTTCTACACGCCGGATGGTATCGCCGGTGACCTGGGCGGCGGCTCTCTGGAGCTGATCGACATCAAGGGCAAGGAACTCGGCCAGGGCGTGACGCTTCCGCTCGGCGGCCTGCGCCTGTCGGAATATGCCGGCGGCTCGATGGAGAAGGCCCGCACCTTCGCCCGCAAGCATGTGAAGACCATCTCCAAGCTACTGGCCAAGGGCGAAGGGCGCACGTTCTACGCTGTCGGCGGCACCTGGCGAAACATCGCCAAGCTGCACATGGAGATGACCAACTATCCGCTGCACATGATGCAGGGCTACGAGATCTCGCTCGAGCAGATGATGCTGTTTCTCGACCAGGTCGATGCCGCGAGGGACTCCAAGGACCCCGCCTGGGCGGCCGTTTCGAAATACCGCCGTGCGCTCCTTCCTTATGGCGCGATCGCCATGAAGGAAGTGCTGAGCGTCATGAAGCCCTCGGTCATCTCCTTCTCTGGCCAGGGTGTGCGCGAGGGCTATCTCTACTCGCTTCTCTCCGAAAGCGAACGCCGCGCCGACCCGCTTCTGGAAGCGGCCCGCGAACTGGCGATCCTGCGTGCCCGTTCGCCTGAACATGCCCGCGAGCTCTCGGAATGGACCGGCCGGATGATGCCGTTCTTCGATATCTTGGAGACGCCCGAGGAGGCCCGTTATCGCCAGGCCGCCTGCCTGCTCGCCGATATCAGCTGGCGCGCCCATCCCGATTATCGCGGCCTGCAGGCGCTTAATATCATCGCCCACACGTCTTTCGTTGGCATCAGCCATCCCGGCCGCGCCTTCATTGCGCTTGCCAATTACTACCGCTTCGAAGGCCTGCACGACGACGGCGCGACCAGCCCGCTGGCGACGATCGCGACGCCGCAATATGTCGAGCGCGCCAAGCTGCTCGGCGGCATGCTGCGCGTGGTCTACCTGTTCTCGGCCTCGATGCCCGGCATCGTCCGCAATCTGACCTTCCGCAAGTCTGATGATCCCGATCTCGACCTCGAATTTGTCGTGCCCTCGGAGTATCGCGATTTTGCCGGCGAGCGTCTCGATGGTCGCCTGCAGCAGCTTGCGAAGCTCACCAACAAGCGCCTGGCCTTCCGCTTCGAGTAGCGCCGCCGCCGCTCAATCCTTACCCAATAAAACGGCCCCCGCTCTTTCGAACGGGGGCCGTTTTGATTCCGGGTGATGCTTACTTGGCGTTCAGCAGTTCGCCGACTTCGAGCAGGCTGAACTCGTTGTCGTCAGCCTTGTCGACGGCGCGGCCGGCCGAGAAGGGCAGGTTGTTGTCGTTGCCGACCACGATATGGGTGGCATCGACGCGGTCGACGTTTTCGATCGTCACGAACGGCATGTCGTAGACGCCATCCTTGGTTCCGGCCTTCTTCTTGTTCTCAGGATCCTTGATGTCGAGAAGGTCGATATAGCCGATCTTGCGAACGGCGCCGTTTGCGTTGGCGTCGTTGAACTCGATCTTGTAGATGCGCTTCAGCTCGGCGGGAGCCTCGAAGCAATCCGCCTTCGGCTGCTTGGGATCGGCGCAAGCCTTGTCCTTGCTGCCGGCGCCGTTGTCGCGTTCGATCACCAGCGCGGTGGTGTCGTCGAGCATGTTGAAGTCGCCGATCGCAATGCCCTTTTCTTCCAGTGGATAGAGCCAGCTGCGGCCGGTCCAGTTCTTGGCCGCCGTGTCGAACTCGACGATGCGGATGGCGGTCCGGCCATCGACCGTCTCGACCTTGCCGTCGTCCTGGAAGAGCGGGCCTTCGAGCAGACCGTAAAGCTTGGATCCGTCCTTGGACATGGCAAGGCCTTCGAAACCGCCCGAGCGCTTCAGGTTGAAGGCCGGCATCTTGGCGACCGGGTTTGCCGGAACCGAGAGCGTCGGGTTGTCAGGCGACAGCACCGGCTTGCCGTTGACGACGGTGGAAACGACGTCGGTCAGCTTGCCCTCGGTGTCGAACTTCAGGATGTAGGGCCCGAACTCTTCGCCGATCCAGAAGCCGTCGGCGACTGGCTGGATGGATTCGATGTCGAAATCAGCGCCTGTGAGGTAGCGCTTCTCAGCACCTTCAAGCACGATCGGGAAGGGCGCCTTCTTGTCCGGATCGGACAGGAACAGGTTCTTGGCGACCTCGACCTTGCCGGTGGCCCAGTCGAACTTCACCTGATGCAGGAAAAGCATGGCGTCGCTGGAATTGGCCTTCGAGCCGAAGCCATTGTCGGACAGCGTCCAGAACGTGCCGTCTTCCATGGTCTTGATGCCGGAGAAGCCCTGGATCGGCTGTCCGTCGAAGGGAAGCTTGAGGTCGGTCACGCGCGCGCCGTCCTTGCCCGGAACGGTGCCGAGCGCCTCGGTGCGCTTGCGATCCGGCGTCGTGAACTTGCCGGAGTGCTTGAGGAACTCAGGTGCGTCGGCGGGAGCCGGCACCATGGTGTTCGCCGGCAGAATAGCCTGGCCGGCGAGCTTTGCGGGAAATTGCTGCTGGTCGGCCATGGCCGAACCGGCGATCAAAAGAACAAATGAAACGGAAGCAAGAAGAGCATTTTTCATCGAAACCCCCATGTGATGGAATGCGGGCTTCGATTAGCAGGCCTCTCATGTCGGCGCTTTGACACCCGCGTGAAGCTTTGGTGACGCTATGCGGTCGTCCGCCTTGACCAGCGAGATCACGCCGAGGCTCTGTCCGCGCCCCTTGACCGCGTGTTGCCCGAGATCCTCGGCCACAACCTTGGTCGGCAGCTGGATCCGCTGGGCGAGGTCGGTCGAGATCAGCACCGAGCGGTTCAGTGTCTTGCAGAGCGATTCAAGCCGCGACGCGGTGTTGATCGTATCGCCGAAATACGTGATCTTGTGATGGTCGACGCCGATTTCCGCGGTGATGATGCTGCCGCCATGCAGCGCCGCGCGCAACCTCGGCACCTGTCCATAGGTCGTCAGCCAGCTCTCGGCATCCGCCTCGATCGCACTGATGATGTCGAAGATGCAGTTGACGCAGCGCGCGAATTTGACGCCGCGGTCCAGCGGCCAGGTAATGATGGCGGCATCGCCGACATAATCGACGATCGTTCCCTTGTATTTGCGTACCGGCTCGGCGAAGGCCGCAAACAGCGAGCTCAGCATCTGCTGCGCGCGCAGGTCGCCGTGCTTCTCCGCGAAGGTCGTCGAATCGACAAGGTCGATGAAGAGAAACACCCGCTCTTCGCTGACCGGTTTGCGGTAGCGGCTGATGAGCATGCTGGTGAACACTTCGCGGCCCAGCAACTCACGAACTCTGAGAACGAAGATCATCAGCGAGCACACGGCCAACGCGTAGAGAAAGGCGTTGAACGGCAGCACCACCATGTCGACCCAGGAATGGGGAATGACAATGCCGGTTCCCCATAGCGAAAGGCCGGCGGCCGCAAAGCCGATGCTCATCAGCACTTCGTAGATGAAAAGCTCGGCGAGGAAGAACGTCAGCGTCGGCAGCGCCTCGACCCGGTTGCGCAGTTCGCGAAAGATCACCTTTCGCTCGAAGGCGATGATCGGCATGCCCATGCACAGTGCGAACACAGCGCCGATGAGCGGACGGCTGTCCTGGAAGAACATGACGCTGTAGAGCACGCCGCTTCCCGCCATGACGAGCATGATCAGAAGCCAGTTCTGGACTGGAGATACTTCTCTCATAAGGGTCTTTTCGTTCAGCCTTGGCCAGCGTGCGTCTGAAGCAATGTAGGCGCGCGTAAGCCCTTTCGGAAGGGGATTGGATATCCCTCCCGAAAAGATTTAGCTGAATGATTGGGCGCAGTTATGGCCTGAATCGAGGCGACGCAAAATTTGCGTCGCGACTTACAGAGCGACCGTCTCGACCTTCTTGCCGACGAAGCGCAACGCGACGTCGCCCTTGATCAGCTGCAAAGCAGGGTCGCCGAACAGCTCGCGGCGCCAGCCGCGCAGCGCGCCCACATCGGCGTTTTCGCCCTCGGCGGCGATCTTGTCCAGATCCTCGCTGTTGGCGATCACCTTGGGCGCGACGCCGTGCTTTTCCGAGATCAGCTTCAACAGCACCTTCAACAGCTCGGCTGCGGCCGCGGCTCCCTCCGGTGCCTGGGTCTGTCTCGGCGCATGCGGCATCTCGGCCTTCGGTAGCGCCAGCGCCGTATTCACAGCCTCGACGACAGCGGCACCGGCAGACGACCGTTCCCAACCCTTCGGGATGGTGCGCAGACGACCAAGCGCCTCGGTATCCTTCGGCTGCTGCTGGGCGATCTCATAGATCGCGTCGTCCTTGATGACGCGCGAACGCGGCACGTTGCGGCTGCGCGCTTCACGCTCGCGCCACGCGGCCACGTATTTCAGCACGGCAAGCTCCTGCGGCTTGCGCAGGCGCATCTTCAGGCGCTGCCAGGCGTCGTCGGGATGAATGTCGTAGGTCTCTTTCGCCTCGAGCACATCCATCTCCTCGGAGAGCCACAAGGAGCGGCCTTCGCGCTCGAGCTCTGCCTTGAGATAGAGGTAGACGTCGCGCAGATGCGTCACGTCGGCCAGCGCATAGTCGAGCTGCTTTTCGGAAAGCGGACGGCGGCTCCAGTCGGTGAAGCGCGAGGACTTGTCGATCTGCACGCCCTTGGTTCGGCTGACCAGCTGGTCGTAGGAGACAGAATCGCCGAAGCCGCAGACCATCGCCGCAACCTGCGTGTCGAAGATCGGATGCGGAATGAGGCCGCCACGGTTGTAGATGATTTCGATATCCTGGCGCGCGGCGTGGAACACCTTCAGCACGCTGGAATTGGCCATCAGCTCAAAGAAGGGTTTCAGGTCGAGACCCTTGGCCAGCGGATCGACAAGCACTTCCGTCGTCGGGCTCGCCATCTGGATCAAGCAAAGCTCCGGCCAGAACGTCGTCTCTCGCAGAAACTCGGTGTCGATAGTAATGAATTCTGACTTGGCCAGCTCGATGCAGGCCGCCTCCAAATCGGCGGTTGTTTCAATCATCTCAATTCATTCGCAGGATAGACATAGTTGAACCTTCCTTCTCCTTTCGGCCCGATATGTCAACCGCTACCGGCAAAGAGTGGTCAAACAACCCTGACATAACTCGTCATGCCGGTCTTCTGATGCTCGATGATGTGGCAATGCAACAGCCAATCGCCGAGATTGTCGGCGACGAAGGCTAGCTGCACCTTCTCGTCCGGCTGTACCAGATAGGTGTCGGTGACGAGCGGCATGACCTCTCGCGTGGACGATGAGAGCACCGTGAAGCTCATCCCGTGCAGGTGGATCGGATGCGTATGCGGCGTCACGTTCTCCAGCTGCAGGATATAGCTCTTACCGAGCTTCAGTTCCGAAAGCGGTGCAGTCGGGTCGCTCGTGTCGCCCGGCCACGGCACCTTGTTGATCGCCCAGAAGCTGTAGCCCAGCGTCCCGCAGATGCTGTCGACCGGCGCATTCTCGGCGGTGGCGCTAAGCACGACCGAGATCTTCTCCGCCGTGGAGATGTCAGCCTTCGCGACGGGGTTCTCCGCGAGTGCCGCGAGATCGCCGACATTGCGCTTCAGCGAGGTGCCCACCGAACGCAGCTTGGCGATCGTTTTCGGCGTGGTCCCGCGAATGTCCTCCAGCGTCGCAACCGCACCTTCGGTATCGGGCATCCGAACGGCAAGATCGAGCCGCTGGCCGGGGCCGATCAAAAGCAGGTCGAGCGGGAAGCGCTTCGGCACGGGATTGCCGTCGATCGCGATCACGGTCGCCTCGGCCCCCTCCATCTTCAGCGAGAAGATGCGCGTGACGTCGGTGACGGCGATGCGCAGGCGGATCAGGCCGCCGGCCGGCGCGTCATATTGCGGTTCCTGGTGCCAGTTCGCGGTGCGCACCGTGCCGTAGGTGCCGGTCTTCGCCGCGTCACGCGGTCGGAACGCGGCAATGAACTGGCCGTCGCCGCCGAGGCGCCAGTCGCGGAGGTTCAGCACCACTTCGGAATCGAATGTGGGGTCGGCCGCATCCTCGACCACGATCACGCCGGTCATGCCCTGTCCCATCTGCGCCAGCGTGTTGCAGTGCGGATGATACCAGAAGGTGCCGGCATCGGGCGGCGTGAAGGCGTAGTCGAAGCTGTCGCCGGTATAGACATAGGGCTGCGTCATGAACGGCACGCCGTCCATCTTGTTGGGAATGCGCAGGCCATGCCAGTGGATGGTGGTCGGTTCGTCGAGCGTGTTGGTGAGCCGCGCCGCATAGGGCTTGCCCTTGGTCATCCGCAGCACCGGCGGCATTCCCGCATCGTTCCCCGGATTACCCCAAGTCATGATGTTCTTGGTCACACCGGCATCGGTCAGCGTCGCCTGTGTCTTCAGCGCTTTCAGCATCTGCGGCTCTGGTGCTGCTTCCGCCAGGCCGAACTTGCCGGCAATGCCGATACCCACCCCGTATGCGCCAGCGACGGCGGAAGCCTTCAGAAGGTTGCGGCGGGTGAGGAGGGGCATGGCGGGACTCCGGAGAAGAATGATACGTCCTCTTTAAAGTTGACCGCGACCTTCAGCAATATGCCTCGTGCAGCCAAACTGCCGCAGAGCTTGGCATATGATAAGGTTGCAACCACGCCGAAAACCGGGCGCAAAGCGCGCGTGGGCCGTGCCAAGTCTTGACAAATCAGGCCGTCCATGCGCTTTTCCGCCCGATTTTCTTGTCGGCGCGAGAGAGCTTTTGAAGCCCCTGCTGCCGTCTTCAAGCCAAATACTGGAAATTGAGATGATGCATCGTTACCGCAGCCACACATGTGCAGCCCTCCGCAAGGCGGATGTCGGCGCCAATGTCCGGATTTCCGGCTGGGTCCACCGCGTTCGTGACCATGGCGGCGTTCTCTTCATCGACCTTCGCGACCATTACGGCATGACCCAGGTCGTCGCCGACCCGGATAGCCCGGCCTTCAAGATCGCCGAAACCGTTCGCGGCGAGTGGGTCATCCGCATCGACGGCGTCGTCAAGGCGCGCTCGGAAGACACCGTCAACAAGAACATGGCGACCGGCGAGATCGAACTCTACGCCCAGGAGATCGAAGTGCTCTCCGAAGCCAAGGAACTACCGCTGCCGGTCTTCGGCGAGCCGGATTATCCTGAGGACATCCGCCTCAAGTACCGCTTCCTCGACCTGCGCCGCGAGACGCTGCACAAGAACATCGTCAAGCGCAGCCAGATCATTTCCGACATCCGCAACCGCATGACGTCGGCCGGCTTCGGCGAATACACGACCCCGATCCTGACGGCGTCCTCGCCGGAAGGCGCGCGCGACTTCCTCGTGCCGTCGCGTATCCACCCCGGCCAGTTCTTCGCCCTGCCGCAGGCGCCGCAGCAGTACAAGCAGCTCCTGATGGTTGCCGGTTTCGACCGCTACTTCCAGATCGCGCCGTGCTTCCGCGATGAAGACCCGCGCGCCGACCGCCTGCCGGGCGAATTCTACCAACTCGACCTGGAAATGAGCTTCGTCACCCAGGAAGACGTCTGGGACACGATGGCCCCGATCATGACCTCCGTCTTCGAGCAGTTCGCCGAAGGCAAGCCGGTCACCAAGGAATGGCCGCGCATCCCCTATGACGTCGCGATCCGCAAGTACGGCTCCGACAAGCCGGACCTGCGTAACCCGATCGAGATGCAGGCCGTCACCGAGCACTTCGCAGGCTCCGGTTTCAAGGTGTTCGCCGGCATGATCGCCTCGAACCCGAAGGTCGAAGTCTGGGCGATTCCCGCCAAGACCGGCGGCTCCAGAGCATTCTGCGACCGCATGAACGCCTGGGCGCAGTCGCTTGGCCAGCCGGGCCTCGGCTACATCTTCTGGAAGGAAGAAGACGGCAAGGTCGGCGGTTCCGGTCCGCTCGCCAAGAACATCGGCGAAGAGCGCACTGAAGCGCTCCGCGTCCAGCTCGGCCTTGAAGCAGGCGACGCCGCCTTCTTCGTCGCTGGCGAACCGGCGAAGTTCTACAAGTTCGCGGGCGAAGCGCGCACCAAGGCGGGTGAAGACCTGAACCTCGTTGACCGCGATCGCTTCGAACTGTGCTGGATCATCGACTTCCCGTTCTACGAATGGAGCGAGGAAGACAAGAAGATCGATTTCGCCCACAACCCCTTTTCGATGCCGCAGGGTGGTCTGGAAGCGCTGCAGAGCCAGGATCCGCTGTCGCTCAAGGCCTACCAGTACGACGCCGTCTGCAACGGCTTCGAGATCGCCTCGGGCTCGATCCGTAACCAGTCACCGGAAGCCATGGTCAAGGCCTTCGAACTGGTCGGCCTCAGCCAGACGGATGTCGAAGAGCGCTTCGGCGGCATGTACCGTGCCTTCCAATACGGCGCGCCTCCGCACGGCGGCTGCGCTTTCGGTATCGACCGTGTCGTGATGCTGCTGCTCGGCGCCAAGAACCTGCGCGAGATCACGCTGTTCCCGATGAACCAGCAGGCGCAGGACCTCCTGATGAACGCCCCGTCGCCGGCAACGCCGAAGCAACTGATGGAACTGTCGCTGCGCGTCATGCCGCCGGTCAAGAAGGACTAAGCGAACATCGCTTGAATGAGAAAAGCCCGGCGCAAGTCGGGCTTTTCTCGTTTCCGGACAATGTCAGAGAGCCGCGTAGATCGCCTGTTTGAGGTCTACGGTGAACCGGCCCCACATGCCCTCCAGCGTCGTGTTGGTGAGCGCGACCACCGTCAGCTTCCTTGTCGGATCCACGAACCAGCTGTGACCATAAACCCCGCCCCATTGCAGGCTGCCGCGAGACAGCGGAACCTGCGCGGCATCTGGATCGGTCACCACGGCCCAGCCGAAGCCGAAGCCCGAGCCGGGCTCTACCTGCTGCCGCAGACCGTTGGCCTGGTCGGTCATCATGGTCGCGACCGTTTCCGTAGATAGCAACGCGCCACCGCCCTGGCGGATGGTTTCGAGAATGCGGAGTACATCGTCCGCCGTGCCCGCCATTCCTGCGCCGCCGGAGTGATAGGAGGAAGGGTCGAAGATCCGGTCCGGCGCAAACCGCACTGAACCCGTCAGCGCGGGAATGACGGCTTCCTGTCCCATCCGCTCCGGCTCGGGCGAGGCGTTGAAGTAGGCGGCCGCCAATCGCTGCCGGTCGCGCACCGAAAACGCGGTGTCTGTAAGCCCGAGCGGGCCGGTGACGAGTTCCGCGACCGCATCGTCGAGCGACATGGCCATTTCCTGCTCGATGACGCCGCCGAGAACGTCGATCGCCAGAGAGTAGCACCAGCCTTCGCCCGGCGCGAACCGCAGCGGTGCACTCGCAATGCGCTTCAGGTTCTCCGCGAGCGCCATTCCAGGCTCGCCGATGCCGTCCGAAACGCCGGCGCGGGTATAGGGACCATCCTCGTCGATGAAGCAGTAGCTGAGGCCTGCGGTGTGGGTGAGCAGATGGCGAAGGCGGATGACCGCTTCCCCGCCATCGGCAAGCCGAGGGCGGAAGTCGGGCAGCCAGCGTGTGATCGGATCGTCCAAACCCATCCGACCCTGTTCGACCAGTCGCATGGCGGCAATCGTCACGATCGGCTTGGTGACCGAGGCAAGGCGGAAGATCGTGTCCTCGGTCATCGTCCGTCCGGCTTCCCGGTCCGCCAACCCGGCTGCGCGCCGGTAGACCGGCTTTCCATCTTGCATGATCAGGACCACGGCGCCCACCAGCCGCTTGTCGGCAAGTGCGGCATCGATTGCCTTATCGACGCCCGCGCCGAAGGATACCGCCGCGTTATCAATCTTGATGTCTGGGGGAAGACTCATGAGATCAAACCTTCTATAATCACAATGACCATTCCTGAATATAGCGGATCGTAAGATAATTCCAGAGTGAACGTTGTGAAAAATACAGAAAGTTCGAAACCTGACACTCAACGCAAGCGCGGTCGCCCGCCCGCTTTCGACAGGGAGGTCGTTCTGGCGGCGGCGCGTGACGTCTTCTGGCAGCACGGCTACGACGGCTCGTCGATCGCCGATCTGACGGCGTCCATGGGGATTACCCCTCAAAGCCTCTACGCGGCCTTCCGCTCAAAGGCTGATCTCTATCGCGAGACGCTCGACCAGTACCGCCGCATGCCACGGCAGGAGCCGGGCAATCCGTTGCAGGAAAAGATCGATACGGTAACGGCTTTCACGCGTTTTCTGCGGAACTCCGCGTTCCTGTTCACGGCAGCCGAACACCCCAAGGGCTGCATGATCTCGACGGCGGTGCTGAACTGCGCGGCGGAAAACGAGGACATCGCCTTTCACGTCTCATCCCTGCGGCTGCAAACGCTCGGCGCGTTCCAGGCGCGTATCGAGCGTGGGGTAGAGGAGGGCGATATGCGCGCCGACACCGATGCCGGCTCGCTTGCCCGTTTTCTCGGCGCCATGGTTCAGGGAATGTCGGTCCAGGCGCGTGACGGTGCGGGTGCCGACGAGCTCTTGGCAGCAGCCGATCACGCGATCAGCGAATTGAAACGCCACAGCATACGATGAAGAAAGGCCCGGCGAGCAATGCGCGCCAGGCCTTTCTCATTCATGCGGCAACGATCAATCGTTCGCCGAAACCTTCACGCCGAGCACCTGCGGCAGCGTGTTCGGTGCGCCCATGGCGGCACCCATGATCATCGGGAACGGCACGGGTTTTTCCGGTGCGGCGTTGACCGTCAGGCTCTTCGGGTCGTCGAGGAAGGTGTTGACGGCGGCCGATACGGCGTTCTGCAGCTCGGGGATGTTGAGCTGTGCCAGCATGATCGGCGCCATCGCCTTCAGCGAGTCCGCCATCTGCTTGCCCGACATGCCCTGCTGGCTGCCGGCATAGTCGAGAGCGCGCTTGGTGATCGAGGCGTCGTCGAAGCGGATCTGAGCGCTTTCGAAGGACAGCTGCTGCAACAGGCCAAGCATGGCAAGGCCGAAGGCCTGCTGGGCCTGGTCCTTGTTCTGGTTGGCTTCCGCCTGCTGGGCGGCTTCCTGCAGCGACTTCACGAAGGCGAGCGTATAGCCATTGACCTTGAAGGCGAGGTTGAGCTTGCCGACATTGCTGAAATCGAAGGCGAACTCGGATACGTCGATCGTGCCCGGTGCCAAGTCCCAGGCGCCCTTCATGGTGATGTCGCCATTGACCTGCTGCAGCGCCAGCTTCTCGATCGCTTCCTTGCTCTGCGGATCGGCCGCCTTGCTGAGGTCGGCCTTGAGGCTCTTGAAGGCGCCGTCGAAATCGAAGCCGGACTCGTCTTCGCGCAGCGTCAGGTTCACATCGCTGCCACCGAGCGAGAACACTTCGGCGCCATCCTTGACGACCTTCAGCGGACCGCTGTGGGCGCTCTCGTAGAGCAGCATGGAGGAGAGGCCTTCGCCCTTGGCATCGGCAGGAATGGAGATGCCGCCGAGCGTCAGTTCGCTCACGGTCAGCGTCGCGCCGTCATTGGTGGTGTTGATGTCGGGGAAGGCTGCTTCTTCGATGTAGTAGCCACCGTCGTCATCTTCCTCGACGCCCGACAGCGTGATTTCGCCGATCGGCAGAGCGCCGCCGTTATTCGGCTTGAAGCTGGCGTTCTTCAGCGTGACGGTCTTGCCGTCGACATCGACGCCATCGGCTGCGAGCGTGCCGCCCTGCAGCGTGTAGGCGGCATTGATCTTCTTCAGCAGGTCCTGGCCATCGAGCGCGAAAGCGGAGCCTGCGAGAGAAAGGAATGCCACGCCCGAAAGCATGAGCCGTGTCGTCCGGTAAAATGTCATTGGTGTTCCTCAGATCCAGGTGGGCGGTTGGCCGTCAATCTACGGTGGATTTGTGCCGGTTTATATTTCGTGTTTTCTAAAATTATGTTGAAGGGATAAGCAAACAAAGTCCAAATTCGGGCAGAAAGGTTTTAGCGGTCGTTTTCTTTCTGTTCGGGGACTTCATCCACAGCCGCAATGCCCGGATTCCTTGCTCACATCAACCATCTCGGTTAGTCAGAAGGTATGGGACAAGAGATTTTGCCGCCCTCTGGCGGAGACGATGACAGCATTCTTCCGATCGACCTGAAGGCGGCGCTCGAAGAGCGTTATCTCGCCTATGCGCTGTCGACCATCATGCACCGCGCGCTGCCCGACGTTCGCGACGGCCTGAAGCCGGTTCATCGCCGCATCATCCATGCGATGAGCGAGATGGGCATCCGCCCGAACTCGGCCTTCAAGAAATGCGCCCGTATCGTCGGTGACGTCATCGGTAAATTCCACCCGCACGGCGACCAGTCGGTCTACGATGCGCTGGTTCGTCTCGCCCAGGATTTCTCGCAGCGTTATCCTGTCGTCGACGGGCAGGGAAACTTCGGCAACATCGATGGCGATAGCGCTGCTGCCTATCGATACACCGAAGCCCGCATGACAGATGTCGCCGGGCTGCTGCTCGAGGGTGTCGATCAGGACGCCGTCGATTTCCGGCTGACCTACAACGAAGAAGACCAGGAGCCGACGGTTCTCCCTGGCGCCTTCCCGAACCTTCTCGCCAACGGCTCGTCGGGCATCGCCGTCGGCATGGCGACCTCTATTCCGTCGCACAACGCACATGAACTGTGCGACGCGGCGCTGCATCTGATCAAGCATCCGGATGCGACGGTCGAGACGCTGGTGGAGCAGTTCATTCCGGGTCCGGATTTCCCGACCGGCGGCATCATCATCGACGACCGACAGACGATCATCGACGCCTACAAGACCGGCCGCGGCGGCTTCCGCACGCGCGCCAAGTGGGAGACCGAGGATCTCGGCCGTGGCGGCTATCAGATCATCATCACGGAAATCCCGTTCCAGGTGCAGAAGTCGCGCCTGATCGAGAAGATCGCCGAGCTCTTGATCGCCCGCAAGCTGCCGCTGCTGGAAGACATTCGCGACGAGTCGGCCGAAGACGTCCGCGTCGTGCTGGTCCCGAAGAACCGCACCGTCGACCCGACCATCCTCATGGAATCCATGTTCAAGCTGACGGAACTCGAAAGCCGTTTCCCGCTGAACATGAACGTTCTCTCCATGGGCCGCATTCCGCGCGTCATGGCCCTGAACGAGGTCCTGAAGGAATGGTTGGATCACCGCCGCGACGTGCTTCAGCGCCGTTCGCGCTTCCGCCTTGCCGCCATCGAGCGTCGCCTGGAAGTCCTGGGCGGCCTGCTGATCGCCTACCTCAACATCGACGAGGTGATCCGCATCATCCGCGAGGAAGATGAGCCCAAGCCCGTCATGGTCGCGCGCTGGTCGCTGACCGAGATCCAGGTCGAAGCCATTCTCAACATGCGCCTGCGCTCCTTGCGCAAGCTCGAAGAGTTCGAGATCCGCACCGAGTTCGACGCTCTGAGCAAGGAAAAGGCCGAGATCGAAGCGCTGCTCGCCTCCGAGGACAAGCAGTGGCAGACCGTTGCCTGGGAAATCGGCGAGGTGAAGAAGAAGTTCGCCAAGGCGACCGAACTTGGCCGCCGTCGCACCCAGTTCGCCGAAGCGCCGGATGCCGACGAGCAGGCTATCCAGCAGGCGATGATCGAGAAAGAGCCGATCACCGTCGTCGTTTCCGAAAAGGGCTGGATCCGCGCGCTGAAGGGCCATATCTCTGACACCGCGACGCTGACCTTCAAGGAAGGCGACGCGCTGAGGATCGCGTTCCCGGCGCAGACGACGGACAAGATCCTTGTCATCACCACCGGCGGCAAGGCCTTCACGCTTGGCGGCGACAAGCTGCCGGGTGGCCGCGGCCATGGCGAGCCGTTGCGTATCATGATCGACATGGACAACGACCAGGACGTGCTGACGGCATTCGTCCACGATCCGCAGCGCAAGCAGATGATCGTCTCGACGGCCGGCAATGGCTTCGTCGTCGCCGAGACCGACATGGTCGCCAACACCCGCAAGGGCAAGCAGATCATGAACGTCTCCATGCCCGACGAAACCAAGCTGCTCGTGCCCGTCTCCGGCGACCACATCGCCGTGGTTGGCGAAAACCGCAAGCTGCTGGTCTTCCCGCTGGATCAGGTTCCGGAAATGTCGCGCGGCAAGGGCGTTCGCCTGCAGCGCTACAAGGATGGCGGCATTTCCGACGTTCGCTGCCTTGCGATCGCGGATGGCCTTGTCTGGGAAGACAGCGCCGGCCGTACGTTCAGTAAGAACAAGGAAGAGCTCGCCGAATGGCTCGCCGACCGCGCTTCGGCCGGCCGCACCGTTCCCAAGGGCTTCCCCCGCAGCGGCAAGTTCGCCGGCTGAAATATATCAGCGCCCCGCTCTTGGCGAGCGGGGCATTTCCTCTAGTTCTGTCCTGTAATCACAACATGGACAAACATCATTCCGAAGGCGGACGGAATGATCGTATGTGGCGCCTTCGTGGGAAGGCGGCATGTCCGATCATGGAGGTCCGATCACGGAGGAATGTTGATGAGTGCCTGCAAGACCATTACGCTTTCAGTCGGCCACACCTACAATGCCTCGCCCTGCGAGGTCTACGACGCCTGGCTCAATCCCGAAATCGCCAAACGCTTCCTCTTCGCCACCGATGACGGCAGGGTCATCCGTGCCGATATCGAGCCGCGCGTCGGCGGCCATTTTCTCGTCATCGACAGGCGGCCGACCGGCGATGCCGTTCATTATGGCGTATTTCTCGAAATGCGCCGGCCGCGCCTGATGGTGTTCTCGTTTTCGGTCGCCGA
The DNA here is from genome assembly GCA_900465665.1 of Hyphomicrobiales bacterium. GTDB lineage: Bacteria > Pseudomonadota > Alphaproteobacteria > Rhizobiales > Rhizobiaceae > Rhizobium. Next base: position 33,548 of record UBJO01000071.1, read on the forward strand.
ACACGATCACAATGCCGATCGCATCCGCGTCGAAATCGAACCGCTGGGGGAGGGCACGCGCCTGACGCTGTCGCATGAAATGTGTGCCGAATGGTCAGCCTTCGAAGAGCAGACCCATCGCGGCTGGACGCATGTGCTGAACGGTCTGGAGCGCGAGCTCGATGCGGCTCACACGGTCAAGCTGCCGGAGCTTGTTGCGTCCCAGGCTGTTTCCGAACCATCCAAAGCGAGTGCACCATAATCGCGATGACGAGGATGGAGCCGCCGATCAACGTCATGACCGGCGGCGTTTCCGCGAAGATCAGCCAGATCCAGATCGGTGCCAGAATGGTCTCGAGCAGGTAGAACATGCCGACCTCGGGTGCCGAAAGATAACGCGGGCCGCTGGCAAGACACCAGAACGACACCGGCATCAGGATCGCGCCGTTGAAAATGATCCAGGCGGGATGCTCGATCACGAGACCTGCCGGCAAAGCGTTCGCAATGCCCAGAGCGGCGGGAAAGGCCGCGGCAAGCAACGGCACGAAACCCATGGCGCGACGCGATGCGCGCCCGACGGTAATCGCGCCAGCGAGCACCAGCGCCGTCAAAAGCGCCATCGCATCGCCAAAGCTGTGGCCGCCGGCCAAGCCGTCGCCGACAATCAGGCCTACGCCAAGGATCATTACAGCCATGGTCACGAGCGTCGACAACGGTGGGCGCTCCTTCAGGAACAGCCATGACAGCAGCGCGCCGAACATCGGATTGAAGGCGACAATGAAGACGACGTTGGCGGTGGTCGTGTTAAACACCGCAAGCAGGAATGTGATGGTCGAGAGCCCATAGAGAAATCCCGCAAGAAGGCCCGCTCGACCGGGCACCATCGCCGGCCAGCTTCCCTTCACCCACCGGATCGCGCAAAGGATCAGCAAAGTCACGGCAACCGTCGTGATGCTGCGCATGCCGACGATCGACCACATGTCGCCATGGGCGAGGCGTACGAGCGGAATGTCCATGGAGAGCGCAAGGCCGCCGATCGCCGTCAGCAGCAGGCCCTTCCGATGATCGGAAAGGGTAGGGAGGGGCATTTAGGGCTGGCTACCTTCGGGAAGGGATGTGGGATCGAAACGCTCCCAGCCGCGCGCGGTCAGGTGTTCCTGCGGCTGGTAGCGGGTCTTGTAGTCCATTTTCCGCGAGCCTTGAACCCAGTAGCCGAGATAGACATGCGGCAGGCCGAGCGCCTTTGTCCGCCTGATGTGGTCGAGGATCATGAAGGTGCCGAGCGAGCGCTTGTCGAGATCGGGATTGAAGTAGGAATAGACCATCGAGAGCCCGTCGCTCATCGTGTCGGTCAGGGCCGCCGCGATCAGCTCGCCGCTTGGCCGCGTTTCCAGCCCCGAGCCTTCCACACGCCGGCGATACTCGATGATCTTGGTGTTGACATGGGTGTCCTCGACCATGATCGCATAGTCGAGCACCGTCATGTCAGACATGCCGCCCTGCTGGTGGCGATAGTCGAGGTAGCGACGAAACAGCGAATATTGCTCGCTCGATGGCTGCGCCGGAAATTCGGTCGAGATGATATCGGAGTTGGTGGCGAGCACCCGCTTCATCGACTTGGTCGGCTCGAACTCGTCGGCAAGGATGCGAACAGACACGCAGGCCCGGCAAGCCTCGCAGGCCGGGCGGTAGGCGATGTTCTGAGAGCGGCGAAATCCGCCTTGCGTCAGGATGTCATTCATCTCGGCGGCGCGGGGCCCGACGAGATGCGTAAAAACCTTTCTTTCCATCTCATGCGCAAGGTAAGGGCAGGCAGCCGGGGCCGTCAGATAAAACTGCGGAGATGGCGTGGTCTGCGTATTCATCTGCTGCTGAGATGTCCTTAGGTTGCATGCTGAAATGACAGCATGACTTAAGAAAAGAAAACGTCAACAGCGCGGCAGTGCGCCGCGCTTTGTAACCGATTATACTTTCGGATATTGGCCGAAAATTTCCCCTCAAAAGGAGGGGAAATCCGCTTATTTCAGAGACTTGATCAATCTCAGGCGGTTCTGACCGTCACCGTGCCGACGAGAAAATCGTGCAGCAGGCGGCTGCGTTCGGTGAACAGGCCGACCAGCAGAATCAGCGGCGTCAGAACCGAGTTCAGGATCCAGAACAGCGCCAGGTGAACGATCGCCGTCAGGAAATCCATCTCCCGCCCGTCGACGCGCACGATCGCAATCCCCATCGCCCGCATGCCAAGCGATGCCTGGCTCGAGCCGCCGACCGTGAAGCCGAAATACAGGCCCGCGACGATCACGAACAGCGCCGGATAAAGAAAGAAACCGAGGCCGAGCGTGACGATCGACAGGAAGAACAGGATGACCGCTGCCGGAATGCAGAGCAGCAGAATGATCACATAGTCGAGGATGAACGCAAAAACGCGCCGGCTCAGCGTGCCGCTATAGGCGCGCCAATCGTCAGGTGCGGCATAGAGCGGGTTCGGGTTGAGCGACATCGTTACGGTCTCCTTTCGAGAGTGGCTACCGCTGATATGGTGACGCTCTCTGCGAATGCAATATTAGCGCGAAGCGATCAGCGTTTGGCGAGGATCTTGGCAACCTCGATGGAAAAATAGGTGAGGATGCCGTCGCAGCCGGCGCGCTTGAAGGCAAGCAGCGTCTCAAGCATCGCCTTTTCGCCGTCGATCCAGCCGTTCATCGCTGCCGCCTTGATCTGCGAATATTCGCCCGACACCTGATAGGCGAAGGTCGGAAGGCCGAAGGCTTCCTTCATCCGCCAGCAGATGTCGATATAGGGCAGGCCGGGCTTGACCATCAGCATGTCGGCGCCTTCCTCGACGTCGAGTGCGGCGTCGCGGATCGCTTCCGTGCCATTGGCTGGGTCGATATAGTAGCTCTTCTTGTCGCCCTTCAGCAGTCCGCCGGTCGAGATCGCCTCGCGGTAGGGACCATAGAAGGCGGAGGCGAACTTCGTCGCGTAGCTCATGATCCCGACATCCTGGTGCCCGGCGGCGTCAAGCGCCCGGCGGATCGCGCCGATGCGGCCGTCCATCATTTCGGACGGCGAGATGATGTCTGAGCCGGCATCGGCCTGCATGACCGCTGCACGTGCCACCTGCTCGACCGTCTCGTCATTGACGATCTCGTTGCCGCGCAGGATGCCGTCATGGCCGTGGCTGGTGAACGGATCGAGTGCCACGTCGGTGATGACGCCGATATTCGGCACGGCCTTCTTGATGGCGGCCGTCGCCTGGTTGATCAGGTTGTTCGCTTCCAGGCTGTTGGAGCCGGTCTCGTCGCGCAGCGACATCTCGATATTCGGGAAGGTCGCGATCGCGGGAATGCCGAGATCGGCCGCTTCCTTGGTGGCTTCCACCAGCTTGTCGACGCTCATGCGGTTGACACCCGGCATGGCGGGGATCGGCTCGACGATGCCGGAACCCGGAACCACGAAGACCGGCCAGATCAGATCGTCGACCGTCAGCCGGTTCTCCTGCACCATCCGGCGCGTCCAGTCGGCCTTGCGGTTGCGCCGCATCCGGCGGTGGCCCGTGATTTCATCGACGAGGTGTGTCTTGTCCTGCATGATCGTTCCAGCTCTTGGCAGTTCCAATTGTTGCTGCGCTCATTATCATGCCATCCGACAAATCCAAACCGGGCGAATGGCCGCAACCAGTCAACAGCTTGCGATCAACCGCTGGCGAAGACGCCGCAGCACTCCTATTGTCTGACCCATGAACGCTGATTCTCCGACCATACCGAAAAGCACGCTCACCGGCGTTCTCTTTGTCCTGTTCCTGCGCCTGATCGCGATCTCGTGTTTCTGGTTCGGATTGCAGTATTGGGCGATGCTTGTCGGCTACTCGCTGATCGGTGCGGGACGCTTCGATCTTCTGAGCCTGCCGTGGAAGGTGGCGAGCACCAGCCTTGCGGTTCTGTTTCCCGTGGCTGCCCTCGGGCTCTGGCTGGCTGTCTCCTGGGGACCCGTCATCTGGGTGCTCGCGGCCGGTGGCCAGATCATAATGTATGGCTTTCTTCCGGAGATTTTCGGAGCCAACAAACTCATCATTCTCCTGCATGCGGCAGTGGCCATTATCTACGCTGTTTTCCGCTTTTTGCTCTGGCAGGAGAAGCGCCGGCGCCGGCAGCAGGTAAGCGTTGATTTACCCTGATACAACAGCGCGTTTTGGTAAGGCACTGTTAAGCCTGCAGTTTAAGTAGAATTTTATCTGTATTCGATAGGGTCTGTCTCAAGGCGGGAAGACAACCAACACCGCCAAACAAAACAGTGAGGCAGTCATCATGAATACGAAAATCAAGCCGCAGGCGGTATCGAACTTCCGTGAACAGCAGGACCTGGGTATCCGCGATCTTTACATGGAATCCCTTCATCTTGTTGAACGTCTTCACCGTCGTCTTCTGGATGTCATCAAGGACGAATTCGACCGTCAGGGTCGCAGCGACGTCAACGCCATCCAGGCTCTCCTCCTCTTCAACATCGGCAACTCGGAACTGACCGCCGGCGAACTTCGCTCTCGCGGTTACTACCTGGGCTCCAACGTTTCCTACAACGTCAAGAAGCTCGTCGACCTCGGCTTCATCAACCACCAGCGCTCGCGCATCGACCGTCGCTCGGTCCGCATCAGCCTGACGGAAACCGGCCAGGAAATCGCCGAGACGGTTGCCAAGCTCTATGAGCGCCACACGGCATCGATCGACAAGGTCGGCGGCATCGGCACCGACGAGTTCGCGCAGATGAACAAGCTGCTGACCCGTCTCGACCGCTTCTGGAACGACTCGATCATGTATCGTCTCTAAGCAACAAGACCTCTCCAAGGTCAAAGAAAGCCGGATGCGTTTCCCTGCGCGTCCGGCTTTGCCGTTTGCGCCGACGTGGCATCTTTGCAACGCATGGCCAGCCAACCGCGCTTCGAGCCTTAAACCCCTGTATTCAAGCCGCCTTTTAGCCGCTATTAGCCGGCAGAATCCTTGCAATGGTTTGGTTCATTCTTCGCTTCGATCGCTATCGAAAGTTGCACTTTTCGGCGGAGACACGAATTGGCCATATTAGCATGGCAGCGGAAATACACGGCAATCGGCGCTTTTCGAATCCGGGGTTTTGATAACCTCGCCTTTCCTGCTCGCGATCATGTGATCGCCGGCAGCGAGAATTTGAGGTGCGCCGTGGCAACGGATGGGTAGTGACTGCGTTATTCGCGGTGACGAAGGGCAAAGCCACCGGTCTCTCAAGCGGCGGCATTATTGTGGTTGGGATGCATGTCTAAAAAAACAGGTACTGAAGCTCTCTCTCGGCGGGCATTTCTTGCTTCGGCCGCAGCCGTTGGCGCAAGCTCGGTCGCGGCGCCGGCACTGGCGCAATCGGCAATCGATTCGCTGATCAATGCACCGGAGCGCGGTGACTGGGACGACCAGTTCGATGCGAAGGCAGCGTCCCGTACGGCAACCGCCGTGGTGTCGAACACCCCGATCCTCGGACCGCAGTCCGTCCCCAGCATTCAGCAGGCGATTGCCCAGTATCAGCAGATCGCATCCGCAGGCGGTTGGCCGCAGGTCAACCCGGGCCAGCAGCGCCTGCAGATCGGCGTCACCGATCAGTCCGTCCAGGCCCTGCGCCAGCGCCTCTTCGTTACCGGCGACCTGCCGCAGGAAGCCGGCATGTCCTCGTCGTTTGATTCCTACGTCGATGGTGCGGTCAAGCGCTTCCAGGCACGTCATGGTCTCCCGGCCGACGGCGTGCTTGGTGAATTCACGCTGAAGGCGATGAACATCCCAGCCGACGTGCGCCTGCAGCAGCTGAACACCAACCTGATCCGCCTGCAGACCTTCCCGGAAGAGCTCGGCCGTCGCCACGTGATGGTCAACATCCCGGCTGCTTATGTCGAAGGCATCGAGGACGGCAGCGTCGTGACGCGCCACAACGCGGTTGTCGGCCGCCTCAGCCGTCCGACACACCTGGTCAACTCGAAGATCTACGAGGTCATCCTCAATCCTTACTGGACCGCGCCGCGCTCGATCGTCGAAAAGGACATCGTGCCGCTGATGCGCAAGGACCCGACCTACCTGACGAAGAACAACATTCGTCTGATCGACGGCAAGGGCACGGAAGTAGCCCCTGAGACGATCGACTGGAACGCTGAAAAGGCGCCGAACCTGATGTTCCGTCAGGACCCGGGCAAGATCAACGCCATGGCCTCGACGAAGATCAACTTCTACAACAAGAACGGCGAGTACATGCACGACACGCCGCAGCAGGGCCTGTTCAACAAGCTCATGCGCTTCGAATCCTCCGGCTGCGTGCGCGTTCAGAACGTTCGCGACCTGACCACCTGGCTGCTGCGCGATACACCTCCGTGGTCTCGCCAGCAGATGGAGCAGGTGATCACCACCCGCGTCAACACGCCGATCAAGCTGGCCGAGGAAGTGCCTGTGTACTTCGTCTACATCTCCGCCTGGGGCATGCCTGACGGTATCGTGCAGTTCCGCGACGATATCTACCAGATGGACGGTAACGCCGAACTCGCGCTCGACACGACCGCAGGCATGGAGCAGCCGGTTCAGTAATAGCCGAAAGCTGCGTTGGAATTAAAAAAACCGCGTCTTTCATGGCGCGGTTTTTTGTTGCGCGTAGATTGCCCAGCAAATGTCGCTCTCCGTATTGCCCTTGAACGGGCAGGGCGCTAATAGCCTAGCGCATTCCAGTTAAGGAGCCCGCCGATGACCAATGCTTCTACCCAGACCTTCTTCAATCGCTCGCTTGCCGACACCGATCCGGAAATCTTCGGTTCGATCCAAAAGGAACTCGGTCGCCAGCGTCATGAGATCGAGTTGATCGCCTCGGAAAACATCGTTTCCCGCGCGGTTCTGGAAGCCCAGGGCTCCATCATGACCAACAAGTACGCCGAGGGTTATCCGGGCAAGCGCTACTATGGCGGCTGCCAGTTTGTCGATATCGCCGAAGAACTCGCGATCGAACGCGCCAAGAAGCTGTTCGGCGTCAACTTCGCCAACGTTCAGCCGAACTCCGGTTCGCAGATGAACCAGGCTGTCTTCCTCGCGCTGCTGCAGCCGGGCGACACCTTCATGGGCCTCGACCTCAACTCGGGCGGTCACCTGACCCACGGTTCGCCGGTCAACATGTCCGGCAAGTGGTTCAACGTTGTCTCCTACGGCGTTCGCGAAGGCGATAACCTGCTCGACATGGACGACGTCGCCGAGAAGGCACGCACCCACAAGCCGAAGCTGATCATCGCCGGCGGCACCGCTTATTCCCGCATCTGGGACTGGAAGCGCTTCCGCGAGATCGCCGATGAAGTCGGCGCCTACCTCATGGTCGACATGGCCCATATCGCCGGTCTCGTTGCCGGTGGCCAGCATCCGTCGCCGTTCCCGCACTGCCACGTTGCGACCACCACGACCCACAAGTCGCTGCGCGGCCCGCGCGGTGGTGTCATCCTGACCAACGACGAGGATCTGGCCAAGAAGTTCAACTCGGCCGTCTTCCCGGGTCTCCAGGGCGGTCCGCTCATGCACATCATCGCCGCCAAGGCCGTTGCCTTCGGTGAAGCGCTGCAGCCTGAGTTCAAGGACTATGCTGCCCAGATCGTCAAGAACGCCAAGGCGCTCGCCGATACGCTGATCGCAGGTGGCCTCGACGTCGTCTCCGGCGGCACCGACAACCACCTGATGCTGGTCGACCTTCGCAAGAAGAACGCGACGGGCAAGCGCGCCGAAGCAGCCCTCGGCCGTGCCTACATCACCTGCAACAAGAACGGCATCCCGTTCGACCCTGAAAAGCCCTTCGTCACCTCTGGTGTTCGCCTCGGCGCGCCTGCCGGCACGACGCGCGGCTTCAAGGAAGCGGAATTCAAGGAAATCGGCAATCTCATCGTCGAGGTTCTCGATGGCCTGAAGGCAGCCAATTCCGACGAAGGCAATGCCAGCGTCGAAGCAGCCGTACGCGACAAGGTGATGAACCTCACCGGCCGCTTCCCAATGTACGACTACATCGGCTAAGGATAGCGCATGCGCTGCCCATTCTGCGGATCGGAAGACACACAGGTCAAGGATTCACGCCCGGCGGAGGACAATACGTCCATCCGCCGCAGGCGTATTTGTCCTGATTGCGGCGGTCGTTTCACGACCTTCGAGCGCGTGCAGCTGCGCGAGCTCATGGTCTCGAAGAAGACCGGCCGCAAGGTGCCTTTCGATCGCGACAAGCTGGTGCGTTCCTTCGAGATCGCGCTGCGCAAGCGCCCCGTCGACCGCGACCGCATAGAACGCGCGGTCTCGGGCATCGTGCGGCGCCTGGAAAGCTCCGGCGAAGTCGAAATCAGCTCCGAGCAGATCGGCCTGCAGGTTCTCGAAGCGCTGAAGAGCCTCGATGACGTCGGCTTCGTGCGCTACGCTTCGGTCTACCGCGATTTCAGCCACGCCGAGGATTTCGAGAAGGTGATCTCGGAGATCAACGCCAAGATCGCTCGCGATCCCTTGGATAGTTGAGCGATGAGCGCTTCGCCAGACGACGCGCAATTCATGCAGGAGGCGATCCGCCTGGGTTTCCTCCATCTCGGCCAGACATCCACCAATCCCTCCGTCGGTTGCGTCGTCGTGCGCGACGGCACGATCGTCGGCCGTGGCACGACCGCCGTCGGCGGCCGCCCGCATGCCGAGCCGCAGGCCTTGGCCGAGGCAGGTGAACTGGCACGCGGCGCCACCGCCTATGTCACGCTCGAACCATGCTCCCACCACGGAAAGACGCCGCCCTGCGCCGATGCGCTGATCGCATCCGGCGTGGCGCGCGTCGTCATCAGCGTCACCGATCCCGATGAGCGCGTGTCGGGCAGGGGCATCGGCATGCTCCGCGATGCCGGCATCACCGTCGAGACCGGGTTGTTGGAAGAGGAGGGCCGCCACTCGCTCGCCGCCTATCTCACCCGCCAGACGAAGAACCGCCCCTATGTGATTCTGAAGCTTGCCGTTTCTCAAGACGGCATGATCGGGCGCCTGGGCGCGGGCCAGATCGCGATCACTGGTCCCGCTGCGCGCGCCGAGGTGCAGCAGCTGCGGGCCGAGACGGATGCGATCCTTGTCGGCATCGGGACCGCCGTTGCTGACGATCCGGAACTGACGGTGCGCATTCCGGGGCTCGAGGGCCGCTCTCCGGTGCGTGTTGTGCTTGATCCGTTGCTGGAGTTGCCGTTGGCGTCGAAGCTGGTGCGGACGGCGCGGCAGGTGCCGGTCATTGTGGTGGGGCGTGAGGAGGTTTCGGAGGCGGAGACGGGAGAGCAAGATTTACCCCCCTCTGTCCTGCCGGACATCTCCCCCACAAGGGGGGAGNNAGGGCAGAGGGGGGTAACACACCCACCAACGCCAACGAGAATACCGCACAACTCGAAGCCCGCCGCCAAGCCCTCGAAGCATCCGGCGTCGAAGTCGTCTACTGCCACCCCTACCATCCGGAACAGCTTCTCCCGGCACTAGCCTCCCGCGGCATTTCCTCGCTGCTGGTCGAAGGCGGCGCCAAGACGGCGCGGCTGTTCCTTGAGGCCGGCTATGTCGACCGCATCCTGCTCTACCAGGGGCCGGGCACGATTGGGCAAGGCGGTATTGAAACGCCGATCCGCAAAACCGATATTCCATCCGATTTCAAGCATGTGGGCACGCGCAGAGTTGGCGACGACAGCCTGGACGAATACGAAAGAGAAGTTTGATGTTTACAGGCATTGTCACCGACGTCGGCACGATCGAATCCGTTTCGCCTCTCAAGGAAGGCATCAAGCTTCGCGTGGCGACCAGCTATGATCCGGCGACCATCGACATGGGCGCCTCGATCTCGCATTCCGGCATCTGCCTCACCGTCACGGGCTTGCCCGAAGAGGGCAGCAACGGTCGCTGGTTCGAGGTGGAAGCCTGGGAAGAAGCACTGCGCCTGACGACGATCGGCACCTGGACAGAGGGCAGCCCCGTCAACCTTGAGCGCTCGCTGAAGATCGGTGACGAACTGGGTGGCCACATCGTCTCGGGCCATGTCGACGGCAAGGCCGAGATCCTCTCCGTGACCGAAGAGGGCGATGCCACCCGTTTCCGCATCCGCGCGCCGGAGCATCTGGCAAAGTTCGTCGCGCCCAAGGGCTCGATCGCGCTCGATGGCACATCGCTGACGGTCAATGCCGTCGATGGCACCGACTTCGACGTTCTGCTTATTCGCCACACGCTCGAGGTCACGACCTGGGGCAAGCGCCAGGCCGGCGATTTCGTCAATTTCGAAGTCGACACCATGGCGCGCTATGCCGCTAGGTTGGCCGAGTTCCCGGTCGCGAAAGCAGAATAACCTCGCCATTGTAGTGCGCCCGCCTCGCATCGCCAAAGCCGAGCTTTTCGGCAAGGCGCAGCGAGGCGGCATTGTCGGGGTCGATGATGCAGCTCATCGACCGTGCCGGAAAGCGATGCTCCGCCCAGTCGATCAAAGCCCGCAGCGCTTCCGTCGCGTAGCCTTTGCCTTGAGCCTCCGGCATCAACGCCCAGCCCGTTTCCAGCGTCCCCTCGGTGCTGACGGGCTGCATGTCGCGCTTCATCTCAAGAAAGCCCGCTTCGCCCACGAACTTCCCGCTCTCTTTTTCTTCGATGGCGAGGAAGCCGAAGCCCATATGGTGCCACATACCGGCGACGCGCAGCATGCGTCCCCAGCTCTGCTCCCGCGTCGACGCCACCCCGCTGATGAAGCGCACGACCGCATCGTTGCTCCAGAGCGCGTGATAAGCCTCGAAATCCTCAACTGTGTGCGGCCGCAGGATCAGCCGCTCGGTCTCTATCGTCGGTATCTCGGCCATCGCGATCGCTTTCCTCGTCAGGCCCCAGGCTCGCCATCCCAGTAATCGAGACCGTCGCCGGTCCGGCCCATCACGCGAAACGATCGGTCGGGTGATCCCTCGCGGCGCGTCTTCGCAAGAAACTTCCCCGAGTCCGGGTATTCGACGATATCGGTCGCGGCCTTCGTCGAAATGCCGAGATAGATCAGCGGGGTCTCGCCGGTGTTGATGATCTGGTGCGCCGTCTCCGGCCCGCCCGCCGGCGCGCCAAGCACATCGCCCTTGCGGATCGGATAGCGCTCGGTTCCGAAACGATATTCGCCCGTCCCCTCGATCACGAAGAACATCTCGTCCTCCGCATGATGGTTGTGGAAGGGACAGCCCGATTTGCCCGCGGGTACCTCGTTATAGCTGACGCCAAGCCCTTTCAGCCCGAGCATCGCCCCGAACGAAATATCGGCGCTCTCATAAAGCTCCCCCTGCTTCCAGCGATCGAGGTTGAGTGCGTTCACGTTGACGACGGGTGTTTGCTGATCGTTCATTCTCGTCTCCCTTTGCCTCAGGGAACTATGACTTCATGCGGGAAATCAACCCGTTATCGATCACGGCGCGGCATTTTCGGCCCAGCGGCTCGCCAGTACCTCGGCACTCGCCGGGACGATTCGCGATTTTGCACCGCAGCCATGAGCCGAATTTGCTTGCCATTCGGACAAAGGCATGTTTTGACCGCCGCCTGTCGAACGACAAATCCTCTAGGAAATGAAGGTGACCCATGGCGCGAGAAACCGCTCCTCATATCTTGATCGTTGAAGCACGTTTCTACGACGACATGGCTGATGCGCTCCTGGAAGGCGCAACCTTCGCATTGACCGAAGCCGGCGCGACCTATGACGTCGTCACCGTTCCCGGCGCGCTGGAAATTCCGGCTGCGATTGCAATGGCTCTCGATGGAGCGGATAATGACGGCACGAACTACGACGGCTACGTCGCGCTCGGCATGGTCATCCGCGGCGAGACCTACCACTTCGATATCGTGTCGAACGAATCCTCGCGCGCTCTGATGGACCTGTCCGTCAGCGAATCCATTGCCATCGGCAATGGCATCCTGACTGTCGAAAACGACGAGCAGGCTTGGTCGCGCGTACGCCGTTCGGATAAGGACAAGGGTGGCTTTGCCGCTCGCGCAGCTCTCACCATGATCGAGCTGAAGAAAAAGCTGGGTGCATAAGGCATGAGCAACGAAAACGTAGAGCGTCCGATCAAGGCAGCGAACCAGCGTGGCGCCGCGCGTCTCGCCGCCGTTCAGGCGCTCTATCAGATGGATATCGGCGGCACCGGCGTTCTCGAAATCGTCGCCGAATACGAAGCCCATCGTCTCGGCCAGGAACTGGATGGCGAAACCTACCTGAAGGCTGACCCTTCCTGGTTCCGTTCGATCGTCTCGGGTGTCGTGCGCGAACAGAAGCGCCTCGATCCGCTGGTTGCCTCGGCGTTGCAGGATGATTGGGCGCTGTCGCGTCTCGACAGCACCGTTCGCGCCATCCTTCGTGCCGGCGTTTTCGAACTTCTCGACCGCAAGGACGTGCCGGTCGCGGTCATCGTCACCGAATATGTCGAGATCGCCCAGGCGTTCTTCAGCGACGATGAGCCCAAGCTCGTCAACGCTGTTCTCGACCGTATCGCCAAGCAGGTTCGCGGCGATCAGAAAAAGTAGCGTTTCGCGCGCAAGAATCGGCTCCTTCCTCCGATTGGCTAATCTCCTCTTTCCCATTGCTCCGTAAGGGTTTTCAGCCCTTGCGGGCTTGACGTCCCGTTTTCCTCCCCGCAATCTCCACTCGGCGTTGCAGCATTTCTGTGGGAGGAAATGAGGACGGCGTGTTCGCAGCCGGAGAGGGAGTGAGCTCCGGCTCTTTTGGAGGAAAGAGCGAAATGACGATTCTTTTATGCGTAATAGCGTGCGGCTTGCTTTCGGTGGTCTATGCCATCTGGGCAATCCGGTCGGTGCTATCAGCCGATCAGGGGAACGCCCGCATGCAGGAAATTGCAGGATATATTCGCGAAGGCGCGCAGGCCTATCTGACGCGCCAGTATACGGCGATCGCCATTGTCGGCGTCGTCGTCTTCATCGCCGCCTGGCTGCTGCTCTCCGCCACGGCCGCGATCGGCTTTCTGGTTGGTGCCGTGCTTTCGGGCGCTGCGGGCTTCATCGGCATGCACGTTTCGGTTCGCGCCAATGTGCGCACCGCGCAGGCTGCCTCGCATAGCCTGGCCGCCGGGCTTGGCATCGCCTTCAAGTCGGGCGCCATCACCGGCATGCTGGTCGCCGGCCTCGCGCTGCTTGGCGTCTCCATCTACTACCTGATCCTCACCGGCGTGCTCGGCCACGATCCCGCCTCGCGTGAAGTCATCGATTCCCTGGTCGCTCTCGGCTTCGGCGCATCGCTGATCTCGATCTTCGCCCGTCTCGGCGGCGGCATCTTCACCAAGGGCGCCGACGTCGGCGGTGACCTCGTCGGTAAGGTCGAGGCCGGTATCCCGGAAGATGATCCACGCAACCCCGCCACAATCGCCGACAACGTTGGCGACAATGTCGGCGATTGCGCAGGCATGGCGGCCGACCTTTTCGAAACCTATGCGGTTTCCGTCGTCGCGACGATGGTTCTCGCCGCGATCTTCTTCGGCGGCACGCCGGTTCTTGCGTCGGCGATGATCTACCCGCTGGCGATTTGCGGTGCCTGCATCATCACCTCGATCATCGGCACCTTCTTCGTCAAGCTCGGCAGCAACGGCTCGATCATGGGCGCCCTCTACAAGGGTCTCATCGTCACCGGCCTGCTCTCCATCCTGGGGCTCGGCGCGGCAACGTCGCTGACAGTCGGTTGGGGCCCGATCGGCACCGTCGCCGGTCATGACATTACCGGCATGAACCTGTTCATCTGCGGTATCGTCGGCCTCATCGTCACCGCGCTGATCGTCGTCATCACCGAATACTACACCGGCACCAACAAGCGTCCGGTCAACTCGATCGCTCAAGCATCGGTCACGGGACACGGCACCAACGTCATCCAGGGGCTCGCCGTATCACTGGAATCGACAGCGCTTCCGGCAATCGTCATCGTCGGCGGCATTCTGGCGACCTTCCAGCTGGGTGGCCTGTTCGGCACCGGTATCGCCGTCACCGCCATGCTCGGCCTTGCCGGCATGATCGTGGCGCTCGACGCCTTCGGTCCTGTGACCGACAATGCCGGTGGCATCGCCGAAATGGCGCATCTGCCGCCGGAAGTGCGCAAGTCCACGGACGCGCTCGATGCGGTGGGCAACACAACCAAGGCCGTCACCAAGGGCTATGCGATCGGCTCCGCCGGTCTCGGTGCCCTCGTGCTCTTCGCGGCCTATTCGAACGACCTGCAATATTTCGCCGCGCATGGTGATCAGTATCCGTACTTCGCCAATATCGGTGCGATCTCGTTCGATCTCTCCAATCCCTATGTCGTCGCCGGACTGCTCTTCGGCGGCCTCATCCCCTATCTCTTCGGCGGCATCGCCATGACGGCGGTGGGACGTGCGGCCGGATCGATCGTCGAGGAGGTGCGCAAGCAGTTCCGCGAAAAGCCCGGCATCATGCAGGGAACCGAGAAGCCGGATTACGGCAAGGCGGTCGATCTTCTGACCAAGGCCGCCATTCGCGAAATGATCATTCCGTCGCTTCTGCCCGTCCTGGCGCCCATCATCGTCTATTTCGGCGTGCTGTTGATCTCCGGCTCCAAGGCGTCGGCTTTCGCGGCGCTTGGCGCATCGCTTCTCGGCGTCATCATCAACGGCCTGTTCGTCGCGATCTCGATGACCTCGGGCGGCGGCGCATGGGACAACGCCAAGAAATCCTTCGAAGACGGCTTCGTCGACAAGGACGGCACGCGCCACATGAAGGGTTCGGAAGCCCATAAGGCATCCGTAACCGGCGACACAGTCGGCGACCCCTACAAGGATACTGCGGGTCCCGCCGTCAATCCGGCGATCAAGATCACCAATATCGTGGCACTGCTGCTGCTTGCCATCCTGGCGGGCTGATCGATCTTAAACCTGTAACCAATAAAAAACCCGCCGGAGCGATCCGGCGGGTTTTGTGTGGGCGGATGACTTGGCGATTAGCGCAAGCTGGCTGGGTTCTGCGGCGAAGGACGATCGCCGGCGCCGAACAGGCCCTTGGCCATGTTCGCGGCGCTGCCGCCGGAAAGCAGCTGCTGCAGGAAGGTAAGATCCTTACCACCAGTCGGCGTAACGCGTGTGATCGTGTCGAACGGCTTGCCGTCCTTGAGCGTGTAGTTGGCGCGACGGGTAACGACGCCGTCCTTGTCGAAATAGATGGCCAGAACGCTCTGGTCCACGACCTTCAGCTTCTGGAACGCCATGGAGCGCTCGCGACGCTGTGAGATGTAATAGAAGACTTCGCCATCGAAGGTGGCGGTCGTCGAAGGCGTGCCCAGCGACAGCAGAACCTGCTCGCGGCTCGAACCCTCGGGAACCAGGTTGAGCGACTGCTCGTCGGCGACGTAACCGCCGTTGAGAACCGTACCCGTTTGGCAGCCGGTCAATCCGGCGGAGGCGATCATGATGGCAATGGCGGCATTGCTGAGGAATTTCTTGTCAGACTTGAAATACCGTTTCTTCAACGACATCTACTCCCTTAACGTATCGATACCAGCCATCGGCCATGCAATGTTACGCTGATGCAAAACCATTGTGGCCTTTCCGGGGTCGGACGTGAGCCATCTGCCGAGTGGCCATCGTCGAAGCGCTGTCCCGAAAGTGGCCACCTTCGCCATTGCAATTCGCGCATGCTTCGGTAAACCAGCTTTCGAAATCATGCAACAAGGCCGGACGCAGGTTGGCGCCAAGAACGAGGCCTTTCCGGAAAAAACAATGATATTCGGGCTCTTCGGCAAGAAAAACAACAATCAGGCGATCGTCGACCGGCAGTATGAGGCGCTGACATCGGCCGCCCGCATGCCTGCGCTTTACGAGAGACTCGGCGTGCCGGATACGGTCATGGGTCGCTTCGAAATGCTGTCGGCCGTCATGATCCTGTTTTTTCGCCGCACGCGTGCATCCGAGACGAGCGGCCAGGAAATCGCGCAGGAAATCGTGGATGCATTCTTTCAGGATATCGACTATTCGATCCGCGAACTCGGGATTGGCGACAACACGGTTCCGAAGCGCATGAAGAAACTCGCCGGCATGTTTTACGGCCGGCTCGAAGCCTATTCCAAGGCGATGGACGCCGGCGACGCCGAGGCTCTCGCCGTGGCGCTTGGCCGCAACATTCATCCGAAGGAAACAGATCCGGTCGATATGCGCGCGCTTGCCGATTGGATGTTTTCCGCTGAAAAACACCTGTCGGCACAGTCCGAAGATACGATCGCGACCGGCTCGGCAACGCTGCCGGCCGTCGCGTGAGGAGACAATGATGAAGAATTCAAACGAAGACACGCCTTTCTCCTATCTGGTCAAGGTCGGTAACGTTTCGGCCAACCCGGTCGACGTCCATCTGGAAGCCGACAAGGACGAGTTGCAGGCGCTTGCGGAGACATGGGACGTGATCTCGGTTGACGATTTCCGCGCCGATCTGCAGATCGCGCGATGGAAGAAGGACGGCATCCGCGTGAAGGGCAGGGTGCAGGCGAGCATCGTCCAGAGCTGCGTCGTCACGCTGGAGCCGGTGCCGTCAAAGATCGATGAGCCCTTCGAGCAGATCTTCGTTCCCGAAAACTCCAAGCTTGCGCGTCGCCCGGCCAACGATACCGGCGAAATGATGCTGGACCCGGATGGTCCCGACCTGCCGGAAAGCTTTGTCGGCGATACGATCGACGCCGGCGAAGTCGCCACCGAATTCGCCGCCATGGCGATCGATCCGTACCCCCGCAAAGAGGGCGTTGCCTTCGATGGTCACATAGAAGACACCGGAGAGAACGATAAGAAGCCTTCCGCCTTTGCTGTTCTGAAAGACTGGAAAAAGGACTGAAAGCCGCTCGCGGTTTGACATAATTCAGTTGTCAGCGACGGTAAAACCGGTATTTTGGCCAAAATTTCGCCCTCCTGGGACGAAAAAAAAGGATCAGGGACGCGTGATCAGAATTTCTCTCGACCTCATGGGTGGCGACTTTGGTCCCCAGGTAGTCATCCCCGGTGCCGCCAAGGCGCTGGAACGGCATCCGGACATTTCGTTTGTGATGTATGGCTTGAAGGAACAGTGCGAGCCTATTCTCGACCAGTTTCCGAAGCTGAAGGAGAAATCCGTTCTCCACGATTGCGAACTCGCCGTGCGCATGGACGAGAAGCCGAGCCAGGCATTGCGCCGCGGCCGCTATGTCTCCTCCATGTGGCGTTCGCTTGAGGCCGTGAAGACCAAGGACGCCGATGTCGCGGTGTCCGCCGGCAATACAGGCGCGCTGATGGCGATGGCCAAGTTCTGTCTGCGCACCATGGCCAATATCGAGCGCCCGGCGATCGCGGCGATCTGGCCGACCATGCGTGGCGAAAGCATCGTGCTCGATGTCGGTGCGACGATTGGCGCCGATAGCCAGCAGTTGATGGATTTCGCGCTGATGGGCGGCGCCATGGCGCGCGCGCTGTTCGAGATCGACCGTCCGACGATCGGCCTGCTCAATGTGGGTGTCGAGGAAATCAAGGGCCAGGAAGAGGTCAAGGAAGCGGGACGCCTGCTGCGCGAGGCCAATATCGACTCGCTCGACTATTTCGGCTTCGTCGAGGGCAATGACATCGGCAAGGGAACCGTCGATGTCGTGGTCACCGAAGGCTTTGCCGGCAACATCGCGCTGAAGGCCGCAGAAGGCACGGCGCGCCAGATCGGCGAATACCTGAAAGCCGCGATGTCGCGCACCCTGCTTGCCAAGATCGGCTATATCTTCGCCAAGAGCGCCTTCGACATGCTGCGCGAGAAGATGGACCCGAGCAAGGTCAATGGCGGCGTGTTTCTCGGCTTGAACGGCGTGGTCATCAAGAGCCACGGCGGCGCCAATGCCGAAGGGATCGCGTCTGCGATCGAGGTCGGCTACGACATGGCCAAGAATGGCCTCAATCAGAAAATAGAAAACGATTTGCAAAAGTATCATGCCAAGCGGCTGCCCCCTATCGGGCCGGAAGCGGCATGAGCGACGGGATTTGAAGAATATGATCCGTTCAGTGGTTCGCGGTTTCGGATCCGCGCTTCCGAAACGCGTTATGACCAATCGCGACATGGAAGATGTCGTGGACACCTCCGACGAATGGATTGTCCAGCGCACGGGCATTCGCCAGCGTTATCTCGCCGGAGAAGATGAAACGACGTCCTCGCTTGGCGCGGCGGCGGCTCTGGCCGCGCTCGAAAAGGCCGGCATGACGCCCGATGACATCGACATGATCATCTGTGCGACGTCGACGCCCGACAACACCTTCCCGGCAACCGCCGTCAGCATCCAGAACCGTCTCGGCATGAGCCACGGCTTTGCCTTCGACGTGCAGGCGGTCTGCACCGGCTTCGTCTATGCGGTCACCACCGCCGACGCCTATATCCGTGGCGGCCTTGCCAAGCGCGTGCTTGTCATCGGCGCCGAAACCTTCTCGCGTATCCTCGACTGGAACGACCGCACCACTTGCGTGCTCTTCGGCGATGGCGCGGGCGCGATCGTGCTGGAAGCAGCCGAAGGCGAGGGGACCACGGCGGATCGTGGCGTCCTCACCGCGCATCTGCGCTCCGACGGCTCGCACAAGGAAAAGCTCTTCGTCGATGGTGGACCGTCGACCACGGGCACCGTCGGCAAGCTGCGCATGGAAGGCCGCGAAGTCTTCAAATATGCGGTCGGCATGATCACCGACGTCATCCAGGCAGCCTTCGACAGCACCGGCACGACGTCAGACGATCTCGACTGGTTGGTGCCGCATCAGGCAAATCGTCGCATCATCGATGGCTCGGCCAAGAAGCTGAATATCGCGCCTGAAAAGGTTGTCGTCACGGTTGACCTGCATGGCAACACGTCGGCGGCTTCGATCCCGCTCGCGCTCGCGGTTGCAGCCGGCGACGGACGTATCAAGAAGGGCGATCTCGTCATGCTTGAGGCGATGGGCGGCGGCTTCACCTGGGGTGCAGTCCTGCTGCGCTGGTAACAGCCAAAAACCCAAAAAGCTGACAACGAACAAAGGCTTGACCGTAAGGCGCAAGACAAATACTCTTTGCTCGTCCTCACAAAACAAAACCGATGGGCAGGGAAAAAGATGACCGGCAAAACAGTCACGCGCGCAGACTTGGCGGAATCCGTTTTTCGCAAAGTCGGTCTGTCCCGCACGGAGTCGGCGGAGCTCGTGGAGACTGTGATCGACGAGATCTGCAACGCCATCGTTCGTGGTGAGACGGTCAAGCTTTCCTCCTTCGCGACCTTCCAGGTGCGCGACAAGAACGAGCGCATCGGCCGCAACCCGAAGACCGGCGAAGAAGTGCCGATCTCTCCGCGCCGCGTCATGACTTTCAAGGCATCGAACGTCTTGAAGACCCGCATCCTGAAGGCGCACACCCTGCGCAAGGTCAAGACCAAGCCGGCCAATCCGGCTGCCTGATCGCTTTCCGATCTCGTCGCCCGACGAGGCTCATCGACGCTTCCCGTGAATTTTCCGCAACGTTTTCTGTGCGAATTCGAGACGTGACTTGAATTAACGTAAGCAAACCGTTGAAATGTGATGAGTCGCGGCTCGGACATATCAGGTGCGAGCCCCTTAGCCTTGCCGATAAACGGTAAGCGCGACGCGCTGAAGATCGCGTGCTGAAAATCGCGTAGGGAGTGAGAACCTTGGATAAGAGCCCGGATGCTTTTCGCACCATCAGCGAAGTAGCGGATGACCTCGATCTTCCGCAGCACGTGCTGCGCTTCTGGGAGACCCGCTTCCCGCAGATCAAGCCGATGAAGCGCGGCGGCGGTCGGCGATACTACCGGCCGGAAGATGTCGATCTGCTGAAGGGCATCCGGCATCTGCTCTATGATCACGGCTACACCATCAAGGGTGTGCAGAAGCTCCTGAAGACCAACGGCAACAAGTTCGTCATCGCCATCGGCCATGGCGATCTGGCAAGCGTCCAGGCGCTGACAGGCCAGAGCGAAAGCGAAGCCGGCGAGCCGAGGGTCGGCATGTCCGAAGAAGATCAGCTGGTCGGACGCGCCAAGGCGCCCGCTTCGCGCCGCTTCTTCAACTTCGGCGGTGGTGACGACGAAGCGGCAGAGGTGTCGCTCGGCAAGTCGAGCGTCGGCAAGGAAGATCGCGCGCTGTTGCAGGAGGCGCTCTATGATCTCCTGGAATGCAAGCGTCTTCTCGACCAGGTCCGCTAAGGCCGGCGTCAAGTCGTCCGGGATCATCTCATATTGCCAGCCAGGAGCTTTGCGTGCCGGTTCCCACAAAAATGTATGACGCCTTCCTGTTCGACATGGACGGGACGCTGCTCAACTCCATCGCCGTGGTCGAGCGTGTCTGGACCGGCTGGGCGGTGCGCCATGGATTTGAGCCCGAGGTGTTCCTGAAGACTATTCACGGTGTTCGCGCCAGCGACGTGATCCGCAATCTGGCGCTGCCGGGTGTCGATCCAGAGCACGAAGCAAAATTGCTGCTGCAGGAAGAGCTTGAGGATGTGAACGGGATCATCGAGATACCGGGCGCCGTAAAATTCCTGAACAGCCTGCCACCCGAGCGCTGGGCCATCGTCACCTCGGCGCCGACAGAGCTTTTCAAGCTCCGAATGGCGGCAGCCGGCATCCCGATGCCGAAAGTGATTGTAACGGGTGAAGAGGTTTCATCCGGAAAGCCAAGCCCGGAAGGCTATCGCCTTGGCGCCGAGCGTCTAGGCGTCGATCCGGCCAAGTGCCTCGTGTTCGAGGACGCGGTCGCCGGCATTCTCGCGGGCGAGGCGGCGGGCGCGGATGTGGTCGTTGTGACCCAGACCCACGCCACGCCCTTTGAAACGCCGCATATGTCGATCGCCGATTATCTCGGCTGCAGCGTTACGATCGCCGAAGACGGGCGTATCGGCTTTACGCGCGGCTAGCGCTTACTGCTTGCGCGGCAGGCCTTGCTTCTGCATCCGCTCGAACGCCGCCATCATCTTCGCCTTGACGGAACCGAGCGTTCCGAGCTCGTGGCCGCAGGTGAAGCATGTCAGCATGTCGCTATCCAGCGGCTGCGGACGTTCGAACTTCATTCTGGTGTTCCTGCACTTCGGGCAGGGGATCTCGATTTCCATGCTATGTCTCCCTGAGCAATCTGACGTCCCAATAGTCAGATGATCGCGGCAGGGCAAGCTCTTTGCGGCGGCGGAGAGCTTCGTCGCGTGCGGTCTGCCGAAAATAACCGGTGAATTTCTGAGCGATGTCGATTTTTCGCTTGCACCGAGAATCCCAAAAGACTAACAGGATCAGGCCGTAAAGGCAGGTCGGGGCGTAGCGCAGCCCGGTAGCGCACTTGACTGGGGGTCAAGGGGTCGCAGGTTCAAGTCCTGTCGCCCCGACCATTTAATCAGATTTTCGGCAGCCCCCAGGAGCCGAGATCACAATCAAAACTCTGATGAACAACTGGATTTGGCAGCCCCGTCGCGGCGCAGCGCGAATTGTTGATTCGATATCTGTCAACAACATTTGACGTGGATATCCAGTATTAAATTGGATTAAGCCGACGCTGAGAATAAATCAACTGGTAAACCTATGGTCGTCTCGAATATCGCGCCAACTTGTGGCATGGATATACCGAAGATGCATGAGGTTGTTCATGATTGATGTCGCCGGAAGTCAATCTATTCGTGAATGGATGTCAGTGGGACTTTCGAAGTTGATCGATAATGCTATCCAGGCCGGTTGGCCGGAGCATGATGTCGCGCTGTTGCTGATGGAGCTTGCAGAGGATCATTTCATGCGGGTTACGGCCGGCGTCATCATTGACGACGCGCTGTATTCCCAGCGCGCCGCCAATATCAAGAACTGAGCGCGATTGCTCGCGCCAGTCGCTTGCAAGTGTCATTTCTGCTCGATGGACACGCCGTTCTGGCCGATGCTCATCTCGACGCCCTTGGGCTTCGTCTGTTCGTGATAGATATAGGCGCCAAGCCCGGCGACGACGACAATCAGAGCGCCGATAACAACATAAAGACCGTTCGAGTTTCTCAAGAAACATCCCCCAACATTTTGATAATGCGCGGGAATAACGCGAAACCTCGATTTTGGTTCCAGCGTTCAGTCGTCGTTTGCAGAGTTCAGGTTTTCCGGACGGATACCCTCGTCGCTGCCGCTGCGTGCCTTCAGCCGAACGCCCGGCCCACCCTCGTCATGGTTGCCGCTGGCAATGAAGAGCACGCCAGCCGTTTCGAGCGCCTGTTTGACCGTCAGCAGCGCCTGCGGCTCGCCTTGCGTCTCGTCGCGCTCAAGAGTTTCGAGGGTCGCGACGGGCAGGCCGGATGCGGTTGCCAGTTGCTCTATAGAGATGCCCATCATGGCGCGGGCGGCGCGTATCTGCATGGCTGTGATCATAAGGAAAGACTAGCGCGCCGGTGGCGGTTCGCAAGGGCTCAGTGGCGCTCGCGAGCGTTTGGATCGCGCATATGCCGCGCCTCAAGCGCGGCGCAGCCCCATACGACGCCGAATAGCAGGTAGACATGGCGCCAGTGATCGATGTCGATGACGTTGCCGATCGCGGCATGGCCGAGAACGCCGATCCAGGCGATCATCAGATAGGGCTGCCAGGGACGGTTCTTGAGCAGGTTCTTGAAGCCGAGATAGAAGGTCCAGAAGAGCATGCCGACATAGCTGACGAAGCCAAGCCAGCCGTAGGTCGTCAGCGATTTCAGCCAGATATTGTGCTCGTCTTCAGGAAAGATGGTGCCGAACACCATCGGCCCGATCCCGAGTGGCCGCTCCATCATCATCGTGAAGCCGATCCGGTGGCGGTCGAAGCGCCCGAGGTGCTCGCCGTCATATTGCTGCACAAGCTGCGCGCGCGTCGAGAATAGGTCGCTGACCTTGGGAAACTGCAGCGCGATCACAAGCGACGCCACCATCATCAGGATCGCGGCGAGCGAAAGAACGAGAATGCGCAGCCGAAATGCGCCGCTGCGTTCCTTGAGCAGCATCACGAAGATCAGGAGGATGATGGTGAGCAGGAACAATCCCCACGCGGCGCGCGAAAACGACAGGAACACGCCGAGCGCGAGGATCAGGAGTGCCGCCGCCTTGATCGGCGCGGCCCGCAGGTTTCCGGTCAGGATGCCGTGCACGAGATAGAGGGA
Source organism: Hyphomicrobiales bacterium (assembly GCA_900465665.1). GTDB lineage: Bacteria > Pseudomonadota > Alphaproteobacteria > Rhizobiales > Rhizobiaceae > Rhizobium. The sequence goes on from UBJO01000071.1 coordinate 56,668, forward strand.
AGGGGGCACGAGGAATGGTCCGAACACGTTCGGGTCCTGAAATGCACCCTTGGCGCGGTCATATAGCGTGAAGACCTCAGAGCCCGGAAAGGCGTGGAAATAGCCGAGAATACCGAGCATCGAGGTGATGACGGCCGCGAACGTCCAGGCGTTGAAGATGAGCGGCAGCCGACGATGACTGTCCTCGATGATTGCGGCGTAGAAGACGGCCGTCAGTGCGAGGAAGGTCGAGACCGCCACATACATCGGACCATCGGCAAGGTCCTTCATCTGCGTCAGCGACAGCATGCCGCCGATGTTGAATGTGATCAGCAGGGCCAGAAGCGGAACGGTATAGCGCGAAATCCTGAGGCCGAGGATGAACCACAGCCCGACGAGCGCGGCCATCCAGAGTTCATAGGGGGCCGGCTCGCTGATGACGAAGCCCGACAGAAACACGCCGACGGTCACGGCGGCCGAGCCGATCAGTCGCAGCGTTGCCCGTTGTGGATGGGCGACGCGTGGATATGTCGCCTCGATCGCGCTCAATAGGCGTTTTCCGTGTTGAACAGGCGGAACGGCGTGAGGAACAGGATCTTCAGGTCGAACCAGAGCGACCAGTTCTCGATGTAGTAGAGATCGTAGGCCGTGCGGAACTTGATCTTGTCGTCATTGTCGACTTCGCCGCGCCAGCCATTGATCTGCGCCCAGCCGGTCACGCCGGGCTTGACGCGGTGGCGCGCGAAATAGCCCTCGACGACATCGCCGAAGGCGCGGTCGCGGGCCTGTGCAAGCACGGCATGCGGGCGGGGGCCGACGAGCGAGAGATTGCCGAGAAGCACGTTGAACAGCTGCGGCAGTTCGTCGATCGACGTCTTGCGGATGAAGCGGCCGACGGGCGTGACGCGCGGATCGCCCTTGGTCACCGCCGCCCTCCCGGTCGGGTCGCTCATGTTTGTATACATCGAGCGGAACTTGAAGACGTTGATGACCTCGTTGTTGAAGCCATGCCGCTTCTGCATGAAGAAGACTGGTCCCTGCGAGGTCGCCTTGATGGCGATGGCCGTTCCCAGCATGATCGGCCAGAGCACGAGCAGCGCAAGCACGGCGAAGAAGATGTCGAAGCAGCGCTTGGCCACCGAATCCCAGTCGCGAATGGGCTTGTTGAAGATATCGAGCATCGGCACCGAGCCGACATGCGAATAGGCGCGCGGACGGAAGCGCAGGCGGTTGGAATGCGCGGCGAGACGGATATCGACGGGCAGCACCCACAGCTTCTTCAACAATTGCAAGATGCGCGCTTCGGCGCTCAGCGGCAGCGCGATGATCAGCATGTCGATGCGTGTCAGGCGCGCGAACTCGACGAGCTCGCCGATGGTCCCGAGCTTCGGATAGCCCGCGACCATCGCCGGCGACCGCTTGTCGCCGCGGTCGTCGAAGATGCCGCAGATGCGGATATCGTTGTCGGGCTGCTGTTCGAGCAGGCGAATGAAATCCTTGGCCGGCTGGCCGCCGCCGACGAGAACCGCGCGGCGCTCCATGATGCCGTTTCGCGCCCAGTTGCGGATGCCGTAGGCAAGCAGGAAGCGCGATGCGAGCAGGAAGACGCCGCCGAGGATGAACCACGAGAGATAGGACCGCAGCTGGGCCGCATCGACAGGACTGACGATCGCGACAATGGCGACCATGGCGCCAAAGACCAGCGTCCATGCCAGGAGCACCTTCGGCAGCGGGCGCGTGCGGGCGCGCAGTGCCGGGATCGTGTAGCAATCGGACGTCTGCAGGGCGAGCACCAGAAGGGCACCGACGCACAAGGAGGCGACGGCGCGCATGGCGACGGTTTCGTCCGTATCCATCCAAATCAGGAACGAGAGGAGGCCGATGCCGAACTGGGAGAGAAATTCGATCAGGCGAAACTGGCCGATCATGATCGCGGGCGTGCGTGTGCCATCGCTGAACTGCTCGGCGATCTGACGCGCGTAGTCGTTGAGCGGCTCCGAGGTGGTCTTCTCAGTGCCGCCGCCGGCGCGTCGATTGACGTCGGAAACTTGCTTGCGCAGGGTTTCCAGATCAAATTGATCGTTGTTCTCTGCCTTGTTCATGAGGCTACCGCCGCTGTTTCACCAGTCGGCAATAGCAGAAAGCCCCTAAGAAACGTTTTACGAAGTGGCTTTACTTGTCTTTGCGGCCCGGCGCTCAAGCAGATCGCGGTAAAGTTTCAGCACATCCTTGGCCATGACCGTGGCGGAAAAGACCGCCCGTACCTGATCGATTGGAGGCATGGTTTTTTCGTGCCATTCGGGAACGCGGATGGCATCGGCCATCACCCGGGCGAGGTCGTCTGCATTGTCAGGGGCGACCAGCGCCTCGCTATCCTTGCCAAGCGCTTCCGGAATGCCCCCGACGCGGGTCGCGATGATCGTCTTGCCGGCGCCCAGCCCCTCCAGCACGATATAGGGCATGGCTTCCGCGCGTGAGGGTACGACGAGGTTTTGCGACATCGCGAATGCCTGCTGCACGCGCATCGCAGGCAGCATGCCGATACGCTTGCCCAAGCCGCGCTCGACCATCATCTCGCGGTAGCGATCCCGATCCGGCCCATCGCCGATCATCAGCGCCGACAGCGGCCGGCCGATCAGGCGCTCCGTCTTTGCAAACGCGTCCACAAAAAGGTCGGGACCCTTAAGGTCCCGCAACATGCCAACGTAGATGAAGTGGACGGCATCGGACCGGGTGGGGACGAGCTCGAAGTCCCGCTCGCTGATACCGTTGTAGATCAACCGCGTCTGCGTCCGCGGGCGGCCGACCCTCTTGGTGTAGGTGTCGCGCTCGTACTCGCAGATGAACACCAGGGCGTCCGTGAGATATTCCTGCAGCCGCTCCATGCGGAGCACGAATTGCCCCAGGAGCGATGAGCGGGAATAATGCAGGCTTCCGCCATGGGCAGTGTAGAGGCGGGCTACGCAATACCTGTTCACCCGCAGGGCTGAGCCGGCTAGTCGCGCGAGCACGCCGCCTTTGGCGCCGTGTCCGTGCAGCACATCCGGCCGCAAACTTTTGATCTTCTTGTAGGCGTCCCAAAGCATGCCGATATCCGAAGGGCTGATCGAGCGCCGGATCGGCACGCGCGTCAGGCCCAGCGCCAGATAAGGCCTGATATCGTCGAACAGCGCGTCCTCATGCTCTCCCCCGGTCGAGCTGTCGCAAAGAATACCCACTTCATGGCCAGCCTTGCTGTGCTCGATTACCAGATCGCGCACGTGGCGGAAGATGCCGCCGACCGGGGACCTGAAGCAGTGGATGATGCGAAGGGGCCGCTGTTCGCTCATCTATGATCAGAACAGCCGTTCGCGGACATAGAGCGTATCGCCGGCGATAATGGCGGACGAGATGTTGACGCGTCCGGTCATCACCTGGCCGTTGATCTTTCTGGTCACATCGACGGCGCTCTGGTTGGCGCGCGGCGTGAAGCCGCCGGCTACGGCGATCGCGTTCTGCGCGGTCATGCCGGGCACGTAGGCGTATTGCCCGGGCTGACCGACTTCACCCATGATGAAGATGGAGCGATAGCGGTCGACATCGATGGTGACGTCGGGGTCGCGGAGGTAGCCCTGCTTGAGCTTCTGCGCGATCTGGCCGGAGAGTTGCTGCAACGTGCGGCCACGCGCCGGGACCTGGCCGACAAGCGGGAAGGCGATGTAGCCGGCTTGGTCAATCGTGTAGGTGTTGGTCATGCTCGGCTGATCGAACACGGTAATACGGAGCCTGTCGCCGCTATCCAGCGAATAGGGCTGGATCGTTGCCTGGTTGAATGCGCGCGGCGCGGGCTGATAGCTGTTGCAGCCGCCCAAGACTGCTGTCATGGCGGCGAGGCTCAAAGCCATCAGAAACTTGGGCTGTGCGACGGGCATCTGCTTCTCACAGGAAACGAAACTCTTGCCCCGTTATCGATCCGTTAGGGTTAATGACCGGTAAAGACCGCCGTCAAATTCGCTCTTTCTTGAGTTGCGGCAGGCAGTCGACCCCACGCCCGCAAGCATTAACCCTTGAGTTACTATAGTCATTTACCCTCGCGGCACCTTTGTTCTTGGAGTACGAGCATGTCCGGCGTGACGGGTAATCAGGATGTCGATATCGATCTTGCCCAGCTGGTTCGCGGCGTCTGGGCCCGTCGGCTCAAGGTCGTGGCGATCACCTTGCTCGGGGCAGGGGTGGCCTTTGCCGGCGCCAAGATGATCTCGCCGAAGTATCGCAGCGAGACCCGCATCCTGATCGAGCCGCGCGCGCCGGCCTTCGCCACCGCGCAGGCAACGGATGCGAACGCAGGCCAGCTCCTCGACGAGCTGAATATCTCCAGCCAGGTGCAGCTCCTGCAGTCGGCCGATCTCATCAAGCAGGTCATCAGCAGCCAGAAGCTCTACGATCTTCCAGAGTTCGACGCAGCCGCCAACAGCTCCGCGCTCGGCGACATTCTGATCGCGCTGCATTTGAAGAAGAGCCCGCTCGCCAACCCGCCGGAAGAGCGCGTCATCGACGCCTTCGTTGAGCGCCTGCAGGTCTATCAGGTCCCCGGTTCCCGCGTCATTGGCATTACCTTCACCTCCAAGGATCCGGCGCTCGCCGCAACGATCCCCAATGCCATGGCCGCCGCCTATCTCGCCAAGCAAAGCGGCGCCAAGCTCGATTCCAACTCGGAAGCCACGCGTTGGCTGGAACCTGAAATCGAGAACCTCCGCACCAAGGTCAGCGACGCCGAGCAAAAGGTTGCCGAATATCGCGCCGCCCACGGCCTGCTGCCGACCAACGGCGGCGGCAATTTCCAGACGCAACAGCTGAACGATATCTCCGCCGAATTGACGCGTGTCCGCGGCGAGAGGGCCAACGCCGAGGCGCGGGCGCAGTCTGTGCGCAATGCGCTGTCGTCGGGCGAAGCGTCCGATACGCTGCAGGACATCATGTCGTCTCAGTCGATCCAGCGGCTGAAGGGAACGGAATCTGGCCTGCAGTCGCAGATCTCGGACCTCCAGACCTCGCTCCTCAACAACCATCCGCGCCTGAAGAGCCTCCGCGCCCAGCTCGCCGACATCAAGACGCAGATCCGTCAGGAAACGCAGAAGATCCTGGCAAGCATCGAAAACGAAGCCAAGGTCGCGACCCTTCGCGAGCAGGAGCTCGAGCAGCAGTCCAACAAGGTCAAGGCCAACAGCGCCCAGGCCGGTGAGGATGAGGTTGGCCTGAACGCGCTTGAGCGCGAGGCCGCCGCTCAGCGTCAGCTGCTCGAAACCTACCTGTCGCGCTTCCGCGAGGCCGCATCGCGCGCCGACAAGAATTCCAGCCCGGCTGATGCCCGCATCGTCTCGACCGCTGTTCAGCCGGTCGATCCCTACTTCCCCAAGGTCGTCCCGATCGTTGTCGTTGCTGCACTTGCGACCTTCATCATGACCTCGATCGCGATCATGCTGGCGGAGCTCTTCAGCGGTCGCGCGCTGCGGCCGACGTCGAGCGCTGAGGTCGAGGAACGTATCGAACGGGAAACGGTCGAAGTTGTCGTCGCTGCGCCGCCAGCACGCACACCCGCGTCGAGCATGCTCGCCGTCCATCAGGAAGAGAAAGACGAACAACAAGACGAAGTCCCCGAAGAACTCGTCCCGGAACAGCCTGAGGAGGAGAACGAGTTCTCCATCGCTTCCGTCGCGCATTATCTCATCGGCAGCCGTGCGCCGCTGGCGATCGCCATTTCACCGACCGGTGACAATGGCTCGGCCGCGACCGTTGCCCTGGCGCGCACGCTTGCGTCCGCTGGTTCTCGCGTCGTGCTCGTCGACATGACCGGCTCCGGCCACCCGACGGAACTGATGGCGCAGGGCCGCTCGCTGCCTGGCGTCACCGACCTTCTGTGCGGTGAAGCAGCCTTTGGCGACACCATCCATGGTGATTACCTCTCCGACGCCCACTTCATCCCGCAGGGCACCAGCGACATGCGTCGCGCCATGCGCGGGGCCGATCGCCTCTCGCTGCTGCTCGACGCTCTCTCCTCGGCCTACGATCTGGTGCTAGTCGAATCCGGCGCTGCTGATGTGGCCGGCGTCTCCAAGCTCACGCAGAGCAAGACGGTCGAGATCATTCTCTCCATGCCCGAGATCGTAGAAGAAGAGTTCGTGGCCGCGATGACCAGCTTCGAAGAGGCAGGCTACGAGCGCGTCGTGCTGATGTCCGGCGGCAACACGGATGGCAATGCGACGGTCGCCCAGCAGGCCGCTTAATCAGACGCCAGCGAACCGGCGCAGGCGCTGGGCGGCGCGATAAAGCCGCTGCTGCGATTTGACGTAGGCCTTGGCGCGGGTGACGAGTCGGTGCACCACGCCGGCGACCATTCCGCGAGCGGTAAGGGGCAGAACGACATCATAATGATCCGTCTCGACAGGCGCCCAGGAGCGCTTGTAGCCTTGGTCGCCCAGGCCGAAATCGAACATGCTGACGCCCTTGCCATGCAGGCCCGATATCATCTGCCAGAACAGAAACTCGCCCGGGCTGGCCTCGGCACCGATGCTCTCGTCGATCGCGCTGAACTGGCAGATCACATGATCGCCCTTGCGCGAAATACCGGCGACAGCCGCCACGTGACCGGCATGCTCGCCCTTCAGCTGGATCGCATGCATTTCGAGACCTGACAGCTCGTTCTGGGCATCGCGGATATCGATCGCGCCATGAAGAAAGGCCTTCGTCTCGGCGTCGGCGAAGACATTGGGCAGCCCCATCGCTTTGAAGCGTTCGCTCTTCAGCCGGAAGAACTGGTCGAGAAGCGCGTGCTGGCTCTCGGTATCCGTGCCATGGACATAATCGAAGCCCCCGAGTTCCTCCAGCCGCTTCGACTGCACCCGGAACTTCTTCCGCCGGCTCTTTGCGTTCAACTGCTTCAGCGTCGCTTCCATCGTGTCGAACAGCGGCAACTGATAGGCGTGGTTCTGATTTTGGACCATTGGCAACAGCGCCAGCGGATTGCGACGGCCGCGCCATGTCAGGGGAATGTTCTGCAGGAGCAGGAGATAGGCTTTGCCCTTGAGAGCGCCGGAGATGCGCGCGGCAAGGTCATGCGCATCGAGCGTCTCGAAGGCATCCGCGAAATCGGTGGCGAACAGTCCTGTATTGACGTTGCTGTGGTCGGCGCCGATGAACTTCGCGACACGCACGCCGCGCGAGCGAATGATCTCGACGGGGAGAATGAAGACGGTTCGCGTCCCAGACCGGCCACGGATGACGGCGGCCGGATTGCCGTAGGCCTTCATCCAGGATGCGCACCAGTCATATCCCTGGTGCAGGGAATTCAGATTGTCACGCTCGAGCGCACGCCATTCGGGCTCGATAGCCTCGATGGTATCGACGATGTCGATGTCGATCTCGATCGCATCGAAGGAGAGCCGCGCATTGATCTCCCTGAGTTTCGCCAATCCGGCACCGGCGTCTGCGGCGATGTCACGCGGCGCGGATTCCAATGGAAGCTTCTGCGTTTGCACGGGCGTTCTCCGGGAAAAGATACTGCCCGGGAAAATAGCGCGCCAGCGCATCCATTTCCTTTACGCGCACCGCGCCGCCGCCTTTTCCGTCAATCACGGTTAGTCCGCGATTAATGCCTATTGCTGCTTCGGGCCCGCCATCCACTTGATGATGACCATCGCCGGCAACACCCAGAGCAGTCCCGTCAGCGAGAAATAGAGCAGGTGCCCCCACCATGGCGCATTGCCGAGCGTCGCAACCGCGATCGTATTCGCAACCAGCGCATAGACCAGAACGAGGACGACGATGAGGATGGTGCCGATGAACTTGCGAAGGCGGACAGGCATCTGGTGAATTCCGGTATGGGATGTGCAGGCAGGCCACCGCGACTGCATGCCGCAAATGTTCGGACTTGTTTTGCATCAGTGGCTAAGGCAAATCAACTGTCGGAACGAAGGAGTCCATCCATGGCCGTCGCTGATCTCACGACTGAACAGGAAACTCTGCGCCAGGTGCGCAAGCAGGATGATAACCGCAAGGCCATACGAATTTGGCTCGGCATCGTCCTTCTGGCGCTGTTCTGTCTGGTGATTGTGGGCGGCGCTACGCGACTGACCAATTCCGGCCTGTCGATCACCGAATGGAAGCCGATCCATGGCGTTATCCCACCACTGAACGCCACGGAATGGGAAGAGGAATTCAAGCTCTACCAGCGCATTCCCGAGTTTCAGCAGATCAACAGCGACATGACCGTAGATGAGTTCAAGGGCATTTTCTGGTGGGAATGGGCCCACCGCCTGATCGCCCGCGGTATCGGCGTGATCTTCGCGCTGCCGCTGCTCTACTTCTGGGCAACCGGCAGGATCGAGCGCCGACTGCGCTGGCCTCTCGTCGGCATTCTGGCGCTCGGCGGCTTCCAAGGCGCGATCGGCTGGTGGATGGTGTCGTCGGGACTGACCGCGCGCACCGATGTCAGCCAGTACCGCCTGGCGACGCACCTCATCACCGCCTGTCTGATTTTCGCATCCTGCATGTGGATCATGCGCGCGCTCTCGCCGCATTCCGAAGACATGGCGCCGACTAAAAGCGCGCGTGTCTGGGCCGGCGTGATCGCCGCCCTGACCTTGTTCCAGATCTATCTCGGCGCGCTAGTCGCCGGTCTCGATGCGGGCTTCACCTACAATACATGGCCGCTGATGGACGGCGCCATCGTGCCGTCCGATCTGCTGATCCAGCAGCCCGCATGGATCAACTTCTTCGAAAACCCGAAGACGGTGCAGTTCATCCACCGCATTGGCGCCTACACGCTCTTTGCAGTGACACTGATCAACATGATCATGCTGCTGCGCGCAGCACCCGCTACGACCCACGCGCGCCGCGCCGTCGTCATGTTCGCCCTCGTCACCATCCAGGCCTCGATCGGCATCGCCACCTTGCTGCTCGAAGTCCCGCTCCACTGGGGCCTGCTGCACCAGGGCGGCGCACTCGTCGTCTTCGGCTTCGCGATCGCCAACTGGCGCGGCTTCTACGGCGAATACCCACACGCGACGGTTATCGCCGAACGCGATTGATTTGGAGCCACGATCGGCGCGAATGCGCGGGTCGTGGCTAGCCTTGCGCTTCAATAGCGCCTTACAGCAATCAAGAAGCTTGTCTCAGCGAGATCCGGCGGGAAGCCGATCTCGCTGTTTGCTTGTCTGCCTATCGCTAAACCGTTGCAGCTTCTGGCTGGAACCAGTTTCCCGCTTATGAAAGCCGGCGGCGCCGGTGTGCGTAGCCGAGCTAGCGTGAGCGATGGTTATTGGCAGGGTAGGAATGAGACGCCGCCGCGTGTGGAAGCGCTCAAGCATCTGGAGGGTGGATGTAGCGCGCCCTGTTTACCGTGGCGGCAAGACTGACTCCGGTCCCCGCCACCGGGCAACCGATGCGTCCAGGATCCCTCGTCACATAACCCCTGAACGAAAAAATCCGGCTGCGTTGCCGCAGCCGGATTTCAATCAGTCACGTCCGAAAATCAGTCTCAGAAAAAACCGCGGCGCTGCCACCAGCCGGCCTTCTTCGGCTTTCCGTCGCCATCAGCCGCTTCCGCGGTGGAAGACTTGACGGTCGGTTCGGAGGAAGCAACGTTTGCGCCGCGATTGGCGCGAACGGGCTTCGCTTCTTCTTCAGCGGGCGCTGCCAGATCAGCGGACGCTTCGGCGACTTCCGGCTCGGCGGCAGGTGCTGCTTCGGCAACCGGTGCTGCTTCAGCGGCAGGCGCCACTTCCGCTTCCACGACAGGCTCTTCGACCGGCGAGGCCTTGCGGCTGCGGCGAGCACGCTTCGGCTTCACGTCTTCCGTTACCGTGGCGCCAGCTTCGACGGCGGCCATGGCCGAGGAGGCCTCGACAGCTTCGGCTGCAGCGGCTTCGACGACAACGTCTACCGGCGCGCCGTCTTCGGTTGCGACTGCGGCTTCGTCCGTGGTCTCGCCTGCTTCCGCGCTTGCGGCAACATCGCCATCAACTTCGGCAACATCGTCGCCCTCAGCGCCTTCGGCACCTTCCTCGCGGTTGCGGCGACCGCCGCGCTTGCCGCGACGGCGGCGCTTGCGGCGCTGTGCGTCATCGCCTTCGGCGCGTTCTTCGGAGCCGGCAGCGGACGTGGTTTCGGCGTCGTCGCCTTCCTCGTCACCACCATCCTCGTCGCCAGCCTGTTCGGCGCCGTTCTCGTCGGAAGCCTGCTGCTCGCCATTGCCGTTACGGCCGCGACGACGACGGCGACGCTTGCGCTTGCGTCCGTCTCCTTCGCCCTCAGCACGGGCAGCAGCGGCCGGACGTTCCGACGCCTGCTTTTCTTCCAGTTCTTCGTCTTCTTCCTCGTCAATCTCGATCACGACGTCATCGTCGTCGTCTTCAGGGATGGCCGCGAAGTTGAAGAGCGTTTCGATCTTGACCGGGTTCTCGACGGCTTCGCCGCGATCGATCGCGAAGTGCTGCGCGCCAACGGCGCCATCGGCATCGATGATGATGGCGACGCCGAAGCGGGCTTCGTAGTCAACGATCGTCTGACGCTTGTGGTTGAGGATATAAAGAGCGATCTCCGGCGTCGTGCGAACCGTGATGTCGTGGGTCGTGTTCTTGAGCAGATATTCCTCGATACCGCGCAGCACGTGCAGGGCAACGGAAGACTGCGAGCGAACGTGACCGGTGCCGCCGCAATGCGAGCAGACCTGCGTCGTCGATTCGAGAACCGATGCGCGAATGCGCTGGCGCGACATTTCGAGCAGGCCGAAGTGCGAGATGCGGCCGACCTGGATGCGGGCGCGATCGTTCTTCAGGCAATCCTTGAGCTTCTTCTCGACAGCGCGGTTGTTGCGCTTTTCTTCCATGTCGATGAAGTCGATGACGACAAGGCCGGCCAGGTCGCGCAGGCGCAGTTGACGAGCGACTTCGTCGGCGGCCTCGAGGTTGGTCTGCAGTGCCGTGTCTTCGATCGAGTGCTCGCGGGTCGAACGACCGGAGTTGACGTCGATCGAAACCAGCGCTTCGGTCTGGTTGATGATCAGGTAGCCACCCGACTTCAGCGTCACCTGCGGCTGCAGCATACGGTCGAGCTGGGCTTCGATGCCGGAGCGCGAGTAGATCGGGTGAATGTCGCGGTAAGGCTGGACCACCTTCGCGTGGCTCGGCATCAGCATCTTCATGAAGTCTTTCGCTTCGCGATAGCCTTCTTCGCCGGAGACGATGATCTCGCCGATATCCTTGTTGTAGAGGTCGCGGATCGAACGCTTGATCAGCGAACCTTCCTCGTAGACGAGGCAGGGCGCGGTCGAAGCGAGCGTCAGCGTACGGACGTTTTCCCAAAGACGCATCAGGTATTCGAAGTCGCGCTTGACCTCGACCTTGGTGCGGTTGGCGCCGGCGGTGCGCAGGATGACGCCCATGCCCTGCGGCACTTCGAGCATCTTGGCGATTTCCTTCAGGCGCTTGCGGTCCTGAGGGCTGGTGATCTTGCGGGAGATGCCGCCGCCACGTGCGGTGTTTGGCATCAGAACCGAATAACGGCCGGCAAGCGATAGGTAGGTGGTGAGGGCGGCGCCCTTGTTGCCACGTTCTTCCTTGGCGACCTGAACGAGCAGGATCTGGCGACGCTTGATGACTTCCTGGATGCGGTACTGCTTGCGCGGCTTGCGCTGCACCCGATCGGGAACTTCTTCCATGGCGTCTTCGGCGCCGACGTTCTCGATCACTTCTTCTTCGTGATCATGATCGTCGTCGTCCTCGTCGTCACCGCGGCGGCGCGCATCGACGTCTTCGGAAATCGTGTCGGTCTCGACCATGGCGGCCATCTCGCCGCCGGTGGAACCTTCGTCGTCGGACGATGCCGCGGCATCGGCTTCAACCGTCGCTTCGTCAGCGGCGGGAACGACCTTCTTACGGCTCCGGCGGGGCTTGGCTGCCTTCTTTGCAGGCGCTTCCTCGACGGCTTCGACAACCTCTGCAGCTTCGACGGTCTCTACGACCTCTACAGCGGCTTCGACTGGCGCATCAGGTTCGTCCTTGGCAACGATGCCGACATCGGGTTGGTCCTGGGTCGCGGGGTCGATCCGTGCCGTGTCAACATGCTCGACGTCGTCGTCGCGGCGATGCTCTTCGGCTTCGGCGCGCAACAGGGCCTGACGGTCGGCAAGCGGGATTTGGTAATAATCGGGATGGATTTCGGCGAAGGCCAGGAAGCCGTGCCGGTTGCCGCCGTAATCGACGAAAGCAGCCTGCAGCGAAGGTTCGACCCTCGTTACCTTTGCGAGGTAGATGTTGCCGCGAATTTGCTTCTTGTGTTCCGACTCGAAGTCAAATTCTTCTATGCGGTTTCCGCGAACGACAACGACGCGCGTCTCTTCCTCGTGAGACGCGTCGATAAGCATTTTGTCTGCCATGTAAGCTGAGCTCCTCGGCGCGGTCGATCGTCGGCAGTCTCCGCAGTCGATAAGACAAGGGGAGTGCGGACCGTCATAGCAGCGCCGGATAGTGAAAGTCGCGATTGGTTCGGTGTGGAAGGCAGCAGCCAGACAGCAGCGGGGAAACTCTTCTCCCGGGGTCTGTAGACTTTAGATAAAACCTGCTGCGACACCATAAAAGACCAAGCGAGATCGACAAAACAAAGACCTTATTAAGGCCCGATGAGTTTGCTCTCTCTTTAAAGAGCGGTTGGTGGCAATCCACCGATGAAGTTTCCGCATACTCCGGAAAAATCAGGATCCATTGTCGAGTGGAAGCATGTAAGACGGCGGACGATTGCCGGTTGTGGCGCCAGGTCCTTTGCGGTTGGCTGCCTTGTCGGCGACTCTATCCCGTCAGTGCTTCTACCCTAAAATTGCTTGTATGTTTTCTCCGTCACAATAGCAAGGGAAAAGCCAAATGTGCCATAATATTGATGGATTTGCAGCATCATAAAAAATAGCGGTGGACGAGGTGATTCCGGCGCGGCGACAGTGACAATTGTTCTCGGTCGCAATCGCGTGTATCGCGGGATCCGGCATTGATGACAATTGGGGCATGACAGTCGGTTGTATAGCGAGACGCGGCGCGCAACGGTGAAATCCGGCTTGCGGACGAAAAACTTCAGGGCTTGGCTGGTTGCCGCGGTGATGGCCGTGACCGTTCCGCTGGTCGGTCATTCGGTGGCCACCGCGGCGGGCGAAGAGCGCTTGCTGGCCTATGGCGCGCGCATCGTCGGCGACGACGCCAGGACCCGCATCGTCATCGATTTCGATCGTCCCCCGAGCTTCTCCATCCACTACATCGCCAATCCGGAACGCGTCGTCGTCGATCTTCCGGCAACCGCTTTCGGTTTTCCCGCCAAGGATCTCGAGGCGAGGGGCCTTTTCAAGGATATCCGCTACGGCACGATGGATGGCGACAGCGCCCGGATCGTGTTGACGGCGACAAAGCCCGTTCGCATCGGCATGGCGAGGGTTCAGGCCGATGAAAACGGCAAGGGCCAGCGGCTCGTTCTCGAAGCCGAGATGACCGACAAGGCGACCTTCGCCGAACTGGTAAAGGCGCAATCCTGGAACGAGCCCGAGGCCGGGCAAACGACCAGCGCCATACCAGCGCCCGAAAAGGCTGGGCCCGGTGACTTCATCGTCGCCGTCGACGCCGGCCACGGCGGCATCGATACCGGCGCGATCGGGGTCGACACGAAGACCCAGGAAAAGGATGTCACGCTGGCATTCGCCAAGACGCTCGCGGACCGGCTGAACCGCGAGCCAGGCATCAAGGCTTTCCTGACCCGCAAGGATGATTCGTTCCTGTCGCTCTCCGAACGGGTGCAGATCGCGCGGCAGAACCACGCATCACTCTTCGTCTCCATGCATGCCGATACGCTGCGCCAGAAGGATATTCGTGGCGCCACCGTCTACACGATCTCCGACAAGGCATCCGACAAGCTCGCCGCCGATCTTGCCGATCGCGAAAACCTGTCCGACCAGATCGCCGGCAAGGCGGCCGCGACCGAGCCGCCCGAAGTGGCCGACATCCTGCTCGACCTGACGCGCCGCGAGACGCAGGCGTTTTCGATCTCGATGGCCGAAAGCGTGCTGGCCTCCTTCAAGGATCAGGTCGGCACGATCAACAACCCGCACCGCCACGCCGGCTTCCGCGTCCTGCAGGCCCCCGATGTTCCCTCCATCCTGCTGGAACTCGGTTTTCTTTCGAACAAGGAAGACGAGAAACTGCTGCTCGACGACACCTGGCGCGCCAAGATGGGCGATCTGTTGACTGAGGCGGTGAAGCATTACCACGCATCCATGGTCGCCAATGGCGGCTGACAGGCGGCCGTTGCTCAGATGTGACACTTGCGTGGGTAAACATGTATGCGTGTGGAATTGCAGGCAAAAGCCCTACTTTCCTCACATTCAGGCCATTACTCACGGCTATGTTTCCGTGTGCAAAACGGAATTGGCTTGTGGCCGCATCCGGCATGGAGTAATTCGCGCAGCGTGCAAAGTGCCGCGGTTCATGCGATTGTTATGCGCGCGCCGATCGACAATTGAGATACCGGTAGCTTAGATATGATCAGACTTCTTGGATATTTCTTCGGAGCGGCTTGCGTCCTGTTCCTGGGCGTAGCGGCGGCCGTTGCCGTTTATTTGGCGACGGTGACGAAGGATCTTCCTGATTACGCGGTGCTGAGCAGCTACGAGCCGCCGGTGACGACGCGCGTACATGCCGGCAACGGCGCGTTGATGGCCGAGTACGCCAAGGAACGCCGCCTGTTTCTGCCGATCCAGGCCGTTCCCGATCGCGTCAAGGCCGCGTTCCTCTCCGCCGAAGACAAGAATTTCTATCAGCATCCCGGTATCGACGTTACCGGCTTCGGCCGCGCCGTGGTCGCTTATCTGACCGGTGGCCCGACGCAGGGTGGTTCCACGATCACGCAGCAGGTCGCCAAGAACTTCCTGCTGTCGAGCGAACAGACCATGGAGCGTAAGGCCAAAGAAGCCATTCTCTCCTTCCGCATCGAGCAGGCCTACAGCAAGGACAAGATCCTCGAGCTCTATCTCAACGAGATCTTCTTCGGCCTGAACTCCTACGGTATCGCCAGCGCAGCACTCACCTATTTCAACAAGTCGGTCAACGAACTGACCATCGCCGATGCCGCCTATCTGGCCTCGCTGCCGAAGGGCCCGGCGAACTATCATCCGTTCCGTCATCCTGAGGCTGCGGTGACCCGCCGCAACTGGGTCATCGACCGCATGGTCGAGAATGGCTACGTCAGCCAGTCGGATGGTGCTGAAGCCAAGAAGCAGCCGCTCGGCGTCACCGGTCGCACCAGCGGTCCGTCGCTCTTCGCATCGGGCTACTTCGCCGAAGCCGTCCGCCGCCAGCTTATCGACCAGTATGGTGAGAAGATGCTCTATGAGGGTGGCCTCTCGGTCCGCACCTCGTTCGATCCGCAATTGCAGGTATTCGCGCGCAAGGCGCTGCAGGACGGCCTGATCAACTATGATGAACGCCGCGGCTTCCACGGCCCGATCAAGCAGATCGACACGGCGTCGGACTGGGGCAAGGCGCTCGCCGATATCCCGGCTCTCTCCGACGTTCCTGAATGGGACCTCGCCGTCGTGCTCGCTGTTGCCAGCGACAGCGTCGACATCGGCCTGCAGCCGCAGAAGGATGGCGCAGGCAAGATCGGCGCCGACCGCCAGCGCGGCACCATTGAAGCCAAGAACATGCAGTGGGCATTCCGTTCGGCCACCGGCGGGAAGACCTCCAAGTCGCCGCAGGGCGTGTTGCAGCCGGGCGACGTCGTCTTTGTCGAGCGTCTCGGCGGCGACAACTCGACGTCCTACCGTCTGCGCCAGCCGCCCAAGGTCGGCGGCGGTCTCGTCGCCATGGACCCGAAGACCGGCCGCGTGCTGGCGATGGTCGGCGGCTTCTCCTATGCGCAGTCGGAATTCAACCGCGCCACGCAGGCGATGCGCCAGCCAGGTTCGTCCTTCAAGCCTTTCGTTTACGCAGCTGCCATGGACAACGGCTATACGCCGGCTTCCGTCGTCAGCGACGATCCGCTCGAAATCCAGGTCGGCAACGGCCAGGTCTGGGCGCCTGATAACTACGAAGGCGAGGGCGGTGGCGCCAACACGCTGCGCTTCGCCATCGAGCACTCGCGTAACCGCATGACGGTGCGTCTCGCCAACGATCTCGGCATGAACGTCGTTGCCGAATATGCCAACCGCTTCGGTATCTACGACAAGATGATGCCTGTACTGGCCATGTCGCTCGGCTCCGGCGAAACCACCGTGCTGCGCATGGTGTCGGCCTATTCGGTCATCGCCAACGGCGGCAAGCAGATCAAGCCGACGCTCATCGACCGTATCCAGGACCGCTACGGCAAGACCATCTTCAAGCATGAGGAGCGTGTCTGCGAGGCCTGCAACGCCAGCGACTGGCAGAACCAGGAAGAGCCGAACGTGGTGGATAACCGCGAAACCGTTCTCGACCCGATGACCTCCTACCAGATCACCTCGATGATGCAGGGCGTTATCCAGCGCGGCACGGCCGCCGGCAAGGTCCAGCTCGGCGAACGCGACGTCGCCGGCAAGACTGGCACGACCAACGATGAAAAGGACGCCTGGTTCGTCGGCTTCACGCCGGATCTGGTCGCCGGTCTTTATATCGGCTTCGATTCGCCATCGACACTGGGCCGCGGCGGCACCGGCAGCTCGCTGTCGGCGCCCGTCTTCAACGAGTTCATGCAGGCGGCCGTCAAGGACACGCCGGTATCGAAGTTCGTCATTCCCGCCGGCATGAACCTGATCCCGATCGACCGCAAGACCGGCATGGCCGCGACGCAGGGCGATCCGAACACCATCATCGAGGCCTTCAAGCCCGGCACCGGCCCGGCCGACAGCTACTCCGTCATCGGCATGGACAACACCATGGCGCCGGAGGAAATCCTGAAGACCTCGCCGCAGGCCAACCAGGCGGTTCAATCCGGCGCCGGCGGTCTCTACTGACATTTTCGGCTGATGGCGTGGCGGTCGCGGCTCTTTACATCCGCGGCCGCCACAACTATTTGACGGACGACTTTTGAAGACAACGCAAAAGAAGCGGGACAATGCGAGCGGAAATCCAGAACGTAGTCGATGAAACCAAGCAGGCTATCACCCTGCTGAGGAGGCATCTTTGACTGGGACCAGGCGATAAGACGACTGGACTGGTTGAACAACAAGGCAGAGGACCCGAACCTCTGGAACGATGCCACCGAAGCACAGAAGCTGATGCGCGAGCGCCAGCAGCTCGATGACGGCATCAGCGGTGTGCGCCGCTTCGAACAGCAGATCAAAGACAATATCGAGCTCATCGAGATGGGCGAGGACGAGGGCGATGAAGCTATCGTCAAGGAAGCCGAAGACGCGCTGAAGGCACTCAAGGCCGAAGCCGCGCGTCAGCAGGTCGAAGCGATGTTGTCTGGCGAAGCCGACAGCAACGACACCTATCTCGAAGTGCACTCCGGCGCCGGCGGCACGGAAAGCCAGGACTGGGCGAACATGCTTTTGCGCATGTATACTCGCTGGGCCGAACGCTCGAAGTTCAAGGTCGAACTGCTTGAAGTCCACGACGGCGAAGAAGCCGGCATCAAGTCCGCGACGCTGCTCGTCAAGGGCCACAACGCCTATGGCTGGCTGAAGACCGAATCGGGCGTTCACCGTCTGGTCCGTATCTCGCCCTATGACAGCAACGCGCGCCGTCACACCTCGTTCTCGTCCATCTGGGTCTACCCCGTCGTCGACGACTCGATCCAGATCGACATCAACGAAAGCGATTGCCGCATCGACACCTACCGCTCGTCCGGTGCCGGCGGTCAGCACGTCAATACGACCGACTCCGCTGTCCGCATCACCCACATGCCCTCGGGCATCGTGGTGCAGTGCCAGCAGGAACGCTCGCAGCACAAGAACCGCGCCAAGGCCTGGGACATGCTGCGCGCACGTCTCTACGAAGCGGAACTGAAGAAGCGCGAAGACGCGGCCAACGCCGAAGCGGCCTCCAAGTCCGATATCGGCTGGGGCCACCAGATCCGCTCCTACGTCCTGCAGCCCTACCAGATGGTCAAGGACCTGCGAACCGGCGTTACCAGCACCGCGCCCGACGACGTGCTGGATGGAGAGCTCGACGAGTTCATGGAAGCAGCGCTCGCCCACCGCATCAGCGGCAAGGCGGATGCCGTGGTCGACGACGTCGACTGATCGATCTCGGTGAGATGACATAGAAAAGGCCCATCCGGGGCCTTTTCTGATTCTGGCGGTGCGTCTTTCGAAGCGTGACGGACTTCAGTGCCCCGACTTCTCGACGCTGATATCGCCGAACTCGTCTATGATGACGGTCCAGCTATTCGCGTCGCCATCCGGATCGGTCTTGAGATAGACCATCGCGAAAAGCCCTGGCTCGTTCAGCCGGCCGGTCGAATTTTCAGGGCGAATATCCGTCACATAGGGATTGAGATCGTTGAGTTCCTGAACCTCGACCGTCGAGACGATCTCAGGGCCTGCATCGGTCTGTGCGATCTGCTGCAGATAGACCTTGGCGGTGCGATCGGCCTGGCGAACCGCAAACAGCTTGTAATAGCCATGGCGGGGTTGGCTTGGTGCGGCGGGCGTTGCCGTCGCTGGCGCGTTCGGGGTGGCGGCAACCGGCGGGCGCGTCACCGCCGGCGCATTGCCGTCGTCCGCCCAGTAACCAGTGCTCGTCGCGAATGTGATGCTCGCGGGCAAGATGGGATCGGTGGCATCCGCCGCCTGCGCGGCAAGCGGAATTGCTGCGATCAGCAAGGCGCACGCTGTCAGTCCAAGACGCTTCATCGCCTCAATCCTCGAATTGCTCGGATAGAATACGGTCGGACCAGGAACGGTCGGGGTCGGAGAGTATGCGGGCCGTCATGTGCTCGGACTGAGCGATGCGCACATGCAGCACCGATTTGACCTCGGAATTATCGGCAACCGCGTTCACCGGGCGCTTTTCCGATTCGAGAATATGAATGTCCACGGTCACCTTGTTCGGCAACAGCGCCCCGCGCCAACGGCGGGGACGGAACGCGCTCACCGGCGTTATCGCCAACAGCGGCGCGTCCAGAGGCAGGATCGGCCCATGCGCCGAGAGATTGTAAGCCGTCGAGCCGGCCGGCGTCGCCACCATCAGCCCGTCGCAGATCAGCTCCTCAAGGCGAACGACGCCATCCACTTCGACCCTGAGCTTGGCGGCCTGGTAGGATTGGCGAAACAGCGAGACCTCGTTGATGGCAAGCGCGGTATCGCTCGTCCCGTCCGCATTCGTGGTCGTCATCCTCAGCGGCCGAAACGTGTTCTCGACGGCGGCATTGATCCGCTCGCGCAGCGCGTCGGTGCGGTACTCGTTCATCAGAAAGCCGACGGAGCCCCGGTTCATCCCATAGACGAGCCTGCCGGAGTTCATCGTGCTGTGCAGCGTCTGCAGCATGAAGCCATCGCCGCCGAGCGCCACGATCACATCGGCATCCTTGGCGGGCACATCCCCGTAAAGGCGAATCAGTTCGTCACGCGCCGCCAGCGCCTCGGCGGTAGGGGAAGCCAGAAAACAGAGGGTCTGAAAGGATACGCTCATGCAATGCCCTTTGATAAAGTCCGCCTAGCTAAATGATAATGGGCTGGCACGACAAGGCATTTTAAGGTCGCAGCTGTTCGCCGGGACTACTCTCTGCATAGGTGAGGAGAAGGCAGAAGGGCGCCAATTTCATGGCGCCCCTGTTTATCAAGCTGCTGGTGATTGGCTTCGAGCGGGCCTTGGTCGACTTGCGTCTTTGGCCCGTCGGCTGGCGACAGCGCCTTACTTGTTCTGAAGCAGCCAGATCTTTCCGCCCATGGTGATGCCATAGGTATCGGTGGTGCCATCGTCGGTGAGATTGCGGCGCTCCAGGAAGCCGTGCTCGCAAAGGTCCACAAGCGTCTTCGCGGTCACCGTCTTGATCTTCTGCGGGCGCTCTTTCCAGCGGTCCGTTTTCGCATAGGTCACGGTTGCGTTCTCGTGCGTCCACTTGCCGGCGGCCTGCGGATAGAGATCGCCGTCACGGGCGAGTTTAAGTCCCGCGATCTGCGCCGGGGTGAGTTCAGCCATTTCAATAACCTCTTGGCATGTTGCACGGATCAGCCGTGAATGCAGGGGAACCCTGGGAAACCAAGGGCAATAGGAACCAAATGTTGCAACGCGAGCATCTCGTCTGCCGAGGCCCGTCGGTGTGGCAACAATCGATTCCTTCGAAGATTTGTGGTGCCCCCGGCAGGGTTCGAACCCGCGACCCCCTGATTACAAATCAGGTGCTCTACCAACTGAGCTACAAGGGCAACGCCCGCCAATTAGCAGATTTTGCTGCTCTGTAAAGGAAAATCGGCCACGATTTGATTTCGCTTAGTGATTTCAACAGGCCGTATGCAGGCTAGTTTGGAGTGGTCTGCCGAACAGTCGATTGCAGGTGGCCGCCATTCTCGCCCATGCCATCGCCGGAAGACGGCATGGCAGCGATGCTGAGAACCGAAACAACCATGAGAGCGATGACAGCGATCATTATTCGCACGCGATTTCTCCTTTTGAACGAGGAAGAAACGCAAATGCGGCAATTGGGTTCCGGAACGGGTGTTGCGGCTATTGTGCCGGCGGCGGCGCTGTCGTGGTGGGATTGGTGCCTGGAGCGGCCGGGGCGAGCGGATCGGGCTGGTGCACGGGTTGGGTCTTGTCGATCCAGCCGATGCTGAGGATGATGGCGACGAGGATGCCGATGAAGAGAATGCCGATGATGAGGGGACGAACTGCCATGTCGGATGCTTCTCCTTGTTGGTCGGAGCATTGCTGGATGATAACCGCTGCTGACGTCAAAACCGAGGCGGTCGAGTATCAGCAGCGGCATCTTTCGGCATGGTGGCTTGCCCGCGAGCCTGTCAGCCCTTCAGATGAATGCGCGCCGCGTAGAGCGCGATCGCCGCAGCGTTGGACACGTTGAGCGACTTGATCTCGCCGGGCATATCGAGCCGCGCCAGCGCATTCACCGTCTCGCGCGTTTTCTGGCGCAATCCCTTGCCTTCGGCGCCAAGCACCAGCGCGACCTTGTCGCCGGAGAAGGTGCCCTCGAGCGGAGCCGGGCCTTCCGAATCAAGGCCGATGGTGACGAAGCCGAGCTTGTGCAGTTCGCCAAGCGCGTCAGCGAGATTGGTGATCTGGATATAAGGGATGAGTTCCAGCGCGCCGGAGGCGGATTTGGCAAGCACGCCCGATTCGGTCGGGCTGTGGCGCTGCGTCGTGATCAGCGCACCGGCATTGAAGGCGACGGCCGAGCGCATGATGGCGCCGACATTGTGCGGATCGGTCACCTGGTCGAGCACGAGGATCAGCGGGCTGTCCTTCAGCGCTTCGAGGCGGCGCACGGGCAGGGGACGCGTTTCCAGCATCACGCCCTGGTGGATGGCATCGGGGCCAAGCACCTTGTCGAGATCCTGCGGCGAAACCATCTCGTACGGTATGCCGAGTTTCTCGACATCGATCTCCAGACGGGCCAGCGCGTTCGGCGTCACCGAAAGCTTTATCTTCTTGCGCTCTTTATTTTCTAGCGCGGCGCGCACCGTGTGCAGGCCATAAAGATGGACCTGGTCTGGCGCCAGCGCCGGCGGCTTCCAGTCATCGCCGCCACGCTTGCGCTTCTGGAAGCCGGGAGTTGGAATTTCGCCGCGTTCGCGCTTGTTGTCGCGATGCGCACGACGCAGATTCGCGTAGTGCGTATCCTTGGCGGATTTTTCGTCGGAGGACGGGCCCCCGGATTTGTTGTCTTTGCTCATGCCGCTTTATAGCGGTGGCATTTCTTTCCGCATAGGATTTCTTTGTCCACAGGGGCTTTCCATCGCCGATGACATTTTTCGCATATTTTCCATCGTCATCGTGTTGACATAGGCAATCCGGCCCGTCATATACGCGGCGCAGACCGAGGGGCGGCAACGCTTCGAAAGTCTAGCAGACTTGGTCTAACGATCCGGACGAAAAACTGGAGAGATGCCCGAGTGGTTAAAGGGGACGGACTGTAAATCCGTTGGCTCAGCCTACGTTGGTTCAAATCCAACTCTCTCCACCATTCGTCCTCGGATCGGACCAAACCCCGCGGGTATAGCTCAATGGTAGAGCAGCAGCCTTCCAAGCTGAATACGCGGGTTCGATTCCCGCTACCCGCTCCATCAAATCGAAGTTGAACGTTACCCACAGCGCGCAAGCGCCTGTTCGCGTTTCCGTATCACCGTGTACGACGAGCCTGATCTCAGCCCCACAGCAACACGAAGGGGGAGGCGAGCCCAATGATGCCGGCCGCCATCCAGCGCGTACGCCCATCCATCGTGAATTCGTCCCGCGACAGCCATTTGCGCACGGCGACATAGCCGATGGCGATGACGGCGCTATAGATGAGTGCGCGCAACAGGATCGACCACCCGCCGCCGAACAAGCCTATGGCGATGCCGAATCCGGTGAGCGCGCCGAGGATGCCGTAGCCGACATCGAACATCAGCGTCGTCGTGGTCGATAGCGGCCTGAGAACTCTCGGAAACGCAATGGCGACGGCCGCCGTCAGCAGCCATATGGCGACGATCGCCTGCAGCGTCGACGAACTGACGATGGAGGCCGCCAGCGCTGGCAGCCGCTCGGGCGTCGAGAGCCGCACGACCTGCGCGATCCAGTCGATCGCGGCCGCCAATATCCACAATATGAATGCGCAGCCGGCAAAGATTAGAAAATTGCCGGCCGATCGTTTCGCGATGTCCTTTGGTTCCATGCCATGCTCTCCCCAAGCGATCACCGGCGTGGCTCCGGCAGGGCAAGTAATATCACAGCATCAATCGGTTGTGGCGGTTTATGGTGAAAACGCGGACGCTTCGTCGCGCTTCTATATTGCCGATCGAATGCTTCGTTCCCATATGCGGCGGCAGTGCGGAATAGCGTCCGCAATTAAGTCTTGCGCAATTCCGCCGAAAGCCTTAAACGGCGGCACTAAACCGGTTCGCCGGGGTCATCCATTTCGTTCACAGGAAGCATTCAAATGGCAAAGAGTAAGTTTGAGCGCAACAAGCCGCACGTTAACATCGGCACGATCGGCCACGTTGACCACGGCAAGACGTCTCTGACGGCAGCGATCACGAAGTACTTCGGCGAGTTCAAGGCGTACGACCAGATCGACGCTGCTCCGGAAGAAAAGGCACGCGGCATCACCATCTCGACGGCACACGTCGAGTACGAGACGGCCAACCGTCACTATGCCCACGTTGATTGCCCCGGCCACGCCGACTACGTCAAGAACATGATCACCGGTGCCGCACAGATGGACGGCGCGATCCTGGTTTGCTCGGCTGCTGACGGCCCGATGCCGCAGACCCGCGAGCACATCCTGCTCGCTCGTCAGGTTGGCGTTCCGGCTCTGGTCGTGTTCCTCAACAAGGTCGACCAGGTCGACGACGCGGAACTGCTCGAACTCGTCGA
>UBJO01000109.1 GCA_900465665.1 Hyphomicrobiales bacterium
GGGGTGTTCGCAGCGCTCACGGTCGTTGAAAAACCATTACCGCCTGACCTAGCCAGTCCGTAGCCTTTAAACACTGGTGCAAGCGCTTCACGGATTTAACGCTAGCGCAATAGACAGCTGGCCACCGACATGCTCGTTCAGCTTATGGCTAAAAACGCCCGGGTCGCCGCGGCGCTCTGAAATTTGGGATGCGTCGACTTGGGTGTCCCATCGAACGTGGGCGGCATCAACCGCAAGGTACCGTCACGGCGCACGATATGGGGCTACCGTGCCGCCAATGCAAAGGCAACCGTCGGCGCTTTCAGGTCTGCCAACGCCCATACCTTTAGCTTGATCGCGCGGGCCTTGCCGACCGCCATGTCGCCGGCAAAAAGCCAGACAGGACTGTTCCTATGTGATTCGCGCCAAAGTGCCGCGGCGTGTGGGCTAAGGAGGGTCTGATATTGTGGCGGCTTTCGCGTTACGAGGCGGACGCTCTCGATGTCCGCCTCCTTGGTCAACAAGCGGGCGACCACAACTTCAACCTTCGGAAGAATTGTGGCGGTCTAGACGTCTATAATTCAGTGCGCCTTACCGCCTGCCTCGCCAACAGCTTCGACAAAAATAACCCGAGCGTCATCGGCGCTCATTCGGCCGTCCAGAGCGGCCTTGCATGCCATTCGAGCACGTAGGAACTTGAGACCGCTCATATTGGGCCATCGGTCGGTGAGGCAGGTCATTGCCTCGAACGGACCCCCAATCACCTTCTGTTCCTGATGTGGGAAATCGACAGAAACTGGTGCATTCCAAGCATTATTCGGCATTCGATCCTCCTAGTGACGCTGTACACATCTGCGACAATATCTAGGGTGAAGATCGACTTGGAACAGGAGCCTATTCCCCTCGGTACGGTCCCAGACGGAACCCTTTAGAAGCGTCGTCACTTGCGAGACTTTGTCGAGCTGTTGACTCCGGCACGAAAGAGAACATAGTAGGAACATAAAAGCAAACTGAGGATGATAGCGATGGCTAGAACGCCGATCGGGCAGCTACGGGCTGACGATGAAATAGGCACGTATTGGACCACCCCGAGCGAGGCATCTCTTGCGGAGGTCCATCCGCTACTCATGGCGGTTCTCCTTATGCTGCCGGGGCGCCAGGAATGGTCTGTGGTGTCGGTAGAGGCATATGACATGGGTTCGGGCGGACCGATTGGCTCGTTCGATATTGCTTTTGACCGACGCAGTGGCAGGGCGTGCGGCTACTTCAACACCGTTGGTTGCGATCAGGCAATGGACAAGCCTTTGTGGTTCCAGAGCTCCGGCGATGAGAGTGACTTCATCGAGGCATTTTACTTGCTCATGAGGGATGCCGGGCACGTCCTGTAAGGGAGCTTTGCAGCCGAAATCGATTGCGGCAAGCGGCTCGCGCACGATCTTCCTCAGCATTTCGGGCGCGGATTTTGGTCTAAGAGCCTCGCCCTTGCCTGCGGCAATCTCAGCCGCTTCCTACGCGAAGCGGTCGTGGGCTTGTCATCGATGGATGGGCCGATCGCCGCCACCGTCGTCGCTCCCATGTTCGTCAATTGATGAATAGTGAGCATGCTCTCATGAGCGTCGGCACCACAGTTGCGGTCTGGCTGCAGGACGTTGTCCACGATGCGAGCAAACGCGCAGGGCCTTCTGCCCGCTTGCTCAGGTCGAGATGGATTTGCCTTCGTACCGGACGCGGAAGTTTCGGCGCTGGAAGTCCTCCGCGAAGCAGACAAAGATCAACTCCAGATCATGGTCCGCATCGCGCTTTCCAAGGATGCTCAGTGACGCCACAATGACCCCGTTGTAGCCACGGGTGAGACGGAAGGCGGCATTACGCACCGCTGTCGTTTCTGGATCTTGGCGATCCTCGCGTCGTTCGTATACGATCCAGAAACGGGCAACATCCCAAGTGAGGCGCAGCATGTCTGTAATCGCGGCTAAAAACTCTTTCGCACTCATCGAGGGCGACCAGACCAATGTTGTCTCTCCCGCGTCACTCACGGCGTTGAAGTAGCCGTCACACGGTCGGCCGGATGTAATCGCCTGCTCGATGACCTCGAATGCAGCGTTTTCGGAGATCGTGCTTTTAAAAAGGATGGCCATGGAATCGGTGCGGTGAAGTTGCTGCGTGACGATAGCTGGGGAAACGGACAAGGGCAACGCAGACCGCGACGGCTGAGCATGTACCACCACCGCCCGGCTTGGCGCCGCGGCAGTCTCCGTTATTGCCGGCGCGCTGGTATTCCCAACGGTCATCCGGTTCTTCATTGAGGCGCGCTTTGTCGCAAGAGTTTATCTCGCAAGCGTCGACTTTAGGGCGGTGATCGCTTCCGAGGCGCGTGGTCGGTCTTGCCACCTTTCCTGAAGCCGCGTCACGAACGATTGCCGGCTTCAAGCCGACCGATCAGCGGCGCTTATTTTCCAGCGCATCCCACCGCCGTTGCTTGCGAGACTTGGGTTTCAGGCTCTTCCAGGTCCGATCCAGGAAGCGCAGAAACCGGGTGACGTCCATCAGGCGATCGACGATCGAACTTAGATTGCCGAGCCGTTCGTTGATAATCTCATTGGCGGTGAGTGCGACTTCGGCAGGCCCGTACTCGGGAAAGTGCGCAGACAGATCCGCATAGGGGTTGGACGCGTCACGCCCGACCATGTTGATCTTGCCCTTGCGAAACATTAGCCGCAGCAGCACCTGTTCGAACGTCCAGTCGTGAACATCGAGAACCTTGTAGCGCTCACTGCGCTTCGACGAGAAGCCGGCCAGGGTTATCCTGGTGCCAAGATTGAGCGTCGTCAGCCAAAAACACAGCGCAAATCCCGTCGTCGGTACGCTGGCGCGAGGGTAGAACGGGGTGAAGACATCAGTCAGATCGAGGTGGCGGACTTGGACGTCGCCGAAATCCGATGCCGGGCTGAGCTGCTCGTCGGGTCCAGCCTTGATGTTGACGACACCGTGGAAGGTCCGTGTGTCGAAATAGGGTAGCACCTTGTCGACCTTGCCGCTCTTGACGAGGTTGGCGCCAAGCGTTCCGCTTCTCGAGAAAAGCATGGAATGACGGGTGAAAGGCTCGCTCAGAACCTTGAAGACCTTGTTGAAGAAGATGAAGAGCGTTGTGCCGGGAAAGCGCCTTTTCAGTTCCTCGATATCCACCTCATCGCTGTTTGCCACCAGAACGACATCGCTATAGTCAGCCAGCAGCGACCGCCACTCTTTTGCGGCAGCCGCAGCAGGGTTGGTCGTCCTGACGCTCATATCTTCATCCCTGTCGCTCATTGTTCCCTCGCGGTCGTGTCAAGCCCTGCCGTTTCGGGCCCTGTCGCTTCGGGCCCTGTCGTTTGGGGCCCTGTGGTTTCGGGTAAGGCGCGCTTTTTGACCAGGCGCGCGGGTGAGCCCACATAGATGCCGAACGGCTCCGTCGTCCCCTTGATGACGCTATTGGCGCCAATGACGCAGCCGTCGGCGATGTTGCTGCCGGCAAGCACCTTGGCCCCCGCACCGATCCAGACGTCCCTGCCGATCTCCACCCTGCCCTTTTTGATCGGCTGATCCCTGATGAGAACAGTGGCGTCCTCATAGCTGTGCTCGAACGAGACGATGACGACATGTGCCGCGATCCGGGTGTTGTCGCCGATCCTGACATCACCATGTCCCAGCACGATCGAGTAATCGTTGATCGAGACGTCGTTGCCAATCTCGATCATCCCACTTTGCGCATCAAGAACCACCCCGCATCTCGTGAAAAGACGGTCGCCAATCTCGATCTTACCGTGCCGATAACGAAGCTTCGGCAGATACCGCATGTTCGGGTTCTTGCCGATCCGCAGCGCTTTACCTGATAAGGCAGCTCGCAAACTGACGAGAAAGCCGAGGTTCACCGGTCACACGGGTGCGAAATGCGGATCGAGCGCGCGTGCCTTTTCAAGCCAGACATCCGCGTATTCGACGTCCTGCCAATTATGGAACCACGGACCGCCATTGGTGTAGTGGACCGCCTTCGGAAGGCCTTGCGTCGGCTTGGTGCTCCAGCCCTCCAGCCAGTTCCATTCTTCGGGGATTTCGCCGATCTCGCTGTCCTTGGCCCACTGCAGGCGGTGAAGATAGGCGCCGGTCTGCGAATTGACGAGTTCGGGTGTCAGCTGGCGGGTGGATGGGTGCTCGCAA
>UBJO01000101.1 GCA_900465665.1 Hyphomicrobiales bacterium
TGGATCGGCAAGAACAAGCTCGTCGACAAGGCTGTCAACTAATCGATGGCAACAGGCTGGCCGACGTCTTGGCCAGCCACGTTTGCTGAAATGAGAGGCCGGTGCGAAAGCGCCGGCCTTTTAGTTTTGCGCGCGCATCGACAGCCAGCGTGTCGGCTTGCCGTCGTAGCCGCTGCCGTCTCCCTCGCTGATGACGACGCTGTGCCAGCCGGCTGCGCTCAACAGATCGGACAGAAGTTCGGCGGACAGGTAGTTGTAATAGCGGCCGAAGCCGTCGTGTCCCTCGTCGTCGCCGGCCTTGAAGGTGGCGTGGAAGTGGCCGCCGGGCTTCAGTGCGCGCAGGATACGGGCGAAGACATCGGGCAGCTGCGCGCGCGGCACATGCAGCAGGCTCGCCTCGGCCCAGACCCCGTCAAAGGCCTCGTCCTCGTCCAGTTCCTCGAAGCGCATGATCTCGACCGGGCGACCGAGCCGAGTTTCGGCCTCGCTTGCAAGCTCCGCGGAGCCGTCTGTCGGGGTAACGTCGAAGCCCTTGGACAGCATGTAGGCGCTGTCCTGGCCGGCGCCGCAGCCAAGTTCCAGAACGGCTGCACCCGGTTCCAATTTCGAGAGAAAGGCATCGAGACGGCGGATCGGCAGCGTTCTCTCACGCGCGGCGTAGGTCGCGGCGTTGTCTCTGTAGAAGGATGAGGTGGGTTCGTCGGACATGATGCCTTGCCTCGTCAGATGGGAGGCAAAGCATATTGCAAAACGTATATATAAAACGTTGCGGCGCTCCACGCACGGCGGAACGCTCCGTCCCAGTTCGAAGCGTCTGCGTCACACCGACCGGCGGCCGCTGACGGCATGATACAGCCACAGCACGACGACAGCGCCGATGACTGATACGACGAGGCTGTAGATGTTGAAGCCGGTGACGCCGGAGGCGCCGAAGAAGGTGAAGATGACGCCGCCGACGATGGCGCCGACGATGCCCAGCACGATGTCCATCAGCATACCGGAACCGGTCTTGTTGACGATCTTGCTACCGATGAAGCCGGCGATCAGCCCGAGAATAATCCACCCGATGACAGACATCTTGCTTTCCCCTCCTTGAATGGGCGGACAATCCGACCATCTTTCAGCATCAGCTAAAGTTGTCATGGCGGAATTCAAGGCTCGGCCGGGCCTCATGTTGTGTTTTTGCTCTTCGTTTCAAAACAACACCGAAGGAGAATGACATGGGATTGTTTGATGACGCCGTTCCCGGTGGGAACATCTCGAAGCCGATCATGATCGCGCTCGGCGCGCTTCTCGTCGGCAAGCTGCTTGGCGCCGGTGGCAAGAGCGAGCCGGAACAGCCACAACAGCCGAACCAGCAAGCCAATGCCGGCGCCGACGATGGTGGGCTGCTTGGCAATCTCGGTGGCTTGGCGGGCAGCCTGGGTGGGCTCGGCGGTTTGGGCGGATTGCTCGGCAAGCTGGCCGAAGCCGGGCAGGGGTCGGTTGCCGATTCCTGGGTGAAGCCCGGGCAGAACCAGCCGATCGCGCCCGGTAACCTGGAAAGTGCGCTCGGCTCGCAGACGATCAGCGATCTGGCGCGTCAGGCCGGGATCAGCGAGCAAGAGCTGCTAAGCCAGCTTTCCAAGGTTCTCCCCGGGGTCGTCGACAAGCTGACGCCGCAGGGGCAGATCCCGAGCCAGGCGCAGATTGCGGCACTTCTGCGCTCCTGATCATCAGACATGAAAACGCCGGCTAAGGTGGAAACCTTGCCGGCCTTTCGTCGTGATCGGAAATTTCCGGTGGCTTACGCCATGATGCGGCGGGTCCAGCCGCGCTGGTCGTTGGTGACGCCCTTCTGCAGGCCGACCAGCTCGTTGCGCAGTTCCGTCGTCAGCTTGCCGGTCTCACCGTTACCGACCTTGAACTCGCCGCCGGCGTGGCGGACGAGGCCGATGCCGGCGAGCACGGCGGCGGTGCCGCAGGCAAAGGCTTCGACCAGCTTGCCGCTGGCCGCATCAGCCTGCCACTCCGCGAAAGAGTAGGGGCGCTGCTCGACCTTGAGGCCCTTTTCTTCGGCGAGAACGATGACCGAGGCGCGGGTGATGCCCGGCAGGATCGTGCCGCCAAGCGGCGGGGTGACGACGGTGCCGTCGTTCATCACGAAGAAGACGTTCATGCCGCCGAGTTCTTCGACCCAGCGATGCTCGGCCGCATCGAGGAACACGACCTGATCGCACTCCTTCTTGGCGGCCTCAGCCTGGGCGACCAGGCTGGCTGCATAGTTGCCGCCGCATTTCGCGGCACCCGTGCCGCCGGCGGCAGCGCGCGTGTATTCGGTCTCGACCCAGAGCGATACGGCCTTGGCGCCGCCCTTGAAGTAGGCACCAACAGGCGAAGCGATGACGCAGAAGATATATTCCTGCGCCGGGCGCACGCCGAGGAAGGCCTCGTTGGCGAACATGAAGGGACGCAGATAGAGGCTGCCGTCGCCCGACGGGATCCAGTTCTTGTCGATACGGACAAGTTCTTCGACCGCCTTGAGGAACAGGTCTTCGGGCACCGGCGGCATGGCCATGCGCTCGGCCGACTGGTTGAAGCGGCTGGCGTTCTGTTCCGGGCGGAAGAGAAGGATGCGGCCGTCATCGGCCTTGTAGGCCTTCATGCCCTCGAAGATTTCCTGGGCGTAGTGCAGGACGGCGCTGGCCGGATCGAGTTCCAGCGGGCGGCGCGGGGTGACCTTTGCATCGTGCCAGCCCTTGTCCGATGTCCATTTCGCCAGCACCATGTGATCGGTGAAGACCTTGCCGAAGCCGGGCGTTTCCAGGGCCTTGATGCGGTCCGCGTCGGAGACCGGCGAGGTATGGAATTCGATCTTAATTTCGGGAGTATTCGACGACGCGGTCATTTCCTGGCACCTTCATAGCCTGTTTGATTTCGGCGGCGACACTACTGCCGCAGCCTATGCTTTGCAAAGGCCGATTTCGCCGGCTTTCGCATTAAAAGACCTGAAAATTGTCATGGTAGCAAACAAATAGGTCAGTAATGTTGACTTATCATTTATTGCGTGGTCTTGTCCAGTAAAGACAAAAAAAATTGCGAGGAAACCCCATGCTGAATTGGGAAAACATCTTTGCAACCCGCTCGTCGCGCATGCGCGCTTCGGAAATCCGCGAACTCCTGAAGCTTCTCGACCAGCCCGACATCATTTCGTTCGCGGGCGGAATTCCCGATCCAGCGCTGTTTCCGGACAAGGAGTTCAAGCAGGCCTATTCTGATATCTTCGACAGCACGGCGGTCAACTCGGCGCTGCAGTATTCGGTGAGCGAAGGCTACAAGCCGCTGCGCGAATGGCTGGTGAGCGAGATGGGCAAGCTCGGGATTGCCTGCGGCCTCGACAACGTCTTCATCGTGTCCGGTTCGCAGCAGGGGCTGGATTATCTCGGCAAGCTGTTCCTTTCGCCCAACGACACGGCGCTGGTGACGTGGCCGACCTATCTCGGCGCGCTGCAGGCATTCAATGCCTATGAGCCCGCCTATGACCAGCTGACGCCCAACGGCAACCGCACGCCGGCGTCCTACCAGGCGCAGGCCAAGGAAGCCGGCGGCAAGGTGAAGTTCGCCTATCTCTCCGCCGACTTTTCCAATCCGACCGGCGAGACCGTCGACCTTGCGGGCCGCCAGAAGCTGATCAAGCTCGCCGACGAGATGGACATCGCCATCATCGAGGACGCGGCCTATCAGTCGCTGCGCTATGACGGCGAGGCGATAGCGCCGATCCTGTCGCTCGAGATCGCCGAGAAGGGCGATGTCGACAAGACAAGGACGATCTACTGCGGATCGTTCTCCAAGACGCTGGCGCCCGGCCTGCGCGTCGGCTTCATCGTCGCCAACGCGCCTGTCATCCGCAAGTTGGTGCTGATGAAGCAGGCGGCCGACCTGCATTCCTCGACGATCAACCAGATCGCCATTGCCGAGGTGGCGCGCAAGGGCTTCGACGCTCAGGTCGCCAAGATCAAGGCGGCCTACAGCAAGCGTCGCGACGCGATGCTGTCTGCGCTCGAAAAGCATATGCCTGAGGGCGTGAGCTGGACGAAGCCCGAGGGCGGTATGTTCGTCTGGGTGACGCTGCCGAAGGGGATGGATGGGGCGAAGCTGCTCGCGAAATCGATTGAGACCGTCAAGGTGGCATTCGTTCCCGGCCGCGCCTTCTTTGCAGATGGTTCGGGCGAGAACACCTTGCGCATGAGCTTCTCGTCGAGCAACGAGGAGAAGATCGAGGAAGGCATCGCGCGGCTTGGAAAGCTGATCGCGGGCGAGATCGGCGGCCACTGAGCCGCCGACCGTTTCGGTGTTATTGATTGAGGTGCGGGCCGAGCAGGGATAGGTCGGCCTCGCCAAGCCTGTCGCTGGCGGTGTTGCGCTGGTGCCAGTAAGGATAGAGCAGCTGCGGCAGGCTGACATCGTCGAGCCGCTTGCGCTCTTCGGCCGAGAGTTTCAGGTCGGCCGCCGCGAGATTATCCTTGAACTGCGCTTCCGTGCGCCCGCCGATGATGACCGACGTCACCGCCTGGCGACCGAGCAGCCAGGCGAGCGCCACCTGGGCTGCCGAGACGTTGCGGCTTTCGGCGACCGATACCAGCGTCTCCACGATATTCCACAGGCGGTCCTCGTCGCGGATCGGCGGCTCGGTCCAGCCGGCGAACTGGCGGGTGCCTTCGGGTGCCGCCTGATTGCGGCGATGCTTGCCCGACAGAAGACCGCCGGCGAGCGGGCTCCAGACGAGCACGCCCAACCCCTGGTCGAGGCTGATCGGCAGCAGTTCGAATTCGGCGTCGCGGGCTTCCAGCGTGTAGTGGATCTGTTGGCTGACGAAGCGCTCGCGGTGCTCGCGTTCGCTGATCCCCAGCGCCTTCATGATGTGCCAGCCGGAGAAATTGGAGCAGCCGACATAGCGGACCTTGCCCTGCTTCACGAGCGTATCCAGCGCCTCCAGCGTTTCCTCGAGCGGCGTCTGGCCGTCCCATTCGTGCACCTGGTAGAGGTCGATCACATCGGTCTTCATGCGCTTGAGGCTGGCTTCGCAGGCGCTGATCAGGTGGTAGCGCGAATTGCCGGCGTCGTTGGGGCCTTCGCCCATCGGGAAGCGTGCCTTGGTGGCGATCAGCGTGCCGTTCTTCCTGACGCCGCTGAGGATCTCGCCGATGATTTCCTCCGAGGCGCCGGCCGAATAGACGTCTGCCGTATCGATCAGGTTGACGCCGGCGTCGATGCACATGTCGACCAAGCGACGGGCTTCCGAGACGCCGAGGTCGCCCACGGTCTTTGCCCAGCCCTTGCCGCCGAAGGTCATGGTGCCCATGGTGAGTGTGGAAACCCTGAGGCCCGAACGGCCCAATTGACGATATTCCATAAGACTTCCTCCTGTCCCGAAATCGAAAATCAAAACGCGGGCTAGAAGATAGGGGTGAGGTGATGGGGTCAAGGGGCAGGCGGCCCCGCAAACGCGAATGCCAACTGTCACAATCGTGTTAATCCAGATGTCTAAGGAACGGGCCTTCCATCACCGAGGGCATTATCCATGAAGACCATCGTTTCCGCCGCAGCCCTTCTCGCTGCAAGCCTGTTCGCCATCCCGGCATTCGCCGAAAACCTGGTGCTCTACACCAGCCAGCCGAACGAGGATGCGCAGGCAACCGTCGATGGCTTCATGGCCGCCAACCCCGATATCAAGGTCGACTGGGTGCGCGACGGTACGCCGAAGATCATGGCCAAGCTGCAGGCCGAAATCGAGGCCGGCAATCCTGTTGCCGACGTTCTCCTGATCGCCGACACCGTGACGCTGGAGCGCCTCAAGGAAGCCGGCAAGCTGATGGCCTACAAGTCGCCTGAAGCCGCCAACTACGACGCCGCGCTCTACGACGCCGACGGCTACTACTATTCGACCAAGCTGATCACGACAGGCATCATCTACAACACGTCGGCCTCGCTGAAGCCGACGAGCTGGAAGGACCTGACGAAGCCGGAAGCCAAGGGCCTCGTCACCATGCCGAGCCCGCTGACCTCGGGTGCCGCACTCATCCATGCGCAGACGCTTGCCGGCGTCGATGGCCTCGGTTGGGACTTCTACAAGGATCTGGCCGCAAACGGTGCGACCGCTGCCGGCGGTAACGGCGGCATCCTCAAGGCCGTCGCTTCGGGTGAGAAGGCTTACGGCATGATCGTCGACTACATGCCGATCCGCGAAAAGGCCAAGGGCGCGCCGGTCGAGTTCGTCTTCCCGAGCGAAGGCGTATCTGCCGTGACCGAGCCGGTCGGCATCCTTGCCAGCGCCAAGAACGCCGACGCCGCCAAGAAGTTCGTCGATTACGTGCTCTCGGAAAAGGGCCAGGAAGGCTTCGTCAAGCTCGGCTACATCCCTGCTCGCAACGGCATGAAGCTTCCGGAAGGCTTCCCGGCACGCGACACGATCAAGGTGCTGCCGATCAACGCTGCCGCCGCGCTCAAGAACACCGATGCCGACCTGAAGACCTTCTCGGGCATCTACGGCTCGAACTGATCTCATCTCGATGTACGGATATGTGCGTCCCGGAAACAGCCAGCCCGTCTGGCTGTTTCCTTTTATCGTTCTGATCGTTCTCATTCTCAGCGTGCTGCCGCTGGCGCGGCTGGCGATGACGGGTGTTGCCGCACTCGCCAATGGCGGCGCGATCGCGGTTCTGTCCGATCCGGCGCTCTGGTCGGCGACCTACTACACGCTGGTCACTGCCGTCCTCGGCACGATCATCTCGCTTGCGATCGGCTGCGCCTTCGCTTTCCTGCTGACGCTCACGGATATCAGGGCCAAGGGACTGGTCAGCTTCCTCTTCGTGCTGCCGATGATGATCCCGCCGCAGGTGACTGCACTTGCCTGGGTGCAGATGTCGGGGCCGTCGAGCCCGCTTTTGAAGGCGCTGCATATCGCGCCGCCGCTGGGTTCGCCGCAGCCGCTCTATTCGATCGGCGGCATTGCGCTGCTTTACGGCGTGCAGCATGCGCCGCTGGTCTATCTGGCGCTGCGGGCGAGCCTGATGTCGCTGCCGCGCGACGGGGTCGAGGCGGCGCGTCTTTCGGGCGCTTCCAGTTTCCGGGTGTTTCGCGACATCATCCTGCCGCTGTCGCTGCCGGGGATCATCGCGGGCGCGGCGATCTCTTTCGTGTCCTGCACCGGCAATTTCGGCATTCCGGCCATTCTCGGCATCCCTGCCTCGATCTATACGCTGCCGACGCTGATCTTCACCAAGTTCTCGGCCTTCACAAGCCGCACCTTCGGCGATGTCGCGCTGCTCTCGGCGATCATCGCGATCATCTCGGTGGCCGGGCTCGCCATCCAGGACCGGGCGCTGCGCGGGCGCGATTATCGCGTGCTCGGTCTCTCGGGTGCGACCGCCACTTTCGAGCTCGGATACTGGAAGATGCTGTTTGCGCCGCTGCTCTGGATCGTCATCTTCTTCATGCTCGCCGCACCCTTCTTCGCGCTGCTCGCAGGCGCACTGGTGCCGGCCTATGGCGTGCCCTTGACCTTCAAGACGATGACCTTCCATGCCTTCTCCGAGATCCTGTTCAAACAGGCGGTGACGCGGACGGCTTTCGTCAATTCGCTGTCACTGGCGGCGGGAACCGCCTTGTGGCTCCTTGTGGTGACCGTGCTCACCGCCTATGCGCTGACGCGGCGCAGGGACCTGCTCGGGCGCGTCGTCGCCAGTGTCATCGAGATCCCGTATTCGCTGCCGGGGATTGTCGTCGCGGTGTCGTTCATCCTGGTCTTCGCGGCACCCATCCCGCTGATCAACGTGACGATCTATGGCACGGTCTGGATCATCCTGATCGCCTACCTCTCGAGCTTCTTCGCCGTCAGCCTCAAGCCAGTGGTCAGCGCCTTCCACCAGCTCGATCCGGCGCTGGAAGAGGCGGCGCGGCTGTCGGGGGCAGGGTTCTTTCGACGGCTGAGGGATATCATTGTGCCGCTGATTGCGCCGGCGGCCGGGGCCTCGGTGATCCTTGTCTTCCTGATTGCCTGCAACGAGCTCACCATCTCGGCGCTGCTCTGGTCGGCGGGCACGCAGACGCTCGGCGTCGCCATCTACAATCTCGATGACAGCGGCAGCTCCGATCTCGCTTCGGCGCTGTCGGTGCTCGTCGTTCTCATGGTCGTTTTCATGATGCTGCTTCTGGAACTGATGGCAAAGCGGCTGCCGAAGGGAGTTGTGCCGTGGCGAAACTGATCCTCAATCGCGTCGCCAAGGATTTCGGTACCGGCCGTGCCGCTGTCTCCAACCTTTCGATCGACGTGCGCGAAGGCGGCTTCCTGGCGCTGCTCGGGCCGTCCGGCTGCGGCAAGACGACGGTGCTCAGAATGATCGCCGGCTTCGAGACGCCGACGGACGGGTCGCTGCATCTCGGCGAACGGATGCTCGCCGACGCCTCGCAATCGCTGCCGCCGGAAAAGCGCAACATGGCCATGGTGTTCCAGTCCTATGCGCTGTGGCCGCATATGAGCGTTGCCGACAATGTCGGCTATCCCCTCAAGGTGCGCGGTATCTCGGGGGAGGCCTATCGTAAAAAGGTGGGAGAGGCGCTATCGACCGTGAGGCTCGAAGCCTATGCGGAGCGGCGGCCGGCCGATCTCTCGGGCGGGCAGCGGCAGCGCGTGGCTTTGGCGCGCTGCCTCGTGACGTCGCCCGACGTGGTGCTGCTCGACGAGCCGCTTGCCAATCTCGACCGGCACCTGAAGCAGGAGATGGAGGAGACGTTTCGCGAATTCCACCAGCGTTCCGGCGCGACGATGGTCTACGTCACGCACGACCAGAGCGAGGCGATGGCGCTGGCGACCGATGTCGCGGTGATGTCGGAAGGGCAGCTGCTGCAGGTCGCGCCGCCGGATGAGATCTATGCGCGTCCCGAAGGGCGCGTTGTTGGCGGGTTGATCGGCCGAGGAGCGATCGTTTCGCTGAAGTCTCCTGATGGTGATACGCGACAGCTCGATTGGGTGGCGGTTGAGCCGCTGTTTGCGGGTGCGGGTGGTTCGGCCTCGCGGTCGGATATTCTGGTGCGGCAGGAGGATGTCATTCTCGGCGGCGAGGGGATCGCGGCGACGGTCGAATCCGTGCTCTATGAAGGCGAGCGCTACGCGGCGCGGCTCAGGCTTGCGGATGGGCAGATCCTCAGGGCCTTCAGCCGGTCGAAGCTTGTCGTCGGCGGTGAAGTCCGGGCCATCGTGCGCGGCGCCTGGCGACTGTGATCGGCGAAGC
This sequence comes from Hyphomicrobiales bacterium, assembly GCA_900465665.1. Classification (GTDB taxonomy): domain Bacteria; phylum Pseudomonadota; class Alphaproteobacteria; order Rhizobiales; family Rhizobiaceae; genus Rhizobium. Next base: position 9,270 of record UBJO01000101.1, read on the forward strand.
GGGCTTTCCGAAGCGGCATTTGCTCTCTAGTGTTGGCGCAATGCCAACCGGAAGTGCCTGATGTCGCTACGCATTGCCACCTTCAACGTCGAAAACCTCATGACGCGGTTCGACTTCACCGGATTTCGAAACCAGCTGCGCCAGGACCGGGTGATCAAGCTCTTCGAGGTTCACAACGAAGGCGTCTACCAGCAGCTGGAACAGGCGCGGGTGATCGCGTCCACCGACGATACCAGGCAGATGACGGCGCTGGCGATTGCCGACGCGGATGCCGATATCCTCTGCCTGCAGGAAATCGACAACATGGAGGCGCTGCAGGCCTTCGAATACGGCTATCTGTTCCGCATGGTCGGCAACGGCTACCGGCAGAAATATCTGGTGGAGGGCAATGACAGCCGCGGCATCGACGTCGCCGTGCTAATGCGCGAGGAGACACGCGACGGACAGAAGATCGAGCTCGTCGAGATCAAGAGCCATGCGACGGCCACCTATCGCGATCTTGATCTCTTCAACGACGAGCTCGCGGAACACGCCCATCTCGACGACAAGATCTTCAAGCGCGATTGCCTCGAGCTCGATCTCAGGATCGGCGGCGTGCCGGTGACGCTTTACGTCGTGCACTTCAAGTCGATGGGCGGGCCGCGCGAGGGGGTCGACGGTCGGCGCTACACGATGCCGGTTCGTCGAGCCGAGGCGAAAGCGGTGCGGGGGATTATCGAGGGTCGATTCGGGGCCGGTCACACCGACGGCAAGCGCTTCGTCATCTGCGGCGACATGAACGACTACCAGGAGCGCGTCGACGTGATCGGGCGGCGGCGGACGGGCTATTCGTTCAAACATCAGGACGAGAGCGAGAGCGCGCTCGACGAATTCAGCCGCGGCGGCTTCGCGGAGAACGTCGTGCGCCGCCGCGATCCTCTCGATCGCTGGACGCTTTATCATGCGCGCGGACCGGAGGAGCAGTGGCTGTGCCAGCTCGATTACATCTGGCTGTCGCCAGCGCTGGCTAAGACCAATGCCGGACGGCTGCCCGAGATCATTCGCAACGGTCAGCCCTTCCGCACGGTGTTTCCGCCGGGCCAAGAGGTCGAGCGTTATCCCCGCACCGGCTGGGACCGGCCGAAGGCGTCGGATCATTGCCCTGTCGTGATGGAACTCGATTTGACATGAATGGATTTGAGATGGATTTTTCAGAGGATTTCGTCGGCTGGCCGGAGCTGCGCACGGTGTTTCCGATCGCGGGCGTCGATCTCAGGGTTCTAGCGGGTGATCATCCGTTCTACAGCTCCAATCGCGAGGCGATCGCTGAGAACTGGGTCAGCGAGACGGCGGCCAATTCGCATCTTTTCGATGGCAGGATGATTTTCCAGAAGCGGCTGGCGCTGACGAGCGAGGGCCTTGTGGGCGAGGGGCACATGATTCCCTTCTCCACCTTCATGTATTGGCGCCGGCAGCCGGAGCGGCAGGGCGGCATCCATCTTTTCGCTTATCCCGTCATCGAAAGCAGCGATGGAGCGCTGGTGGCGATCCGCATGGGGGCGCATACGGCCAATCCCGGGCAGGTCTATTTCGCGGCGGGTTCGCTGGAACCTGAGGATACGTTCGACGGGCGCTGCGATCTGGAGCACAACATGCGCCGCGAGGTTCTGGAAGAAACCGGTCTCGACCTTCGCGATGCGCAGGCCGGCGAAGGATATTTCGCGACCTATCATCGGCGCACGGTCACCGTGCTCAGGATGTTCCGATTCGACCTGACGGCCGACGAGATCGTCGAGAGGATCCATGCGCACATGCTGGTTGCCGACGACAAGGAAATCGCGGGCGCGGTTGCCATCCGCTCGGCTGATCCGGAGGCCTATTCCTATAACTTCGCGATGCTGCCCGTCATCGACTGGTACTTCCATAAGTCTTCGCTCACCTAACGCCTTGCGCTCGCTCAAGCGGTCGGGCAGGTTGGCGACACGAGGATCGATACAAGGAGGCCGATGTGGCGCGAAGCTACAGCGTCTATGACGTATTCACCAATCGCAAGCTGACGGGCAACCCGCTGGCGGTCATCTTCGATGGCGACGATCTGAGCGACGAGGCGATGCAATCCATCGCCAAGGAACTGAACCTTTCCGAGACGGTCTTCGTGCAGGCATCCGGCAATCCCGCCCATGTCGCCAAGATCCGCATTTTCACGCCGGGCCGGGAACTGCCATTCGCCGGGCATCCGACCGTTGGAACCGCGATCGCGCTCGCGGAACGCATCCATGGCGGCGCGACCATCGATCTTGTTTCGGTGCTGGAAGAGAATATCGGCCCGGTTCGCTGCGCGGTGCGGCTGAACGAGGGCGAGGCGAGCTTCGCGGAATTCGACCTGCCGCGCAAATCGCAGCAGATCACCATGCCGCTTGATAGGATCGGTATCGGCAAGGCGCTGTCGCTGAAGACGAGCGAGATCGGCTTCGAGAATCACGTTCCCTCGCTTTGGTCGGCCGGCGTGCCGTTCCTGCTTATTCCCGTACGCGATATCGGCGTGGCCGAGCGGCTGGATTTCGATCCGCAGCTTTGGGAAGCGACCGTGCCCTTCGTCGATGGGGCCTTGGCTTCCGCCTACATCTATTGTCGCGGTGGTGTGAACCACGTCGCGAAGTTCCATACGCGGATGTTTGCGAGCGGGATGGGGATCGTCGAGGACCCGGCAACGGGATCGGCGGCGGCGGCACTGTCAGGTGCGATCCATCATTTCGACCGGCTTCCGGATGGTCATCACGACGTCATGATCGAGCAGGGCGTGGAGATGGGGCGGCCGTCCTTTATCCACCTGCATATGGATATCGAAGGCGGAGCGATTTCCAACGCCCGGATCGGCGGCCAGGCGGTGCGGCTTGCGACCGGTACGCTGGACCTTTGATTTCATTGGATTTCGGCAACGCACAAAAAAATCGCGTTTGTTGAAAGAATTTTCGGAAGGGCGCTAGACAAGCCGAACGATCCTGTTTATACGCCCTCTCACACCACGCAACACAGCGCGGACGGGTGATTAGCTCAGTTGGTAGAGCAGCTGACTCTTAATCAGCGGGTCGTAGGTTCGAGCCCTACATCACCCACCATTCTTTCAAAGAAATCAAAGTATTGCAGATGCAACACTCGCTTCGGCGAGTGCCGCCGGGAAGGCGGGGCCTGCACTTTATCCGACGGTTTTTGATCTTCGTTCAACCGCCCGAATCACAACGGTCGCGCGATCTCTGGCCATGCTGAAAAGCATGTTCCAGCCCGATTCGAATCGGGATTTTTTCGCAGTGCATGATTTGCCGGCTCAACGATTCACTGTGCCCTCGCGAACGCCATCGGCGGTCGCGAAAATTCGTTTTCCGAACTTGCCGTCGTTATTTAGGCCGCGCTTCCGGCGCTCGCATCGGTCGGCTGGTCGGCACGTCTGCGGCTGGGCAGCGACTTGATCGACAGGAGCGCGTAGATGATCAGCGGCAGGCAGATGAGGTAGGCGATGCGCATGCCGGCATGGTCGGCGATGAAGCCGAGCAGCGGCGGCGCCAAGAAGAACACCACGAAGGACATCTGCGCCACGGCCGCGACATTGACGTGGGACGGGCGATCGGTGCGCTGTGCGGCCGCCGAGACGCTGAGGGGATAGACAGCGCTGCAGCCGGCGCCCATGAGGCCAAAGCCGAGCAATGCCACGAAGGGATGCGGTGCCGCCCAGACGGCGATGACGCCGGCCGCCGCCAGCACCAGCAGAACCGTTGCCACCGCGCGCGCGCCAAAACGATCGACCTGTGGGTCGACCAGCAGACGGGCGGCCGCCATGAAGAAGGTGAACGAGGTGAGGCCCAGTCCGCCGATGAAGGGTTCGGAATTGAAGACGTCGCGCATGTAGATCGCCGACCAGTCGATGCCGGCGCCCTCGATCAGGAAGGCGGCGATGCCGATGCCGCAGAGCGGCAGCAGGCCTGCCGTCGGCAGCGCGATCAACGGCGCTTTCGCTTCTTCATGGTGCGTGACGCGCGCGGGCGCATTGCGCATGCCCGAGATGACCCAGGTGCCGACGATGAGCACGAAGGCGAAGGTGATACCGAGATGGATATGCATCGGCACACCTGCCTGGCGGATGCCCGATGCGGCAAGTGCCGTGAGGAAGAAGCCGAGGCTCCAGAAGCCGTGCGCCCGGTTCATCACGCCGCGACCGAGTTGCGCCTCGATGCGGTCGATCTCGACATTGAGGTTGATTTCCAGCGAGCCGGCCAGCAGGCCCTCGAGAATGAGGATGCAGAACACCAGGGGAGCGCTTGCCATCCACGGCACCGTTGCGATCAGCGCCGATGTGCCGAGCACGGTGATGAAGGCCGTCGTGCGGGCGCCCAGGCGCTCGATGATGGGGGAGGCGAATGTGAGCGCCGTCAGCGCACCCACGGCCGCTCCGATCAGCGTCAGGCCCAGTTCCGAACGATCGACGCCGAGCGCCAGCTGCAAGTCCGGCATGCGGGCAAGCAGGGCGCCCATCGATACCGCGAAAAGGAAGAAACAGACATAGATTCGGTGCTGCGGCGCGAGCTGCATTGGTGTCTCCAGGTGGGTATGCGCAGATCGGCGCTGGCAATATCCTAGTTTGGGATTTCGCCGACACAATCAAAAATAAACATGATGCGTGTATTTTGCATGAAAACTATCGCTGTGGTTTGTAATATTGCGGCGGCAAGTCTAATGCTGGCGCGGATGGTGCGGCGCGCTTACAGTCCTTGGAAATTGCTTGGATCGCACCGTCTGCCTTGCTGAAACGAAGTGAGATGTCATGAAGCTTTCTGCCTGTATCGAATGGCTTTTTGCCGATGAAGCCGAGACCTTTGCCGATCGGATCAGGCTGGCGCACCGCCATGGCGTTGAGGCCGTCGAGTTCTGGCGGTGGACCAACAAGGATGTCGGCAGCATCGAATGGGCCTTGAACGAGACCGGCATCGAACTTGCCAGCTTCGTGGCCGAGCCGATGATCCCGCTTACGGACCGCGCGAACCAGGCGGCGTTTCTCGAGGGGCTGAAGCGGACGATCGAGGTCGCGCGGCGGCTTGGTGCCAGGACGCTGATCGCGCAAGCCGGAGACGATCTGGCCGGTAAGACCCGCGAGGAGCAGCGGGCAGCACTCACCGAAACGCTCAGCTGTGCCGGCGAGGTGCTTGATGACAGCGGCGTTCGCCTCGGCGTGGAGCCTTTGAACACGCTGATCGACCATGTCGGCTACTTTCTGGAATCGACGCGGGAAGGGCTCGATATCGTCAAGGAGACGGGCAGGGCGGAGATCGGGATCATCTACGACATCTACCACTCCGCCGTCATGGGCGAGGATACGGCCACAGTGATCGGCGGCGATATCGACAAGATCTTTCACGTTCATATCGCCGATCATCCCGGCCGCAACGAGCCGGGGAGCGGATCGATCGACCTGAAGGCGCGCGTGGACTGGCTCGTCGCTCAAGGTTATCGCGGCGCGATAGGACTGGAGTATCGGCCAACACAGCCAAGCGCGCAAACCATCGAGCAGACACGGCGGCTGCTTGGTTGATCGATCGGGCTCGCCGAAACTTTTTCCGCCAGCTGTTGCCGATAAGGCATTCCATTCCACGACCGGCCACCCCATTTAGCTGGCGTAGGAATGATTTTTTGTTTTGATGTTGAGAAGGCCGCGGGATCTCGCGGAGTGTAGGGCGATGCAATTCCAATCAAACCCGGCTCCACAGCCTTCAGAGCCGAGCGTTGGCCAGTGGCCGAGACAGAGGACGGCCAGCCTCGACTGGCTGGTCAACGAGACACGCAACGAGCGCTATATCGACAATCTTCTGGTCCAACTCTGCGACCGGCTGCGCGACGAGGGCATTCCCGTCAGCCGCGCCACGATGCATTTCAGGACGCATCATCCGCAATGGCTGGGCGCGCGCATTCTCTGGCAGACTGGGATGACCGAGGCGAAGATCACCACCTTCGACTACGGCATCGAAAACACGCCGCAGTTCCTGCGAAGCCCAGTCAACGAGATCTTCAGCGGTGCCAGCGAGGTGCGCAAGGATATCGAGTCTCTTCGCCCCGGCGACGGGCATGCGGAATTCTATGACGATCTCAAGCGCGAGGGCGTGACCGAGTATATCGCCTGGCCAATGGAGCACACACTCGGCAAGCGGCACATCGTGACCTTTGCGAGCGATCGTCCCGGTGGCTTCCTGGAAGAGCATGTCGATTATCTGAAGGACCTGCTGCCGGCGCTGACGCTGGTGACAGAGATCCGGCTGAAGAACATCATGGCGCGCACGCTGTTGCAGACCTATGTCGGCCCGCATGCCAGCGAGCAGATCCTGGCTGGGGCGACCACGCGCGGCAGCGGCGCCACGGTGGAAGCGGCGATCCTCATCTGCGATCTTCGCGATTTCACCACGATTTCCGATCACTGGCCGCGCGACGACGTGATCGAGCTCCTCAACGGCTATTTCGACGCGATGTCGGAGCCGATCGAGAAGCATGGCGGCGAAATCCTGAAATTCATGGGCGACGGCATGCTGGCGATCTTCCCGCTCAGCAATCCTCAGGCCTGCGAAAACCTGTTGCAGGCGATCAAGACCGCCGAGGCGTCGATGGTCGAGCTGAACGCCGAGAACAAGCGCAAGGGGCGCGAGGTTCTTCGCTATGGCATCGGCGTGCACGTCGGAGAGGTGATGTACGGCAATATCGGATCGCGCCGGCGGCTCGATTTTACCGTGATCGGCCCGGCGGTGAATGTCGCTTCGCGGCTGGAGAGCCTGACGAAGGAGATCAAGCGGCCGGTGCTTCTGTCCCGTGCGTTTGTGGAGATGGCGGGCCAGGAAGACGAGATGGATAGCCTCGGCGCGTTTCCGCTGCGCGGGCTTGGCGAACCGGTCGACGTGTTTGCGTTTCCGTTGAAGTAGCCTGATAGCTTTGGCGGTCGCGGGCAACCACGATGCGCCGCGCGATCGTCGCAAGTTGTTCTTATCCGCGGCAAATTCGCGCTTGTGGCGGTTTTGCTGTTTCTAGCGGGTGTCGCGGGCGCTAGACCATCTCGTGAAACAACCACCATCCGCGAGATCCTCTATGCCCGGTCCCTATGTCGTTCCCGTTCACGGCGATGAAACGCTTCCCGATGCCTGCGATGTCGTGGTGATCGGCGGCGGGATCGTCGGGTGCTCGACGGCGCTCGAACTCGCCGAGCGCGGGCTGAAGGTCGTGTTGTGCGAGAAGGGCGGCATCGGGCAGGAGCAGTCCAGCCGCAACTGGGGGTGGGTGCGCATCTCGATGCGCGATCCGCGCGAGGTGCCGCTGATGGCCGAAGCGCTGCGCATCTGGGACAATCTCGACGCTCGCACGGGCCGCGATACCGGCTTCAAGCGCGCCGGCATCATCTTTACCTGCGCCAACGGGAAGGAGCTGTCGGATCACGACCGTTGGCGCGCCAATCTCCAGGATTATCAGATCGACACTAGGATGCTCAGCGCCCGAGAGTTCGGCGATCTCTTTCCCGGCTCGAAGCTACCCATGGCCGGCGCGCTCTACACACCCGCCGACGGCCGCGCCGAGCCGCAGAAGGCGGCCCCCGCGATTGCCGAGGCCGCGCGCGACAAGGGCGCCACCATCCTCACCGCATGCGCGGTGCGCGGGATCGAACTGGCGGCGGGCGCTGTCTGCGGCGTGGTGACGGAACGCGGGCCGATCGCCTGCCAAGCCGTGGTGCTCGCCGGTGGGGCATGGTCCAGCCTGTTTTCAGGCCGCTTCGGGATCGATCTTCCGCAGCTGAAGGTGATGAACAGCGTTCTGAGAACGAAGCCGCTCAAGGGCGGGCCGGAGCAGACGATCTGGGCCAACGACTTTGCCATCCGCAAGCGGCAGGACGGCGGGTATACGGTGGCATCGGGCTACGACAATATCGTCGATATCGTGCCGGCGTCGTTTCGCCACGCCATGGATTTTCTGCCGGCGCTGCGCTCGGAGTGGAAGGCGCTCTCCTTCCGGCTCGGCCTGCGCTTCCTCGACGAGGCCCGCATTCCGCGCCAGTGGTCGCTCGATGAGGCAAGCCCTTTCGAATATAACAGGGTGCTAGATCCCGTCCCATCCAGGCGCAAGCAGGACAAGGCGCTGGCTGATTTGAAAGCCGCGTTTCCTGTTTTCGAGAAGGCCGAGATCGCGCAGCGCTGGGCGGGCTATATCGACGTGACGCCTGATGCGGTGCCTGTTATCTCCGACGTCGAGGCCATTCCGGGCTTTCACATCGCAACCGGCTTTTCCGGCCACGGCTTCGGCATCGCGCCGGCCGCCGGGCGGCTGATGGCCGACATCGTGACGGGCAGGGCGCCGATCGTCGATCCCAAGGCGTTCCGGCTGTCGCGGTTCAGCGATGGGTCGAAGATCGAGTTGATTAGTGGGGTATGATTGCAGATCAACGGAGCCAGGAAGCGGCCGCAATCTGCTACGGTCTGGCATGGTGACGAGCTGGAGAAACGCTTGGCGGCTGTCGAGCATGCCCTATCGCAAATGGTCCAAAGCGATCAGAGCTGTGATACGAAATGAGGATCAGTTGATTTGAAAGTAAATCGCAAATCCGATGATCAACGCATGTCGGCCCATTCGATCAACTCGTCCGTCACCGTGACTGGACGGTTGTCGGCGATCTGCGCGATCCTTCTCAAGCGGGCCATCTTGTCGGTATCAAACGTGACGGTTACGCCGAAATGTGTCTGCAGAGCTGCGCTCGACTGCTCCGCCAATTCAAGCATTCTCCGGGCCAAGTTGTCGGTCTTGGAAATCTCAAAGGGGTTGTCGAACCACGTAGGTACATCATTCTGCTTCACACGAGCAGTGTAGGCATCCACGTCAGAAATCGCGCCGCCGAATTCTTCGTGTATGATTTTTGCGGCAGCTTGCCTGCCTTCGTTAAGAGGCGTTCGGATTGCCTCTCCGAATTTGGCACTCATGTCGAAAAGAAACACGTCTTCAACGCGTTTGCGTAGGTCGCTGAAGTCAAACGTGACCCCCGCAACTGGCTTGCGGCCCGTGAGACTATTGAAAAGTTTCCAGCGCGAAGACCAATCCGAACCGTTGCCACCTAGCCGCCCACTCATCACGCTGCCCATGACAATTTCGTCGGTGTAGGTTTTGAAAAGATCGATGAGATCGGCAGCTTCCTGTTGCTTTTCTTCCCAAAGCTCGGCCTCAAATCCCAGCCCTTTAAACTTCTTGAAACGGGCGAGGTTGGAGAATGCTAGGCAAAGCAACCCAATGAGTGCGGAACCGCTGGCGGTGGCGAGATCTCCCCCGTTGATCTTTATGAGCGCGAACGCCAGAAACGCCAATCCGACGATAAAGAGCGTCGCTCGCTCCCATTGTATTTTTTCGAATATCTTCACGCTAATATATCACCCCCGTCTGCAATCGGGATGATGTTATCTGGGCGATCGATTACTGCAATAGTTGCATCGGCTTTGAGCGCTTACATGCACTAGTTTTAAACGATTTCAGCGCCGCCGGTATCGACAAGAAGAAGCTGTCAGTTGGCGCTATTAAAAAGTGGAAAGGCGCATCATGAGAACGTTCGGAAAACAAAAATCTGCTAACCGCCAACAACGGTTGGCAGAAACCGCTCTATAAGCACTGAAAAAGCTCGATCTTTGTAGAGAAGTGGCACGCCCTAG
>UBJO01000072.1 GCA_900465665.1 Hyphomicrobiales bacterium
CGATCCCCACGTGCAATGAGAAGCATGCGGTCGATCACCAAGTATAACGGGGCCGGCGATATTGATGCCGGAGGTCGGTCTCGGCGGCCGATCGGTGCCGTAAGATCCTGCTTTCTGTCGGTAGATGACAAGCGGAACGTCCTAGCCGCATGGGCATCGAACTTTTTATGCCGTCAATTCAACGCTTGATTTCCGGCATTGCCCGGGACGAGCGAGCAATCTCGATCGACGAAGTTCAGCGCGTGTTCCGGGAGTTCGAAAGTCGGTAAGGCTAGCAATCAACGAGACCGTTGGTTTGTGCCGTAATTTCGATTGGACAAGGCTGGCGTGCGCCGCCAACCTTTCAGGTTGGCAGCGTGAGCTGGCTTTGCGCAGCTCGTCATCGTCATGTCTTTACTGTCGCGGCAATCCGGCTCGCACCGTGCCTGCCACGCCGCCAAACCAGGCTGCGACCGCCCCGATCAAAAGCGCAACGAATGCTAAGATCGCGCCCTTTGACAGCACCTCGCTGGCCGACTGAGCCGCCTCAATCGCCTTTTGCTTTGCTATCTGGATCGAATGCTTGTATTGGGCTTCGTAGTCCGCAACCTGTGTCTTGGCTTGATCGACGGGAATATTCTGCGCGCGAGCGAGCGCGGCTGCCGCCTTGTTACGGGCGTCATCCAGTGTCGCCTGATCCCCGGAGATCACTGCCCGCAGGGCAGTAACGGCAGTGTCGCGTAGCGACTGGGGATCGTTGCCGCCGGTTGCAGATCTGATCTGCTTTTCGATGCTTGAAAACTGATCCCCGTTGGTTGCCAATGCCGGCACCGCAACAGTTGCCGCCGATGTCGCTGTCTGGCCGACACCGCCAAGCATGCCTGAAACGCCGCTGAATGCGCCACCGACAATCGCACCAAGAGATGTGGTCAGCAGATAGAGAACCAGCAAGGTCGTGACAGCCCATGCCGTCAGGCCTTGATAATCACCAGTCGCTCTACCGGGACGGGCAGACAGGCGGCTGGCGATGTAGCCGCCGACGAAGGACGCGACAACGCCTGAGGCAAGGAACCACGCAGCGCTAGCTGTCGAGACATTTCCGGCTGCGGGGTTACCAAACGACGATGGATCGAAAACCGCTAAACCGATCCCAAGGCCAAGCAGGTTCGACAGGGCTTGAACGGAGAGTGCAAGTGCAACACCGGCAAAGACGGCGCCCCAGGAAACCTTGTCCAAAATTGCCGTATCCAGCAGATAATCTTCTCTGTCATCTCGACGATTTACACCAATCGGCTCAGTCATGAGCGTGTCCTTTTGAATTTCGCGCATATGAGTTCGGCGCGAGAGCACGGGGCTTTAGGGCGCCCCGATGCTTGGCACATCCAAAGATTTGCGGTTCTTCTAGCTAGAATCAGCTCGCTTTGCGCAGTTGTAGGCGCGAAACGCCGGCCGCAACATTAAGACCTGTGCCCGCTTCCGCGCTCAACGGCTGAAGGCCAAAATTCTTGGCATTGCCGCCAACGAGCGCATTCGCTCCGAGACCGACGCCAAGAGATGCGCCAGCGGATGCTCCGATATAGGTCCCGGCAAGGCTGCCTTCACCAACCGTCGTCGGCGTCGTGTTGACAACGATCCAGCTCAGATATGATTTTCCAGTAACGCCCACATCGACACCGAGCTTGCCAATTGTGCCGGTGTAGCGTTCGACCTTGCCAGTGCGCTGCTTGAACTGGCAATCGACAGTGCGGCTGGAACCGATGAGCAAACCGACCCCACTAGCGACTTCGCACGACAGTGTTCCTAGTCGCTCTCTAGGTTGCGAAGCAACTTGCTGGTGATGCGGTTTCTTACTGTGATGGGTGCCGGTCGCCGAAGCGACCGATGCCAAAGCAACTGTGCCCGAAAGCGCGAGGATGAGCATCTTTTTCATGGTTGGCTCCTTGTTTGATGTAGCTTTTAGGTCTGCCCTGGCGCCTGTCAGGCGGGCTGCGAAACAGGCCCGACCTGCAGGTTGCAGATCACCGGCTTCGACGTGAAGTCCGCGGCAAGCGAGATCGCATTGCGTGCGGCTTGCTGCGACGACGCCGTTCCCGTGAGCATGACGACGCCCTGTGCTATCTCGACGTCAATCAGGCAGTCCTCAAATCCATGGGTATAAGCCAGGAGGCATTTGATCGCAGCACCGGCCGCGATGGAGTTCGCAGCAGTTGCTGCGCTCGTGAATAGCGGAAATAGCATCGGGAATGACCTCGGGGGGGGGAGATTTCGGCTCGCCAATTTTGGCGAGCCGGTCGATTGCAAGACACTCACTTCAACGCATCTTTTATAGCGTCCTTGCCCTTGCCGATGGTGCTCTGAGCCTGGCCGGCAGCCTTGTCAACCTTGCCTTCGGTTTCCAGTTCCTTGTTACCGGTGACCTTGCCCGCCACCTCCTTGATCGTGCCCTTCAGTTCCTTTGCGGCACCTTCGATACGGTTCTTATCCATAATGCAGCCTTCCTTAGATAGCGTTTCGATCATCAGACCCCGGCGACTGCGGTGTCATGACATTGGAAATAGAACCGTTCCCGATGAAAGTTCAGAGTGGAAAGTACTATCGCAGTTAGTATCAAATGACCTTTTTGCGGGCTCCACGTCACTTTCCGCGCGCTTTCTCACCCCCGCGCCTTGATGATCTTCCGTCGGTGCCGCCCGTAAAGCCGCGTTCCCGCGCCCAGATGACAGCAGCCGCACGCCGGTTAACGCCGATCTTCCCGTAAAGAGAGGCGATGTGGTTGCGGATGGTGTTCTTTGAAAGATGGAGCGTCTGTCCCATCTCCGCATCGCTTTGCCCATTGCAGATCAGGCCGAGGATCTCACGCTCCCGCTCGCTAAGCTCCAGCAGTCCGGCTGTCGACCTTGTCGTCGAGCCTTGCTTCAAGGTCGCGAGACGCTCAACAATGGAGCGACTGAACCAGGACGTATCGGCCATGACACTTTCGATCGCCTCGACGAGTTGCGCTTCGCTGCGCCGGCGTTCTGTTACGTCCTGAAAGGCCCAAATGATGCATTGTTCGTCATTGATCTCGACGCGTTCAGCCGAAGCAAGGCAGTCGGCTGTGTCACCGTCCCTTTGTTTCAACCGCATCGGTTCGTCTCGCACGAAGATGTTGTCGCGCAGCTTCTGCTCCACTGCGCGTCTGGACGCAATGTCCTCCCAAAGACGAAGCTCGCCGGCAGTGCGGCCGACCACTTCAGTCAGCCCGTAACCTGAGATCTGCAGGAAAGCATCGTTCGCTTCCGTAAAAACGAAGTCATCGAGCCGGGAGATGGCGGCTGGCGCGGGAGACAGCCTGAAAGACTTTGAGAACCGCTCTTCGCTTTGACGAAGGGCGTTCTGGGCCTTTCGTCTGGCGTCAAGGTCGGCAAAGGTGAAAAGCATGCAAGGCTCTTCGACGACGGAGATCGGCTCACCGGCAACGATGACGAGCCGGTCGCCACCATCGGGAAGAGGCACTAAGGCCTCTCGATGGCGGATCACCCGGCCTTCGTTCAGTTTCGAAAGGGCGTCGTCTCCGGTTTCGCAGTTCGAAAATAGTCCGATCGCCTCGACGGTTCTGCCGATCACGTCTTCCTTTGAGAAGCCTGTCATTTCAAGGAAGCCTTCATTGACACGGATGAAACGCTGATCATCGAGCCGACAAATCAGACCTGGGGCTGGATTGGCATTAAATGACCGCTCAAACCGCTCCTCTGCTTCAAAGCGCGGCGTCTCATCTTTGATGATCAGTGCCAGTGCGTCAGGCTTGTCGCCAGCATCGGTGATGAACATTGTGCGAACAGTGTGCACCCAAACCAGGTCAAGATCGGCTGTCGGCGATACTTCGACTGTCACGTCGTCGATTGTCTCGCCAGCGAGGAGCCGATCCATAGGGTACTGGCCTTCCCCCAGAGGATGATTGTTGCGATACCGCAGAGTAAACGTTCGCCGATATCCCGCTGCGTCGCCCCCGAGCTCCTCGATGCTACTCGCTCGATGCATGGCGATGGCTGCGGCATTGGCCCAAACGATACGTCCAGCCTGCTCAACAAGGATAATGCCGTCACTCAGGCCCCCAATCAGCTCTTGAAGGCTGCCCTTGTTGATCTTTGGCGGCTCAGGATTTTCGCTCATGTTGTCCCTCAGATTCAGTGGCGGACCAATAGGTTGCGTCCCTGGAAGCGATGTAAAGGGTCGGTGTTCATCGTTTCTTTGATTTCTCGGCAATGGAACGTCAATCAAGAGACGTATGTCTGGCAGCCGCGCAGCTTTGGCCGACTGTCCAATTTTGTGAGTGCGGGTATTGCGACCGCAGTTTTGCAAAGTAGCCAAGGCTGACGAGAATAAAATTCAGCTGAGAGCATGTACACAAAGACACAAAATTTTATGAGACGGGCAGTTGTGGCCAAAGGTCTCACACGCAGTTATGGCAACGCCAGTGAAGTCGTCCGAGTAGCGGCTTAGATTGCTCCGCGTTGCCAAAGTGCTGATGCGGGGCCGGGGCATGTGATGGTGCATATGGATAGCTACGCGACGATCGGATAGGAAAGCCATCCTCGCGCCCTCGGCAATAGCCCTGCAGAACCGTGGCGGCATATCTGGAACTGCAACCAAGCGCTGACTGAGGTCGGCCTTTGCGGTTAGGTCAGACTGCGGCGTTTAGTTCACAGCCCGTTGCGAGAGTGTCGGGATCATTTTCCGTCTGAGCGACAGGTAAGTGTCACGCCTTCGAGAGGTATCAAGCAGGTATAAAGCATTTCGTTCATCAGGAGCCTGACGGACGTCGCTCGGCCCGAGGGCAAAAGTCCGTCTGACACTGGAGCCCAACGTCTGCGTGTCGTAGATGTTTGCACAGATTGCATCCAGGATCGAACTTCGAACAACACAAGAGAGCGCGAAAATCGAACATCTCCGTCCTAACACAAGCGCCGATGAATGGCGGCCATCACAGAGACCCGTTCGATCGTGAAACGTAAGATGAAGCCGAGCCACGCCGGTGCCGGCTGATGTCTCCACTTTGCAGCTTACCTCGGTTGGATCAGAACGATCGCGCTTCGACCTAGCCGCACGGAGTGCGTCAGACAACGATTTTTCATCGGCCTAGAGTCTGAAGAGACGTACTTGGCTCGTATCGTATCAAGAGCTTGCGGTGGATCGCCAGTCGCCGAGCCCGGCATCCAAAAATGAGCACGGCCTGGCCTTTCAGCGCTTTCTAGCTGGGTGTCGCGCTGCTCAACACCAGCGAAGAGCGATTTCTCTGGAGGTAGGTGCCGCATCCCTTCCGCTGGGCAAGCACCCCGTCCTTCATGATCGTCTCGCCACGCAAGAGCAGCTGGACAGGCCAACCACGCACCTCCTGCCCTTCATAAGGTGTATAATCAGCGCCGTGCTGGAGGATATCATTCGTCACAATGACCCTTTTATCCGGATCCCATAGGGCAATGTCAGCATCGGCACCGATCGCAATCGTGCCTTTGCGCGGATAAAGACCGTAAAGCTTGGCATGGTTGGTCGAGGTGACTGCAACGAACTGGTTGATGTCGATCCGGCCTTTCATGACGCCTTCCGAGAAAAGAATCGGCAAGCGTGTGGCAACGCCGGGAATGCCGTTCGGGATCCAACGGAAATGCCGCTTGCCTTTCTCGTTCAATTTTCCTTCGGGATCATCGAAACGGAAAGGGCAATGATCGGAGGAAAACAGATCGAACACGCCCTGTTTCAAACCCTCCCAGCAGGCATCCTGGCTTGCCTTGTCACGCGGTGGTGGAGAGCAGACGTATTTGGCGCCCTCCATCTCGGTCTGATCTAGATCACCGGCGGTCAACATAAGATATTGCGGGCACGTTTCGCCTACAATCTTCTGGCCGCGCTGGCGGGCACGGCGTATTTCCTCCATCGCCTCGCGGTTCGAAACGTGGACGATCACGACCGGCACATCCACGATTTCGGCAAGAGAAAGTGCGCGGTGGGTTGCTTCTCGCTCGGCTGCAACGGGCCTCGTCGTGGCATGGAATTTCGGCGCGAACTTGCCTTCTTCTTCATGCCGGCCGATAAGGTAGCGGATCGCATCCTCGTTTTCGCAGTGAACCATAACGAGAGCGCCGGTGCGGCGTGCCGTATCCAGCGTCGCAAGGATTTCGTCGTCGCGCAACCGTAGTCCTTCATAGGTCATGAAGACTTTCAACGAGGTATAGCCATCCTGCACCAATGCTGGGAGTTCCTGGCCGAGGACTTCTGGGGTCGGATCGGTGATGACGAGATGGAAGGCAACGTCGACGTGGCATTTCCCTTCTGCCTTGGCATGGTAGACCTTCAATGCCTCCCGAAGCGTCTGCCCCTTTTCCTGCATGCAGAAGGCCAGAACTGTGCTGTTGCCACCGATGGCGGCGGAGCGGGTGCCGCTGTCGAAGTCATCGGCCATGACGATGCCATCCCCGGAGGGCTGGTCGAGATGGACATGGCTGTCGATACCGCCGGGCATCACGAACAGTCCGCTGGCGTCTATTATCTCGGCGGCATCGGTCAGGTCAGCGGCAAGTGCAACGATACGACCATTCTTGATGCCGACATCACTGACAAACGTGTCGCTTGCCGTCACCACTGTTCCGTGCCTGATCACCGTATCGAAACGCATCATTCCCTATCCTTCCTGTCGTTCATCGCTCAGCTTGCTTTCGCAAATCCCGCATCTCCCGCCAGAATACGGTCAAGCGCTGCCGTGAAGCGATCGACCTCTTCCAGTGTATTATAATGCACCATGGACACCCTCAGCATGCCGCCATGGTCGGTGAGCCCAAGATATTCGGCAAGCCGTTTCGAATGGAAATCCCCAAAACGCATGGCGATGTTTTCGCTGTCCATTGCTTTGCACAACGCGCCAGCCTCGCGGCCGTCGAAGCGGAAGGCAATAGTAGGCACGCGCTTCTCGTCTTGATTGGCCTGTCCAACAATCCGGCAGTCGTTTCGAGAGCGAAGGTAGCCCAGGAGCCTCTCCGTCAGAAGATTTTCCTGTTCGGTGATTGCTGCAAAGGCTGCCTCTATTTTCTGGCGCACCGGTCCAGTCTCGCCTGCCTGTTCGCCAAGTGCGGCCAGATAATCGACGATGCCGCATGTGGAATAGGCCAGTTCATAGTTGGGATTACCCGGCTCCAGCTTTCCTGGCACTTTGTCCTTGCCGTAGAAATAATGGTATAGGGTGTCGAGTTCGAGCAGATAATCATGTTTGCCATACATCAGCGCGTAATGCGGGCCGTAGGTCTTGTAGAGGCTGAAAACGTAATAATCGACGTCTAAGGCCTGTACGTCGACGGCACGGTGCGGCGCAAAGGCCACGGCATCGACGCATATCCTTGCACCGCGCGCATGCACGAAATCGGCGATCTCACGGATCGGATTGATCGATCCAAGGATGTTGGAGACGTGGGTCACGCAGACGAGTTTGGTGCGACCGCTCATCAGCGGCGCCAGGTCTGCGAGATCGAGCATCAAGGTGTCTTTGTTGAGCGGCCAGATCTTCAGCGTGATGCCGGCCTCTTTCAGCCGGTCCCACGGGCCGATGTTGGATTCGTGATCGCTGACCGTAACGACGATCTCGTCGCCTGGCGAAAGCTGGCTTTGCATCGCACGGGATAGGTTCTGCAGCAACGCTGTGGTGGAATTGCCGAACACGATCTCTTCCGGATGCGAAGCGTTGACCAAGTGCATGGCTGCGGTCCGCGCTTCGTAGAGCGCTTCGGCGGCCGCCTGCGATACGGCGTAGGAGCCGCCGATCTGCACGTTCTTTTCGATCAGGAATTTATTGATACGCTCCAGTGCGCCCTTGAGGATTTGAGATCCACCCGCATTGTCGAAATAGGTCCAGCCGCGATGAAGGCCTGGGAACTGGCTGCGCACGTAGTCGAGGTCGAGCGGTGATGAGGTAATCATTCCTAGTGTCTCCCTAATGGTCTTTTATTCAGTGGTTGCGGACAGCACGAAGGAACTCACGCGTCCTTGCTTCTTTAGGATTGTCGAAGATGTCGGAAGGTGTGCCAGTCTCGACGAGGCGCCCGCCATCCATGAAGATGACGCGGTCTGCCACCTGACGGGCAAAACCCATCTCGTGCGTGACAATCACCATGGTCACTCCGGTGCCGGCCAGTGTGCGCATGACATCCAGCACTTCGCCGACCATTTCGGGATCGAGAGCCGATGTTGGCTCGTCAAACAGAAGAACTCGTGGCTCCATGGCCAGCGCTCGGGCGATTGCCACACGCTGCTGCTGGCCGCCAGAGAGTTGACCTGGAAATTTCGCAGCCTGCTCGGCAATGCCGACGCGGGCTAGAAGCTCGCGCGCCTTGCGTTCAGCTTCCACCTCTGGTGTCTTTCGAACCCTCATGGGAGCGATCATGACGTTTCTCAAAACGGTCATATGCGGAAACAGATTGAACGACTGGAAAACCATGCCGACCTCCGCACGCACTTTGGCAAGTGCCGGGCCAGGCGCCACGCGAATGCCATCTACCGTGATGCTGCTATCTGGCTGAAAGGCCTCCAGATGATTGATACAGCGAATGAGCGTCGATTTTCCGGAGCCGGAAGGACCGATTACGCAGACGACTTCGCCTTCAGCCACATCGAGGTCAATGCTATGCAAAACGGTGTATAACCCATACGCTTTGGTCAGCCCGCGGATGGAAATCAGTGGGGTTGTGGTCTTTCCCATCAACGTTTCCCCCGATTGAAGTGTCTTTCAAGCCGCGCAACCAGAGCAACCATTGGCCAAAGCAGTGCGATGTAGATCACGGCCGCACCGATCAGCGGCGTCGGGTTGGCGTTGAGCGCCTGCGCTTGTGTTGCCTGTTTCAACAAGTCCGGCATGGCGACGACCGACGCAAGGGCGGTGTCTTTCATGACATTGATGCAGTTGTTGGTGAGCGGTGGAATGACGATCCGGATGGCCTGCGGAAGGATGATATCCACCATGGTGTTGCGGTTGGAGAAGCCAAGCGCTGCGGATGCTTCAAATTGACCGTGGGGAACAGCCTCGATGCCAGCGCGAAAGATTTCCGCGGTATAGGCGGCAGACACCAGAGACAGCGCGGTGACAGCAGAAAAGAATGGTGACAGCCGGATCCCGACGAATGGAAGCGCATAATAGATAATGATCAACAGCACCAGCAAAGGGATCGACCGGAAGATGTCGATGTAGATTCGGATCAGCAGCGTGAAAGTGGCCGGGGCGTAAAGACGTGCTATCGCCAGAAATAGACCCCCGACCAGACCGCAAAGGATGCTGGCAACGCCGATCTGAACGGTGACAACAAGTCCCCAAAGCAATTGCGGCAGGCTATTGAGAAAGACCGGAATATTGAAGAAGGTCGTTATGAGGTTCATGCCGGATAGGCTCCCTTGGCAACCTGGCGGGACACGGGCGGCCCCGCCAGACGCAGTGTAAGCCCTACTTGGCCTTGGGCATATCGAGTACAGCAACGGTCGAAGTCGTGTCCTCGGCCTTTGCGCCGAACCAAGTTTCGTGCAACTTGGCGATGAAGCCCTCGCCCTTTAGCTTGGTGATGACTGCGTTGACCTCCGCAGCCAACGGATCGCCCTTGTTGAACATGATGGAGTATTTTTCGCCTGTCGGAATACGCTCGACGACCTTGAGCTCCGGCTTGTCCTTGGCGTAGTAGAGCAGTGCGGGAATGTCGGAGATATAGCCATCGACCCGTCCTGCAACGAGATCGAGCATGGCGGGCTGCAATCCTTCGAACTTGCGGATTTCGCCAAGCTTGTAATCACCCTTATGGGCTTCCGCCCACATATCACCCGTCGATCCGGTATCTACGCCAACGACCTTGCCACTCATGTCCTTCAGCCCGGTAATGCCGGAAGCTGCTGTCACTGTTAGAGACTGATCGCTATCATAGTATGGTTGGGCGAAGCTAACCGACGCCAGGCGTTTCTCAGTGATGGTAATCGATGAAATCGCCATATTGATACGGCCGGACTGAACAGCGGAAAAGAGACCGTTGAACGGCGTATTGACGAACTCTACCGACTTGCCCAGGCGCTTTGCGATTTCGTTGACGAGATCGACTTCGAAGCCAACGGTCTTTCCGCTGGCATCTTGAAACTCCCACGGCACGTTACCAATGTTGGCACCAACCGTCAGATCAGCGGCTTGGGCGCTGAACACGCCGAGCGCCGACACCAGCCCGGCCAGAAAAGTAGTTTTTATGCGCGAAACGTGAAGCATTTGAGAACCCCTTGTTTTATGATTCAAGCCAATCTACGTTGGTCTAACTGGTCAGACCAGTATGACCAGACAAGCACGTGCTTTAATCCTTTGCAAGATCCCAATTGAAAAATGTATCGAAAGAGGCAGTGAGGGTTTAAGGGAGCTAGGATCGGATGCTGAATAAAACGCTTTTGCCACAATCGGTTGCGCGCGAAATCCAGGCCATGATTCAGTCTGGAGAATTGAAAGCAGGTGAGAAAGTCCCTTCTCAGCGTGAGTTCTCCCAAAGATTTGGCATCAGCCGGGCGTCGTTACGCGAGGCACTTTTAACGCTCGAGACATTGGGCTTGCTTAAGACGGAAGCTGGGAGAGGGACATTCGTGGCCGCCGGTGATGGGACGGCCGGCCAAAGTGGCAACATGGCGCCGTGGCGTTATTCCGAAAGCTATTCTGTTTTTGACGTCTTCCAGACCCGGATCCTGCTAGAGGGCGAGATCGCACGCCTCGCGGCTGGGCGACTGTCGCAGGCACAGCTCGATATGATGGAAAAAGCAACCAAGACCATGGAGGAGTGCTGGGCTAGTCAGGACCTGCTCGCCAATGTCGATGCCGATCTGGAGTTTCACGGTATCATCGTGTCCGCTTGCTCCAACACCATGCTAAAGGCGCTTTATAAGACGGTGCGCGATCAGGTCACCGAAACCCAGCGTCAGCCTATCCCCATCACGGATCCGGAACGAATGCGTCAATCAATCGCGGAACACCGCCGCATTATCACAGCTCTAAAGTCCAATGCCGGAGATATGGCTCGCGTTGAGATGGAAACGCACATTCGAAATACCGCGCGCTGCGCCGGGTTGCAGCCGTAGACAAGTGATCGAGGAAGACGTGAACGTGAAACTGGGCTGACAGAGCGAACCGTGCTTTTCCAGCTCGGTTCGGCTCTATGAAGTTGGCGTCAGCGTCGACGGTCATTTGGTTCCATCTGAAGGTCGTTTCAGGCAGGCCCAGCCAGCTCGCGCCGAATTCCGCCTCGAATTGGACGATGATGCTATATCGGAGCCGGCAAAAAACGAAAAACCGACCGCTGGTCGTCTTCAACTGACAAGATCGCCAAAAATGGCCTCTCGGGCTCTCGTGCCTTGACCAAAACGGCAGGATGGGGCTCTCACGGGGCTCCTCTGCCAAGCGATCGGCGTTTTCGATCATGGCATCGAAGCCGATGCCTTTCTGATCTTCCAACTATGCAGCGTCAGCTGCGGAAACTTGTCAAAGTTCCGTCGCAAATCTTCTGGCACGCTTCTTGTCGTGAGGAGAGCTTGCGCCCTCAAGAAGCATTTCCAAAGTCACATCGCCAGTACGCAAAAATTCGGCCTAGGGCTGAGGAGAGGCAATCCGTCTTTGGCCTTGGCCGATTTCGTCGTGCGTGTGTCCCGAGACGCTTCACTCCCTGGAGCTAAGCTCTTGCGCTTTCGGCCGCTGGCAACGCTCGATTTCGCGCGGATTGGTCGATCGCCGACGGGATCGCTTTTCGGCAGATGAGTGCCCACCAAAAAAAGTTTCGAGAGCTGAAAAACACGTTGACACACAAACTGATCGAAAATACTGTACCAATCAGTAAACATTTTACCGAATAGTACAAACTAACCATTTGCAAAGGAAACACAAAATGTCACGTCCTCCTCTCCCGCCGTTCACACGCGAAACCGCAATCGAAAAGGTCCGTCTGGCTGAAGACGGCTGGAACAGCCGCGACCCAGCCAAGGTGGCGCTTGCCTACACTCTCGACACCCGCTGGCGAAACCGCGTCGAATTCGCCACCAACCGCCAGGAAGCCCAGGCGTTTTTGGAGCGCAAATGGAACAAGGAGCATGAGTACCGCCTCATCAAGGAGCTCTGGGCGTTCACCGGCAATCGCATTGCTGTGCGTTACGCCTATGAATATCGCGACGACAGTGGCCATTGGTTCCGTGCCTATGGTAACGAGAACTGGGACTTCGCAGAGGACGGCCTGATGGCGCACCGCCACGCATGCATCAATGAAATGCCAATTGCTGAAGATGATCGCCTTTTTCACTGGCCGCTCGGCCGTCGTCCGGACGACCATCCCAGCCTCAGTGATCTTGGTCTCTGATCATGGCCCGCATGGTCGCTGAAAGATCCGATGCCATTGCCTCCCTCGCCGAAGTTTTTCGCGAGCATGGATACGAAGGTGCGAGCCTTGCCCTGATCGGCAAGGCAACAGGTCTTGGCAAGGGCAGCCTGTATCACTTCTTCCCAAATGGGAAGGAGGAGATGGTCCGGGCCGTGCTCGCCGACATCGGACAATGGTTTGAAGATTCCGTCTATTCTCCGTTGAGAGACGAAGAGGATGCCGATGCTGCCATCGCGACGATGCTCAAGGAAACCACGAAATACTTCAGGTCGGGCGGGCGCGTTTGTCTCGTTGGTGCGCTCGCTGTCGCCAACACCCGAGACCTCTTCGCCCAGGCCATCCGAGGCTACTTCGTCGGCTGGGTAGACGCTCTGCAAGCGGCGCTCGTTCGGCAAGGTCGTGACGTCGAGCAGGCGCGCATCCTCTCGGAAGACGCCGTTCTCGCCATCCAGGGCGCGATCGTCTTGTCCAGGGCACTCGACGATCCCGCCGTTTTCCAACGCGCTATCGATCAGCTTCATGGTCGATTGGCGTTCGACGGGACGGCACTCGACAATTCCTCGGGTAACAGGTCGTTTTGACGCCTCGCCGCTGCCTGACCTAAAATATTGCTTGCGGAGACATGCCCCGTGGCCTTCGCGAGCTGGAGAGGCAGCGTATCATCATAACGTCATCCTCTTTACGATAACTTCGCTGATTTTTCCGAAGCCGATGTCCACGGCAACTGGTTCACCTCAACGCGCGTCATCGGAAGAGATTGCCACCATGAGGATCTTCTTCGTTAACGTCCGCGACCCATAAAAGCAATGCGTTTGCGGCTAACGCTCGTTATTCGTCTGATCAACGGAGATGGCACAGGATGATCCATTGGAAGCAGGCTGTCGACCAGTTTGCCGATTTCGGGATGACCTTCGGTAGTCGTCGACCCTGAACAATGGGTTCGCGATCGGCAACGTGCATCTTGTCGAAGGTCCAATCGACTATGCGAAGCACACGCGCGTGCTGTTGCGAGATTGAGCGGCGAGGCTGCCGATCATGCAGGCGGCTCGGTAATTCTACCGGTCCCACTCCGTGGCGACGCGAATTCACCTGATCATGGCTTCCTGTAAGCTGAGGATTATCGACAACCGAAAGAAAGTTACCAAAGTGAAGAACCTCCTGATCACCCTGGCCACCAGCGCGCTGGTTGCGACCTCCTCTTATGCTCAAGACACCTTGCAGCAGACAAGCATCGCAACCACGCTCGCGGTTGATATCGCCCAGGCCGCCGTCTCGGCATGCAGCGCTGATGGTTACAACGTCTCGGCAGCCGTAACGGATCGGTCGGGCGTCCTTCTTGCCTTGGTGCGCGCCGACAAAGCGGGCCCGCATACCACCAACGCCTCCACGCAGAAGGCCTTCACGTCGGCGTCGTCGCGTAACCCCACCAGCGCGATCGCCGAGAACGTGTCAAAGAGCCCGGTTGCCGCCGGCATGGTCGATATCCCAGGCTTTCTCGTGTTGGCGGGTGGCGTACCGATCAAGGTCGGTGCGGATACGATCGGCGCGATCGGCGTAGCTGGTGCACCAGGCGGCAATCTGGATGAAGCATGCGCGAACCAGGCGATCGAAAAAGTCAGCGCACGCATCAAATAGGAAAGCGATGTCAAGCGGCGTCGATCGAAGCGATCGACGCCCTCGGCTATGAAAGTCTCAGATATGAACTGGGTTCCTGTACTCTTTGCAACGTTCAAGCTTACCGCATTGGCTGTCGCGATGTATTACGCTGTCAAATGGCATTACGACCGAGGCGAGAAGCGGACGACACGCGCGTTGCTGCAAACGGGCACAAAAGTGGTCGCATTGTTTCTGGTTGCGCTAGCCGGCGTTGGGCTCGTCGCGCTTTTTGCGAGCCGGATGCTTGGACTAGACCTGAACCTGCCTTGATATCGTCGCATTCACGACTGCGAGGTGCCAAAGCAGGGGCTTACACTGACCTGAGGTCTGCGCCGTAACATGGAGTATCTTTGGTGGCGAACCTCGCAGTGCTTTAGGAGAAACTCTGGACGAAGCTGCGCAGGCGTGATCTCCTGGCCGCTGCATGCCTATCGATCGCATTTTCAAGCAAAGGACGCACCCGTCGTGGCAAAACAATTCCAGAGCATAGACAATCGTCTCAAGGATTTTATCGACCGGCAGCATATTTTCTTCACCGCCTCGGCCACGGATGGTTCACGGGTGAATGTTTCGCCTCGCGAGGCGGGCTGTCTGCGCGTAATCGATGGGAATAAGGTGGTCTACCTGGACCGAACGGGCAGTGGCAACGAGACTGCGGCCCACTTGCGCGCAGATGGCCGGCTAACGATCATGTTTTGCGCGGTTGAAGGGCCACCGATGATCTTGCGCCTTTACGGTCGCGGGCGATCCATCCCCCGCGGCAGCCAGGAATACAACAATATCCTGATCTGTCATTACGACGGTGCGGAACCTTCAGGAGCCCGGCAGGTCATTTTGCTGGACATTGACCTCGTACAGACTTCTTGCGGCTTCGGCGTTCCTCTTTTCGACTACAAGGCCGAGCGGCCGAGCCTCGATCAATGGACCGACGCCAAGGGACCGGATGGTATCGAGATCTATCGGCGGGAAAAAAACGCCTACAGCATGGACGACCTGCCGACGGGCATGTTCGATGATGCCTAGCCGGGTTGCGAACAAATTTAGTGTTGCAGGCTCACCTTAGTCTCAATGGCAGTTTCGCATGCCTGTCATATGCCATGAGCCAGATGCGGGTCTGCTCCGCGACTGCGGGTATTCCGAGTTGTGTTGCGATGCTCGCCCGATGACTGTCAACGGTTCGCGCCGACACATTAAGTGCTGACGCGATTTCCTTGCTTCCAAACCCCTTTGATACGAGTTCGATCACTTCCCGCTCGCGGGAGGTGAGGTGGTCCAATAATCTATTGCTCTCATTGCAGACGAGAAGATCGTCGAGTGCGCTCTCGCAGGTTGCAATGGATTCCATCAGCACATGTTCATCGATAGGCTTTGCAAGAAAGTCGACGACACCGGCCTTAAACGCGCGGCGGCATGCTTCGACGTCACCGTGCCCCGTGATCATGACGACTGGCCAGCGGATGCCGAGATCCTCTAGCTTCTTCAAAAGCTGCAGTCCACTGACGACCGGCATCCTGAGATCGAGAAGTATGATCCCCGGCTGCACGTTTCCCAGATTATTGAGCAGGTGCTCGGCATCACAGAAGGTCGTCACCTCCTTGGCGTAGGTGGCGAGCAGTAGCGTCATTGCTTCTCGCACCGCGAGATCGTCGTCGACGAGGTAAATCACGAGGGTTCTCCCAGTGGCAGGCGGATAATGAAGGTGGCGCCGCAGTCATTAAACGCTTCGAGACTACCATCCATGCGCTCGACCAGCCGCGACGACAAAGGCAGTCCAAGGCCCATGCCCTCAGCTTTTGTGGTGAAGAACGGTTTTCTAATCGCAATCCATTAGTCAAGTTGGTTTGGCCATTCAGTATTGCACCGTATTGCGGCACGCAAAACAGCGTATCAATTCGATAGATCGGGCCTCAGCGTCGTTTTTTTCTTCACAGCCATCCGGTGCCAGGGGCAGGGTTATCTTCGCGGTCGACATAGGATCGCCGCATAATGGGTCTTCGCAGGGTGGAACTTCCTTTGTTCAAAACGCAAGTCTCAACGAGCTGCAGCCGCAACATACGGAATGATCCAACCCACGTCCGTGGCACGGACGCTGAGTACGCCTCAAATCAGATTTGACGCGTTGAGGTTTAAGGCAGGTACTTTCGCTTTATACGGGAGCGCCAGCCATTGCGTTGAACATTTCTCCTG
>UBJO01000083.1 GCA_900465665.1 Hyphomicrobiales bacterium
TCGACGAGTTCGAGCAGTTCTGCGTCGTCGACCTGGTCGACCTTGTTGAGGAACACGACCAGAGCCGGAACGCCAACCTGACGAGCAAGCAGGATGTGCTCGCGGGTCTGCGGCATCGGGCCGTCAGCTGCCGAGCAAACCAGGATCGCGCCGTCCATCTGTGCGGCACCGGTGATCATGTTCTTGACGTAGTCGGCGTGGCCGGGGCAATCAACGTGGGCATAGTGACGGTTGGCCGTCTCGTACTCGACGTGTGCCGTCGAGATGGTGATGCCGCGTGCCTTTTCTTCCGGTGCTGCGTCGATCTGGTCGTACGCCTTGAACTCGCCGAAGTACTTGGTGATCGCTGCCGTCAGAGACGTCTTGCCGTGGTCAACGTGGCCGATCGTGCCGATGTTAACGTGCGGCTTGTTGCGCTCAAATTTGCTCTTTGCCATTTAGGCTCTCCATTCTTGCAAGTCCGCGAGGGACTTAATTCTTGTTATCGGTCAATTGGTATTCCGGTCACTTCTGACCGGAATACTTTGCCTGGATCTCGGTTGCGACGTTCGACGGGACCGGCGAGTAGTGATCGAAGGTCATCGTGTACTGTGCGCGGCCCTGCGACATGGAGCGCAGGTTGTCGACGTACTTGAACATGTTCGCCAGCGGAACGTTGGCGTTGATGACGATCGCGATGCCGCGCTGTTCCTGACCCTGGATCTGACCACGGCGGGAGTTCAGGTCACCGATGACGTCGCCGACGTAATCTTCCGGCGTTACGACTTCGACCTTCATCATCGGCTCGAGGAGCTGAGCGCCGGCCTTCTTGGCTGCTTCACGGAAGCAAGCACGCGAAGCGATTTCGAACGCGAGGACGGACGAGTCAACGTCGTGGAAGGCACCGTCAACGAGCGTCGCCTTGACGCCGAGCATCGGGAAGCCAGCCAGCGGACCGGAAGACAGAACGCTTTCGATACCCTTCTGAACGCCCGGGATGTATTCCTTCGGAACAGCACCGCCGACGATCTTGGATTCGAACTTGAAGTCGTCGCCTTCTGGGTTCGGTTCGAAGATGATCTTGACGCGCGCGAACTGACCGGTACCACCGGACTGCTTCTTGTGCGTGTAGTCTTCTTCGTGCTGACGCGTGATGGTTTCGCGGTAGGCAACCTGCGGAGCGCCGACGGTTGCTTCAACCTTGAATTCACGACGCATGCGGTCGACGAGAATGTCGAGGTGAAGTTCGCCCATGCCGGCGATGATGGTCTGACCGGATTCCTGGTCAGTCTTCACGCGGAAGGACGGGTCTTCAGCAGCCAGACGGTTGAGCGCGAGGCCCATCTTTTCCTGGTCGCCCTTGGTCTTCGGCTCGATCGCGATCTGGATGACCGGCTCGGGGAATTCCATGCGCTCGAGGATAACCGGCTTCAGCGGATCGCAGAGCGTATCGCCAGTGGTGGTTTCCTTGAGGCCGGCGAGAGCAACGATGTCGCCGGCGAAGGCTTCTTCGATGTCTTCACGCGAGTTCGAGTGCATCTGCAGCATGCGGCCGACGCGCTCGCGCTTGTCCTTGACCGTGTTCATGACCGACGCGCCCTTTTCGAGCTTGCCGGAGTAGATGCGAGCGAAGGTCAGCGAACCGACGAAGGGGTCGTTCATGATCTTGAACGCGAGCATGGAAAGCGGCTCGGCGTCGTCAGCATGACGTTCGATTTCGGCTTCGGTCTTGAAGTCAATGCCCTTGATCGCCGGAATGTCGAGCGGCGACGGCAGGTAGTCGACAACGGCGTCGAGCAGCGGCTGAACGCCCTTGTTCTTGAAGGCAGTGCCGCAGAACATCGGGTGGAACTTGACGTCGATCGTGCCGCGACGGACGAGCGCGCGGATCTGGTCGTTGTCGGGCATGGTGCCTTCGAGGTAGGCTTCCATCGCGGCTTCGTCGATCTCGACAACGGTCTCGATCAGCTTTTCGCGATATTCAGCAGCCTTTTCCTTCAGGTCGTCAGGGATTTCGACGACGTCCCACTGAGCGCCGAGCGACTCGTCGCGCCAGATGAGAGCGTTCATCTCGATCAGGTCGACAACGCCCTTGAAGTCGCTTTCTGCGCCGATCGGGAGCTGCATGACGACTGCGGTGGCGCCGAGACGGGTCTTGATCATTTCTACCGAGCGGTAGAAGTCAGCACCGGTCTTGTCCATCTTGTTGCAGAAGATCATACGCGGAACGTTGTACTTCTCAGCCTGACGCCAGACGGTTTCCGTCTGCGGCTCTACGCCTGCGTTAGCGTCGAGAAGGGCAACAGCACCGTCGAGAACGCGCAGCGAACGCTCGACTTCGATGGTGAAGTCGACGTGGCCGGGAGTGTCGATGATGTTGAAGCGACGCATCTTGCCGTCGCGACCCTTCCAGAAGGTCGTGGTCGCAGCGGACGTGATCGTGATGCCACGCTCCTGCTCCTGCTCCATCCAGTCCATCGTGGCGGCGCCATCGTGCACTTCGCCGATCTTGTGCGACTTTCCGGTGTAGTAAAGGATACGCTCGGTCGTCGTCGTCTTGCCGGCGTCGATGTGCGCCATGATACCGAAATTACGGTAGTCTTCGATTTTATATTCGCGAGCCATAATGGACTGCCTTTCGGGAACCGTTCGGGATTACCAGCGATAATGCGAGAACGCACGGTTGGCATCAGCCATCTTGTGCGTGTCTTCGCGCTTCTTGACGGCGCTACCACGGTTGTTGGATGCATCGAGAAGTTCGCCGGAAAGGCGATCGACCATCGTCGTCTCATTGCGCTTGCGAGCGGCAGTGATCAGCCAGCGAATTGCGAGGGCCTGGCGACGCTCAGGGCGAACATCGACCGGAACCTGGTACGTAGCACCACCAACGCGGCGCGAACGGACTTCTACGTGCGGAGCAATGTTGTCGAGGGCGGCGTGGAAAACAACCAGCGGCTCCTGCTTCGACTTGTTCTGCACGGAGTCAAATGCGCCGTAAACAATGCTTTCAGCGACGGACTTCTTGCCGTCAAGCATGATTGCATTCATGAACTTGGTGACGATGAGATCGCCGAACTTGGGGTCCGGGTTGATCTCGCGCTTTTCTGCTCTGTGACGTCTGGACATACTTCTCGTCTCTTAACCGTTAAGGCGCTTTATCACGCGGAGGACCTCACGCAGCGCCGAATTTACAAAAAGTCCGAATTACTTCGGACGCTTCGCACCGTACTTCGAGCGGCGCTGCTTGCGGTTCTTGACACCCTGGGTATCGAGAACGCCGCGGATGATGTGGTAACGAACACCCGGCAAGTCCTTCACGCGGCCGCCACGGATCATGACGACAGAGTGTTCCTGCAGGTTGTGACCTTCGCCAGGAATGTAGCCGATGACTTCGAAGCCATTGGTCAGACGGATCTTGGCAACCTTACGGAGAGCCGAGTTCGGCTTCTTCGGGGTCGTGGTGTAGACGCGGGTGCAAACACCACGCTTCTGCGGGTTTTCCTGCAGAGCAGGAACCTTGTTACGCTTTACGTTTGGCTGGCGCGGCTTGCGGATCAGCTGGTTTACGGTAGGCATTCAACCATCCCTTACGTTTAAATCTCAAACCCTTGCGGGCGTAACTCACGCCGTCTCCGGCAAGATCACACGCCTGTCTCAATGCGCAAAACGTGGCCCGATCTGTTTTCGCAGATGGACCACAAAGAGCAGAGGACGCAAAAGAAATGCGTCATGCGTGCAGGCAACATATCTTCAACGTGCGTTTCGAACCTTGTTTGAGGTGATATCGAGGGCGTGTCGCCCCAGATGGCCATGCCTCACATGGGTTCCGATGGCGCGGGTACTACTGGTTTCCCGTCGTCTCGTCAAGGCTGTTAACAAATAATCTTCCCGAGAAGGCCTTGAAACGCGGCCTTTTGGCCCTCGCTTGGACCTTTTAGACAAAATCGCGTGCGGTGGCCAAGATAAACTTGGGCATTGCAGCGAAAGCGGCTAAGGAATCAGAGATTGCAGAGGCCAAGTGCCTGAAATGAGATTCAAATCTCGAATCGAAGGACGAAGAATGATTACCAGCCCGGACAACGACAACAACAACGAAGGCCCGATGGTCTTCATCATCATCGGCAAGGGTTATGAGACCGATGGCAGCGAAGGTGTCGATCTGCACATCATGCTGAAGGCGGCCGACGACGACAGCGCGGTTCGCGAGGCGTTGAACGCGTTGTCCGAGGAAGGTTTCATCGAGGCCGACCTCGACCAGATCGGCATGCTGACCGACATTCCGGAAGAAGAGCCGCACGCATCCGCCTACAAGGGCGCAGTCGAAGGCGAAGTCGCGATCATCCGCTTCAGCTGAGCCGAGATGATGGAGCCGGATGCGCTGAAAGTGCTGATCTATGCCACTTGGCGCGACCGGCTTCTCGTTTTCGACGAGCCGGACTTTCCCGACGTGCTCTGGCAGGTCCCGGGCGGAACCGTCGAGACCGGCGAGGATATCGCCGAGGCGGCGCTGCGGGAGTTCTGCGAAGAAACCGGCCTGGCGCCATCAGCTCCCCTCACCCCGCTTGCCGTCCACGACTATCGGTTTGCGCTGAAGATCGGCGGTATCGCCTGGCACCGCCGGCACTACTTTCATGTCGAACTCGACGATCACCACCCGGAGACATGGCTGCACCAGGAGTTGACGCCGTTCGGCGGCGGCGATCCAATCCAGTTTCGCTTCTTCTGGATCGATCTTGCGCAAGCGAAAGCCCGGCTGGGCTATGGCATGGAACACTGCCTGCCGATGATCGGCTGATAGCCGCGCCCTTCCCGCTCCCACCTTCATATCCTGAAACGAAAAAACCGCCCGGATTGCTCCGGGCGGCTTTCAATTCTTGGTATCCGGTCGTGCGACCCGGCGCCGATTACTCGGCGGCCGGTGCGCTTTCGCCAGCCAGATCCTGAAGCATCGGGGTCGCGACATCGGCACCCGTGCCCTTGCGGCGTTCTTCGAGGATCAGCTCGTCGCGCGAGGTCGCGATACGGCGGATCTGGGTCATCGTGCCACCGGTACCGGCCGGGATGAGGCGGCCGACGATGACGTTTTCCTTCAGACCCTGCAGGCCGTCGGTCTTGCCGGCGATCGCAGCTTCCGTCAGCACCTTCGTCGTTTCCTGGAAGGACGCGGCGGAGATGAAGGACGGCGTCTGCAGCGATGCCTTGGTGATACCGAGCAGAACCGGCTCGCCATAGGCAGGCTTCTTGCCCTGTTCGATCAGGCTGTCGTTGACGTCTTCGAGCTCGATACGGTCGACGTTGTCGCCGACGATATAGGTCGAGTCGCCTGCATCGGTGATTTCCACCTTCTGCAGCATCTGACGGACAATCACTTCGATGTGCTTGTCGTTGATGACAACGCCCTGCAGACGATAGACTTCCTGGATTTCGTTGACCAGGTACGAAGCCAGAGCTTCGACGCCCTTGATCGCCAGGATGTCATGCGGCGCGGGGTTACCGTCGAGGATGTAGTCACCCTTTTCGATATAGTCACCTTCCATCAGATGGAACGGCTTGCCCTTCGGGATCAGGTACTCGACCGGCTCGACACCGTCTTCCGCCGGCTCGATGATGACGCGACGCTTGTTCTTGTAGTCGCGGCCGAGGCGGATCGTACCATCGATCTCAGCGATGATGGCGTGGTCCTTCGGACGACGAGCTTCGAACAGTTCGGCAACACGCGGCAGACCACCGGTGATGTCCTTGGTCTTGGCGCTTTCCAGCGGCGAACGTGCAAGCACGTCACCCTGGGAAACCTTCTGACCAGGCTCGACCGACAGGATCGCGTCAACCGACAGCTGGAAGCGGGCATCAGCACCGCGCGGCAGCTTCATGACATTGCCGCTGGCATCCACGATGACGATCGACGGCTTGAGATCCGAACCGCGCGGGGTCGAACGCCAGTCGATAACCTGACGCTTGGTGATACCCGTGGATTCGTCGGTCGCTTCGAGAACGGAGAGACCATCGACGACGTCTTCGAACTGAACGGTACCCGAGACTTCCGTCATCATCGGACGGGTGTACGGATCCCACTCGGCCAGACGCTGGCCCCGCTTGACCTTGTCGCCGTCATCGACGTGCAGCTTCGAACCGTAGGCGACGCGCTGCGAGGAGCGCTCGACGCCACGCTCGTCGAGAATGGTGACCGCCATGTTGCGGCCCATAGCGACGAGGACGTTCTCCGAGTTGCGCAGAACGTTGCGGTTCTTGATCTGGATCGTACCTTCATACGATGCTTCCAGGAACGACTGGTCGACCACGTTCGCCGTGCCACCAAGGTGGAACGTACGCATGGTGAGCTGCGTGCCCGGCTCGCCGATCGACTGAGCGGCGATGACGCCGACCGCTTCACCCATGTTGACAGGGGTACCGCGGGCAAGGTCACGACCGTAGCAGACCGAGCAGACGCCCGTCTGGACTTCGCAGGTCAGTGCGGAGCGGATACGGATCGACTGGATACCAGCCTTTTCGATCTCGATGACATCGGGCTCAAGGATCATCTTGCCGGCGTCGACGAGACGCTCGCCGGTAACCGGATGATCGATATCGTCAAGAGCCGTACGGCCGAGGATACGAACGCCGAGCGAAGCAACGACCTGACCGGCATCGACGATGGCGGTCATGGTGAGGCCCTTGTCGGTGCCGCAATCCACGAGGTTGACGATGCAATCCTGCGCGACGTCGACGAGACGACGGGTCAGGTAACCGGAGTTAGCCGTCTTCAGAGCGGTGTCTGCAAGACCCTTACGGGCACCGTGGGTCGAGTTGAAGTACTCGTTAACGGTCAGACCTTCCTTGAAGTTCGACGTGATCGGCGTCTCGATGATTTCACCCGACGGCTTGGCCATAAGGCCGCGCATGCCGCCCAGCTGACGCATCTGGTTCGGAGAACCACGGGCACCCGAGTGCGACATCATGTAGATGGCGTTCATCTGCTTCTGGCGACCCGTTTCCGGATCGAACTCGACAGCCTTAATGCGGGCCATCATGTCCTCGGCGACCTTTTCGGTTGCCTTGCCCCAAGCGTCAACGACCTTGTTGTACTTCTCGCCCTGAGTGATCAGGCCGTCGTTGTACTGCTGCTCGTATTCCTTGACCAGGTTTTCGGTGTCGCCGACGATCTTCGCCTTCGAGTCCGGGATAACCATGTCGTCCTTGCCGAACGAAATGCCGGCGCGGCAGGCGTGGGTGAAGCCGAGCTGCATGATGCGGTCGCAGAAAATGACCGTGTCCTTCTGGCCGCAATGACGGTAGACCGTGTCGATCATCTTGGAGATGTTCTTCTTGGTCATTTCCTGGTTGCAGATGTCGAAGGTCACCTTGCCGTTCTTCGGCAGGAGTTCGCCGATGAGCAGACGGCCAGGGGTCGTTTCGTAGATCTTCGAGTAGGGCTTGCCATCCTCGTCGATCGACTTGAAGCGGCCGCGGATCTTGGAGTGCAGCGTCACGACCTTGTTTTCAAGCGCGTGATGCAGTTCGCCCAGATCAGAGAAGGCCATGCCTTCGCCCGGCTCGTTCTGGTTCATGATCGCGAGGTAGTACAGGCCGAGAACCATGTCCTGCGACGGAACGATGATCGGTGCACCGTTTGCAGGGTGCAGGATGTTGTTCGTCGACATCATCAGGACGCGGGCTTCGAGCTGAGCTTCGAGCGACAGCGGCACGTGAACGGCCATCTGGTCACCGTCGAAGTCGGCGTTGAAGGCCGTGCAGACGAGCGGGTGCAGCTGGATGGCCTTGCCTTCGACCAGAATCGGTTCGAAGGCCTGGATGCCCAGGCGGTGCAGCGTCGGTGCGCGGTTGAGCAGTACCGGATGCTCGCGGATGACCTCGTCGAGGATATCCCAGACTTCCGGCTTTTCCTTTTCAACCAGCTTCTTGGCCTGCTTGACGGTCGAGGAGTAACCCTTGGCGTCTAGGCGGGCGTAGATGAACGGCTTGAACAGTTCGAGCGCCATCTTCTTCGGCAGGCCGCACTGGTGCAGCTTCAGTTCCGGACCGGTCACGATGACCGATCGGCCGGAATAGTCGACGCGCTTGCCGAGCAGGTTCTGACGGAAGCGGCCCTGCTTGCCCTTGAGCATGTCGGACAGCGACTTCAGCGGACGCTTGTTGGCGCCGGTGATGACGCGGCCACGGCGGCCGTTGTCGAACAGCGCATCCACAGATTCCTGCAGCATGCGCTTTTCGTTACGGATGATGATGCCCGGAGCGCGCAGTTCAATCAGGCGCTTCAGACGGTTGTTACGGTTGATGACGCGGCGGTACAGGTCGTTGAGGTCGGACGTCGCGAAACGGCCGCCATCAAGCGGAACCAGCGGGCGCAGGTCCGGCGGGATGACCGGGACGACCTTCATGATCATCCACTCCGGACGGTTGCCGGATTCCATGAAGTTCTCGACGATCTTCAGGCGCTTCATCAGCTTCTTCTGCTTGAGATCCGACGTGGTGTCGGCCAGATCCGAGCGCAGGTCGCCCGCGATCTTCTCAAGGTTCATCGATGCCAGCATTTCGAAGATGGCTTCAGCGCCGATCATGGCGGTGAACTGATCTTCGCCGTACTCATCGACAGCAAGCATGTATTCTTCTTCCGTCAGGAGCTGGTGCTCCTTGAGCGCGGTGAGGCCCGGCTCGGTGACGATGTAGTGTTCGAAGTAGAGAACGCGCTCCACATCCTTCAGCGTCATGTCGAGCAACGTCGAGATGCGCGAAGGAAGCGACTTCAGGAACCAGATGTGGGCAACGGGAGCGGCAAGCTCGATGTGGCCCATGCGCTCACGGCGAACGCGCGACAGCGTGACTTCGACGCCGCACTTTTCGCAGATGATGCCCTTGTACTTCATGCGCTTGTACTTGCCGCACAAGCATTCGTAGTCCTTGATCGGTCCGAAGATGCGGGCGCAGAACAGACCATCGCGTTCAGGCTTGAACGTACGATAGTTGATCGTTTCCGGCTTCTTGATCTCACCATAAGACCAGGAGAGAATCTTCTCCGGAGACGCAATCGAGATCCGGATGGAATCGAAATTCTGCGCAGGCACCTGCGGATTGAAAAGATTCATGACCTCTTGGTTCATGCCTGTCTCCTTCATGGGCTGAAAGCCCTCAAACTGCGATGATCAGCGGCAAATCCCGGGCGCCGCGCCATCGCGAAAAAACGACAATAACCGCAGAATGCGGCGAAATCGTCCCTTCCCGGCCAACACGTTACGGGGCCAGAGCTGGGACGGTGCGCGCTGCAGGACAGCGCGCACCCTATCAGGTGGTTACTCGGCGGCGTCCGGCAACTGGCCGGTCTGCTGCTCGTCAACCTTCGAGTTCTCGAGCTCGACGGAAAGCCCCAGAGAGCGCATTTCCTTGACGAGAACGTTGAAGCTTTCGGGAATACCCGCTTCGAACGTATCGTCGCCACGGACGATGGCTTCGTAGACCTTGGTACGGCCGGCGACGTCGTCGGACTTGACCGTGAGCATTTCCTGCAGCGTGTAAGCCGCACCGTATGCTTCCAGAGCCCAGACTTCCATTTCCCCGAAGCGCTGACCGCCGAACTGCGCCTTACCACCCAGCGGCTGCTGGGTAACGAGCGAGTAAGGACCGATCGAACGAGCGTGGATCTTGTCGTCAACCAAGTGGTTGAGCTTGATCATGTACATGTAGCCGACGGTGACCTTGCGGTCGAAGGGCTCGCCCGTGCGGCCGTCGTACAGAACCGACTGACCACTTTCGTGCAGACCTGCCTTCTTCAGCATCGAGGCAACGTCAGGCTCATGCGCACCGTCGAATACCGGCGTTGCGATGGAGACACCGCGGCGGGACTGCTCGGCCAGCTTGACCAGCGCGTCGTCGTCGAAGTGGGCGACTTCATCCTTGGCCTGCGAAGCGTAGACATCCGTCAGCTCCGTCTTCAGGTCGGTGATGTCCATCGTCTTGCGGTATTCGTCGAGCAGCTCGCCGATCTTCTTACCCATGCCGGCGCAAGCCCAGGCAAGGTGGGTTTCGAGGATCTGGCCGACGTTCATGCGCGAAGGCACGCCCAGCGGGTTCAAGCAGATGTCGACATGCGTGCCGTCTTCGAGGAACGGCATGTCTTCGACAGGCACGATACGCGAGACAACGCCCTTGTTACCGTGACGGCCGGCCATCTTGTCGCCCGGCTGGATCTTGCGCTTCACAGCAACAAAGACCTTGACCATCTTCATGACGCCAGGAGGCATTTCATCGCCGCGCTGGACCTTCTCGACCTTGTCCATGAAGCGCTGTTCAAGGCGCGACTTGGATTCGTCGTACTGGCCACGCAGAGCTTCGAGCTCGGACTGAACCTTCTCGTCCTCGACGGCGAACATCCACCACTGCGAGCGGGGATATTCGGAGACGACGGCGTTGGCCAGCTCGGTGCCCTTCTTGAAGCCCTTCGGGCCTGCGATGGCAACCTGGCCACGCAGCATGTCGATCAGACGGCCGTAGACGTTACGGTCGAGGATCGCCTGCTCGTCGTCGCGGTCCTTTGCAAGACGCTCGATCTCTTCGCGTTCGATAGCCATCGCGCGCTCGTCCTTTTCAACGCCGTGGCGGTTGAAAACGCGAACTTCGACGATCGTGCCGTAGGTGCCCGGAGGCATGCGCATGGAGGTGTCGCGAACGTCGGACGCCTTTTCACCGAAGATGGCGCGCAGAAGCTTTTCTTCCGGCGTCATCGGGCTTTCGCCCTTCGGCGTGATCTTGCCGACGAGGATGTCGCCCGGCTGAACTTCAGCACCGATGTAGACGATACCGGCTTCGTCGAGGTTCTTCAGCGCTTCTTCCGAAACGTTCGGAATGTCGCGCGTGATTTCTTCCGGACCAAGCTTGGTGTCGCGGGCCATCACTTCGAATTCTTCGATGTGGATGGAGGTGAACACGTCGTCAGCGACGATGCGTTCCGACATCAGGATCGAGTCTTCGTAGTTGTAACCGTTCCACGGCATGAACGCGACGAGCGCGTTGCGGCCGAGTGCCAGGTCGCCCAGGTCCGTCGACGGGCCGTCGGCCAGAATGTCGCCGCGGTTGATGACGTCACCGACGGTGACCAGCGGACGCTGGTTGACGCAGGTGTTCTGGTTCGAACGCTGGAACTTCTGCAGACGGTAGATATCAACACCGGACTTGCCGGCGTCGAGGTCTTCCGTCGCGCGGATAACGATACGCGTCGCGTCGACCTGGTCGACCACACCGCCGCGGCGAGCACCGATGGCGGCGCCGGAGTCGCGGGCAACGATCGGTTCCATGCCGGTGCCGACGAACGGAGCTTCAGCGCGCAGCAGAGGCACGGCCTGGCGCTGCATGTTCGAGCCCATGAGAGCGCGGTTGGCGTCGTCGTTTTCCAGGAACGGGATGAGAGCGGCTGCGACCGAAACGACCTGCTTCGGCGAAACGTCCATCAGGTTCATGCTGTCGCGCGGTGCGAGCATAACTTCGCCGGCATGACGGCAAACGACGAATTCGTCGACGAACGAGCCGTCGGAACCGAGCTCAGCGTTGGCCTGAGCGACGTAGTACTTCGCCTCTTCCATTGCGGAGAGGTAAAGAACGTCGTTCGTGACCTTGCCGTCAACGATACGGCGGTACGGCGATTCAATGAAGCCGTACTTGTTGACGCGTGCGAAGGTGGCCAGCGAGTTGATCAGACCGATGTTCGGGCCTTCCGGCGTTTCGATCGGGCAAATACGGCCATAGTGCGTCGGGTGAACGTCGCGGACTTCGAAGCCTGCGCGCTCGCGGGTCAGACCACCCGGACCAAGAGCCGAGAGACGGCGCTTGTGGGTGATTTCCGAAAGCGGGTTCACCTGGTCCATGAACTGCGACAGCTGCGAGGAGCCGAAGAATTCGCGCACGGCAGCTGCTGCCGGCTTGGCGTTGATCAGGTCCTGCGGCATGACCGTGTCGATTTCGATCGAGGACATACGTTCCTTGATCGCGCGCTCCATGCGGAGCAGGCCGAGACGGTACTGGTTCTCCATCAGTTCGCCGACGGAGCGAACGCGACGGTTGCCGAGGTTGTCGATGTCGTCGATCTCGCCCTTGCCGTCGCGCAGTTCGACGAGCATCTTGACCACGGCCAGGATGTCGTCCTTGCGCAGGACACGAACGGTGTCTTCGACTTCGAGGTCGAGACGCATGTTCATCTTGACGCGACCAACGGCCGACAGGTCGTAGCGCTCGGCGTCGAAGAACAGCGAGTTGAACATCGCTTCGGCCGATTCCATGGTCGGCGGTTCACCCGGACGCATGACGCGGTAGATGTCGAACAGAGCGTCCTGACGGTTCTCGTTCTTGTCGGCGTTCAGCGTGTTGCGAATATAGGCGCCGACATTGATGTGGTCGATGCCGAGAACCGGGATCTCTTCGAAACCGTGCGACAAGATGACGGCGAGCGACTTCTCGTCGATTTCGTCGCCTGCCTCGAGGTAGATTTCACCCGTCGAGTAGTTGACGATGTCTTCGGCGAGGAAGTTGCCGTACAGGTCTTCGTCGGTCGCCTGCAGAGCCTTGAGGCCCTTTTCAGACAGCTGACGAAGCAGACGGGGGGTCAGCTTCTTGCCGCCTTCGACGACGACTTCGCCGGTGTCGGCGTCGATCATGTCGCTGATCGTCTTCGCACCCTTGAGGGTCTCAGGCGTAAACGGAATGCGCCAGCCCTTGCCGTCACGAACATAGTCGGACTTGGTGTAGAAGGTCGACAGGATTTCTTCGCCGTCCATGCCGAGCGCCATCAGCAGCGACGTTACCGGCAGCTTGCGGCGACGGTCGATACGGGCGTAGACGATGTCCTTGGCGTCGAATTCGATGTCGAGCCAGGAACCGCGATACGGGATGACGCGAGCGGCGAACAGCAGCTTGCCGGACGAGTGGCTCTTGCCCTTGTCGTGGTCGAAGAACACGCCTGGTGAACGGTGCATCTGAGACACGATAACGCGCTCGGTACCGTTGACGATGAACGTACCGTTGTTGGTCATGAGCGGCATGTCGCCCATGTAAACCGACTGTTCCTTGATGTCCTTGATCGACTTCGCGCCCGTATCTTCATCGATATCGAACACGATCAGACGGAGAGTAACCTTCAGCGGCGCGGCGTAGGTCAGGTCGCGCTGGCGGCATTCATCGACGTCAAACTTCGGCGGTTCGAACTCGTAGGACACGAATTCCAGCATGGAAGCGCCGGAGAAATCCGTGATCGGGAATACGGACTTGAAAACCGACTGAAGGCCCTCGTCAGGGCGACCGCCCTTGGGCTCTTCAACCATCAAAAATTGGTCATAGGACGCCTTCTGAACCTCGATGAGGTTCGGCATTTCCGTGACTTCTGGGATCTTACCGAAAAACTTGCGTACGCGCCTACGACCATTGAACGAAAGGGTCTGAGCCATCGTCGCTCCTTCAAAATTGCATCCGGGCCTGCAACGGACGGGAACCGATGGCCAGTCGACCCCGTCAAGCAATGTGCGCTTCAAACTCGTCTCACTTCCCGAAATCACGAGGCCGGATTGCCTGCGCGTCTCGGTTCGAGACCATCCTCTTGAAGAACCCATTACCCAAAAGCCGTTTTCACGCGGCTTTTGGGTAATTCGTTCCGGGAAACGGCAAATGGGAGGCCGGAAATCCAGCCTCCCAGATGCAGTTCAAGATTACTTAACGTCGACCTTAGCGCCGGCGTCTTCAAGCTTCTTCTTGATGTCGGCAGCTTCAGCCTTGGAAACAGCTTCCTTGACAGCCTTCGGAGCGGCTTCAACGAGGTCCTTAGCTTCCTTCAGGCCGAGGCCCGTGATAGCGCGAACTTCCTTGATGACGTTGATCTTGTTAGCGCCGGCGTCAGCCAGGATAACGTCGAACTCGGTCTTTTCTTCTTCAGCAGCAGCCGGAGCAGCGCCACCGCCAGCAGCAGCAACTGCTACCGGAGCAGCAGCGGAAACGCCCCACTTTTCTTCGAGAAGCTTGGACAGTTCTGCAGCTTCCAGAACGGTCAGCGAGGAGAGGTCGTCTACGATCTTTGCGAGATCAGCCATTGTATCAATTCCTTATGTTCGGTTCGAACCGGTTGTTTATAAACAGCAAAAAACCGCCTTATGCGGCTTCGTCCTTCTTGGCGTAAGCCGAGAACACGCGAGCAAGCTGGCTTGCCGGTGCCTGAACAACGCCTGCGATGCGGGTAGCCGGAGTCTGGATCATGCCCAGCAGCTTCGCGCGCAGTTCGTCCAACGAAGGCAGGGTCGCGAGCGACTTGACTGCTTCTGCGTTGAGCGTCGTTGTCCCCATGGCGCCGCCCAAAACAACGATCTTATCGTTGGTCTTGGCGAAATCCACGACGACTTTCGGAGCGGTGATCGGGTCATTGCTGTATGCAATGAGCGTCTGACCGTTGAAGAGACCAGAGATCCCTTCCGCTTCCGTACCCTGAAGGGCGATTTTGGCCAGGCGGTTCTTCGCGACTTTGACGGTACCGCCAGCTGCGCGCATCTTGGAACGGAAGTCGTTCATCTGCGCGACTGTAGCACCAGCATAGTGGGCCACGACAACCGAGCCCGAAGCCTTGAAGACTTCGTTCAGTTCCGTGACGAATTCGCGTTTTTCCGCTCTTTCCACTGCCTATCTCCAGTAGATGAGACCGTGACCGGCCCCATCGGGTTGCCTTTGCCTCCTGAGATCACGAATGATCCCAAGCGACGCTTGAGGATCCTGTCCCCTCGCGCTCCGCGCCAGAAAGGCTAAGAGGCACAAGGCATCCAAGGTTCGAACCAAATCGATGAAGCGAAGCTTCAAAAATTCGGGCCTTACCCGTCTCATGCAGGCCAAGTGATTAAGGGAAAACCACCTGCAATCTCGGACAGGATTCCGGATTTCTCCGGAATATCCCGGCCCCTTGCGAGGCCGGAATCTGATGAGCCGGACTGACGCCCAGCGAAACTTTATTAAGCGGCCGTGACCGAAGCGACTTCGATCTTGACGCCCGGGCCCATGGTCGAAGAGATCGCTACGCGCTTGACGTAGTTACCCTTTGCGCCAGCCGGCTTTGCCTTGATGACGGCGTCAGCGAAAGCCTTGATGTTTTCTTCAAGAGCCTTGGCGTCGAACGAAGCCTTGCCGATGCCGGCGTGGACGATACCAGCCTTTTCGACGCGGAACTCGACGGCGCCGCCCTTGGAAGCCTTGACGGCGCCAGCGACGTCCATGGTGACGGTGCCAACCTTCGGGTTCGGCATCATGCCACGCGGGCCGAGAACCTTACCGAGGCGGCCGACGAGCGGCATCATGTCAGGGGTCGCGATGCAGCGATCGAAGTCGATCTTGCCGCCCTGAACGATCTCGACGAGATCTTCAGCGCCGACAACGTCAGCACCAGCAGCCTTGGCTTCGTCAGCCTTGGCGCCACGTGCGAAGACGGCGACGCGAACGTCACGGCCCGTGCCGTTCGGCAGGTTGACAACGCCGCGGACCATCTGGTCAGCGTGGCGCGGGTCAACACCGAGGTTCATCGATACTTCGACGGTTTCGTCGAACTTGGCGACAGCCCGTTCCTTGACCATGCTGATCGCGAGGTCGAGAGCGTAGAGCTTCGTGGGATCAACACCTTCGTTGATCTTCTTGGTGCGCTTGCCTGCCATGGTCTTATCCTACCACTTCCAGGCCCATGGCGCGGGCAGAGCCCTCAATCATCGCCATTGCACCTTCGATATCAGCTGCGTTCAGGTCCTTCATCTTGGCTTCGGCGATCGTCTTGATCTGAGCCTTGGTGAGCTTGCCTGCGGTGGCGCCCTTGCCAGGCGTCTTGGAACCGGACGTGATCTTCGCTTCCTTCTTCAGCCAGTAGCTGACCGGAGGCTGCTTCATGACGAAGGTGAAGGACTTGTCCTGGTAGTAGGTGATGACGACCGGGATCGGCATACCCTTTTCCATTTCCTGCGTGGCGGCGTTGAACGCCTTGCAGAATTCCATGATGTTAATGCCACGCTGACCAAGCGCCGGGCCGATTGGCGGGGACGGGTTAGCCGATCCTGCCTTGACCTGAAGCTTGAGCTGGCCTGCAACTTTCTTAGCCATAACTCTCTGCCTTTCACTGACGGCCGGTTGCCCGACCAATAATGCCGGATCGCTCCGGCGGCTGCGGTTGCGTGGTTCGGATTTTAGGACCCGGCTAAGGTGCCCTCACCTTCCACGCGCTTTGCGGCTTTCGCCGCGAGGACATAAGCCGTTGCCGGCTTACATCCGAGCTCAGACCTTCTCGACCTGAGCGTATTCCAGTTCGACCGGCGTCGCGCGGCCGAAGATCGACACTTCCACCTTCAGGCGCGAACGCTCTTCGTCCACATCCTGAACCGTGCCGTTGAACGATGCGAACGGACCGTCGGAAACGCGGACCTGCTCGCCGATCTCGAAGCTGACCGAAGACTTCGGACGCTCGACACCTTCCTGAACCTGACCGAGAATACGATCGGCTTCGGAGTCAGGGATCGGAACGGGCCGATTGTCGGAGCCCAGGAAGCCGGTCACCTTCGGCGTGTTCTTGATCAGGTGATAGGCTTCGTCGGTCAGGTTGGCGCGAACCATCACATAAC
The DNA here is from genome assembly GCA_900465665.1 of Hyphomicrobiales bacterium. GTDB lineage: Bacteria > Pseudomonadota > Alphaproteobacteria > Rhizobiales > Rhizobiaceae > Rhizobium. Next base: position 16,605 of record UBJO01000083.1, read on the forward strand.
CGGGGAAGAACTTGCGCTCGCTATCGACCTTACGGCCGCGGCGCACTTCAACCACCTTTTCAGTCGGGACGAGAATCTTCTCGAAGAGATGCTCAAGACCCTTCTGACGAGCCTTGTTCTCGATGTCTTCCGCGACCTTCTTTTCAAAATTCGAATACGCGTGGACGATATACCAACGTGCCGCCATCTTATATCTCCGCCCGATCAGTTGCCGATATTGAGCACGAAGCCCAGCAACCAGCCGATCAACTGGTCCGCGGCAAAAAAGAACAGCGCGGCAAAGACAACCATCACAAGTACCATGATCGTCGAGATCATCGTTTCACGGCGCGACGGCCAAGTAACTTTCAACGTTTCCGTGCGAACCTGCTGCAGAAACGTAAGCGGATTTGATTTGGATGCCATCGACTGCCCACGCAATTACGGCGCGTAAAGCTGATCAGATCAGCCCCACGCACCGCGTGTCTGTTGAACCCCTACATAAACACCGATTCCCCATTAGACAAGAGGGGAACCAAAGTTTAATGAAATTAGCCATGTACGAGCCTCTTGCGAAATGCTGCAGGTTGTCCGCGCTGTTCGTTCAAGGAAATGGCAGGGGCAGAGGGGCTCGAACCCACGGCCTGCGGTTTTGGAGACCGCCGCTCTACCAACTGAGCTATACCCCTTTACGCTTCCCGATCAGCCTTTTGGCGAAAGCCGCGACGCATTGTCGAGAAGCATGGCGCACCCTTTAAGACGCCGAGAGCAGATTGGCAAGTGCGTTTTTCACTTTTTCCCATTCCTCGCGTGCGTACCGAAACGCGTTCACAGCTTCACGTATCGGCGCCAGTCGTGCTCTTCCCGAAAGCCCAGCACTTCCCTGATCTTGCGGTTCGACAGCAAGCCTTCGAATTCGCCGATCTCGCGGGTGAACCGGACGTTCGGATAGTAGCGCGCGGCAAGCTCGCGCGTCGGCGTATTGGCCGAGACGGTATCGTTGGCGGCGTTGAACACCTGGAAGCCGAGGCCATCCTTTTCGATGCAGAGATGGCAGATTTGGCCGAGATCGCGCGCGTCGATATAGCTCCAGGCGATGCGCTTGCGCATCTCGGGATTGGCGAAATAGGTCGGGAAATTCGCGTATTCGTGCGGTTCGATGACGTTGCCGATTCGCAGCGCATAAATGTCTGCCCCGGAGCGCTCGGCAAATGCCCGCGCCGTCTTCTCGTTCAGCACCTTCGACAGACCGTAGGAGTCCATCGGATTGACGTCGTAGTCCTCATCCAGCGGGAACTGATGGAAATCGCGATGCCCTTCGGCAAAGCAGACGCCATAGGTGGTTTCGCTGGAGGCAACAATGATCTTGCGCACACCGAGCTTCACCGCCGCCTCGATGACATTATAGGTGCCCATCGTGTTGATACGGAAGGTTTCGTTGTCAGGCTTGATCAGGATGCGCGGGATGGCGGCGAAGTGGATCACGGCATCATAGGGAAGGACACCCCTGCCCGCTTCCAGATCGGGAAAGTCACGATGCATCGAGAGCGCATTATAGACCTGACCGCTATCGGTGATGTCGACGATCAGATTGGTGACACCGGGACTGCCGAGCGGCACGAGATCGATGTTGTGAACCTCATAGCCGGCATTGACCAGCCACGGCACCGCATGACGCCCCGCCTTGCCGGAGCCACCCGTAAACAGAATGCGCTTCTTCATCCAAGATCCTCCTCCGTGGAGTTGGGATAGATAAAGTCTTTGATGGTGAGCGCAAGGCGGCAAAAGAAAAGGCCCCGCTGTTTCCAGCGAGGCCTTTCCTAATTCAAAGCAATCCTAAGGATTACTCGATGATCGAGGCAACGATGCCAGCGCCGACGGTACGGCCGCCTTCGCGGATAGCGAAGCGCAGCTTTTCTTCCATCGCGATCGGAACGATCAGCTCAACAGCAACCGTGACGTTGTCGCCAGGCATAACCATTTCCGTGCCCTCCGGCAGGGAGACGATGCCGGTCACGTCCGTCGTGCGGAAGTAGAACTGCGGACGGTAGTTGGTGAAGAACGGCGTATGACG
>UBJO01000074.1 GCA_900465665.1 Hyphomicrobiales bacterium
GCCAAGGCGTCATTCCCATCAGTCACGGCGGTGCTCGCGGTTGCGGCCATGCTAGCTGCGATGAGTACCCTTGCGACCGGCAAGCCGTAGCCCGAGCGCTTTATTCGCACTCCCGCCCATAAGCGTTGTCAAAACGGCTTGGTCGGAAGATACTTGCCGTCGAGCGTGATGACTGCTCGGGAGCCACCTTCTGGATCGTCGACTTTCTCGATGCTCAGCTTGAAATTGATGGCGCTGATGATGCCGTCGCCGAACTTTTCGTGGACCAGAGCCTTCAGTGTGGTCCTATAGACCTGCACGATTTCGTAGAAGCGGTAGATGGTCGGGTCACTCGGCAGACCTTCTCCAATGCTGCCGCGGACCGGAACGGTCTGAAGCAGGGCAACAGCGTCGTCATCGAGATCGAGCGTCTTGCCCACTGTCTTGGCTGCATTCGCCGGCAGCGGATGCTGGCCGAGAAGGGCAGCAGTGACGAACGCCTCCGACAGGCCCGTGCCCTCAGTAATCTTTGCGAAGCTCAAGTCCTTCTTGAGTTTCGATGCGAGGATGGCGTTGGTCAGGTCCTGGCGAGTGGTCTTAGTGGCTTGAGACTGCAACATTGGTATTGTTTCCATATTGGGAATGTGGCTGTTGATGTGGTCGGGCTCAAGCTACGCGCCTGGCCTGATATCTAATGGCCTGGACGTCAGGATTGTCGGCGAGGGAAACGAAGACGCCCCTGCTGCCATCGAAAGCTTCGATAAGCCCGCTCGCAATATCGTAAATCCAGCCATGGAGGGTGATGCGCCCTTCTTCGAGGGCGAGCCGCACCGACGGGTGGGTCTGGATATTGGCGAGCTGGGCGACAACGTTTTCACGCACCATCGATGCAACCTTGGCGCTTTCATCCTTGTGCTCGCGGGCCTCGTTCACGACGCGGGCAGAGTCTGCGTAACGCAGCCAGCCGCTCACGGCTGGCATGTGATCAAGGCAACTGCACGTTGCGATGGCGGTCATCGCGCCACAGTCGGAATGGCCGCAGATGACGATGTCCGAAACCTGTAAGGCCGCGACGGCATATTCGACCGAGGCAGAGACACCCCCCGGCTCTGGGCCGTAGGACGGGACAATGTTGCCGGCGTTCCGTATGACGAAAAGGTCGCCCGGCTCACGTTGGGTCACCAGCTCAGGTACCAGGCGGCTATCAGAGCAGGAGATAAACAGAGCCCGCGGATTTTGATGATTTGCCAAGTCCTTGAACAGCTTGACCCGCGCGGGGAAAGCTTCTCTCTGAAACTTCAAAAAGCCGTCAATAATATCTCTCATCGCTACAGTCTCCGTATCGCGATCCGTCAGGAAGAAAGCTAAGAAAGGCTTGGTATAATGTAAAAGTCTCGTTTATTATGCTGCCGATTAGATAAACTTATAGGTGCGAGTATGATTGCCCGACAGGTTCGCTATTTCCTCGCGGTGGCGGAGCATCGGAGTTTCACAAAGGCTGCCGAGGTCCTGCACGTCTCACAGCCGGCGCTCTCGCAGCAGGTCAAGTTGATTGAGGAAAACCTCGGCGTGCAATTGTTCGACCGATCGGGGCGCACGACGAGACTAACGGATTACGGTGAAGTCTATTTGCAGTACGTGCGCCGCGCGTCGCACGAGTTTCGGGAAGCGGCGTGTGCCATCCACGACGTCGCCGATCTCAGCCGTGGAACATTGCGCGTTGCGGTGACGCCGACATTCACGACATATCTGCTCGGGCCGCTCATCGAGGCGTTCCACAGTCGCTATCCGAATATTTTCCTCAGCGTACGAGAGATCTCGCAGGATCGGATGGAGGATCTGCTCTTGTCTGATGAGATCGATGTCGGGATCGCGTTTTCTTCCTCCACGGCACATGACCTTGATCTGGATCCGCTGCTAGTGGAGACCCTCGCCCTGGTTGTCAGTCGCGATCATGCACTCGCCCGTGAAACGTCGATCGGGCTTGAAACGCTGAGCGGCGAGTCAATGGTGTTGTTAAGCGCGGAGTTTGCCACCCGCGATCAGATAAACCAGTTCTGTCGGCAGCACGCTATTCAACCGCATGTCAGGATAGAGGCCAATTCCATAAGCGCGGTGATCGAAATCGTCCGCAGGACACGGCTCTCCACGCTCCTGCCTGCGACGATCGCATTTGCGCATCAGGACCTGATCGCGATTGCGCTTGATCCGGCGCGTCTACAGCGGACCTCCGTCCTGATGCAACGCAAGGACGCGTACCGAAGCGCTGCGGTGAAGATTTTCGTAGCGTTGGCAAAGCAGGTCGCGGCCGGGTTGGAGGGCTTTCAGGCCGTGTGACGCATCTCACCCGCAAAAGGCGACGTCGACACTCACCTTGCGGATCATTTTCGACACTTGCGGCAAAGCCCGCACGACCGCGCCCTTATTGGTGCCGATGAACACATCCTGCATCGGTAGGCGGTAGTGGGCTCGCAGCAAAAGCACTGTTCCTGCCTTTAGTTGTGTTTGAAGCAACCTGCCCGGCAGGATACTGATGCCCGTACCGGCTTCAACCAGATTAAGAATGGCTCCAAGGCTGTTGCAGACGTTCAGGCGAAGCCCGAGCTCGCGATTGCCGCTCAAAGCACGAGTCGTTAAGGCGTGAAGATTGGACGGGGCGGGCGTGGAGAATATCCGCTGTCGAAGAAGCATCGCATCCGATACGAATTCGCGCGGCATCTCGAGTTTGGGGCTGGCGAACCATTCCACCGTCTGACGGCCGAGCAGTTCCAGCGCAACGTTGTCGTGTTCGGGTGGTGTCGACAGCACTGCGATATCGAGCAGCCCCTCACAGAGCTGTCGGGCGAGGTTGTGGCTGGTGTCAACGGTGGCTGCAACCCGTGTTTCGGGGAAGCGGCTGTCGAGCTCATCAAGCAGGGCCGGCAGGCACACCACGGCAAAACTATCCATCACGCCTACTCTAAGCGTCGGCAGGCGGGTATTGCGCGTCTTGATGTTGGATTCGATATCACGGGCGATGCCGATCATCGCCTCGGCATAATGCTTTAGAGCCTCGCCCTCGCTCGTTAATTGCAGCTGGCGCTTCTGCCGTATGAACAGCGCCACACCAAGTTGCTCTTCCAACTCCTTGATCCGATAGGACACGGTTGGCTGGGTGATGCTCAGCTTCTCCGCGGCGGCGTTGAAGCTGCGCAATTGCGATGCCCAGTAGAATGCCTCAACTGCAGAAAAACTGAGAGCCATGTCAATCCATAGAAAAATTCGATCGATACCCGGAAATATCCTAATTGGATTTTGAATTCAATCACTCATAAGCTTACTCAATAAGCAGTTCATCCAGGTGTTTAAAAAATGTACAAGACCATTTCCCGCGCACATGTCCTCGAAGATTTGCCGGAAATCGCGGACATCCAGTCGGCCGAATTGCGCGAAAAGGTTATCGACGCTTGGGTGTTTGCTCTTGAGCGCTCATCCTTCGATCGCGTCACCGATATACAGGGCGAGGGCAGCCCGAACATCTTTTCGTTGAAGCGCGGCACACAGGATGCGCATTTGCGCGGCGTCACCCGTCTGGCTCTGTCGATCTACGAGGAGTTCAAGACCACTTATCCCGAGGCCAAGGTCGACCGCGATATTATTCTGGCCGGGGGCCTTTGCCACGACATCGGCAAGACTTGGGAATTTGATCCGGTCAAGCTGAAGCGCTCGGCCGAACGCGGGGATCGCTATGGCGACCCGACTTACCGCCATTCCGCGTATGGCGCGCATGTCTGCTTGTCCGTCGGCCTTCCCGACGAAATCGGTCATATCTGCATGGGCCATGCGATGGAATTCGGTCACATTGGTCACAGCACCGAATGCTTCATCATCCGGCAGGCCGACCACACCTGGTGGCTGGTTGCGGCAGCACTCGATCTTTGCCATCCCGATACGATCGCTCAGGCAGGCAAGAATGTCCGCGTGCGGCCGCTCGGAGCCGAGTGAAGACAGGAACTTATGGCGCGAAAGCCGAGGTTAGCATGGATTACACCTTCCAATTCGGCCCATTGGCAAGTTACCTGCCGCAGTTCGTCAGCGGCTTCTGGCTAACGATGCTCCTCGCGTTCGTGGGCATTTTCGGGGGCATTGCGCTCGGCGTCTGCTGCGCCGTCGCCTCCACCTTGCCGGGCTGGCTGCCGCGCTTGCTCGTACGCTGTTACGTGGAGGCGATGCGCAACACGCCGCTTTTGGTGCAGATCTTTGTGATTTTCTTCGGGCTTCCGAATATCGGCGTGCGCATGTCGCCACTGACCTCGGTCTTCATCGCGCTGGTTCTCAATAACGGCGGTTACATCGCCGAGATCGTCCGCGGTGGGATCCAGGCGACGCATCGCAGTCAGCTGGAGGCGGCCGAAAGTCTTGGGATGACCTATGCGCAGACGCTGCGCTTCGTCATCCTGCCACCGGCGCTGGAAAAAGTATTCACCCCGGTCGTATCGCAATGCGTCCTGCTGATGCTCTCGACCAGCCTCGTGTCGGCGATCGGCGTCGAGGACCTCACCGGAGCTGCGATGCTCGCCAGTTCCGAGACCTTCCGGACGATGGAAGTCTATCTCGTCATCGCCGCTATCTACGTCCTGATGAACTTCGTCTTTCGCGCCATCTTAAACATTGTCGGGTTGCTGATCTTCCGCCGCTCGCGTCGCAATCTTTTCCGGGGGATCTGACATGCGTACCTTTGGCTCGCCGGAGTTCTTTTTCATCCTTTATGCGCTCCGCTGGACATTGACGCTGACCGCGATCGCGTTCGTCGGCGGGGGACTGGTCGGTATCGCGCTTGCCGTGATGCGGATCTCGTCCTCGAAAGCTTTGCGCTTGATGACCTCCGCCTATATGCAGTTCATCCAAGGTCTGCCGCTGCTCATCCTGATGTTTATCTGCTACTACGCCCCATCGCTGTTCGGCTTCGAGGTCAGCGCGATTTCGGCTGCCGCCGTGGCGTTGACTATCAACTCCAGCGCCTTTCTCGGCGCCATCTGGGAAAGCGCGCTTCGGGCCATTCCGAGGGCGCAGTGGGAAAGCGCCGATGCCCTGGCCCTGCATCCTTACAAAGTCCTTCGCTATGTGATTGCACCGCAGGCGATCCGCTTGGCCATGCCCTCTACCGTCGGCTTTCTAGTGCAGATCATCAAGCAGACCTCGATCGCCTCGATCATCGGCTTCGTCGAGATCACCCGTGCCGGCCAGCTCGTCAGCAATGCGACGTTCGAGCCGCTGAAATCCTTCCTGGCTGTCGCCACGTTTTATTTCGCAGTGTGTTTCCCGCTTACCCAGCTCAGCCTTTGGCTCGAAAGCCGCTCCGCAAAGCGAGGAGCGCGTGCCTAGGCGATCTCATCATCAACGACACGGAGAAGGTCGCTGATCATAACCGGAACCTGAAAACTGAGAGGATACAACATGCGCCTGAAATCCCTATTCATGCCCCTGATCGGTCTCGCCATCGCTCTGGGCGCAACTGCGGCGTCCGCCGCCTCTCTTGACGATATTATCGCCCGCAAGAAAGTCCTGATCGGTGTCGACCTTTCGGTTCCGCCCTTCGGCATCACGAATGCCGAAATGCAGCCTGACGGTCTCGACGTCGATGTCGCTAAGCTGCTCGCCAAGGATCTTGGCGTCCAGCTGGAACTGGTGCCTGTCACCGGCCAGAGCCGCATTCCGTCGCTGCAAACCGGCAAGGTCGATTTCGTCGTCGCGAGCTTCGGCATCTATACCGAGCGCGCGCTGTCGGTCGCCTTCTCGAACCCCTATGGCGGCCACAAGTCTGTCATCATCGCGCCGAAGGGCACCGAGATCAAAAGCCTGGCCGACCTGAAAGGCAAGAAGGTTGGCGTCCCGCGCGGAACAGCGCATGAGAAGGTGCTATCGGCGGCCAACATTCCAGGAATGGAGCTCGTCCGCTTCGACGATGACAGCACGACGCTGAACGCGCTGGTCGCCGGTCAGGTGGATGCGATCGGGACCGTGAACTATATCGGTGCGCAGCTTCAGCAGCGCTATCCCGACAAGTTCGAGGAGAAGACGACATATCTGCAGAGCTTCTATGGTGTGGGTCTGCGCCGTGGCGATCCGGATCTCCTGCACTGGCTAAATACGGTTCTCTTTGTCCACAAGCAGAGCGGCGAACTCGGTCAGATCTACGAAAAGTGGATGAAGACGCCGATGCCGGAACTGCCTTCCTTCTAAGGCCAAGGGTCGCAGGGGGCAGCATAGCTCGCTGCCCCGGCATTCCCATCGTGAGGTGAACATGTCTGTCGTAATCGCAAATGATATCCACAAGAGCTTTGGCCCGCTCGAAGTGCTCAAGGGCGTGTCCCTGAATGTCAAGGCCGGTGAGGTCATTGCACTGATCGGGCGGAGCGGCTCGGGAAAGAGTACGTTCCTGCGTTGTCTCAACGGATTGGAAACGGTCGATAGCGGCCATATTGAGATTGCTGGTCACGCCATGTCGCGCAAGCCAGCGGCCTTGCGGGAGCTCCGGCGCGACGTCGGCATCGTTTTCCAGAGCTACAATCTCTTCCCGCATCTGACGGCGGGCGAAAACATCATGCTTGCCCCTGTACAGGTTAAAGGCGAGGCCAAGGCCGCCGCAAAAGACGAGGCGCAGCGTTGCCTGTCGATGGTCGGGCTCGGCGATCGCTTCGATGCCTATCCTGATATGCTTTCTGGTGGTCAGCAGCAGCGTGTTGCCATTGCCCGCTCTCTTGCCATGCGCCCCAAGGTCCTGCTGTTCGACGAGGTGACTTCGGCACTCGATCCGGAGCTGACCGGCGAAGTTCTTGCCGTCATCGAGGACCTGGCTCGCCAAGGCATGACCATGCTGCTCGTGACCCACGAAATGGGTTTCGCGCGCCGGGTCGCAAACCGGACGATTTTTATGAAGGACGGCATCATCCACGAAGAGGGGCCGTCGGCAGAATTTTTCACAAATCCCAGAACGCCCGAACTGCAAGCCTTTCTCAGATCAGAGATCGGTTGACCGCCACAAACCGCGTTTTGTCCATCGCATTGAGCCCCCGATCGGGAGGAGAGGAAAAGCCGTGTCGAAAAAACGGAAAATAGCGCTAATCGGTTGCGGCGTCATGGGTCATGCAATCGGCTCGCGCCTTTTGAAAACCGGTCACATCGTCATCGCCTTTGATGTAGATGCGGCCAAGGTGGCGCAGATGACCGTTCAGGGCGCCGAGGCTGCTTCTACCGCATCCGACGCCGCGTCGCGATCCGACGCCGTCCTTCTCAGTTTGAACTCCGCAGCGATCGTCCGCGAAGCGGTGTTCGGTCCCACCGGCGTGGTTAAAGGCGCGGCGGTCGGAACCGTGGTGATCGACATGTCGTCGATCGACCCGATCGTGACCAGACAATTCAATGCGGACGCCGCGGCGGCCGGTCTGAAGTGGCTGGATTGCCCGCTCTCCGGCGGGGCGCCAAAGGCCTACGAAGGCACGCTCACGATGATGGCCGGTGGTAGCCCCACCGATTTTGCCGCGGCAAAGCCGATCCTCGACGATCTTTGCCAAAACTTGACCCTCATGGGGCCGAGCGGCGCGGGGCAGACGACCAAGCTTATCAATCAGGTCCTGTGCGCGCTCAATTTCGTCGCCGTGGCCGAAGCGACCAAGCTCGCAATCGATTCCGGTGTCGATGCGCAGCGCATCCCTGGGGCGCTGAGTGGCGGCCGCGCCGACAGCGCGATTCTGCAGGAGTTCATGGGCAAGATGGCGCGCAACGATTACTCGCCGACCGGCCGCATAGACAACATGGTCAAGGATCTTTCCGCCGCGCAGTCGCTGGCCGTCCACACCGGCACGGCAATGCCCATGACATCGCTCTGCATGGAGATCCACCGGCTTATGGTCTCCGCGGGGCTCGGTGCAGCAGACAATGCCGCCCTGATGAAGTTTTACGATGGCCCGAAGGCCTGACGAGGAGGAATGACATGCTGATCCGCTACGCAGAGTTCGTTGGTACGATCAAGGCCGGCAAGGAGGACGAATTTTACGGCTTCGTCGAGAAAACGCTGACGCCGCTATGGACCAAATTCGACGGCGCGGTGAGCGTTACCGTGTGCCGCGAGCTCGAGCGTGACGAGGGTGCGCCGTCCATGCCCCTGATCCTGTCCATCACCTATCCGGATCACGCAGCGCTTGAGCGCGCCATGGCCTGCGACGCACGCTTCCAGTCGCGCGAACAGACACAGCAGCTGCTGACCATGTTCGACGGCACGGTCTATCACCGCGTCACGAGTGCCGCGATCCACGATCTCTCGGCACAGGGGTAAGCGCAATGACGTTCCCGCTTTTCGACCTTGCCGGTCTGCGAGCACTCGTCACCGGCTCGTCACAGGGGATTGGGCTGGCCCTTGCGCGTGGGCTCGTTGAGCACGGCGCTGAGGTCGTCCTCAACGGTCGCGATCGCGCCAAGCTGGAAGTCGCAGTCCGCGAACTGGCTGACACCGGCGCCCAGGTTTCGGCCAGCGTTTTCGACGTGACGGATGCCGATGCGGTCAAGCGCGGCGTCGATGGGATCGAAGGCAGCACTGGCCCGATCGACATCCTGGTCAACAATGCCGGTATGCAGTTTCGCAGCCCGCTGGAAGAGTTTCCGGTGCACCGCTGGGAGCAGCTGATGAAGACGAACATTTCCAGTGCCTTTTATGTCGGGCAGGCGGTTGCCAACCACATGATCGCCCGTCGTCGCGGCAAGATCGTCAATATCGCCTCAGTGCAGAGCGAACTCGCGAGACCAGGGATCGCGCCCTATACGGCGACCAAAGGCGCTATCAAAAACCTGACACGTGGCATGGCGACCGACTGGGCAAAACATGGCCTGCAGATCAACGCGCTGGCGCCTGGCTATTTCAAGACGCCGCTTAATCAGGCGCTGGTCGACAATCCCGAGTTCACGGCCTGGTTGGAGAAACGCACGCCAGCCGGTCGCTGGGGCGATGTCGAGGAACTCGTCGGCGCGGCAGTATTTCTGTCGTCCAAAGCCTCATCTTTCGTGAATGGACACACGCTCTATGTCGATGGCGGCATCTCAATCAGCCTCTGATAAGTGGGCAAAGGTCGGACCCGTGGTCGTCATGGGCGTCTCCGGCTGTGGCAAAACCGCGGTAGGAGAAGATCTCGCCCGGCGCATAAGCGCCGGTTTCATTGAAGGCGACAGCCTCCATCCTTCGGCCAATGTCGAGAAGATGCGGAGAGGCATGCCATTGGACGATGCCGACCGGGGGCCCTGGCTCGATGCGCTCGGCCGGATGCTGGGTGGCGACGGCGATGTCGTCGTCTCATGTTCGGCGCTGAAGCGGTCATATCGCGATCGGCTCCGGGCATTGGCCGGCAGGCCTGTGGTCTTCGTCTATCTGAGGGGCGACCGCGAGGTCTTGGTCGCGCGCATGGCAGCCCGTAGTCACGACTATATGCCGTTATCGCTTCTCGACAGCCAGCTCGCCACGCTTGAGCCCCCTCACGGAGAGGACAAAGTGGTCACGATTGAGATCGAACAGCCTTTGGAGGCGATTGTCATGTCGGCGCTCGACTATCTGGCGTCGCCAAAAGGTCCGTGAGGCCGGATTCAAGACAGATGGAGGAAACAATGAGCAAGCCGAATATTCTGATGATCGGACCCTATCCTGAATGGGATATGGTTGAGTTGGAAACCCAGTTCGAAGTCCATAAGCTTTACGGTGCCGCCGACAAGGACGCTTTCCTGGCGCAGCACGGCGCCGACATCCGTGGCATCGCTACGCGCGGCGAGCTCGGGGCTTCGGCCGAACTGATCGGAAAGCTGCCGAAATTGGAGGTGATCTCGGTCTATGGCGTCGGTTACGATGCGGTCAATCTGGATGCGGCCCGCGCCCGCGGCATCCGCGTCACCAACACGCCCGACGTCCTGACCAATGACGTAGCCGATCTCGGCGTGGCCATGATGCTGGTCCAGTCTCGCGGCATGATCGGCGCCGAAACCTGGGTCAAGGATGGGAGCTGGACAGCGAAGGGCCTCTACCCATTAAAGCGTCGCGTCTGGGGCCGCAAAGCTGGCGTGCTCGGCCTCGGCCGTATCGGCTTCGAGGTCGCCAAGCGCCTCAAAGGCTTCGACATGGATATCGCCTACAGCGATGTCTCGGCAAAAGATTTTGCCAAGGATATGACCTTCATCGCCGACCCCGTCGAATTGGCAAGGCATTCCGACTTCCTCTTCGTGACGCTCGCCGCATCGGCCGTGACCCGCCACATCGTCTCCAAACCGGTGATCGAGGCGCTCGGCCGCGAGGGCATGCTGATCAATATCTCGCGCGCTTCCAATATCGACGAGGAGGCCTTGCTGGAAGCGCTGGAAAGCGGCAAGCTCGGCTCGGCAGCGCTCGATGTCTTCGAGGGTGAGCCGAAGCTAAACTCGCGCTTCCTGGCGCTGGACAATGTTCTTCTGCAGCCGCATCACGCGTCAGGTACGATCGAGACACGAAAGGCGATGGGCAAGCTGGTGCGCGACAACCTCGCCGCTCATTTTGCGGGTGTCGCCCTTCCGACACCGGTATTGTAAGGAAATCGCCATGAAAGCCGTCGTCATCCATGCCGCCAAGGACCTTCGCATCGAGGACCGCGAGGTCGAAGCGCTTCGGCCGGGACAGGTCGAGGTTGCCATCGAAGCCGGTGGTATCTGTGGTTCCGACCTGCACTATTATCATCACGGCGGCTTCGGAGCGATCCGTTTGCGTGAGCCGATGATCCTCGGCCATGAAGTGGCGGGCACGATCAAAGCGTTAGGCGGGGGGGTATCGGCCCTCGCTATCGGTGACCGGGTGGCAGTCTCGCCCTCCCGCCCCTGCAATGCCTGCGAATACTGCCTCACTGGTCAACAGAACCATTGCCTGAACATGCGCTTTTACGGCTCTGCCATGCCCATGCCCCATATTCAGGGTGCATTCCGGCAGAGGCTGGTGGCCGAGGCCGATCAGTGTCATAAAATCGCCGAAGGGGTATCGATCAACGAGGCGGCTATGGCCGAGCCCTTCGCGGTCGCCCTGCATGGTGTCAACCGCGCCGGTGCGCTGATCGGTAAGCGGGTTCTGGTGACTGGCTGCGGACCGATCGGGGCGCTCGCCATGATCGCCGCGCGGGCCCATGGCGCTCGCGAAATCGTCGCCACGGATGTAATGGACACGGTTCTCAACAAGGCTCTGGAGATCGGCGCCGACCGGGTCATCAATGTTGCCGATAACCCGGAGCAGCTGTCGGCTTATTCGGCAAGCAAGGGTTATTTCGACGTACAGTTCGAGGCTTCGGGCAACGAACGCGCCGTGCGATCCGGTCTCGAAGTGCTGCGCCCGCGCTCAACACTGGTGCAGCTTGGCCTCGGCGGCGATGTTTCCATTCCCCAGAACATGGTCGTCTCCAAGGAAATCGAGATGAAGGGCACTTTCCGCTTTCATGACGAATTCGGCTTGGCCGTTGCACTGATCAACAAGCGGCGCGTTGACCTGAAGCCGTTGATGACGGGGACCTTTTCACTGGAGGAGGTAGTCACCGCATTCGAAACTGCCGGCGACAGGAGCAGATCGATGAAGGTTCAACTGTCGTTTTGACCGCGGTAGCAGCTTAAAGATCGCGCAGACATCGGGATGCGAAGGCGCTGCAATTTGGAAACAGGATACCTTGACGGCAGCAAACCGAACATAGGCGGCGCTACGGCTTGAGCCGCCTTAGTCTTCTTGAGGCTGGTCGCCTCGTTGCTTCTAGTCGCCTAGCCATCGATTGTTCCTGATTGAGATAATGGCGTATCGCCGAGGAGCTGGAGACAAAGCAGAGCTATTCTTTGCCATCGAGCCAGCACGTGCCGGGCCGCCGCGGGGCAGCGCTGGCTTCTGGGATCGAAAATCATAGATGAAATGGTATCGGTCATTGGTTCCGACCGATAGCCCACATCAAGAGGCTCTTCGAGATGACGCGCCTTGGCCTACCGTGTTCAGCCGGTGCTCCCCGGCCACAATAGCGATGCCACCCAATTTCGGTTTCGCGGGCAACGCAGCGAGCAACAACAACCCAACTGAAGCGTACGATCGTCAGCGCCATCACCACGACTTTCTCTAGTCCCTTACTGAGGATCTAGGGACCGGAACTTATGGGGGTGTGAAGCATTTTGACGAAATGAAACTCAATATAGCAATCATGACGATGTTAGCCGCTGGCTTGGCTGCGTGCAGCCCGGCAGGTCCCTCAGGCAATCTATCCGTACCTCAGCCTAAAAAACCAATCGAACTAAACCGATACCTAGGCCACTGGTTCGAGTTGGCGCGCTACGAGAACCAGTTTGAGCGCGGTTGCGAGGCGGTTACTGCCGACTACACACTTCGCACAGATGGCATGGTCCGCGTGCTGAACACCTGCCGTGAAGGCGGCATAAACGGCAAGCGAACAGAAGCCGAAGGCAAGGCAAAAATTGTCCCGGACAGCCGCAACGCCAAGCTCAAAGTCTCGTTCTTCGGCCCGTTTTACGCAGATTACTGGATCCTCGATCGTGCACCTGATTATTCATGGTCGATTGTTGGGGAAGCGTCGGGTCGATATTTGTGGATCCTGACACGATCGCCTAAACCCTCAGAAAAGACTCGTAAAATGCTCGTCGAGAAGGCACGGGCTCTCGGTTACGACATCGCTATGCTGCGCTGGACGCAGCACTAGACGCTCATGACAAACACTGGCTTTTCAGGACGATGATCGGTGTCCGGACTGGGTGGATTTGGCTCCGCGACAGCATATAACTCGCAAAATGGGGTCCAGGGCGGTCTCGATAGCAAATGAACGACATCTCTTGATTCACCTGACTCTGCCCGCTCGAATGGCAGTACCTTAGTTAAGGGCTTGCGACCACGCCGACGGATATCGCAGCATTTGCGGCTGCCGAATAATGAGACGGGCTTGAGTTCGTCATTGGTACGCCTGAACAGGCGTTAGGCGAAGCGGCAACCGATTTCACGGATTTCGTTGCATTGATAAACTTTGCCAGCTTTCTGCGTCGATCTGCCGTGCAGCGGGCTTGTCCTTTGAACGGGGAATATAGCCCCCCACCATTTGCGATCTTGGCTGAGAGAGGGCTAACCTGGAAGTGTCATACCCCTGTCGACGTGGCGGTCGCCTCGCACGGTCAACGTGTTCCCATTGGCGCAATGAGCACCGACGAGACCTATGCGTCGCTCGACATCGATTGTAGGTGCTGTCCGCGCGGACGAGTGCGTCGATACGGAAGAACCTCGGCTTTCTGGAGGTGAGACGCGCGAAGATGACGAATTCCCTTCGTGCGCAGGCCGTCCAGCGCTGTCGTTGCAACTGTCCTGGGTCTGGCGCAATCCATAGGCAAGCCTTCAACCGCCATCGTTTCTTCAACGAGGAATCTCGGTCTAATCTCGACCAGCTACCGTTCAGTTGCCCGTAAGGTTCGCTGCGCGACGTCGGTGCGACCTCGTGCCGGTGGGATTTGATTAACCGTACTGATTTCCGTGATTGTAAGGAGACGTTTGTTAGAAATCGATTATCAAGCGATGGGCGAATAAATGAATATTACAAGAGCAGGCCGCAGCATCCGGGGTTTTATGTCGGTGCAGAGCGAAAATCCCGAACTTCTCAAGGCGCAGTACCGAGCATTCACCCGTCAAATGCCCATGATGTATTTCATCTTGCTTTCGAGCACTTGGGCGCTTGCCATAACCCACTTTGGAGTTGCGCCATCATGGCTGACGACCGGCGGGCCGTTATTGCTTACATGCGGCTGCCTGCTGAGGGTGGTGTTCTGGCTCCGGACCAGACATTTTGAGCCATCTCCTGAGCTTGCGTACGCCGCGCTCAAGCGAGCCAACAGGCTGGCAGGCTTTATCGCAATTTCGTTTACGCTATGGTCGTTTGCGCTTGTTCCCTACGGCGATGCTTACCTGCGCTCGCATGTGGCCTTCTATATGGCAATCACTGTCATCTCTTGCATTTTTTGTCTGATGTATGTGCGCTCGGCGGCATTTATCGTGGCGCTTATCGTCAATGGCGCGTTTGTCGCCTTCTTCATCTCCACCGCTCAGCCGACCTTTGTCGCGATAGCGGTCAATTTGCTTCTGGTCTGTGCGGGAATGATGTCCATTCTCCTCACCAACTACCGAAACTTCGAGAGCATGGTTGTATCGAGGCAACGGAGCGACGCGCTGAGCACCGAGAACTTCAAGCTCGCCAATCTGGACAGCCTTACGGGATTGGCGAACCGTCGCGCTTTCTTTGCAGCACTGGAAGTCGAGCTCGAAAAGGCGCGGCTGAGCGGGAATCGATTGGCTCTTGGGGTGATGGACCTCGACGGCTTCAAACCCGTCAACGATCTTTATGGCCACTCTGTCGGCGATCGCCTTCTCGTCGAGGTCGCGATTCGTCTGTCGGACGTTTTGAAGGCAAGCACACCGTTCAGGCTCGGTGGGGACGAGTTCGCGATAATTGCTCCCCTTCCACCCGAAAGTGATCAACTCGTTATCAACGCGAATGCTATAACCGCGAGGCTAAGAGAGCCGTACCATATGCCGGAAGGCACGGTACACATCTCGGCCTCCATGGGTATTGCAGTGTTTCCCGACCTGGCGTTGAGCCGCGAACAGCTTTTTGACCGGGCAGACTATGCGCTTTACCACGCCAAGAAAAAGCAGCGAGGTCGCGCTGTTCTCTTCAATTCCGATCTCGAGAAGCAGATCAACACTGATGCCAAGATCGAAAGCGTTCTCAAGCAGGCAAATTTAGATAAAGAGCTTTCTTTGGTGTTTCAGCCGATCGTTGACATTCGAAATCAGGTCACCCTCGGGTTCGAAGCTCTCGCAAGATGGGATAGCCCAACATTGGGAAAGGTGTCTCCCGCATACTTCATTCCCATTGCCGAACGCGCCGGCATTGTAAGCTCTCTGACCAGGCCTCTTTTTAGGAAGGCGCTCGCCGCAGCTAACCGCTGGGATCCATGCTTGCGTTTGTCGTTCAACCTTTCTGCGCACGACCTTAATTCGGAAAGTGGGGTCCTGTCACTCATTGGTATCATCGAGAGCAGCGGCTTTGATCCAAGACGCCTTGATCTTGAGATTACCGAGACCGCGTTCACCCACGACTTCGAGCAGGTTTCGCAATCCGTCGCGATGCTGCGCTGTCTCGGCTGTGGCATATCGCTCGATGATTTCGGAACCGGCTATTCGAGCCTCACTCGACTGCACGCGCTGCCTCTGACGAAATTCAAGATTGACCGGAGTTTCGTAACAAACCTGCACCAAAGTCCTTCAAGCTACAAAATTGTCAAGTCGCTCCTGACCCTTAGTGCCGATATGGGGCTGGACTGCGTCATCGAAGGTGTTGAGACTGAGGAGGAGCTCGCGGCTCTCATAGCGTTAGGCGGCATCAGTGTTCAAGGCTATCTGTTTTCGCCTCCGCTACCGGAAGATCAGGTCATGGAATTCGCTACTCGGAATGGTCATGAATATCGCAATAGAGCAGGGTGACGGCCGACGAGGTGGAATGCTCTTCTTCGCAGAGGAGGCTCGTCTTACTCTCACGGACGGGCCATATTTATAGTGAGATCAAAAACACGATGCCTGGTTTGCGTGTTACCCAATAAGCTTCCGTCGGATCGCCTCGGCCACGGCATGCGTTCGGTTTTTCGAGTCCAGCTTGCGTGCCGCGATCTTGAGGTAGGTGTTCACGGTCTCGGTCTTATAGCCACTTTTTAGGCCGATTTGCTCACTCGTCATGCCGAGGCTACTCAGACGCAGACAGAGCAGCTCGCCCTCCGTTAATTTGAGTGTCTGCGCTGCAAAACGCTGCATCAGTTCCTTGGTGAGCTCGAAATGCATCACAGGAGATAGAACCTTCAAGGCATCGACTTCGTCTGCAGAAAATGGCGTACCTCGTGTCACCGTAACGGCCGCGAACATGAGTTCGCCGCGCCGCAACGGAAAAAAAACTCGATTGTGGATATCGTGGAACTCGAGAAGCCGCGCGAGCCTATCCGACAACGGGAATTGCCTTCGCGCCTCTGCATCGATCACCGGATCTAACGAATTGCGGCCGACAATGTACAAGGGGTCGGTGAGATGATGCTTCTCGGCGCTGTACGCCTCCATAAAGCTAAGTGGGAAATCCGTGTCGATTGATCGGTAGTCCCCGATCTGAAATGGGGGTAGGTCGAGCCCGCTGACGGCGATCCGATCGAACCGAACGGCAAGTCGCATGCGAGCGATAAAGGCGTTTTCCCGCAGCGGTCTAATCGGCGGGACCGACCGCATATCGACAAACTCAGTTTCGTTGGTCACATCGAGCATGGCGGCTGATCAATTTACATTTTATTCAGAACGATTCAAAAAGGTGATAATTACGAACTTGAACTAGCATTTTCCCGCTATGCGTGCAAGTGGAAGAATTCTTTGAGCTCGGATCACAATACTGCCAGTTTAGCGCGGCAGAACCCATTTGCGTGACGTGATTGGATAAGGGGGACGCGCAGTTGAAGGACGTGTCCCGCTCGGTATCGTTTACGTTCGGCGATGCGGATCAAGCATCCACATTTTTGAGTACATCATACGCACCAGTTTCATTGCAGCCGCTTGCGCGTGGCTCCTTCGATTTCACAGTGTCGGCGACGCTTTTGAACGGGATTCAGATCTACAGGTCGAATAGCAATAACGGCGTGCATTTCAGTCGTACCGGCTACTTCGACGGATTTACTTTTTCATCGATGATGGCAGGGGCGGCTCGCGTTACTGCAGGTCACCATGAGCATGAAATAGCCAGGGGCCACGGTCTGGCCATTGATGCTGAGACGGTCACTCAGCTTTCTATTTCAAAGCAATCCGATTTCAGCAGTGTCGCTACTCTACTCAGGACATCCAAGCCCATCTGCGTGACAGGATCTCAGATGATACCACAGCGCGCATTCGATTCTTCAATGGTGCTCCGGGCGCAAACTTCTTTTCCCGTTGTCGTCTGATCTGCGATGCAATTCATACAGGTTGCAGACCAGGAGGGACACTGATGACGAGCCCGATCGCGCTATCACGTCTGGAGGAGCGGCTTGTCGAGCTTGTGCTGAACGGTGTTTCGCACAATTATTCGTCCAAGCTCTTGCTCGACATGGACCTTTCGCCAAAGATTGTGCTTGCTGCGGCAGACTACATGCATGCCCACGCCCATCTGCCGATTACAACAGCGCATATTGCAAAAGATCTGGGCGTTGGCCTGCGCTCTCTGCAACTGGCGTTCCAACGATCGTTGGAAACAACGCCTCATCAATATCTGAGGCTCGTGCGTCTTCGGGGGCCCGACAGGACCTGATGATTGGAACCCGACTGCCGATAAGCGGCGTGGCGCGGAAATGGGGCTTTGCTTGGTCTGGCGAATTCGCCCGTCTGTACCTCCAGACATTTGGTGAGAAGCCGTTCGATACGGTGCGTCGGTATCGGGTGTCCATCTGAAGGTTATGTCTTGTCCCCAATGCCAGAGAGCGAACGATACCTGCAAACGATAGCGTAAGTTGGATCGCCACGACCCTTCGCACGTTACGGCTGCTATATTTTCAAGAAAGCCGACTTACCGCGCCAACAATCATACAATTTAACTAAAAATTGACGTTCCGCTCTCAATTCTTGGATCGTCGACGGGGCCGATGCCTTGCCGTTCCAAGGGAGGTAGCAATGAGCATGCTGTTTAAGTCTGGTGCTGACCGCATTCTTTCGGCTCTCGATCGCACACTCGCCATCATCGAGTTTGATTGCGAGGGAGTCGTACTGAAAGCCAATGAGAACTTTTGTCGCGTATTAGGCTACGACCTTCGTGAAATTGTCGGCAAGCATCACAGCCTGTTCGTCGATCAGGACGAGGTGAAATCGCCGGAATACCGCCAGTTCTGGTCGAACCTGGCGAATGGTAAGCCCGATCAACGTCAATACAAGCGCATAGCAAAAGGCGGGCGCGAAGTCTGGATCGAGGCGTCCTATAACCCTGTGATGCGCGCAAATCGGGTCGAAAAGATCATCAAGTTTGCGACTGACATCACAGCAATCAAAATCAAGGCGGCCGAGGACGGTGGCAAGCTGGCCGCTTTGAGCCGCGCGCAAGCGATTATCGAGTTCACGCCATCAGGTGAAATTCTTACCGCCAACGAAATATTTCTCGCGACGCTGGGTTATCGCATGGAGGAGATCGTTGGTAAACACCACGCGGTGTTCTGCGACCCGGCCTATGCCGCAAGCATGGACTATCAACGTTTCTGGCAAGAACTTGGGGCGGGGCGTCACCAGACCGCCGAATTCCAACGAGTCGCCAAAGGCGGCCGCCGGGTCTATATCCAAGCTTCCTACAATCCTATTCTCGACATGAATGGTCGCGTCTTCAAGGTGGTGAAATTCGCGACTGATGTAACCGGCCGGGTCGAGAACGTTATGGAACTGGCCACGGGACTTCGCAAGCTTGCGGCGGGCGATCTCAACCACTCAATAGACCTGCCGTTCATTCCGTCGCTGGACCCCATTAGGGTTGATTTTAACGACACGGTTGGCAAGCTATCATCTGCTATGGCCACCGTCGCCACCAATGCCAAGGCAATCTCCGATAGTTCCGCAAACATCCAGTCGAACACTGACAGTCTGGCGAAACGGACCGAGCAGCAGGCTGCTTCCGTGGAAGAAACCGCTGCTGCACTCGAGGAGGTTACCACGACTGTCGCTGATTCAAGTCATCGCGCGGTCGAAGCGGGTCGCTTAGTGGCTAGGGCGAAGGCGAATGCCGAACACTCAGGCGAGATCGTAGGGCGAGCGGTGATGGCTATGGACGGGATCGCGCGTTCATCGAGTGCGATTTCCTCGATCATCAGCGTTATTGACGGCATCGCGTTTCAGACGAACCTTTTGGCGCTCAATGCCGGGGTGGAAGCAGC
Organism: Hyphomicrobiales bacterium; assembly: GCA_900465665.1. GTDB lineage: Bacteria > Pseudomonadota > Alphaproteobacteria > Rhizobiales > Rhizobiaceae > Rhizobium. The sequence goes on from UBJO01000074.1 coordinate 18,946, forward strand.
CAGGGCCGGAGACGCCGGCAAGGGGTTTGCAGTCGTCGCCCAGGAAGTGCGTGAGCTTGCACAACGCTCCGCGAGCGCCGCCAAAGAGATTTCGTCCCTCATTACCGCTTCCGCAGGTGAAGTGGCGGGCGGGGTTAAACTGGTGAATGAAACCGGTGAGGCACTGGTACGGATAGCCAACGAAGTGCAGGAGATCGACGGACACGTGATTGCGATCGTGCAGGCTGCGCAGGAACAATCGACCGCATTGAAGGAGATCAACCAAGCGGTAAACTCCATCGATCAGGGCACTCAACAGAACGCTGCGATGGTGGAGGAGTCTAACGCGGCAAGCCACGCGCTTGCCGGAGATGCACGCGGCCTCTTCGAACTGGTTGGTCAATTTCGGACCTCTCAATCGGATAAGCTTGAGCCCGCGCGATCGCCGACGGTCGTCGCTATTCGCACAACGCCCCCTCGGCGGGCACGGCCTTCCACAGCGGCCTTGGCCGCCTCGTGGGAAGAGTTCTGACGGCGGGCCCCGTGCGGGGAATAGGGATAGCGACAATGAAACACGAACCCGGCAGCGCAAAGCAACCAGACGAAATCGATGTGGAGGTGGGCCGTCGCCTTCGACTTCAACGAAAACTTCTCGGCATGACGCAGACGGGCCTGGCTTCTGGACTTGGTATAACCTTTCAGCAGGTTCAAAAGTACGAGCGCGGTACGAACCGAATCGGTGCCAGCCGCCTTGCCGACGTCGCGCGAATCTTGAAGGTCGAGGTCTCATACTTCTTCAACGACACCCGCATGATCGGCGACGTTGGCGTGGATGTGCCAGAGGATATAGCGAGCTTTGTGGCAACAAAGGAAGGCATCTCCCTTAACCGATCTTTTCAGAAGATATTGGATGCCGCAACCAGAAGACGCGTAGTCAGCCTTATTCAGGCGATCGCTGAGGATGACAAATGAGCTAGTCGCCGCCGATTGAATTCGGTATGTCGATGAACGGGACATACGCTGCGAGCGCGGACTAACCGTTAGAAAGACTGTGAATGGCTGCGGCGCGTCGCTGAAGAGACATTTGTTGCTTACGTCTTTCCCCGAGAAGCTGTGTGACGAAGGTCGTGTCGACCTAGGCTCGGGATTTTGGTATTTGGCCCGTCTCAGGCAAGCAGAAAGACAAAGACCGCAGCAGCGCCGTCATGGTGCCAGTAAGCGCATCATCAGGTGAATGTGCAAACTGGCCTAGGAGCATGTCTGCGAGATTGCGGTCGCGTTATAAACACGACCGCACTTCACATTTATCGAGCTACATCTATCGAGCTGGCTGCATAGGTCCACTCATGCGGTCGAGAACCTGCGAGAGTATGTCTGCGCAAGCTTTCACCGGTTCGTCATCGGCGCATTTGATGTCGATAACTTTTGCACCGTCCTCTATGCGGAAGTGTGCGGCCTTGGAGGGCGGGGGAGGTGGCGCAGGGCGGTGACCTCGCGGTCCCATGTCGCCTTCAGGACCAATCGGCGCAGGCCCGGCGCGGTCCGCGTCGACATGGTCCGGTCCGCCAGGAGCTGGAGGTGGTGGAGCAGGGGGTTGTTGTGCCATCGCTGTCCCAGCGAGGGCAGTCATGAGAAGGATTGGAAGTACGTATTTTCTCATCTTATGGATGTCCTTGTTTCGGTTTGGGCGGCACAGCTCGCTCCCGGGCACTGTCTTCGACAATAACCAGGTTGATATCGCTTGGAGCGTCGCAGATCGTGCAACTCAAGGGGATTGGCACTGCCATAGCCGAGCGGACAATCTCAGCGTCCTTGGACCTTTCCGGCCGATTGTCTGGAACCGGACGTGGCATCGGGCTTTCTCCTGTCGAGCACGGCTCAAACCTTAAATGTCCTCTCTTTGACCTCGCCTGAACACATCGGTTCAGTTTCAGTTCAGGTAATCCTGGGTCGAAATGATCGCATTGCTAAAGCTATAGGTAAATGCACTGCGTTCGCGTGACCCCCTTCCAATATCCGCGACGTGGCGTATCTACACGTTAGGGCACGGTGCCCTTCGCATAAGGCAACCATGTCCAAACCTTCTGTAAACACGTTGTTCGGCCGTGCCCGCAGTGAGTTCCGTCAAAGTGCCAGTGTGATAATTGCGGCCGTCATTTTCATCGCCTTGGCAGCAGTCGCGGCTTCATTTTACATTTCGCAGCGTGAGCGTCAGGCACAGCAATCCATCGCACACACCATCGGCAACGAAAGACATCTGTCCCAGCTTCAGTCGCTATTGCAAGACGCCGAGATTGGACAGCGAGGCTACCTCCTGACCAATGATCGCTCTTATCTCGAGCCTTATGAGGTCGCGACACGGGCCGTGGCTGGAGCGCTCGACGCTTTGAGCGAAGGTGTATCGGACAACAGCCGTCAGGATGGCAACGTTGCAGTACTGCGATCAATGATCGCTCAGAAGCTGTCCGAACTGCGCCAGAGCATCGCCCGTCAAAGTGAGGGCGATAACAGTGGCGCTCTCGCGATCATGCGGACCGGGCAAGGCAAGATGCTGATGGACGGTGTGCGTGAAACACTCAAGACGATGAGGGCCGAGGAAGGGAGAAAACTGGCCGAGCGCGTGTCGGAAGCGAGGAGCGCTGACAGACGGATGGAGATGGTCGTTTTTGTCCTTGCCTTGGTGACAGCGGTTTTCGCCATCCTGGCAATACGCTCGACAACGCGGCGGGCTCGATCGGCAGAGTTAACGCGCGATGAGCTCTTGTCACGGCTCGACAGGCGACTGCTTGCAATAATGGCAGCCGACATCGCTGGTTATAGTAAGCTGATGGAAGGGGACGAGACCGCGACTCTGGCTCGCCTGCAAATGGTCCGCGATTTGATTGACCCAATCATCGAGAGCCACGCTGGCACGATTGTGACGACTGCGGGCGACAGTGTGCTTGCCGCGTTCAGTAGCGCGCTCTCTGCGATTGATTGTGCTCTTGAGATCCAGCGCGAGATGGCAAATGCGCACTCGGCTTCCCACGATAACGAGCGTCTTCTTTTTCGAATTGGCATCAATGTTGGTGACGTGGTCGTACAGAATGGCGATGTCTTTGGAGATACGGTGAACGTTGCAGCACGGCTGGAGGCGATCGCCGAGCCAGGGGGGATTTGTATCTCACGTACGGTGCGCGACCATGTCAGGAAGCAGCGGACGCTGATCTTCGATGATCTTGGCTTTAAGCAAATGAAGAATATTGCTCAGCCAGTAAGCGCCTTTCGGGTGCGGGAACATCCGTCGCAGGGGTAGCAAGTGCGGCGGAAGAAATGCCGCCAAAAAGGTCAGCACACTAAGGCGTGAATGCCAGTGCAGCCAAAGACAGCGCCAGGGCAGGGGTCATGACGAGCACTCCAAGCTTCAGGAACTGTATTCCGGTCACGGATATCCCTTCTCGGCGAAGCGCTGAGAGCCAGAGTATCGTCGCAAGTGAACCGGTTACGGAAAGATTTGGTCCCAGGTCGACACCGATCAAGACGGCACCGGCGACCCTATCTGCGACGTGGGCCGCCTGGACGGCACTTCCAGCAAACAAACCTGCTGGCAGGTTGTTCACCAGATTGGATATCAGCGCGACGAGAGTGCCTGAGACCGCGATGGCTTGAGTTTCCGAACGCATACTGAGATCTTGCAGAGCATCGGCGAGCGCTGCCGTAATTCCAGTTCGATTGACTGCTTCGACCACGACGAATAGGCCCGCCACTAGCGGCAGTACGCTCCAGCTCACGCCTCTAATAACTGCAACCGGGCTCTCCCTGACGACAGTGAGTACGAGTGCCGCGGTGCAGACCCCGGCAAGAAACGTCGGAAGGCCAAGATCGACATGGACAGCAGATGCCGCGACAAGGAGCATCGCGGTGACGATCAGCCCTGTGCCAGCTAGCTTTGCGGACGTCTTCAACTCAGGTCTTGCGATCTGCGGTGCGATTTCCTCATTGGCGAGCGAGCTTCGTTGCGTCCAGTAAAGGACGATGAAGGTCACGGCGATCGACGCAATAGAGGGCAGCATGAATGTCGCTAGCCAATGAGACAGTGGTGGCATTTCTCCACCTGCAAATATCACGAGGTTCGCTGGGTTCGAAATCGGCAGAAGGAAGCTTGCCGCGTTCGCGATGAATGCGCATATGAAAAGATATGGAAGAGGATTCTTCACCTGCGCGGCTCGGCAAGCAGCGTAAACAGCCGGAGTAAGCACGACTGCGGTCGCGTCGTTCGAGAGCAGTCCAGTCACCAGGATACCGATGATGTAGACCAGAACGAATAGACGCTTAGGCGACCCCTTCGCCTGTGAGGTCGCAATCGCGGCGATCCAGTCGAATAGGCCTTCCTTGCGAGCCAGTTCCGAGAGAAGCATCATGCCGACAAGAAACAGGTAGACGTCCGTGCCCTTCAGTACGCCTGCCCAGCCGTCTTCAGGCGACAGGATACCGAGCGTGACGATGAGCAAAGCCGCACAAACTGCCCACACTGCCTCTGGCAGGCGGAAGGGGCGGACTACAACTCCGGCAGCGGTTGCCGCTGCAATCGCAAACGTCAAAATCGAATTGTTCATGAGGACCTAAAGAGATATGTGGCTTCTGTTGTCAAGCTGCCGGACGAGTCTCGATCACGGGAACGATCGGCCGATCTTCTTTCCCACGCAACTTATCCAGCAACAGATAGATAACGGGCGTCGTATAAAGTGTCAGCAGTTGGCTGACCAGTAGCCCACCGACAATGGCGTAGCCGAGCGGCTGGCGCAGTTCCGACCCCGATCCGTGGCCAAGGGCTAGCGGGACGCCACCAAGCAATGCCGCCATCGTCGTCATCAGGATTGGCCGAAACCGCATGCGTGCAGCCTTCACGATAGCATCCTGGCTGCTGAGATTTTCCTCTCGTTCGACCTGTATGGCGAAATCGACCAGCATGATGCCGTTCTTTTTGACGATGCCGATCAACAAAATGGCGCCAATCATCGCAACCAGCCCGAAGTCGAATCCCGCTAGGTCCAACGCCAGCAAGGCTCCAAGACCCGCTGAAGGCAAGGTGGAGAGGATAGTCAGCGGGTGGACGAGACTCTCGTATAGAACGCCTAGAATGATGTAGACGACGATCAGAGAGGCGAGGATGAGAAGTGGTATGGTCGCCAGCGAATCCTTGAACGCCTTGGCGCTGCCGGAAAAGCTTGTCTGAAGGGACGAAGGCGGATGCATTTCGGCAACCGCATTCTCAATCGCTGCTGTTGCTTGCCCAAGTGCCACTGTCGGTGCGAGGTTAAAGGACACTGTCACCGCAGGCGACTGTCCCTGATGTGAAATCGAAACAGGAGCCACCCCGTCAGTCGACCAATGTGCGACAACGGACAACGGCACGAGGGTCCCGTTGCTGGCGCGGACAGAAAGTCTATCAAGCGTTGCTAGGTCGCGCTGCAAGTTTGGCAGGACCTCCAGGATCACGCGAAACGTGTCTGTCTGTGTTGAGTAAGAGGCTACCTGGCGCTGTCCGAAGGCGTCGTAAAGGGTGTCGTCTATGGTCGAAGGCAGGACGCCATAGAGTGTTGCGGCGGCGCGATCGATTTTGACGGACAGGTTCGGCGCTTCCGCCTGCTGGTCAGTGCCTACATCGCGCAACTCTGACAGACCTTGCAGCTTTGCGGTTATCTTCGTCGCCCAGTCTGCAAGTTCCTGAATGTTTGCGTCCTGAAGCGTGAACTGATATTGCGTCTTTGCTGGACGAGCTCCGATGTTAATATCTTGGGCCGACTGCATGAAGAGCTTGATGCCTTGCTGGGCATTGAGCGCGGTGCTCAAGCGAGCAATGACCTCCTTGGCGCTCGCATCCCGCTCTTCCAGTGGTTTCAGGGTGATATTGACGTGTCCCTGGTTCATCGCGTTGCCGCCATTGCCGCCACCAATATCCATGAATACGCTATAGATGGCCGGATCCTTCATGACGATAGCGCTGACCCGCTCCTGAAGCTTTGCCATTTCAGCGAACGAGATGTCTGGTGACGCCTGGGACAGACCGCCGATAAATCCGGTGTCCTGCTCCGGAAAGAAGCCCTTCGGGATTACGACGAACAGGTATGCTGTAAGTGCGATTGTTGCGAGGAAGAACGAAAATGTCAGATATTTAAACCGAATGACGGGCTGCAGGCTGCGGACATACAGGTTTGTGATGGATTCGAAGAACGCCTCCCCCGCCCTGTAAAGCCGTCCATGACTTGTCTTCTCGACATTGCGAATGAAGCGTGATGCCAACATAGGCGTTAGCGTCAGCGAGACAACCGCAGAAATGAGGATGGCGACAGTCAAGGTAACCGCAAACTCGCGGAACATTCTACCGACGATCCCGCCCATCAGAAGTATCGGAATGAGGACGGCGATAAGCGAAAGGCTGATCGAGACGATAGTAAAGCCGATTTCGCGTGCCCCGGTCCGGGCGGCCTCCAACGGCTCCATACCGTCCTCGATGTGGCGGGTTATGTTCTCTAGCATGACGATCGCGTCATCAACGACAAACCCGACCGCAACGACAAGGGCCATGAGCGATAGATTGTCTAGGCTGAAGCCTAGGACCCACATCGGTGCAAGCGAACCGGCGAGTGCAATTGGCAGGGTGACAGCTGGAATGATCGTGGCGCGCAGGTTTCGCAGGAAGAGGAAGATAACGACGACCACCAGTCCGATCGTCAGCATCAAGGTGAACTGCACATCCGCAACTGACGCGCGGATCGTTGTCGTCCTGTCGGTGACGAGTTCGAGTTTTATGGATTTCGGCAAGGATGCCTGAAGGGCAGGGAGCTGCTCCTTCACCGCCTCGACGACGGCGATGACGTTTGCACCGGGTTGGCGGAAGACATCGAGAGCAATGCCGCGCTGTCCATTCGTCCAGTGTGCCATTTTGTTGTCTTCGGCGCCGTCGACTGCCTGACCGATATCGCGAATGCGCACCGGGCCTCCGTTGCGATAGGCGATGACTGCATCGTTCCATTCCGCACTGCTTCCGATCTGGTCGTTGGTATAGATCGGGAAGGTCCGGGTCGGGTCGTCTATGTTGCCTTTCGGCGCGCTGAGGCTCAGTCCTGCGATGGCCGACCTAACATCCTCGAGTGTCACGTTCGCTTGAGCAAGCCGTCCGGGGTCGACGGCGATCCGGATCGCAGGCTTCTGCTTCCCACCGATGTTGACATAGGCGACACCAGAGACCTGCCCGATCTTCGAGGCGACGTTCCGCTCAATGTATTCGTCAAGCTGCGGGAGCGTCAGCGTGTCCGAGGTTGCTGAAAGCTGCATGATCGGCGCATCGGCCGGGTTGACCTTCCTGACGGTCGGAAGCGCAGTCATATCCTTCGGAAGCTGTCCGGCGGCCTCGCTAATCGCGGTTTGAACGTCACTCGCCGCAGTCTGGATGTCCTGATCAAGTCCGAACTGTACGGTGATCGACGTAGTTCCGAGAGAGCTGTTGGAGGTCATCTCCGATATGCCGCTGACACGCGAAAGCGCCTCCTCGATTGGTTGCGCGACGCTCGATGCCATTGTTTCGGGCGAAGCGCCAGGAAGGCTGGCGGCGATTTGAACCGTTGGGAAGTCGATCTGCGGCAATGCCGAGACGGGCATGAACGGATAGCAGATGACCCCTACCAGGAAGATGCCGCTCATGATCAGCCCGGTCGCGACAGGGTGCATGATGAAGAAATCGAAAAAGCCGGATGCAGAAGCCCTCTTGGTGCTGCGGACATCCTCGCTCATGGTATAGCCTCTCCAGCAAGCTCACCTGTCTGCGACCCCGTCCATGGCGTGACTACGACTTTGTCGCCGTCGCCAATTCGCGACTGGCCATCCATGACGACTTGGTCGCCATCGGCAATTCCCTCTGTAACAAGAGCTCTGGCATCAGTCACAAACGCTGTCTTGACAAGACGCTTTGCCACTGTTGCGCCGGAGACAACAACATAGGCGTAGAGCCCGTCGCGGCCGCGAGCGAGGGCTTTGTCGGGAACAACCACCCCCTCACGTTTCTCGACTGTCAGTATCGTCGCAACAGGCAGGCCGGGCCACAGTGAGCCGTCTTTGTTGTCGAATGTCGCCTTCAGGTGGATTGATCCATTCGATCCATCGACAGCATTGTCCATCGTCGTCAAGCGGCCTGTTGCGAGAGTGCGTGAGCCATCCGTTGACACGAGCGTAACCTCGGCCACACCCTTGGTCAGGGACTGCCGGATTTCCGAGAAGCGATCGCCAGGTGCTACGAACGAAACTCCAATGGGATCCATCTGTGTGATCGTCACGATCCCGTCCGTTGAGCTCGCGCTGATAACGCTACCGACATCAACCTGTTTGAAACCGATCCGGCCTGACAGGGGCGCAGTTATTGTCGCAAATCCGAGCTGCGTCTCAGCGTTCTTTATCATGGCTTCATCGTATTGAACGGCTGCTGCATACTCCTGGCTCAACGCGGTCTTCTGTTCAAGCGTGGACGCCGAGGCAACACCTTTTTGGGCAAGGCTAGCATAGCGCTCTGCATCGGTCCTGGCACTGTTCAACTGTGCTAGGTCCTGGGCCTTCTTGGCTCGCGCGGAAGCAAGAGCAGCCGTCAATTCTCGATCGTCGAGGGTCACCAGCACGTCGCCTTTCTTGACAACCTGGCCTTCCAGGAAGGAAATCCCTGTGACTTGGCCATCTATGCGGGGGCGCACAGCGACTGACTGAAGCGCCGCTACGGTTCCGATGCCGTTGATCACGCGGGCAATCGTTTGCGTGCGCGCAGTTACTGCGGTGACGGGGACTGCGGTGACGGGGACTGGGGGAGACTGTTGGGCGGCGGCAGTCATCGCAACGGCTGCGCTCAGCCATATTGATGCCGCGGGCAGCGCGAGGCGCCATGGAGAGGCAGGCAGGTTGAACCATGGTTTCTTCATGCATGCCACTCCATTGAAATCGCCATATAACGCGCGGCTAATGTTTTAGTTCAACGGTGATCTACGGGCATTCGCCTTCACGTCCCCTGTGACGCAAACCGTCTGCCATCGGCCGCCATGCGGCGGCGGGGCTGGCGGCGGTCCAAGGATCTCTTTTTTCCCATCCCCTGAACGATGTAGCTCGCGTTCAGGGAGGCGCGATTATAGACACTCTGGAGCCCTGTTCGTCTTATTGAATGGCGACAGCTGTGGACGAGAGAGCCACGGCGGCGAACGGGTAGCAGACATCAGGACGTGCGCTGCGTTTTGGTTTTCGTCGAACGGTTGCGGGAGGCGTTGCAATCGAAACACTGCAAACCCCTACGACGTCAACCTCGGTTGCCGCACTACCCTTAGGAAAAGGGTTTTCATGGCGTCAGCGATACCGTCGGTCGGTGTGACCTCGAAGTAGAGGCCGGGCGAAGCGCATTCGGCCATCTTTGTCGATATCTGGCTCTGAAACGGTGATATCCAGGTGTTATACCAACTGTTTGTGGGAAGCGGCAGGTAAGTCGTGTACAGAACGGCGATTTTGATGCCGCGTGCCTTGAGTGGGGCGCAGAAGCTTGTATCGATCGGCTCCTGACAGCGACCGCCGGTGGTCTTCTTCGTACATATGGAAGGCTTGTAGCTATCGCCGACCCCGTCGGCCACGAAGAATAGTACCTTTTGGGGGTCTGCAGACGTGCTCCCAGTGCCAGGCGCTGTGATGATCGTATTCATCTGAGTTAAAGCGCTGTCGAAGCTCGTTGTCTGGTCATTGTTGTAGCCTTGGCTTGGGATCGTCATCAGGTCTACTGCATCGGTGTAAGAACGGACTTGATCCAAGTCATAGGTGGGATTGGAAATGGTTGTCAGCTTGGCATCCTCGGCTTTGGTGCCAAAGGTGTACACGCCCATGCGAAATTGATTGCTAGCGACGCGTGTGGTCTTCGCAGTCGTAGTCAGTTGTTGGGTTGCCTGGCGAACCGTGTCGATGCGCATCGTCACACCAAGAGACTTTGCGAGATTGTAGTAGCTCTTGTTTCCGCTCGCGATGTCATGACAGGCAAAAGCGCAGCTGTCGGACGTGTTTGCCTGCATCTTTGCGACATCGGCAGGCGTTGCGCCAACGCCCATCGATGGCGTGTTGTCGATAAGGATGTAGAAGTCCATGAAAGAGGCAGTAAGAAATTCAGCGCTTGCCGCTCCGGAAACATCAACGCTATTTTTGCCGAAGATGCTCATGAAGGTCGTGGGAACTGACGCCCTGAAAGTTATATTCGAGGTGACCCGGTTAAGGTTTCGGGTCACGGTGGCTGTAAGGCTAACAGGAAGAGAAAGAGCCTCGCCAGACATCTGGCCGGAGAACAGGTTGCGCGCTTCGCTTTCCCCAACGGCAATTGAGCCGTCGCCTGACATTGTCATGGCTTGGCTGACCGCGGCAGACTTCTCTGCGACAGCACCCACAGCTGCTGCATCGGCGGCATTATAGAGCTGCGTGCGTATCTCAACTGCGTGCGAAAAGTCTATCGCCACTCCGGCCGCGCCGATCATCGGCACCAACAAAATTGCTGTCAGTATGCCGAAATTGCCCGCACGACAGTTACTAAAGCGAAACACAATGGATTTCATTTTTAGGCGATACCGATTGACCGATAGACCAGTTCTAGCGATTGCGGCTTAAATCGACGCTAACCCACGTGGTAAAATAAATTCAAACACTTACACCTGTTGCGAGAGCCTGTCACCGGCGACATCCTCTAGTCGGTGAAAGTCAAAATCAAGCTTTAGCGATGACCTGAGCTCAGCGCGTCTCCCGCGCAAAAGGTCGGATATCCTTCATCCATCGGTTGCGAGATGCAGCTCACGAGCCGGCTAGGACCTCGATAGGATCTTGGCCAGCCCATCGACGGTAAACGGTTTCGGCAACTGACGGGCGTCGCTAATTCCAGAAGCGGACTTGGCGCTTTCGTCGCCGCTGGCAAACACGATGCGTATCGCGGGCCAGCGTTCCCGGACCTGTCGAGCAAGATCAATGCCAGACATGCCAGGTAATCCGACATCTGTAAGGAGAATGTCGATGCCTTCTTTTTCCAACACCAAAAGGGCGTCTTGACCCGAGCCCGCCTCATGAACAATATAGCCGAGCTCGCTCACCATATCGACCGTCGACATTAGGATCAAAGGTTCGTCTTCCACGATAAGAACCCTTGCAGTGTCCGTGCCACCTTGCTGTGGCGCTGGATCAGGCGCTTGCTGCTGTCGCTCGAGCCCCTCAGCAGTGATCTGGTGTTGCCGCGCGTTGCCCAGAACGTGCCGGATTTTACGGGCAAGTGCTTCGCGAGTGTATGGCTTCGATAGCAGTTCGACGCCCGCGTCGAGCCTGCCGCCGTGGACGATCGAGTTCTCCGTGTAACCGGACGTATACAACACGGCCAGTCCCGGAAGCATTGCCTTGGCCTTTCTCACGAGTTCCGTGCTCCGCATTGGGCCGGGCATCACGACATCGGTGAAAAGCAAATCGATCGGCATGCCGCTATTGATAATTGCAAATGCCGCTTGGGCGTCATGGGCCTTAAGAACGCGATACCCGAGATCAGTCAACAAGGCGACTGAGGTCTCCCGGACCCCGTCATCGTCTTCGACCACCAAAACAGTCTCACTCCCACCCTTCAAGGGAGCCGCATTTAAATTCGCCAATTCATCCTGGACCTGCATCGTCCTTGGCATGTAGAGTTTCATCGTCGTGCCATGGCCGACCTCGGTGTAGATTTTGAGATGCCCGCCGGACTGCTTCAGGAACCCGTAGACCATCGAGAGCCCTAAACCAGTTCCCTTCCCCTCGGACTTGGTGCTGAAGAACGGTTCGAGCACGTGATCGATAATATCGGCTGGTATTCCTGATCCTGTATCCGTCACCGCGACCAGTACATACTGACCGGGCCGAACGTCCTCGTGGATGCGGGCGTAGTCATCGTCGAGCACGGCGTTCGCTGTCTCGATCGTCAGCCGTCCGCGGCCGTCCATCGCGTCGCGTGCGTTGATCGCGAGGTTCAGGATTGCATTTTCCAACTGGCCGGGATCGATCAGTGTGTTCCACAACCCACCGGAGACCACGGTTTCGAGCTCGATCTCTTCGCCCAAGGCGCGGCGAAGCATGTCGTCCATATTCTGGATAAGCTTGCGGCAATTGACGACCTTGGGCTCTAGCGGCTGGCGGCGCCCAAAGGCCAACAGTTGGGACGCCAGCTTTGCGCCTCGGGCGACGCCAGCCAGAGCATTGTTTAAGCGCTGCTCCGCCCTTGCGTTGCCATCGATGTCTTTGGATAAGAGCTGCAGATTGCCGCTGACGACCTGGAGAAGATTATTGAAGTCATGGGCGACGCCGCCAGTCAGATTGCCGAGCGCCTCCATCTTCTGCGCTTGCCGCAAAGCGATCTGGGCTGCTTCGCGCTCGACGGTTTCCTTTTCCAACTGCAGGAGCGCCGATCGCAGTTCGTGGGTACGCTGCTCGACGCGCTGCTCAAGGGTATGGTTGAGGCTTTGAAGCTGATCTTCCGCCCGCTTTTGATGCGTGACGTCGAACCCGTCGACGAATATGCCGCTAACTTTGCCACTGACATCCAGTATCGGCTGGTAGATCAGATTGATAAATCGCTCGTCGCTCTCCCCGTCGTCTTCACGCCGCAAAGTGACTTGGAGGTTTCGTCCAATGTAGGGCCTGCCCGACTGGAACACGCCATCGAGCAAGTCGAAGAAACCTTGTCCCTCAACCTCGGGCAAGGCATCCCTGACGCTGAGGCCCAGGAGCTGACGGTTGCCGACCAGCTGCATGTAAGCGTCGTTCACGAGCTCGAAGACATGGTCTGGACCGCTGAGGATGCACATGAAACTTGGTGCCTGCTGGAACAGCTCTCGCATCCGGTCACGCTCGGCGGTGCGAACTTCGACCTCCGAGGATAGCTGGCGATTGAGCTGTTCAAGCGCAACCGCGGCTTGCTCACGCATCTCGGCGGCCTCGGACAATGCCGCCCCTCTTTGACGTTCTGTCTCGAATGCTTCAGCACTTGCCAGCCGCGAGGCGATCTGCCCTGCGATCAGCTTGAGAAAATCGAGATATGCGTCGTTGATGGCGCGATGGAGGTTCAGTCCGCTAATCAATACGCCCTTCGGCTTGCCACCACCTTGTCCGATCAGAGGGATGACCGCTGCCTGTATTGGGGCTTTTGGCCAAGGTCCCGATGGAATGTCATCTCTTCCCGTCAGGTCGACCAGCTCGACGCTTTGCTCGTTCCACGCTCGGTTCAGCTTCCAGAAATCTGCGCCGCCGTCAATTTTCGCTGGCATTAATGGATTGTCATCTGAGGCACCGCATACCCATTGCCGTGTTGCGTGACCATGTTCATCAAAGAGATAAAGAGCACTGAAGGGAAGATCCCGAAGGTTCTCCCTCAGAGCACAAAAAGAGGCGTCTATGACCTCTCGATGCGTATCGACTGCCGCAAGTCCCGACGCCAGTGCACGCATCGTCGAAATGCGCCTTTCGCTGATTACCCGCTCGGTCTCCTCGGCCACAGCACAAAACACGCCTTCGACATCGCCGCTGTCACCGATCAGCGGGCTGTAGGAGAAAGTGTGGTAGGTCTCCTCGAGATAGCCGTTGCGCTCTAGCAGGAGAAGCAACGCTCGGTCCCAGGTTGCTTGCCCGGTCTCATATACAGTGTCCAGGCGCCCTTTGATATCATCCCAGATTTCCGCCCAAAGGATCCTGGTTGGGACAGCGAGTGCATGGGGGTGCTTGTTTCCCAATGTCGGTCGGTAGGCATCGTTGTAGAAAAACGCGATGTCGGGCCCCCAACCGAGCCACATTTCGAATTTCGACGTCAGGAGAAGCCGCAACGCCACCTTCAAGGCCTCCGGCCATGTATCGGGCGACCCGAGTGGGCTGTTTGCCCAATCATGTTGGCGCATCATCTGCGCCATTTCGCCCTCGCCAACGAACACATCCAGGTACTGATCAGAGTTTTTTTGCGGCATGGCATTTCCAGGCAATGATTGCGAGGCTGAATTAGGCCATTGATAACGCTTGTCGAGCCCGCGGTCCTAAATTCTGACCAGTTTTTGCTTCTGGTGTGAGAGATCGGCCATCGGCCAGGTGGTCTCGCAGCCGGAATGAAGCTCCTGTGGACCCAGACAAGCTCTCAATTTGGCCGGTATTGCGTCGTCGATCAGGTCGTCGATGACGGCACGTTCGCGGTGGAGGCCAAGGGATAAGCGCTTTGGGCACTTCCCGTCGATACAGCCTGACCGTCTAGCAACTTTCTTCCAAGTGCAGCCTCCGACCGGGACGGGGTGAAGAAAGCGTTTGCCGCAATGCCCGGCGTCGATGGTCGCTTCGAAAACGATTTGCGTATTTTGGCGAGCCCCGGCGATGAGCGATGGCTTTGCGCACGACGGCATGGTAACGAAGGCGACGCCGCCATCACGACCGGCCTTTTCCTCAACGAGACGGTCGCAACCAGACGAAGCTGGGGCATGAGCTTCTCGTCAACGACGATGAGCTATCGCGTCAACAACGTGCTTCGCGATTGTGGTCCGTTTGACGAAACCATGTAGCGGTGGACCGAGACAACGCGTACCGACGACGAGGCACGATATGCGGTAGACAAGGATCCGAGCTTGTCCTGATCCTTTTTTAATAGCCTTTAAGGTTTTCTAGAAATTGGGCGGCGGTTGCGAGGATGTCTCTGCGCACGGCGTCGTCCATCCGATCCCACGTCGCATACTGCCTTGCGAGGCGCCTGTTGTCCGCCAACAGGCCGCGATTGCGCGAGAGGAAGTCCCAGTAAAGGTAATTGAATGGACAGGCTTTGGGCCCAGTTCGATCCTTCACGTTGAAGCTACAACTGTCACAGTAGTCAGACATTTTTGAAATGTAGTTTCCGGACGCGGCATATGGCTTCGTGCCGACAACACCGCCGTCGGCAAACTGGCTCATTCCGATCACGTTGGGAATTTCGACCCACTCATAGGCGTCGGCGTAGACCTCCAGATACCACTGATGCACCTGTTTCGGATCGACTCCAGCAATCAGCGCGAAGTTGCCGGTTATCATCAGACGTTGGATGTGGTGCGCGTAGGCGCTCGAACGAGTTTCTCCGACGACCGTCGCGACGCAATTCATGTCTGTCGCTCCCGTCCAATAGAAATCGGGCAGGGGTCGTTTGTTGCCGAAGAAGTTCGCATCGCCATAGTCCGGCATCTTCATCCAGTAGACGCCTCGCATGTACTCGCGCCATCCGATGATTTGTCTGATGAAACCCTCCACCGCACTCAGCGGCGCGTTGCCTTCAAGGTATGCCTTTTCTGCCCGCCGGCACATCTCTAGCGGATCGACCAGTCCCACGTTGATGTAGAAGGACAGAAGAGAGTGATTGAGAAACGGATCTCCTGTCAGCATCGCGTCCTGGGTGGCGCCAAATTCTGAGAGGTGGCCGTCTATGAAATCTTCCACAAGAAGTGAGGCATCTTCAGAGCTAACCGCAAAATGGAAGTCGAGTAGTTCGCCAAAATTATCAGGGAACAGCCTATCGACGACGTCTATGACCTCTCGGGTTATTGCGTCCTTGTCGATCGCGCGGCGTTGTGGACGAAACATGTCTGGGCGCGCGGGCTTTCTGTTTTCTGAATCAAAGTTCCACCGTCCTCCGACAGGCTGGTCGCCCTCCATCAACAGTCCAGTCTTGCGTCGCATCTGGCGATAGAAGAACTCCATGACGAGGTCCTTACGCCCTTGCGCCCAATCGGCAAACTCTGAACGACTGCAGATAAACCTGCGATCGTCGATGACCTCGATCGGCGTTTCGAGAGAAGATTGCCACCGGGTGATCTTTTCCAGAACGCGCCACTCGCCAGGCTCAGTCAGTCGAATTCTTGTCGGAGAAGAGTGTCCGATTGCCCGACGAAGCTCGTCGTCAAAAGACCCCGCATTATCCGGATCGTCAATCGGGACGTATCGAACACGAAAGCCCTTATCCCGCAGTTCTTGCGCGAAGTGCCGCATAGCGCTGAAGATGAACGCTATCTTCTTCTTGTGATGGCGTGCGTATGTTGCCTCTTCCATGACCTCGCACATGAAGATGACATCATGGTCAGGATCAAATCCGTCTAAACTGGATATAGAATGAGACAGCTGGTCGCCTAGAATAAAGACCATCGTCCCGATTGAGTGGCTCTCGCCCATGACGCTAGCCCCGCACGTTACTGAAGATACGCGCTTGGAGTGAAGCGTCCGTCTGCAGGACTCCTTTGAAGGTTGTCGTTAATGTTTTAGATCCGATTTTTGCGACGCCACGCATTGACATGCACATATGCTCGGCCTCGACGAGCACCGCGACACCGTACGGCTGCAACGACACTTCGAGAGCGTCCGCAATCTGACTGGTCATACGCTCCTGAACCTGCAGGCGCCGGGCATATAATTCGACAAGGCGGGCAATCTTAGAAAGGCCGACCACGCGCTTACTCGGGACATATGCCACATGGGCGACGCCGCGGAATGGTAGCATGTGATGCTCGCAATGTGAAAAAAACGGAATATCGCGGACAAGCACGGCATCGTTGTACCCCCCGACCTCTTCAAATGTCGTGCTAAGAACATTGCGTGGCTGTTCCTGGTATCCAGCAAAAAGCTCTCGGTACGCCCTGGCAACACGAGCGGGGGTGTCTTTCAGGCCTTCCCGATTGGGGTCCTCACCTGCCCAGGCGAGAAGGACGCGCACCGCGTTTTGAGCGCCTTCCACCGTCGGTCGCTGTGCGTCTTGCCCGGGAGCCATATTGATCTGATCCATTCCATCTCTCCTTACGAGCAGTGCTACGCGAAGAACTGCAAGTTGGATCGACGCAAATGTCTGCGAGGACTTATTGATCCGATCGAGATTTGAAGCGTAACAACAACAAAGAACGTCCAAAGAGTGGCGACCATGTTGGCAGCAGCGGTTAGAAAGCAATCACCTCGCGTCTTTGCGGTGAAGCAGATGATGGAAACATCGAGGTCTGAAACAGTCCAGAACAGGATGACAAGGCTTATGGCCGCCGTCGCAGAGATGCGCGACGCTGCGGCCTTTGAGGACATCTACGCTTACATGTTCCCGCGTCTCAGATCGCACATGAGGAAGATGACCAAAGATCGAACCATGGCGGACGAACTCACTCAGGAGGTCATGCTCTCAGTCTGGCGCAAGGCGCACTTGTACGATCCGAACCGAGCGCAGGTATCAACGTGGATCTTCAGGATTGCGCGAAATCTCTACATCGATACGTTGCGCCGCCGTATGCCAGAGTTTGACGAAAATGATCCGGCATTTGTTCCGGAAGAGGCACCCTCGGCAGATCGTTTGCTGGTGGATGCTCAGGACGCAGACGCGCTAAGACGAGCTCTTGGACAATTGAAGGAGGAGCATCTCGAAGTCTTGCGTCTGTCATATTTCGAGGAGATGCCGCACTCGGCGATAGCCTCTGCATTGGGCATACCGCTTGGAACAGTTAAGTCACGAATTCGAATGGCCTGTGAGAAACTAAGATGGGTATTGCAGCATACAACCCGATGACCCGACATCATATCGACGATGAAATGCTGATGCGCTACGCAGCGGGAAAGCTCACAGAGGGATGGGGCGTCGCCGTCGCAACGCATCTTGCGCTATGCCCGTCATGCCGCAGCAGCCTGGGCGTCTACGAAGCGTTAGGCGGCCATTTTCTGGACAGCGAAAATCCACAAAGCGATGACGAGGTCATTGCGCGCAGCTGGAAGCAGTTGAAGGCCCGAATTGATGCCGGAGAGATCGATAAGGTCATCCCTCTCAGGCGGCCTGCCGGTAATACCCTCTTACCGGAACCGCTTAGATCATACGTCGACCAGGCAGGTGGACTTGCTTGGCGTCGGTTGGGGGCTGGAGGTGCAGCCCAGATGATTGTGCCTACGGGCGACGAAACGACAACTGCGCGACTGTTGCTTATTCCGAAGGGACAACCCGTACCAGAGCACACACACAACGGGGTTGAGCTTACGCTGGTCCTAGCTGGATCGTTCTCAGACGAGATTTCAACATTCCGCCGAGGAGACGTCGAAATGGCGGATACGGAGATTATTCACACCCCACGTGCCGGTGAAGAGGAGGATTGCATTTGTCTGGCCGTCACCGATGCACCGCTAAGATTTTCCAGCAGGCTTATGCGGTTCCTCCAGCCTTGGTTGAAAATATGAGCGCGGAACATCGGAGGAAACGGACTGTCGTCTAGACTTTGATGGCGGCAATGCGACGAGTTCTGTCAATCTCGACGGGACGTTGTCGTAACCTTGACGCCAAGGCTCTCCGTAATAAGTGGATAAAACCACACGAAGAGTAGGGCAAAAGCATATTCCTTGGTGCATCAATTGTGCTTGCCGTCGCCCTAGCAGCTTTGAGAAGCTGCCGAGGTCACCGGACCGAACGAACATGCCCCAGAGGAATCCAACAAGGGCAATGGTTCCCACGGGTTGTGTCCTAGTTCATCAAAGAGCGCCACGGCAAATGCTATTTAATGTTTTGTAGCGATCCGGTGTTCAGGGCGGGGGATATAGCTTATCAACTTTAGCATGTGTTGGTAATCATTCACTCACCAGGTCGCCTTCCTTTGCCTGATCTCAAAGACGTCGTCCCGGATGTTGCTGATCGTTTCGCTTAAGCCGCCGGGCCGGATGTCGCAGTTGGGTTGTTTGGGCCAGCGACATAAGTGACGACTGGACTCTACATGTCGGCGGTTCCCATATCATCGAGGCGGATGCATCTATTCAGGCAAGTTTGGGGTGGAATGCGGCCGGTTGTTGCGACAATGCGGTGGCAGCATCGCGCGCAAAGTTGTGTCGGCACCGCAGGTGGTAGCGCCTAGGCCCGTGACACGCGGGCCTAGATAATTGCTTCCTTTGTGCCGGTCTCGATGACCTTGCCGACGTACATCATAATGACTTGGTCGGAGACTTGGTGCGCGCTAGCGAGGCCTGGGCTAAGAACAGCGTTGCGGGATTGCGCTCGCGCCACAGCTTTGCCAGCAAGGGCGCACATTAGCGACCAGCCTGAGCGGGAAACTCAAGCTTTGTGACATCATAGCCGAGTTCGCTCGCCTTGCGGATCATCACCTTCAGTTTTGCTTTCGATGGGACGGCCCGCGCGTAGATCCAGAGGTTCCGCATTTCAGGGTCGGCACTAATGAACCACGTTTTGTCGGGGGATTTGTAAAGAACCCAGTAGTTGAACACGATGAAGAAGGGATATCGGACGCGCATCTTGCCATTGCCGTGCCCGAGATCGACGATCCTTCCATCGCCATTGACAGTCTTCAGCCGTCCGCCAGGAGTGCCGACGTGACAACCGTCTTCCACTTGGACCGCGCCTGGCATTTTTCCGGGCTTGTAGGTTGAATAGCCCGCAACACAGCCATCAGTCAGCCACATAGGCCGACGGCCGATCTCAAGCCATGTCCCATGATAATGGTCCATACCCACTGCGATCGGACGCGGCTCGACTGAGGCCGAGAGGGCTGGGCTGGATAAAGACATCCATGCGACCGCCGCGGCAAAACACCAACGAGAAATTTTTTGCATACCAAGCTCCCATTTGTTCACGCTTTTGTTTGATCGGATGGGCTTCAAGTCCGCGATATCCCCGCATAGCGAAGAGCGATAAAGGCCAACAGGCTGGCAACGGCGAAGGCATTCAGGTTGAAGAAGGTAACAAGTTCGGGTGCAGTCCAGACACGGAGCGGCGCATCAATGAAATTGCGCGAGAACACGAAGACGGCAAAGACGAGCACAGCCATTCCGCGCTGCCACCACTTTTCGTCCGCTTTGAAAGACAGCGCGACCAGCATGACACAGGCGGCGAAGAATAATTCCGTGCCTGAGGCCGAGCCAAACAGTTTCGTCTCGAACAAAGTGTCGAACGTGCCGATCAGTGGCAGCGCGATCCGGGCTGCCAAGGGAGATCGTCCGGCCAGAAACGGGATTGCTAGGAAGAGCGGCGCTGAGAGCAATGTGGCAAGCGATGCCACCACGCCATCGCCGACCAGATACCAGACATAGACAGGATAAAAGGGCTTGTTCAGCACGATGACCCAGGCAATCGTCACGGTCGCCTGGGTGAGCGCGTCGGGCTGTTTGATTGCCTCAGACATCATTTGGCCGGCGCCATTAGGTAGTGGCCGACACCCCAGACATCGCCCTTATCATGCCCGAACAGACCAGCAGTCGACAGGAAGAAGAGCCGCCAGCGGCGAAGCCACAGGGACACGTCCTTGCCATACACCCTTGTAAGAATTGGCCGAATTCGATGAATGTCACGGTCAAAATTCGCCAGCCAATCAAGTGCCGTCCGACTATAGTGCGTTCCCGACCAGCGCCATTCCCGCTCGACCTCGAACAGGTCGCCGAAGCGATGCGGCAGGTCGTGCGCGGGCATGATCCCGCCAGTAAAGAAGTGCTGTGCGATCCAGTCGGACGGGTCGTTGGGATCGAACCTGTATGAGCGGTTCTTGTGAGTGAAGACGTGCAAGAAAAGCCTGCCATCAGGTTTTATCCAACTGCGGACACGCTCGAGAAGCGTGCGCCAGTTGGACATGTGCTCGAACATTTCCACCGACACGACACGGTCGAACTTCGCCTGAGTGGAAAAATGGTTCATGTCTGCGGTGATGACGTCAAGGTTGGTCAGGCCATCGCGCCGCGCGACGTCAAGTATATGGGCTCGCTGTGAGGCCGAGTTCGAAACGCTCGTGATGCGTGAATGGGGGAAGCGTCGAGCGAGGTAGAGCGAAAGTGAGCCCCAACCACAGCCAAGCTCCAGGATAGTCATGCCGTCTTCGATCGCCGCATTCGCAACGGTCTCGGCGAGCGCCAGGGTCTCTGCTTCAGCAAGCGTCGTATCGTGCGTCGGATAAAGGCAACAGGAGTATTTGCGCTGCGGTCCAAGTGCTGCCGCGAAGAAGTCGGCAGGCACCTCATAATGCTGCCGATTGGCCTCGTCCGTGTGGGTCGCGACCGGAAATCGTTTCATGAGCTGGACGAAATCGCGCTCGGTGTCCGCCGTCGTTGTCGCAAGCTTGCGCTTGGTGCGCGCGCAGAGAAAATCGATGCCGGCCAGTGTCATTGCGTCGGTGAGCGGCGCGCGCTCTGCAGTGTTGATGGCGAATGCCAGCATGTTCATTACTGATCTCCTGGAAGGGTAGATTTGCGAGGACCTGGGAAGAAAGCGTTGACCCTGTGCTGCAGGGCACGGAATTTGTCGCCGCGCGAGCGCAGCATGTGTTCTTCGAGAGGTGGAACGCCGGATACATGCACCAGCAGCCAGTACATCATGAGTGGCGCGAGCAAGGACAGCCAGTTCCATATCGATCCGGTCGAAGCAAACAGCGGCCAGCAACACCAGATAAGCCATTCGAAGAAATAGTTTGGGTGTCTTGAATACGACCAGAACCCGACCTCACAGACTTCCGTCTTAGCCTCGGGCGTCTTTCGGAAGCGGGCAAGCTGGGCATCGGAGATGGCCTCGCCGGCTAGCCCGACGATGGCGAGTAGCATGGCCAGAGCGTCAATCGCCCCTGGAAACGACCGCTCATTGGCTGCAGCCAGATAGACAGCCAGAACGAGAACAAAGGCGGCCAATGCCTGGATCTGTAGAAAGAGGAACAGCCGCCAGGCCGCGCCGTCGCCCCAGTCTTCGATGAATTTTGCATAACGGGGATCCTCAGAAGCGCCCCTGCTGCGTGAGCCGATATGGCTTGCGAGCCTAAGCGACCAGGCGCTGATCACGACCAAGAGGACGATCCGGCGGTCGAAGTCACCATCAGCGAGCGCGATAGCGGCAATGCCTCCAACGCCGACCGCCACCGACCAAATCGTGTCGATCCACCCACTTTGTCCGGTGGCGCGCTGTGTCGCCCACGCGCCGGCCATGGCCAGTGACAACCAGAATGCGATGGCGACGAGGAGGAGGATGTCCATCAGTCTTCCCGTATGGTCCCGAAGGCGTTTCATGTGTCTACGGTGGCCACAAGCACTTGGTTTCGCTCCGGGGGGAAGAATTTTTGCAATTACCCCCTCAGTTTTGCAGCTCGCTGCCTGTGCATCTGGTGCGTCTAACACGTCAATTTTTGAAAGGGCCGCAGTGCTAGGAAGTGATCGCGCTGACGCTCTTGCTGACGTCGTCGCAACAGTGCTGGTTCATGCCCTTTCGCCTTTTCTGGCGGCTGCCCATCTTCTACCCATTGAAACTTTACGGTCTCTGTTCAACAGGAGCTCACGAAATATATCTGCCCGCAATGAAACTATAGGCGGTCGGCTTTCGTACCAATGTCGCGACAGAGCAATCGAGCCGCCGAGGTGCACGGGTTGAAGGAACTGAAACGTCGAAGGGCGGATAGGCTGAATATTGCGATGGTTGGGGCGCCGGAATGTCTGCAGTACCCACTGATTGGCTCCTGTCCCAATCACTTAAGGCGACGTTTTTTGATGCTGCTGATCGTGTTGGGCTGGGGGAAAGGAGCGTGTTTTACAAGCGATGCATCACAATCGCGCCGACAGGTTTTGAGAAGCGTTCAGGCCGATGGAAGGAGAAATAAGCATGATGAAGTTGATCATAGTCCCAACCGTTGCGGTACTATCTGCCATACCGGGTTTCACGTTGGCTCATGCCGCAGATATTGACGGGAATTGGGCTCGAGGAGACGGCAACGCTAGGGTCCGCATTGCATCTTGTGGATCGGATATTTGTGCCACCAACACTTGGATCAAACCGGGCACGGCCAAGGAGAAAGAGGGCGATCGGCTTGTCATGACGATCGAGCCTGGAACCGACGGTGTCTATTCTGGGACGGCCTTCGATCCGCAGCGAAACCTGACCTACAAGCTTACGGTGACAATCAATGGCGACAAGATGACCACGAGAGGGTGCGTCGTAGCCGGGCTGCTATGCAAAGGCATTGATTGGACCCGGATTAATTAGACAGGCAGGCTGGTAGCGAAGCAGGTGCGGCCAATGATCGTGACCCACTCCTCTTTGTCGCGATCGGCTTCGTCTGGCATGCTTTATCGGCTGCCGATGCGCTATCGATTGAAAGATTTATAGGTTTGCGCAGGCGGCTTTCATCGACATACTCACATAGATCGGTGCTTGCTCTGGCCTCTGGCGAGGGAATACAATTACGCTTCCCACCTACCTGATCGATTTATGGATGGTGCAAACGTCAGGCAATGAGGCTCTTTGTGATCGATTAGTGGTTAGAAGAGCCCGTTCCCGGGCCATCGCCGGTTATGATCCCCGTCTCTTTGACCAAACAGACACTGCTCCTTGGGCTCAGCTAGCGCATGTCGCTATCGCTGGCCTTGGTGGTGCTTGTAGGCCTTGTCGGAGCGGAGACTCGGCGCGGGCTTAGGTAAACCGCGGCCTGAGGCGAGTGGAGATGGAGTTCGGCCTTCGGGCCGGCCTAGAGGTTGGCGACATTACCCTTCTGCTGGACCGGTTAAGGCGTCGTCTGCTAGAACTTAGCACGGTCATGACGCTGATAGCGAAGTGGCGATACGATAGGCGGGCAGGTGTGCTTTAAAGGAGCAATGTGATGCGTCCGGAACACTATAAAGACGGAGGTGCCGCGGACCAAAGCACCCGGCTTAAGGTCGGCTTCGTTCTCGCGCGGTCATTCACGCTTTCGGCCTTTGCGATGTTCGTCGATACGCTGCGTCTCGCAAGCGACGAGCATGATCGGTCGGGAAGGGTGAGGGCCGACTGGCAGGTGCTTGGCAGCACCCGTCACCTGATTACATCGAGTTGCGGCGTGCAGGTTGCGCCGACATCGGACTTCGTCGATCCAGGCCGGTTCGACTATATCGTCGTGGTGGGCGGGTTGCTCAACAGGCAGGAACCTGTCGATCGTGATACCGTGGCGTTCCTTAAACTCGCTGACACCAAGAAGATTCCTCTGCTCGGGGTTTGCACAGGCACTTTCATTCTTGCCGAGGCTGGGATGATGAAGAACCACGACGTCTGCGTCAGCTGGCTTCATGCAAAAGCCTTCCGGGATCGGTTTCCCGAGTTGTCGGTTAGGTCGGACAGGATTTTCAATCTTGATCGGCGTCGGGGTTCGTGCGCCGGAGGCAGCAGCGCCGCCGATATGGCCGTAGCCCTTGTGCGCCGCCATATCGGCCGCGAAGCAGAGAGAAATGCTCTTGAGGTGCTGCAGATCGAGAAAGCCCGCTCCCACCTGGAGGTGCAACCACGGCGGCCACTTTACGAGGAATACAAGGATACGCGCTTGAGAGCGGTGTTGATCATGATGGAGCAGCATCTTGACAGCGATATTTCGATAGCGCAACTCGCTGCATCTGTGGGTGTTACGCGCAGGCAGCTTGAGCGTATTTTTGAGAAAGAAGCAGGCATGTCACCGGCACGCGCCTATGCCAAAGTTCGCCTTGAACGAGCCAAGGTGCTTCTTGCGCAGACAAAGTTGCCGATGATCGACATCGCGATGGATGTAGGTTTTCGCACCGCTTCGCAGTTCACCCACTCTTTCAAGCGAGAATTCGGACAGACGCCATCGCGCGCACGAGCCGCTCTGCTCGCAGTAAGCTGATGCAACCCGTTGGAACCATCAGGCAGCTTGTCGCTATCCTGTCAGTTCCGTCACGGGCGAGCGGGTTGGATCGCCGATATGCTTTGATCGACCGTGCAACGGCTATCGTAGCGCAGCCGGGGCGGGAATGCGACCGGCACAGGCGCCGACGGCCATAGGCTTGCCACCAGCCTCAGCGAAGCTTCGATGGAACCTGCGGCCTTGTGAGCAAACGATGGAAGCGAGCCGGCGCGAGGCTTTCGCGCACGATCAGTACGACATATCGCCACTGCACCTCCTGACAAATTCTTGGGCGAGCACCTGAAGACGTTGCATCCTGGAGGTAATATCGACTGCCGCCGTTTTAAACGGGCACTTGCTCCGCTTCGCGCGCGAGCCAACGAACGCCCTGGCGAGAAGAGCCGTATTGCCGGAAATGTCGCGTGGCGGGCGGTAGAAGGTAACCCGCTTCTAGTGTGAGCGCACGAGCACATGAAAAACCCGCTCACTCATTGCAGGCGGAACGGAACAAGTGGCTATCACCGCAGTTTCGCCAACACGGCACGTCGCCGGAGACTTTTACCGGGAGTGATGTCCGGAAACGAGGGCGGGATCGAGTTGCGCGTTAGCGAGTACAGCACAGAAAACCACGCATCAGAAACAAAACCTGTCGACACAAACACATTTTCGGAACGACTACCCGCGGCGTTTGTCGCCACCCGCCTTGCTGACGTCCTTCGCAAATCGACGACCTCTCTTTGTTATGTCGCGCTTGGCGAAGAGGCGCTCGAGGCCATTGCAAGATCGATCCGGTCACTCTTCCCCAACTTGAATTTGATTGTCTTTCCACCATGGGATTGCCTCCCCTACGATCGCGTACCACCGACCCGGCAGTGTATGGGGCGGCGAATGGACGCGCTTAGGGTTTGGGCTGAACCATCGCAGGCGCCGCGACTTATCCTGACATCGCTCGATGCGATACTCCAGCGCGTACCTCCTTTAGACACCATCCGCGATAGCAGGCTCGAACTGCGTGTCGGTCAACGACTTAACCGCGCGGCCTTCAAAGCCTTTGTCGAAAGAACAGGCTATCTGGAAGAAGGGGTCGCGGACGATCCAGGCGAAGTTGCGGTCCGAGACGAGGTGATCGACATCTTCCCCGCCGGCGCGACCTTTCCGATGCGTATCGTATTATCGAAAGATCTACATGTGAGCGAGCTGCGGTCATATGACCCCGAGACGCAGCGGACAGACAAACTGCTTGAAACACTCATACTCGGTCCAGCGTCTGAAGCTATTCCCGACAGAGGGGGTAAGGTTGTAGACGAGCCATCCGATGGGATGGAGCGCCGACTTCTTCGACGTTACGACCAGATGCCGGCGGTCTTCGACCTGCTCGGCGATGCCCGGCTGCTGTTCGAGCCTGGGTTTGATGATCGCGCTGACCAATATCATGATATTATCGACGACGCGCGCCACGCCCACCGGACGTTGCGCGCTACGGAAGCATCTTCACCGCGATCGATTTACCTTAGCAGGGACGAATGGCAGGCAGTTTGCCGCAAGGCTGAAACACTCGACATCGGCTCAACCGCACCCCGCGCACTTGCCTCGTTCGACGAAGCGTCTGACCAACGTAAGGCTTTGATAGACATGGTACCGGATTGTCTAAGGAATGGACGAAAGGTCGTCGTGGCGGGCCGCGGCCGTTCTCATGACGCCTTCTGTAACCGCCTGCGGCGCGTCGCGAAGATTGAGGTATCGAGCGCGATGGACTGGGTGGAGATTGAGCGCTCGAACTCTGGCCTCTTCAGGATCGACGGGGAGATCGACGAAGGTTTTGTCGATGTCGATGCAAATATTGTGCTGATCAGCTCGGGACACAAGTCGGGGCTGACTGCCCGATCGACTGATCTGCTTGCTGAACCCGAACTGCGGATTGGCGATGTCGTCGTCCATGAGGAGCACGGTGTCGGTGTGCTGACAGAGCTCGAAACGATTACGATCGACGGCACCTGTCGCGATGCCGCGCGACTTGAGTATCGTGATGGGGCATCGTTGCTCGTACCGTTCGATGAGTTCGACCGGCTGTGGCGATACGGTGCAGAGCCTGACGCCGTGACCCTTGACCGTCTTCATACCGATGCATGGCACAAAAAGCGGGCAAAGATCGCTGCCGATATCCGCTCGACTGCCATTCATATAACTGCCTTAGCTGAGGCACGCAAAGCATCGAAGGCCGACATTTTTGTCCCCCCTCGCGCGACCTACGGCGCTTTCGTGCGGCGCTTTCCCTATCCCGCGACCGCTGATCAGAGCGCTGCCATACGATCGGTTCTCTCGGACCTCAGTTCCGGAAGAGCGATGAACCGCTTTATTTGCGGCGATGTTGGCTTCGGCAAGACGGAAGTGGCATTAAGAGCTGCTGCGGCGGTAGCACTTTCAGGAGGGCAGGTCGTCGTGATCGTCCCCACCACCGTGCTCGCGCGTCAACATCTGATGACATTCGAGCGACGGTTCGCGGGGTCGCCAGTCAAAGTGGCAATGTTGTCGCGTCTCGTAAAACCCGCGGCGGCCAAGAAAGTCAAAGCCGGGCTCGCCGACGGTGATATTGGGATCGTCATTGCCACCCACGCCATTTTGGCAAAGGATGTGACCTTTTCGCGCTTGGGGCTGCTTGTCGTTGACGAGGAACACCGGTTCGGCCTCAAGGATAAACAGGCCATGAGCTCATTAGCGCCCTCCCTCCACACGCTTACAATGTCCGCGACCCCAATCCCGCGGACATTGCTGTCAGCTATGGTCGGCCTTCATGACGTCGACATCCTCGCAACTGCGCCTTCCAGGCGCCGACCCGTCAGGACGTCCCTCGCGACGGTTGACCGCGCCACGATGCGCATAGCGTTGATGCGCGAGTTTAGGCGCGCAGGTCAGAGTTTCGTTGTCGTTCCCAGGATCGAGGATATCCCGGACGTGGCAGATGTTCTTAAGGAGATCGTTCCCGAGTTAAAAGTCCTGATCGCGCATGGAAAGATGCCGGCGGCCGACATCGATGAAGCCATGGTCGGCTTCGCGGATGGAGAGGGCGACATTTTGCTGTCGACCAACATTATCGAAAACGGTCTCGATGTGCCCCGCGCCAATACGATGTTTATCTGGAATGCCGAAAAGCTAGGCCTCGCGCAATTGCACCAATTGCGGGGCAGGGTCGGCAGGACGAGGGTCCAGGGTATCGTCTATCTCCTGGCCGAAACGATTGAACAGCTGCAGGAGGAGGCACGCTTACGGCTGACCACGCTGGTTGAGAATGATCGATTGGGGTCAGGGCTCGACATCAGTCTGCGTGATCTCGACTTGCGCGGCAGTGGGGATATCGCAGGCGAAGAACAGACAGGGCATATGCGGGTGATCGGAACCGGCCTTTATCATAGGCTCCTCGAGGCCGCCCTGGCGACCGTCAATGGCAAGGAAACTGCTGACACAGACCGGGCAACGCTCAATATCGGAGTGTCAGGCGGGATTCCCAGTGATTACATTTCTGATCCAGAGGTTCGCCTTGATCTCCACGCTAGGCTGTTGCGCGCTGTGTCGGTGAAAGAAGTCGATAATCTAGAAGAGGAGTTCGACGACCGGTTTGGTCAGCCTCCGATGGAGGTCGTTACCTTGTTGCGACTGGCCAGGGTCAAAATTACGGCCGGTCGCATCGGCATTTCGCAACTTGACGCTGGGCCAAAAGCTCTTGCATTGTCGCTAACACCAAGGCTGTCCGACAAGACAATAGCAAAATTCGTCAACATGGGCGGCGTGCATAAAAACGAGAGACTGGTTTTCGAGCGCGAGGCGACGGGCAGTACCGAAGGGATCGAATTCATCGAGAGGCTATTCGGTATCCACTCGTGAATGATAGTCCGGTCGGGGAAACGCTATTACGCGGTTCGAGCCGTTTCATCCGACAGCTTGCATCAATGAGTTCAGCGCTTGGGAACACACTGGGACCTCCGGTCGACCCTTGTTTGCAATAGTTTCGCTTGGCGTGCCGCACCAGGCTGTTGGCGCCTTGATGCAATTCAACGGACGCGCGGGATCTCTCTCATCTGCTTTGTTGATGTACCAAATGAAGCCAAGAGCTCAAGCCTGCGCGCCAGCAGATTGCTTTCGCGCCTCTCGAAATCGGTCCAACATCGGCAATCGTCATGAGGATAAGACGAAGGTGATGATGTCGGTGACAAGAGGTTCACCGCTACGCCTCGACCAATGGTCGATTTCAAGCCAAGCGCTGGCCGAAATTGATGCTTGCGGGCTGCCTTTCCGAACCTCCACCTGTGTGACGGCGACCCTCCTCATCAGAAGCAGACTCTGGTGCCCGGGGGGGCAATGGTCCGGCGCGTCGTCGATGTCGGATCTGGGCTCTCACGTAATCGGTAGGGGCGCGAGAAGGTTTGTGACGCGCAAGGCTTCATCGGCTATGCACTCGTGGGTGAGTTCGCAACCCGCGGGGTTGCTGCTGCTAATATGTTGTCACGCGGCGCGGTCGGATCAGGTAACGATAGCGCCTCTGTTGTGCGCCAATCGTGTAACTTAGACGTGAAGCATAATTCGCCGCCCTTAACGGCGCGAATGAGCATCCAAACTTGCCCCTTTAAAAAAAGTGTCATCGGGGGCGGATTAGATCATGCTCGCTATGTCTCCTTGAGCAGCGGTCTAAATGTGTGACCTTCGCGTGATAGCCGGCTTTTTCAGACGGCGATTTGCGGTGGGAGCGCATGACGGGGACCGAAAGATCAGGTCCGACGTCACTTCAGACCAAGGTCTGAAATGTCTCCGACCTAGGTCCGACCAGGGAACTCCCAGCAGGTTGAGTCGTTTTCTGGCTGCGAGAAAGCATCGTTAAAGGAGATCAAGATGACTTACAAACTGACAGCGACCGCAATCGCGGCCATTGCACTTATGTCCGGCGTGGCCATGGCCCAGTCGGGAACCGTTAACGGCGCGGCTGGCGGAGCGGTTACCGGTGCCATCGTTGGTGGTCCCGTTGGTGCGGCCGTGGGTGGCGTTACGGGCGCCGTGGTCGGAACCATCATCGATCCGCCGCCGGCAAAGGTCGTTACCTATGTCCGCGAAGCGCCTGCTCCGGCAGCGCCGGTCGTCGTGCAGGAAAAGGTGGTCGTCGGCCATGCATTGCCGGAGACCGTCGTCGTCACGCCGGTCCCCGAAAATCCGAAGTATGGCTATGCGATCGTCAACAACGAGCGCGTCATCATCGAGCCTTCGTCCCGCAAGGTTATCCAAGTTATCAATTGATTAGGCTTGGCAGGGCGGCGCGGCGCAACGCGGTGCCGCCCAATCAGGCTAACACCGCCGCAAAGGCGTCGAAAAAGCATAGTAAATAGCAACGGATGATATGATGAATGGGCTCGCAAGCGTCGCGTTTGGAATTGTCACGGTCTTGGGTACCGTCACCCTCGCTGCGTCGGTGGCATCCATCGGTATGGCCGAAAGCACTGAGCAAGGTTTGCGCGGGCAAGGCGATACGACCCTTTGGACCGAACAGCCCACGCGCGTCAATCCCACGAACCAAGCCTACGAGCGTTTGCCTCCTGCACTTTCGACTTATGCGGTGGCGGAAATCCACAGAGTTCGGTCAAGGCCGCAGGTCGTTGTTGCGGCGCGCCCTGTCGCCAATAGCTTGCCGGCGCCGAGTGCAATATCACCGGAACATTTGAACTGGTGTTCGTCGCGCTACCGATCTTTTGATCCGGCGACCAACACATATCGAACATTCCAGGGTCAGGTTCGCGTCTGTCAGTCCCCATTTAAGGATAATGCCGACGTTGTGGCTTACACGCCGCCTGCCGCCGCCGGCCGGCTGACCGGTGAGGCAACTTGGTGCGCAAGTCGTTATAAATCCTATCGAGCGGAAGATAATACCTATCAGCCCTACGATGGACCTCGCGTGAAATGCACGCCGCCAGCAGGCGGTCAGACTCTCGCCTCGAGCGAATAGTCGAGCCAGTTTGGACCAAAGCCCGTGTTGCAAGCGTCTACGGTGTGATAAGCTTGATTGACATGACAGGAGCAAGGTTCAAACCGCTAAAGATGATGGCCAAGATTTGGCAAGTCCGAAACGGCGCGCAAAGGTCAGGGCGTGATGTTGAGCGACTGGGACGGGTGTCTCGACGTTTACCCGCCTTGTGGGACATCCACAGTGACAGGGGAGTGGCGCGCCCGGAGGCCAAAAGCATCGGTCACCCACCCATCGCGCGAGCTTGGACCTTGTCCAGATGTGCCATGGGTGATGAGGAATTTAAGCCTGTGCCAATTGAGCTTGAGAAGCTGCGCGCGGGTTTTGCACGGGGCCCCGAACGTCGAAAGTTTTCGCCGACGATCCGATAGGAGCTATCATGCGTGTCCTGATTGTTGAAGATGAGCCGGCCTTTGCGCTGACGGTCGAAGATATTGCCATTGCCGAAGGCTTCGAGATCGCGGGGATTGCCCGAGACACAGCCGAGGCAATGGAACTGGCGCGCGAGACGGATATCGCAGTCCTAGATGTGCGCCTTGCCGATGGACTGACAGGGCCGGATATTGCCGCGCAACTGGCCGAGCGCTTCGACGTTGGCATTGTCTATCTCACGGGAAATCCGGACCTTATTTCCGACAAGGAGGGCGTGCACGTCGTCGTCAAACCACCGAGCGCTGCGGGCGTTGTCGACGGCCTACGTAAGGCGGCGGCGTGGCGAAGTCGTCGTGTGCGGCAACAGCTTGCGCCCGGATGAACCAACCAATAACGCATTTAAACCAATACAGCACTGACAGGAGCACTTCGTGACAAACATTCAAGCCAGCCGCTCCAACGGCGGCGCCGATGGGCAGCGAACCGCCGAGATTATCCCGGCGCACTCCGTTCGGTCACATAGCAACTTACGTCGTGCCAACGCAAGCGCCGCCGAACGTGGGCGCGGCTTCGACGTTAAGTTCTTGCTTCGCGAGATGGACATTCTGGCCGAAGAACTCGCCAAACTCTCCCCCTCAATGGACAGAACCGCGCTTGAGCTTCGGCTGGCACAGATGCGGCAGGTGGTGGAATTTCGTTACACGCAGCGGCCAGATCACCAAGAGGTCGAATAAACGTCGCAAAATTTCGGTGTAGCGTCGATCCATGCGCCGTCACCTGCGTAGAGAAGGACACAAGGCCGGAAAGGACGCAATCATGCTTTCAAGGCGCTGCCTGCTGAAATTGGGATGCGGAGCGACTGTTGCCTTTGCTATCTCGGCGATGCCACTGACGCTG
Source organism: Hyphomicrobiales bacterium (assembly GCA_900465665.1). Lineage (GTDB taxonomy): Bacteria > Pseudomonadota > Alphaproteobacteria > Rhizobiales > Rhizobiaceae > Rhizobium. The sequence goes on from UBJO01000074.1 coordinate 50,818, forward strand.
AGTTTGGGGCCGTTTCCCGCGCCGACGATGAATGCCGCCAAGGCGAAGGATGGCAATAACGGCAACGGCAATGGCGGAGGTAACGGCAACGGCGGTGGTAATGGCAACGGCGGCAACAATGGAAATGGTGCAAGCAACGGGAACGGCAACGGATCAGGCAACGGTAATGGCGCGGGCAGTGCCGGCAACAGTTCCAGCAATTCAGGTGGTAACGGAAACAGCAATGGCAACGGAGGCGGGGGCGCAAGCGCTAACTCCGCCAGGGGCGGTAGCTTTTCGCCGTCATCTTCCTCCGCATCGCCTGCGTCGGGCGTTCAGGCCACGCAAGATAGCGATGGCAGCCTCGATGTCCGCCACGGAAATGGCATAACCGAAACGCTGCGCCGCGGCCGCTACATCATGCGGGATTCAAAGGGCCGCACCATCGTCGACAGGCGGGCGACAGCCAACGATGTTCGGCGGCTGAACCGGTTTGTTCGCTAGGATTTGAAGACCTAACCCTTCCCACGCCAACGCAGGGCCGCCTCGGTTCGATTGGAAACGCCCAATTTCGTCAGGATTTGCGTCATGTGATGCTTGACGGTCTTCTCCTGCAGATCAAGCCGTAGCGCGATATGCTTGTTAGATAGGCCTTCGCCTACAAGGTCCATGACCTCCCGTTCGCGCGGCGTCAGGCTGTTCTTGGACGGCTCCTTTTCCAGCGACACATCCACCACTTTCGCGGACATAGCTGGAGACACATAGCGGGTGCCCTTGATGATCGTTCTGATCGCCTCCGCAAGCCCCCTGGAGCCGATGCCCTTGAGAACATATCCCATCGCGCCTCTTTGAAGAGCTGCTAGCAATGTGTCGATCTCCTCCGACGCGGTCAGCATGAGGACTTTCGTCGATGGGCTGTGCTGCAAGATTGCACCGATTGCGCTCAAGCCCCCGCCTGGCATGGACACGTCGACCAGCATGACATCAGGATGCTTGTCGGCCGCAATCATCGCCGCGTCGGCGCTAGTGGCACCTTCTCCCACGACCAGGAAGTCCTTGATTTCGGAAAGACTGCGCGTCACGCCTTCGCGAAACAATGGATGGTCATCCACGATCCCAACGGTAATGGACGTCATCTTTGCTCTCCCGTTTCCATCGGTTCAAAGGTCATCGTCAAGATCGTGCCTTTGTCACCGGTCTTCACTTCAAACGTTCCGCCAAGACTATCGACCCGCTCGCGAAGCCCCACAAGCCCTAGGCTCGATGGCCTTACATGGTTCGGATCGAAGCCCTCGCCGCGATCACTGACCGTGATCGTGACATGCCCGCGATGAAGGGCGGCCCAAACAGCCTGCTGGATGCCGCCGCCGTGGCGATGGGCATTGTTCAAGGCCTCCTGAATGAACCGGTAGATACAGATCTTGACCGCCGCCACCGGCTCCGATCCATCCTGCTCGATTACCGTGTTGACGGTCGTGGCTGTTCTCATTTGATGAGCTTCGGTGACACGGTTAACGATTTCGGCAAAAGATGCCTTTTCGATCTCGGGAAGCACCAGTCCCTTGCAGATGTTTCTGATCTCTGTCATCGCCTCGGCCAGGCTGGAGCGGATCCAGGACAGTTCCTTCTCACGCTCCTCGGGCTGAGTTTCGGCACTGATCAGCAATTCGCTATCGAGCCGCAGGGAAGCATAGGCGATGTGCTGTGCGGGGCCATCATGGAGGTCGGCGCCGATGCTGCGCAGATAGGTCTCGTTCAAGGATGCAGCGCGTTGGGATGCACGCTGGAGCCGGACCTGCAGCCCCTTGTTCTCAGCGAGCAACGTGGAGAGTTCCGCAACGCGTTTTGTGAGATCCCTCTGCTGTTCCTGGATTGTTTGGCTCCCGCGAAAAACCAGTGCTGACAAGACGGCAAAAAACACGGAGGTGAGACCCGCGACCGCGAACCAGCTCCACAGTCGTGCCTGCGTTAGGCTCTCGGCAAGCCCTTCGGCGGTCTCGTAAAATTCCAGGACCGCCACGGCCTGGCCGGACCATGGCTGGAGCACTGGATTGTAGATCTCCATCAGTGGCTTACCGAGAGAACGTTCGGCGGTGCTTTCCGGATCGTCGGCGATCTCGTAGCGCGCAACCAGCGTTCCCGCAAATGCCTGGCGAAGCTTGTCGTTGACCGCAAACTGTTTTCCGACAAGCGCCTTATCGTTGGAGTATAGAATTGTCCCGTCGCTGCGCCATAGTTTGAACGACACCAATCGCTTTACAAGCGCTCCTTGCTCAAGCGTTTCATCGAGCGCCAGCGCGCTTGCCTCGTCGAGCGGCGCAGCCTTCTGCATATCGGGAAGAAGTGGGGCAACGACACTGTCCACATAAAGGGCGGTCGCGGCGCCGGAGTTGTGGATCACCGCATCTTCGATGACCATCGACACCAGATAGCCGACGATGAACATGGCCGCTAAACTAACCAGGCCGCCAACGACGACAAATCGCAGAGCGAGAGAGCGGGCCGTCCAGCGGGAAATCCAGTTCATATTCAGCCAGTTGTAATGAGAAACCCAATACCTAATGCTCATTTGGATCTTTTCCAGCCCTGCACAACGGGGGGTTCCATGGACGAAGGTGCGCGGTGTTCGCTTGCCGAGGGGGAGACGACGTACGCTGCGCGCTAACGGATTTGCCGATCGTCGATCCGCAGTGGAAAAGGCGCTCTGCAGGTGTGCCTTCGATCAAAGCGATGCAGGGGGTGACACAAGAATGACGGTCACGGTGAAACCGGACAACTCCAAGATCGTTCTGGACAACAGATAGGCGACACGACGACGCATCATCGACGCCTAGGCGAAAACGCTTCTGGTTTCATGAGGCGATGATTTCGCTACTCTGCGGCTTGGTTCATTTGTAGGCTGTCCAAGGGTTCGACGATAGAGATAATTTCGAAGTCCCCAATCATGTGGTGTTGATCGGACCCAAGAACGGCCAAGGTCCAAAAATCACGATCTTCGCCGAAAACCGTCGAGACTTGGACGATCGTCGTCTGGCCAGAGGTATGGCTTGCTGATCGCGCCCAGTAAAAGCAGCCTGGTACCAGACCCTTCATCATGCCTACTCCACACACAATTGCGGTAAGATATCAGAAAACTTGAGCGTGACCACTTCTCGTATTCGATACCCACAAAGACGTCGAGCAAGACGGCACCGGCTTGATGCCCCAGTTACTCTTGGCTCGCTGAGCCTCTCCTCAAAAAGCGCTCCAACACCTGCCGCCGTGTCGGGCAGCGATGCGACATGCCCAACTCGCGATTGAAGTCCATCCGTGGTCATAGCGGTCGGTGTTTCACGGTTTGCACCCGTTGCCGAAGAGACTACGCGGGATGTGAGGAAAACAGCCATCGTATTAGCGACCTCCGATCCGTCTTGGGAACATAAAAATAGCTTACGTAAAAATAGCTTACAGATGTGCGTGCGAACCTCGCAAGTGGGACCTAAGTCCTACCGGCGGAACCAAAGGAATTTTGAGAGATTACCTCCACATCCATAGCTTGGTTCTACAGGCAGGACTTGAAAGGTTTACCTCGATGAGATTTGGTTCCGATAGCTTCACCCATGAAGATTGGTGCTTGCAAGGTCATGGTTCGGCGTCAACGATTGCAACTATTCGGGCGGCACTTTCCGCAGAGCCTGACATTGACAGCAGCGCGATCAAGGTTCACATGATCGGGCCAGTTGTAATATTGGAGGGCTACATCTCGAATACGGCTCATCGTGACAGCGCGATTGCGATTGCCACGATGGTCGTTGGATTTGGAAACGTTCACGATCGAATGTTGAGCCACTATCCGACTCACTAACTCCAATGTCTCTTTGCCTATAGCGTCGATGGCAGCAGTCAACTCGAATGCCAGACTGCAACGAAATCGCTGCTGTTGCGGCGCCAAGCTTAGATGAAGCACAACTGATCTTGGGAATGTTGTGAGTTTAAATGCACTTAGAACTTTCAACGCTAACACCTCACTCCATTGCGATCGATCCACTTTGGAGAATCCGATGCGTTTGACGCGTGCACGTGTCGACTTTTACGTTAAGTGTAAGCGAGGCGGGAATGTGAGGCTGCCGGCTTATGCGAGGCCGACAAAAGTATAACATCCTGCATCTTTTTGCATGGTCGCACGTTCCGTTTTCAGATGACATCACCTAAGGACGATAGCGATGACAGATACGCGATTAAGAGGTTTCAAAAGCCGGGCTGAACTCGAAGAGCACCTCGGTGAGATCTCCGATGATGCGGAGGCGATTGGGACAGCTGGCCACGTTCAAGACGATCTCAAAGACCTTGAACGAGAGGCCGCCTGGCTTCGCAAGGAGGTCTCTGATCTTCGATCACAACTCCATGTCGTCCGTGGTGTTAACCAGCCGAACCAGGAAGAGCAAGCATCTGGTCGTCACTATTGGCGATGGGCCACAGCATTCGCCATTGCCCTGACGCTTTATCATTTTCGGATGCGCGCGCGACACCGTCCAACTTAGAGTGTCCCCAGGCTATCTTCTGTCAGTGGCCACCGCGCACTTAACAACGTAGCCGTCGATTGCGTCTTGTGTTTGAAAGCCGATTACCAAAGGCCCGCTGCAATGCCAGCAGTCGGATCGAGGTCATCGGCGTTCGTTCCTCCACACGACATCAGACCTCCGTCCGATGTATGATCAGCGATGATCCGTTAGCGTTGAAATCAATCTTGAACGGTAATGAGACGTCCTGCTGGCGGCTCACCTGGAGGAAACGATGCGCATCACCATCTGGCTTCGATGACTGCCCTATTGCTCGCTGTCTGCGTGGTCCCGCTCGCTGTTGCAGGCTTTGCTTGCACTGCCATGGCGAAGGACGGAAATGGTGGGGGTAAAGGAGGTGGCCATGGAGGCGGCGGCGGCAATGCAGGCGGAAATCATGGCAACAGCGGTGGCCAGGCCGGGAGCTCTACACACGGCACCTCGCCATCGCGAGGCAATATCGCGAAAGGAAAGTCGGGCGAGGCTAGTGATCATTCGCGGGGCGGCAAGGCTGAGCGCGCGACATCTTTAACCACGAACGAACGCAAGGCGTCCGCCGAGCTAGCTGGATTGAACTCTCTCAATCGCAACTACAAAGCCTATCTTCATACGTCTGATCCACGAATGAAAGCGATCTCAGCTTACGCCGTTGCCTATGCCCAATACGAACTCGACAACGGGACCGAGCCGTCCGAGAATGATCCAATCCTCGGAGACCAGGCGCTGCAAGACGCGCTCGCATCGGCAACGACGACTGGGGAGATCAGCTCCGTCGCACTCCAGAGGGCCAAGTCTATCCTTGGTGTCGGTGAGGCCGAGGGAAAGATCGATCAAATCAGAGCCACACTCACGTCGACATCGGCAGTCGAGGATGCCGTCCCTGTCGTTGGCCGCCCGAATTGAGCAAAAGAGGTGTGGATGCCTATGACCATAGAGCGATACTGGCTATGCGGTGTTGTTTTCGGTTGAAACACGCTGCGCGAACGCAACAGCGATGATCGCGCAGGCAGTCAAAATAGCGACGAGAAGCCAAGCCTCGTTGATCGCCTGGACAGTTCCTGCGGTCTGAACGAGCGGATCGAGCACGGCAGTCTTTTCCGCGTCGAACCCGCCGGACTGATGCGCGGTGACGATGTCAATTGGAGCTCCAATAAAATCGGCGATGTTTTTGTCACCATTCTCTAGGCCCTTCCAAAGCTTTTGCCCCAGGGCCTCGGAACGGGTGTAGATGATCGTGTCTATCAAGGCGATCCCGATCGCGCCTCCGAGGTTGCGCATCAGGTTGAAAAGGCCGCTAGCATCTGGAACACGATTGGGCGGTAGCGTGCCGAGGGCCAGACGAGTGGGCGGCAAAAGGCAAAACATGATAGCGACGCCGCGAACGATCTGCGGCCAAAACATCGCATCATAATCAGATCGTGGATCCTGGTATGCACTCATTGCGAGGCCAACCGCAAACAGGGCAAATCCGCATGCTGACAACAGGCGTGGGTCGGTTCTCTTTTCTAACGCCACAGCAATTGGTGCGGTGACGAGTTGAGCAATGCCCGTGACCAGCATGACCATACCGATTTCCAAGGCGTCGTGTCCCCTGACAAATGCCAGGAAGACTGGCATGAGATACACCGAGCCGAACAGCCCGATACCAAGAACGAAGCTCAGGATCGAGCCAACGAGAAAATTACGGTCCCCGAAGTTGCCGAGCTCAACGAGAGGTCGCGAGCGCATTGTGGAACGCCAGGCGAAAAGCGATCCAGCGATGAAAGCGCAGCTCAAGCAGCCGATCACGTAAAGGGAAATCCACCCGTTTGTCGGCGCTTCCTTCAGGCCGATTTCCAAGGCGGCGAGACAGCCGGCCATGCATAGCAGGGACAGCCAATCGAAGCCTCGAAGTGCTGACGGATCGACCCTGTGGAGTGGCAGGGTCCGCGACGCCACCGCGGCGGCGACTAGTCCCGGCGCGAGGTTGATCAGGAAGAGCCAATGCCATGAATAAATATGGGTCAACCACCCGCCTGCGATCGGGCCAACAGTGGGTGCGAGAACAGCAAGCACGCCCGCGATCGTCGTCGCCAATGCTTGGCGCTTATTGGGGAAGAGGATGAAAACTGCGGAAAAGACCGAAGGTATCAACGTTCCCCCGGAAAATCCCTGAAGAACTCGAAAGGTGACGAGCTCGCCGAATTCGCCGCTAGCTGCGCATCCAGCGGAAGCGATGACGAAAACGATGAGTGATCCTACAAACAACCAGCGCATGGTCAGCAACCGGGTGAAAAAACCGGTCAGCGGGATGGCGACGACCTCAGCGATCAGATAAGCGGTCTGGATCCAGCTTAGCCTGTCAGGATTGATTTCGAGCGCCGACTGTATAGTCGGAAGCGATGTCGCCACGACCTGGACGTCAAGGATCGCCAGGAACATGCCCGCGCACATCGCCACAAATCCGCTCCACACCGAAACGGATGTTCGAAGTGCTGGCGAATGATCAGCGGTGTCAGACATGTCGAGATCCCGAAAGGGCCGCGTTCTCGGTCTTGATCCTGACCGTTAGAACGAGTGCGTTGGCGATGGAGAATACCAGCGCGTGGAGCGGTTGGCCAAGACAGAGTGGAAGGACCGCGATCTCGCCGATGACGACCAGGTAATTGGGATGCCGGATGAAGCGGTAGGGACCGGCAGCCACCAGCGTCTCGCCAGGAACGACGATAATGCGTGTCGTCCAACGTTTCCCGAGTGTGGCAAGCGTCCAAAACCGCAATGCCTGCAGACACACAAACACACCGAGCCAAATAGGGTGAACCCGCACATTCCATGCCACAACCCAAAGGCTGGACAGCCACAACGTATGAAGCGCGACGATCAGGCTGTAATGTTCTTTGCCAATCTCCCGGCCACCCTTTGAAAGTAAAGCTTTGGTGTTGCGTCGCGCGAACCAGAGTTCACCGACCCGCTCCACGGTGACCGCCAATAACAACATAGACGACCAGGTCACGCCATGGCCTTCAACGACACGCAGCTTAGCGTAAAACCCGGTCCCATGGCCGTTAGCAATGTGCGCTGCGGCTGACCTGCCGCAATGACCCTTTCAAGAACGAACAGAGCGGTCGGCGATGACATGTTTCCGTACTCTCGTAGAACTTGCCGTTCGTGGTCCAGTGCTCCCCGATCGAGTTTCAGCGCGGATTCCAGGGCATCGATCACCTTTGCGCCGCCTGGATGACACGCAAAGCGATCGATATCATGCAAGGCAAGGTTGGACCTCGATAAGATGGTCTTAATCGCCGGACGAAGATTGCCTTGTGCGAATGGCGGAATAGCGCGATCGAAAATCACACCGAGACCTTCAGGGTCGACACTCCATCCCATTATGTCGAGGGTGTCGGGCCAAGTGTGCTGTCCGCTCATTTCTATTTCCGCTAGTCCATATTCGCCTGCCTTGACAATACAAGCGGCGGCTCCGTCGCCGAAAAGTGCGGTGGCGACAATATTCGCCTTTGTGAGTTTATCCAACCGGAACGCGAGCGTGCAGGTCTCCACGGCGACGAGCAGCACGACAGAACCGGGTCGCGACGCCGCCAGTCGCGACGCGATCGACAAACCCGAAACGCCGCCCGCGCAACCCAGGCCGAACACGGGCACGCGCTCAACGTCCTCGCGAAAACCCATCGTCTCGAAGACGCGCGCTTCCAGGCTGGGCGTCGCGATGCCGGTCGATGAGACAGTGACAACGGTATCGACATCGGACGCGGCGAGCTGGGCAACCTCAAGCGCACGGGTTGCCGCATCAACAAAAAGTGTGCTCGCATCCTCGATGAAAGCCGTGTTTTTGGCTGGCCATCCTGAAGTGTTGAGGTACCAGTCGATAGGTCGCACGCCGTAGCGCCGGCTGATGCCCGAGCTCTCAAAGACTTTGGCCAGGCGCTCGAAGTCGCCAAAGCGAGACGAGAAAGCCTTTTGTGAAGCAAGAGCGGCGTCACGCTGGTCAATCAAGTACGGGGGCAGGGCGGTTCCAATCGAGACCAATTTAACGGATGCGGGCATGGTGGTCCTTTGGCGATCCTTCTCGGCCACGCTTCGCGTTGTTGGCCATCGAGAGCAGGAACGTCATCCGCGGGAGGAAAGTTTCAAAACATAAGGAACTGTGCCAAAGGCTTGAGTAGCTGCACCAAATAGCGCAAGTCACCCGCCCTCAAAAGAAGATCTACGGTCTGAAATCCCGCCACGAGCTGCCGAGCAGGTCGCTCGTCAATTCATGGACTTCTGATAGAGTGAAACGATTGACCAGTCGATTGGAATGCGAGGCAAAGACGCCAGCTGGACGGCACAATCAACTGCCGGTCGCCAGCAGGTCGTCAAATGGCTCAAATACCTCGAAAACCAGTTTAGGGCTCGCAAATGCGGCAGAGCCGATGGCGACATGAAGCTTCGAGTGGATATGCCACGACCTTGGGATCAAGGATCTGCGCCAACTGCAGCTACCGAACATTCGCGCCCCATCATGACTGAGGCCAAGAAGCGGTTTCATTTCAATGGGCACGCTCCAGCGCTCGGGCTGTCGCGTCAGCCTGCCAAGGGGAGACATGCCGGAAACGAAGAAAGGCTACGTGTCGACCTATAGCGCCGCGCGGGTCTCGTCCTGGCCGTCTAGTGAAGGGCCGGCACTCGTGTTCGCGCTGTCCACCCGCGAGTTTTGGTCAAGCGCCGTCATCGAGTGTGTCGATTATTGGCCCCCGTCATTTTGCGAGCGTTGGACAGACGCGAAGACTGTGAGCGCGAACAACGACCGGCGAGGCTGCGAGGGCGGCAAACCGGCCCTGGACCACCAATGACGGTCGAGATTGGCGCTGCAAGCCTGGTGTGCGGAACTCGCAGTCGTGACCTCCGCTCTCGCGATATGTCCAGGACGCCCTATCTCCTCCAATTTCGTGCTCTTTAATTCGACAACGGGTCTGTCTTTGCCTATGAGAATGTGCCGCGAGTAATGGGTTCGTGACGTGCCACCAACATTGCGAGATTTTGATGAAAAATACGCCTGCCTCTGAACAGAAGAAAGCATCCTTGGGCCTCGATCCTGGCGTCGCGATCGGACTGGCGGGCACGCTTGTCTTCTTCGTAATCAGCGGTCTCATCGCCTTTCTCAATCTTCAGACGTTGGAAGGGAGTAATCAGCGAATCGTTCAGACCCATGTAGCAATCGTTGCTCTTGATGAGCTGCTCTCGCGAGTGCAGGACGCCGAAACCGGGCAGCGCGGCTTTCTGCTGACATCCAACGAGACCTACCTCGCACCGTTTGATGCCGCGCTGCAGGCAATACCATCGAAGTTGCAGGACATTGATCGGTTGACGGGAGAAAATTCTGGCCAGTCGGAGCGGCTTGCGACCCTCAAGCACCATGTTGATGCCAAGCTCGCCGAGTTGAAGGAAACAATAGACCTGCGTCGAAACGATGGGTTGCAGGCGGCCTTGGCGGCCGTGAACTCGGATCTCGGCAAGATCGAGATGGATGCCATTCGCGCACAGATATCCGCCATGGCACAGCGCGAGGGGGAAGTTCGCCTACAGCGCATCGCGGAAATGAAAGGTGCCCAGCAAACAGCATTGACGAGCACAGTATTATCCGGGCTGGTCGGCATGGTGCTGACCTTGGTCATCGGGGCGCTCATCCGGCGGGCAACGTTAGCGCGTCGACGCGAAGACTGGTTGCAGTCGGGTCAGGTTGGACTGGCGAACGCCATGATGGGGGACCAGGCACTCGATCAGTTAGGCAACAGCATCTTGGAATTCTTGATAAGCTATGTGGGGGGAATAGCTGGTGCGGCCTTTGCAATGGACCAGGACAAATTCAAGCGCATTGCCGCTTTTGGTGTACCGGTCAATGCAGCTATTCCAGACCATTTTGGCCCGCGTGAAGGCCTTCTAGGCCAGGCCGCGGCGCAAGGCCGACCACTGATCTTCGGCGAGGTGCCCGACGGATACCTGGTTTTTGGCTCGGCACTTGGCAGGCATAAGCCTCGTCATCTTGCAATTTTCCCAGGCACGGTCGATGGGAAGGTAAATTCCGTCATCGAGATTGGTTTTCTGCGCCCTGTCGACGCGCTGGTACAGACACTTCTGGAACGGGCGTCAGAGGCTGTCGCCATCGCCGTGCGATCTGCCGCCTATAGAAGCGCTTTACAAGACCTTCTTGAAGAAACTCAGCGCCAGTCGGAGGAACTTCAGACCCAGAGTGAAGAACTTCGTGTATCGAACGAAGAGCTCGAGGAACAAGGCCGTGCGCTGAAAGAAACGCAGACTCGCCTGGAGCAGCAGCAGGCCGAGCTGGAACAGACAAATTCGCAGCTCGAAGAGCAGGCGCAGGAACTCGAGTTCCAGCGCGACAATCTTGAGCGCGTCAACGCGTCCGTCGAACTGAAGGCAAGAGAGCTTGAGCAGGCCAGCCAGTACAAGTCCGACTTCCTGGCAAACATGTCTCACGAGCTGAGGACGCCACTCAACTCTTCGTTGATTTTGGCGAAGCTGCTTGCAGACAACCCGGACGAGAACCTGACTGCCGACCAAGTCAGATACGCTCAGACGATCCAGTCATCCGGCAATGACCTTCTAAACCTGATCAATGACATTCTCGACTTATCGAAGATTGAAGCTGGTCATGTGGAGGTCAGGCCGGAAACTGTTGTTATCGAGCGCCTTGCCAACAACCTACGGCAGGTCTTCCAACCATTGGCCTTTGAAAAGGGACTGGCTCTTACAATTGAATATGCCGAGGATGTTCCAGCGACGATCGAGACCGATCCGCTACGCCTGGAGCAGATACTCAAGAATTTACTTTCGAATGCCATAAAATTCACGCAGTCGGGCAGCGTCGCTCTCATGATTGCCGCGGAGGGTGCGCAGGCAATTTCGTTCGCTGTCACCGACACCGGTATCGGTATCCCCTCTGATCAGCAACAGCGCATATTCGAGGCGTTCCATCAGGCCGATGGCACGATCAGTCGCCGGTATGGTGGCACGGGGCTCGGTCTCTCGATCTCGCGCCAGCTCGTACGGCTGCTCGGTGGGACAATAGAATTGGCGAGCCAGCCCGATAAAGGAAGTACCTTCACGGTCACCGTGCCGCAAAGCCATCGGCGAGCCTTGCTTCCACTGGCGGATGTGACGCCCCGCTTCACGCCGCAGATGGCGGGCGTGGTCGACCAGGTTGAACAAACGGCCAGAATGCAAACCGCGGCCCCACGGGCGCGAGCCCTGGATGACGACCGTGCCGTGCTCGATAGCGCAAGGCGCGTCTTGCTGGTGATCGAAGATGATGCATCGTTTGCGGCAATCGTCAGAGATCTATCGCGCGAAATGGGCTTCCAAGCTTTGGTCGCCGGCACGGCGGAAGAGGCGCTAAGGCTTGCCAAGGAGTACAGACCGAACGCGGTCATCCTGGACGTGGGCTTGCCCGATCAATCCGGCCTGGCGGTGCTTGATCGCCTCAAGCACGACGTCGAGACCCGCCACATGCCCATCCATATGATTTCCGCCGAGGATCATAGCGAAACAGCGTTGTCCCTGGGTGCCGTCGGCTACGCGGTCAAACCGGTCAAACGCGAACAACTTGTCGAAGTGCTGGAGAAGTTGGAGCTCAAACTGGCACAGGATGTTAGACGTATCCTGATCGTGGAGGACGATCCAGTGCAGCGCGAGGCGGTTGCTAAACTTCTCGGTTCGCGAGGGGTCGAAACGCTGACGGTTGGGACTGCCGGGGAGTGTTTGCAAGTGCTCAAGGATGGCACCGTCGACTGCATGGTTCTCGACCTGTCGCTCCCTGATGCTTCAGGCTACGCCCTTCTTGAGACCTTGAGTGCGGAAAGTGCCTACGCGTTTCCGCCGGTTATCGTTTACACCGGGCGAGAACTATCGCAGGACGATGAGCAGCGACTGCGCCGTTATTCCAAGTCGATCATTATAAAGGGCGCAAAGTCACCCGAACGTCTCCTCGATGAAGTCAGCCTGTTCCTGCATCAGGTGATCTCCGAGTTGCCGCACGAACAGCAAAAGATGATCCGCAAAGCACGCAATCGCGATTCCATCCTGGAGGGTCGTCGTATTCTTGTGGTGGAAGACGATGTTCGAAATGTCTATGCGTTGACTAATATTCTCGAGCCCCGTGGCGCGATTATAGAAATAGCCCGCAATGGGCAGGAGGCAATAAACGCACTTGAGAGGGCCTCTCAACCCGATGCTTCGATGATAGACCTCGTGCTGATGGACGTGATGATGCCGGTGATGGACGGCCTGACGGCCACCCGCGCAATCCGCCAAAATCCCGCATGGAAAAAGCTGCCCATACTCACGCTGACGGCGAAGGCAATGCCAGACGACCAGCAACGCTGCATCGAAGCCGGTGCAAATGACTACATGGCCAAGCCCCTCGACGTGGACAAGCTGTTGTCGCTGGTACGGGTTTGGATGCCCAAATGATGGGAGCGGAAGATCCGAAAAGCGTTGAAGATATCGAGATCCGGCTACTTTTGGAGGCGTTGTTTCTCACCTATCACTACGACTTTCGCAATTATGCGATGGCGTCCGTGAAACGTCGCCTGCGCCAAGCCCGCCAAGCTCTGGGGTTTGCCACGATCTCAGCAATGCAGGAACGCGTCCTGCACGATCCGTCATTGCTCCCAAAGCTTTTGGGATATCTGACCGTGCAGGTCAGCGAGATGTTTCGCGATCCCACCTTCTTTAGGGCAATCCGTGAAAAGGTTGTCCCCCACCTGAGGACATATCCTTCGCTGAAGGTCTGGATTGCGGGATGCAGTGGCGGGGAGGAGCTCTATTCGATGGTGATCCTGTTTCGCGAGGAAGGCTTGGAAGAGCGCACACTGTTTTATGCGACAGATATCAATGCGCAAGCTCTTGAGGTTGCGGAGGCCGGCATTTACGCTCTCGATCGAATGCAACTATTCACGGAAAACCACCGTATGTCGGGAGGTAAATCGTCTTTGTCCGACTATTATCAGGCGGCCTATGGCAGGGCATCTTTTGACAAAAGCCTACGCCGCAACGTGGTTTTCTCAGATCATAGCCTGGTGACGGACGCTGTCTTCGCCGAGATGCATCTCATCTCTTGCCGCAACGTGCTGATCTACTTCGACCGGGATCTGCAGGACCGTGCGCTAAGGCTCTTTGAGGCCTCCATGGTCCGAAAGGGATTCCTAGGCCTCGGCGCCAAGGAAAGCCTGAGATTTTCGGCACTTGCGGGGTCCTTCGAGGAACTGTCAAGAGAAGACAAACTCTACCAGAAGCGGGGCGGCTGATGGCGGCCCGTTTTGACGCGGTGGTCGTAGGAGCGTCGGCGGGCGCGTTGGAGGCGCTTTCGGCCATTCTGCCTTTGCTTCCCCCGCATTTTCCGCTTCCGATCATGGTCGTCGTTCATCTGCCGCCGGGCAGGCCTAGTGCCTTGGCCGAGCTTTTCGCGCTCAAAAGCCAGATGGTCGTCAAGGAAGCGGAGGACAAGGAGCCGATCTTGCCCGGTACCATCTATTTCGCGCCACCAGGCTATCATCTACTCGTGGAAGTCGATAAAACACTGGCTCTTTCGAGCGATGAGCCGGTCCTTTTCTCACGTCCCTCTGTCGATGTGTTGTTTGAAACCGCGGCCGACGCCTATAGAGAAAGGCTGATAGCGGTCGTTCTAACCGGCGCCAACAGCGACGGCGCACACGGACTGAAGGCGGTGGTTGAGGCAGGCGGCGTCGGGCTAATCCAGGATCCCGCGACCGCACACTCCGCTTTCATGCCGGACGCTGCCGCTAAGGCAAGTCCTGAAGCCCTTATTATGACGCTTGCGTCGATTACGGAATATTTGCAAAAAGGTTTGAATTCATAATGGACGCCGTTCCCTTTCTTCTTGTCGACGATCTGGAGGAGAACCTTCTTTCACTCGAAGCGCTTCTTCGGCGTGAAGACCTGGTTTTACTGAAGGCCCGATCGGGCGATGAGGCATTGGAAATGCTTCTTCATCACGACGTTGCCCTTGCCCTCGTCGATGTTCAGATGCCGGGTTTGACCGGTTTCGAGCTCGCCGAGCTAATGCGCGGCAATGAACGCACCAGGCGCATCCCCATTATCTTCGTGACCGCCGGTAGCACCGATGGGCAGCGTCGTTTTCGCGGCTATGAAGCCGGAGCGGTCGACTTCATTCAAAAGCCGATCGAGCCGGATGTTTTGCGAAGCAAGGTGGAGGTCTTTTACGAGTTGTTTCGACAGCGCCAGCAGCTGGCTGCGCAGCGCGATGAACTCAAAGCCCAGCGTGATGAGCTCGCATCGCAAGCCGAAGCACTCAAAGCGGCGGCGGGTCATAAAGATGTCCTGCTACGAGAGATCAATCACCGCATCAAGAACCTGTTCAGCTTGACCGCGGGGCTGATCTCTTTAAGTGCCCGGCCCGCCAGAAGCGTTCCGGAACTGGAGGCTGATCTCAGATCCCGACTACACGCCCTATCTCGGGCACACGAATTGACATTGCCGGACCTCGCGCACGACGGTGTCGGGAGTGAGATCGCAACAACCGTGACCGCACTCCTTCGCGCTATCGTGGCGCCGCATGAGCATGATGAGGATTCTCGCATCGAGATTTCGGGAGCGGACGCGCCGCTGACGGGCAGCGCGCTTACCTCTCTTGCGTTGCTGCTGCATGAATTGACAACCAATGCCGCCAAGTATGGAGCGCTTTCGGTTCCCGACGGTAAACTGAAAATTGAAGTCGAGGTGGCCGATGAGGTGTTGTCGATCAAATGGTCGGAGGCAGGGGCGATGAAAGTCGAGGGAGTACCAAAACGAGAGGGATTCGGATCGACCCTCGAAAAGGCCGCTCTGCAGGGCCTGAGTGGGCGAATCTTACGAGAGTGGACCGAAGATGGGCTCAGGCTCCAAGTCAGCATTCCACTTCCGTCTCTCGTCAGGCTATGACGGGTCGAGCGAACCATATCGCCTTGGATGGGCCGCCGAAGCTGTCACATGCCACCGGCCCGTTTTGGACTTGATCTCTCTGACAGCCGCCTAGATTTCTCAGCGATCGGGTAAAGTGACACTGTAAGACATGAAAAAACATACCGAAGAGCGTCTTGCAGCCATCGTCGAATCGTCGTTTGATGCGATTGTCAGCAAAGATCTTTCAGGCACCATTGTTAGCTGGAATAAGGCCGCCGAGCGAATGTTCGGTTACCGAGAGCATGAGGCTGTCGGTAAGCCGATTTACCTGATCGTCCCGGACGACAAGCACGATGAGGAAACGCTTATCCTTGCCCAACTCAAACGGGGTGAGCGTATCGACACGTTCGAGACCATCCGTCGCCATCATGACGGAAGGCGCATCCCGATATCTATCACTATCTCGCCGATCAAGAGCCGGGCGGGAAAACTTGTCGGCTCGTCGAGCATCGCCAGGGATATCACCCAAGCGAAGGAAACCGAGCGGCGGCTTCACCTGTTGATGCGCGAGGTCAACCACCGCGTCAAGAACCAATATGCGGTCGTGCTCGCAGTCATCCGGCAAACGGCGATGCGCTCCGCCTCGGTAGGAGAGTTCGAGGCACGCATCCGTGAGCGCGTCATGGCGCTATCCCACTCTCACGATTTGCTTTCACAGGTCGACTGGGCCGGGGTAGAGCTTACCCAGCTTGTCTCGCATCAACTCAAAACGTTCGAGATGATGCAGAGTGTAAACGTCAGTGGTCCCGACATCACCCTTGACGCCAACGCGGTCTTAAACATTGGCATGGCGATACACGAGCTGGTCATGAATTCAATCCGCTTCGGAGCGGCGGAAAAACTAGGTCTGTCGGTGACGTGGGCAGTAATGCCCGCGCACGATGGAGAGGGTCAACGCTTCGAGTTGAAATGGGCGGAGCCGGCGGTGGAGTACGCGGATCTACTGTTGCAGGAGGACGGTTTTGGCGCGCTGGTGCTCTGCCGACTTGTTCCGTCAGCTCTATCTGGACGAGCGGCGTGGAGCATCCATGGCGGATTGATTGAGTGGACGCTACACGCCCCTCTCTCCGCTGTCCAAGTCACCCTTCCGTAGCTCTGGAAAATCGACCGGGTAGTCGCGTTGAGGTGGCAGATCGCTGATGACTTTGATCTCCCTCGAAGAGCTCCGAGCCGAAATTTGATTCATCTCAGCCTCCGACCGAGGTCGCGTTTGTGAATTTGCGACGAAGGCGCTTCGGTTATCCTGCGTACTATAGACGGGAACGCCCGCGATTCGGCTGCGACCGGCCTGGGAGATCCAATGCTAGACCTGGTCGCGGGCTTGCGGGAGGGCAAGGAAGTTACCTTTTGATTGTGATAGACTTTGTAGGACGTCTTTGCCGGCCCTGAAAAGCCCGCACGGCTGGTGAAAAGAAGCAACCTTTCCTGACGCTTGTTTGGGGGATGCGCTTGAAATTCCCTTAAGAAAAATCCATCTCACCGCCATCTCTCTAGCATGGAGTTATGGAATGACGACAGTTGATGAGCCGCAGCACGAGCAACATGCTTTCGAAGCCGATGTGACCCGACTGCTGCACATGATGGTGCACTCGGTGTACTCGGACAAGGACGTGTTCCTCCGGGAATTGATCTCGAATGCGGCGGACGCCTGCGAAAAGCTGCGTTATGAATCAATTTCCAACCCACGGCTATCGTCCGATGGGCATGAGCCGGGAATTCTCGTGGCACTCGATGAAGAGGCGCGAACGCTCATTGTCGAAGACAACGGAATCGGCATGAATCGCGAAGAGATGATCGACGCGCTCGGCACGATCGCGCGTTCAGGAACAAAGGCGTTCATGGACCGTCTCGATGCCGCTAAAACTGGAGAGAAGGCGGAGTTAATTGGCCAGTTCGGTGTCGGTTTCTATTCATCATTCATGGTGGCTGACCGCGTCGACGTGATCTCGCGCCGCGCTGGAGACGTCGAGGCCGCAAAGTGGTCCTCTGATGGGAAGGGACGCTATGAGATAGTCTCGGTGGATCCTGGACAAGCGCCAGTACGCGGTACGCGAGTCGTGCTTCATCTGACGGAAGAGGCCAAGAAATATACCAACAAGTGGACGGTCGAGAAGATCATTCGGGATCAATCGGGCCATGTCCCCGTGCCTATACGTCTGGTCGAGAAAGCTGGCGGCGAACCATCACAGGTCTCCGATGGTGCCGCGCTGTGGACCAAGCAGAAGAGCGATATATCCGAGCAGGACTATAACGACTTTTATCACGGCATCTCCGGTCAGTATGATGAGCCACTCGCCAACGTGCATTTTCGAGCCGAGGGCCGATATGAGTACACGACGCTAGCCTTCATCCCAGGCTCTCAGCCATTTGACCTGTTCGACCCCGATCGACAAGGTCGAATGAAGCTCTACGTGAAGAGAGTGTTCATTACCGATGAGGCGGAATTACTGCCGCGTTACCTGCGGTTCGTTCGTGGTGTCATTGATACCCCAGATCTACCGCTGAATATCTCGCGCGAGATGATCCAGGAAAGCCCGGTCCTTGCCGCGATCAAAAAAGGCGTCACGAGCCGGATCCTCTCGTCGTTTGAGAAGATGGCCGAGACCGAGGCTGACAAGTATTCCAAATTCTGGGACCTCTTTGGTGCGATTATCAAAGAAGGCATCTATGAGGATTTGGAACGGCGCTCGCAGTTGCTAAAGCTCGCGCGCTTCCGAAGCACGGCGTCGAACGAAGCGACACGCAGCTTGGCAGACTACCGAGACGCGATGAAGGAAGGACAGTCGGTCATATATTACATCAGCGGCTCCAGCCTTGAACAGTTGCAGTCGTCGCCGCAACTCGAGGGCTTCCGAGCCAACGGTATCGAAGTCCTACTGCTCACTGACGGCGTTGATAATTTTTGGCCGACGAACGTTGCGAACTTCGAGGGCATACCCTTTAAATCGGTGACCCAAGGTCTCGCCGATCTGGACGCCGTTGTTGGTCAGGAAGACAGTGACGAGAGCGCTCGACAAACGCCTCCCGACGTGGATGCC
This sequence comes from Hyphomicrobiales bacterium, assembly GCA_900465665.1. GTDB lineage: Bacteria > Pseudomonadota > Alphaproteobacteria > Rhizobiales > Rhizobiaceae > Rhizobium. Next base: position 69,350 of record UBJO01000074.1, read on the forward strand.
TTTGTCGAGTTCGCACGAAACCTTCTTGGTGAGGAGGTCGCTGATGTGCGTGTTTCGGGTCGGTTGACCGAGAGCGCGGTCTGCCTTGTTGCGCCGGAGCATGGCCCCGATCGTCAACTCGAAAAACTTCTTCAGGGGGCGGGCAGGTTGCAGACGCTTTCGAAGCCGATACTGGAGGTAAACGCGCGCAGCAAGCTAGTCATAGACATCGCGTCAACGCACGATCAAGCATTTCGCGAGGATGCTGCATGGCTATTGCTTGATGAAGCACGCATTCTGGACGGCGACAAGCCCGCTAACCCGCGCGCCTTTGCCGAGCGGCAAGCAAGGCTGTTTGCGCTTGCGATGAACCGCGACATCTGAGAAATATTCCGGCGAGGTCGTGGCCGCGACCTCGCCGGAATACGGACGAATGAGGCCTCAGCGCTACTTGGAGCTGGTCCAGATTTGCTCATCGATGAATGTGCGATCATGGAGGCGCGAGACTTGACTGGAAAACAATATCCGGCGTGGTCCATCTTCAAAAATGTGGGGCTCTCCGCGTGAGATTTGCCAATCGTGACAGCAAAGCCGGCCCAGCCTGGGAAGGCTCGGTTTGATTTGAAAATGACTGTCGTGTGGGTTATCGAACCTGCTGGTGATGAGCCAAGCCCCAAGAATTTCGCTGGGGCCTCTCGACCCCAGCGACGCTAGCATTACTGACGCGAGGTCAGATCGTCGGGTAGTTCGGCATTATGGTACTTGCGATAGATATCGCGCAGTATCTTGTTGTCAAAGTTGGTCTTGACCCACTGGTCGAGCCAACCCTTTAGAGCCGTCTCGCCTTTTGGGATGCCGATGCCAAGATTGGTTTCCTTCTGGGTGAATTTCACCTGCAGCGGATTTGCGGTCATTTTCTTGTTGATGCCGTTGATGACGGCCGACTGGCTCGACAGGATATCGACCTGACCGGATACGACGGAAGTGATCAACGTCGCATCGTCCTCGAAGCGAACGATATCGGCGCCCTTGGCCTTGGCGGTAATGTCCTGGTCGTTGGTGGTGGCGCGGGTCACACCGATGCGCTTACCTTCCAGATCGGCATAGTTCTTGATCGCGACGTCGGCCGGACCGGCCACCACGAGAGCAAGCGTCGCGTAGGGGACCGAATAGTCGATCGCCTTCTTGCGCTCCTCGGTGATGCCGAGCGATGAGACGACCATGTCTGCCTTGCCCGTCTGGACTGAGGGCACCCGAGCAGCGTTGGTGATTTCCACGAGTTCCAGTTCGACACCGAGATCCTTGGCGATGAGTTTTGCGGTCTCGACATCCGAGCCCGTCGGCTTCAGGTTTTCGTCGACAAAGGAATACTCCGGAATGCCCATCGCCACGGCGATGCGGACCTTCCCGGACTTCTTGATGTTGTCAAGCACGTCGGCATTGGCGACCGATGCAAGGGCCATGAGGCCAGCTCCGGCGATAAGCGCGAGTTTCGAAATCATTTTTGTCGGCATTTGAGTCTCCTCTCTCGTTTGTCCGACCCTGCGGTGTCACGCAGGTCCTCCTCCTAAGCTCATAGCTCTTCAGCCATGAACTCCTTCAGTTCCGGTGTCTGCGGATTGGAGAGGATCTCTGCCCCTCCGGTCTCCCAAACCTTACCGGTATGCATGTAGATGACGCGATTGGCGGCCCGCTTGGCGAAGCCCATCTCGTGGGTGACGACGATCATCGTCATGCCGCCGCGGGCTAGATCTTCCATGACGCGCAACACTTCACCGGTGAGTTTCGGATCGAGCGCCGATGTCACTTCGTCGAAGAGCATCACCTTCGGCTGCATCGCGAGCGAGCGGGCGATGGCCACGCGCTGTTGCTGGCCGCCGGAAAGCTGTTCGGGATAGTTGTCGAGCTTCTCCAACAGCCCGACCTTGGCAAGAACCTGCTTGGCGATCTCATAGGCCTGGTCCTTTTGAATTCCTTTTACGCGGCGCAGCGCCAGCATGATATTTTGTGCGACGGTCATGTGCGGGAAGAGATTATAGCTTTGGAAGACCATGCCTATATCGCGGCGAAGCGCGCGCAGATCGAGCTTCGGGTCCTCGACACGGTGGCCGCAGACCTCGATCGTGCCGTCCTGGATCGTCTCTAGCCGGTTGATGCAACGCAGCGCCGTGCTCTTTCCGGATCCCGACTGGCCGATCAGGGCCACGACCTCCCCGGTATTGATTTCGAAGGACACGCCCTTCAGCACCTCGAGGACGCCGAAACGCTTGACGACATTGGTGAGCTTAACGGCGGCCGGCATTGAGTTTCCTCTCAAGCGAACGGCTCCAGACCGACAAAGGATAACAGACGCAAAAATAGAAGAGCGCTGCGATGCCGAAGACCAAGAACGGCTGGAACAGGGAGTTGTTGATGACCTGCGCGGCGCGTGTCAGCTCCAGGAAGCCGACCACGGAAGCGAGCGAGGTATTTTTGACGAGCTGAACGAGAAAGCCGACCGTTGGCGGTGTCGCGATCTTCAGCGCTTGCGGAAGGGTAACGTCGCGCAACGCCTGCCAACGGGTTAGGCCCAGGCATTCGGCCGCCTCGAATTGCGTCTTCGCGATCGATTCCACCGCGCCGCGCCAGATCTCGCCGAGATAGGAGCTCGAATAGACCATCATGCCGAGGCCGGCAGCAACAAGCGGCGGCACCGCCACACCAAATACGCCGAGGCCGAAATAAAGCAGAAACATCTGGATCAGCAGCGGTGTGCCTTGCACAATCTGGATATAGATTAGCGCCGCGCGCCGCAGCCAGCGGAGGTGGGAGATGCGAGCCAGCATGACGAAGAAGCCGGCAATGCCACCGAGAACGAAAGCAAGTGCCGAGAGCACGACGGTCCAAAGCAGGCCGTCTACCAGATACAAGAGATGGTTGGTCGAAAACGCGCCGAGCATCGTTACCTCACACACCCAGCCCGAGCCGGCGGCGGCGCGGGAATGCGATGAGGCCGAGCGCGAAGAAGGCAGCGCGCATCAGATAGGTGATCGCGATATAAAGAAGCGCAACGACGAAATAGGTCTCGAGCGAACGGAAAGTGTTCGACTGAATGTTGTTGGCGACCCCGGTCAGCTCTTCGGCCGAAATCTGCGAGCAGATCGACGTAGAAAGCATCATCAGGATGAACTGGCTGGAGAGCGAGGGATAGACGCGTTCGATCGCCGGCAGGAGGATGATGTCGCGGTAGATCTGAATTTTCGAAAGGCCGAGTGCTTCGGCCGCCTCGATCTGGCTTGGATGGATCGAATCCATCCCGGCGCGGACGATCTCGGCGGTGTAGGCGCCGACGTTGATAACCATTGCAAAGACCGAAGCCGCGATGATCGGCAGGCGCAGCCCGATCGACGAGAGGCCGAAGAAGATGAAGAAGATCTGCACGATGAACGGCGTGTTGCGCACCGTTTCGATGTAGACCCCGACGATGCCGCGTAGAATGCTTAAGTTCGAGCGGCGACCCATCGCGCAGGCCAGGCCTATGATCATGCCGATGATCACCGAAAACACAGTGATCTCGATGGTCGTCAGTGCACCGGCCAGGAAGTCCTGCCAGTACGGCAAGAGTGCACGAAAATCGAACTGATACTGCATAACTCCTCCGTGCGCAGCGGGTCACGCCGGCGCTAATGCCTTACCGTGCAAGCCAGCCACCATCGACCGGGATAACGGCGCCGTGGACGTAGTCGGATGCTGCCGATGCAAGGAACACGGCGGTACCGCCAAGCTCCGATGGCGAGCCCCAGCGTCCAGCCGGAATGCGCGCTAGAATGGCGGCATTGCGGTCTGGGTCTTCGCGCAGCGCTGTCGTATTGTTCGTCGAGAAATAGCCGGGTGCAATCGCGTTGACGTTGACGCCCTTGCCGGCCCATTCACAGGCGAGCAGTCGGGTGATCCCTGCAAGGCCGCTCTTTGAAGCCGTGTAGGATGGTATGCGGATGCCGCCCTGAAAGGATAGCAGCGAGGCGATGTTGATAATCTTGCCGCTGCTCTTTTTCAGCATGTGCCGACCCGCTGCCTGCGATAGGAAGAATGCCGTTTTCAGATTGGTATCGATGACTGTATCCCAATCTTCCTCGGTAAAGTCGATCGCATCGGCGCGGCGGATGATGCCGGCATTGTTGATCAGAATATCGAGGCCGCCGAATACGGAGATGGTTTCTGCAACGATATCTTTGACCGGAGCGATTGTGCCAAGATCCGCCTTGATCGCGTGGAAGCGGGAACCTGTCTTGTTGACCAGCGCTTCGGTTTCCTCCATCGATGAACGGCCAACGGCAGAGATCGAAGCACCTGCCTCAGCGAGCGCGATGGCGATGGCCTGACCGATGCCGGTATTGGCGCCGGTAACGATGGCGGTGTGGCCCGAAAGATCGAAGGGATTGGCCATCATCCTACCTCAGATCCGCGATGGCGATATGATCCATGTCGGTGAAGCTCTTGTTGTCACCGGCCATGGCCCAGATGAAGCTGTAATTCTTGGTGCCGGCACCCGAGTGGATCGACCAGGGCGGCGAGATGATCGCCTGCTCGCTGGCAACCAGTATATGACGGGTTTGCTGCGGCTCGCCCATGAAATGAAAGACGCGTTGTTCGGCTTCCAGATCGAAATAAAGATAGGCTTCCATGCGCCGGTCATGCGTATGGGCTGGCATGGTGTTCCAGACGCTGCCGTCCTCGATCATGGTGAAGCCCATGGTCAGTTGGCAGGACTGGCAGACCTCCGGGTGGATGAACTGATAGATCGAACGCTTGTTAGCGGTCGCCGCCTCGCCGGGTGTCAGATGGCGCGCCTTGTCGCGCGTCAGGAGCACGGTCGGATGGACCTCATGTGCCGGCGTCGAGACCAGATAGAATTTCGCGGGCTTGGCAGCATCAACACTTTCGAAGCGCACATCCTTGGCGCTCTTGCCGACGTAGATGCAGTCGTATTTCTGGAGCTCGTGGCGCTTGCCATCCACGACCACCCAGCCGACATCACCGACGTTCAGAGCGCCAAGCTCGCGTTCAGCGAGAAAAGTATCCTGGCCGATCTCCCTCGGCGCTTTGAGTAAAAGCCCTTCATCCAGAGGCATCGCGCCGCCGATGACCATGCGGTCATAGTGGGAATAGGTGAGACGGATCTCGCCGTCTTCAAACACCCTTTCGATCAGGAAATGGCGGCGCAGTGTTTCCGTGTCAAAGGCGCGGACGGCGTCTGGATGGGACGCGTGCCGGACATCGATCTTCATAGGTTTTTTCCCTTCTCTTCAATTGATGCCAAGGGAGATGCAGCATCCTCGACAAAGTAATTCGGGTCCCAGATCTCGGCCTTCTCGACTTCGCCGAGCAGTTTGCCGAGATGGAAGCTCATAGCGGCGGCAGCGCCAGTCTTGTCTCCGGCTTTCATGCAATCGATGACTGCCGAATGCTCCTCGATCACGCGGGCGAGACGTCCTTCCTGCGGGAGCGTCAGCAGGCGGTAGCGATCTGAATGGATTTTTACCTGCTCGATGATTGACCAGATGCCAGGGAAACCGGAGATAGCGCTGATCAGCTTGTGAAACTCGTTGTCGACTATGTGGAAAGCCGTGACATCGTCGTCGTGCACGCAAGCACTGAGATCGGCCAGATTGCGTTCCAGTGCGCGGATACCTGGAGGTGTGATTTTCTCGACGGCAACAGAGACCGTGGTGTCCTCCAGCGCCTTGCGCACCAGGATTGCCTCGTAAAGCGCGCGGCGCGGGATGCGCGAAACAAAAGTGCCGGATTGCGGGAAGACATCGACTAGACCGTCGTCGGACAGACGAAGGATTGCCTCGCGGATGGGCGTGCGGCTCACTCCGAACTGAGCCTCCAGTTCTTTTTCATTCAGGAGGTCCATCGGCTTTCGGCGTAGTGAAATGATATCGTCGCGCAGCGAATTGTAGACAATCGTCGCTGCGCGCGGGGCCGTCGCACGCTGATGCGAGATCTGTGTTACGCCCGCAAGCGACCGCCTTCTACGCGCCTCGCTCATCGAGCGGCGTCCCGCATGCCTGCTGAAAAGTATCCGACAGTCTTCTCCACCCGATGCCACCTCCCACTGGCAAGGAAGTAGTATATTAGTATCCAAGCTCACGCAAGCGCCCCGTCGCCCGCCTTAAGATAGGGGTGGTCCCGGTGCCGATCGGTAGCGTGTGTCGCAAGGAACGTCGTTGTCAGGTGGTGGCTGATAGTGGGGCGAGGACGAGCCCCTGTCCAAATGCAGACGTGACCTGACATTCAATGAATGAAGCGTAAGCGTTCGGCTTTGAAGGCCCTGAAGGCCAAGACGCCATCGTCAAATCGCAGCTCGATCTTGCAACTTCGAGATGCTCAAGGTTGCGGCACCAGCCAACCGCTGGAAGTTTTTAGGCTGAAAGAATCTGACGTATCAAAGCCTGCGGTGGTCCTGCACCCGCAGCGCCCGGTGCAACACGGTCCCGACCTGAACTTGACGCTGTTGAGCGTGAGGGAAGAGCAAAAATTCGAATTCGTGTCTCGAAATAGCCGGAAAGAGGGGCATCAGGCCCGCAATCCAGTAGTTTCCGCGAGACTTCCGTGACGCTTAAGAAATCGGCGAAAGTTCTCTGCCACCGCCGAATCTGGCAGATTGCCGGTTATCGCCTTTCGGCATGCACCGATCATGACATCGTAAGTGATGTCACGCTGATCTTGGGGCCAGTCGTTGAGAAAGTCGAGCACATCATCCACACTGGCAATCTTTCGAACATAGTTCTCGAGCTGCGCAAAGATCGCGCGCTCGAACATTGTGCGTGGCATGTGCTCTAACCTTAAAAGTTTGATGAGGTGATATTAGGAAAAAAGCGGATGATTTCAAGCCGCTAGGTCCTTTTTCATCATCTTGTGGATGGCGCCGATGACCCGCAAATCCACAGATCAATCGGTAAACGCAGATCTATCAGTAATAAAAGACCACAGCAGTCGAATAGACAGATGTGAACGTTGTTGAGATCCTCGCCTGCGCTTCCTCTTTCGTGATTGATCCAAGAGGGAGCGACGGGTGATTGTTTCAAAAGCGACGGTTGGCGATGTCGAGCTTAACGTTGCTGCTCAGACACAGCCCTGGTGCGCACGCCTATGTTAGAGCACGCGATGTTTTCCGCGGATGATTTTGACGTCCTCAGCGAGGACGAGACTTGTGGGAGGCGGAAGGTCCGACTGCCCGTCGATCACACCGGAGAGATAAGCGATTGCGCTTTTCATCCCAGCGACTGTGTAAGGCTTTTCGATAGCGCCCAGAGCTCCCACGAAGTCGTTCGGAATTTTTTTGATATTACCGCTTACAAAAACAAACGGGATGCCCTCACTGGCCAGATCGCGGCCCACATCGATCCCTGTGGGCCCATCCTGCAGTTGAATATCAACAAATGCGAGCTCGGGGCGCTCCAGCGAGATAGCCGCCTGCGCTTGGCTTCTTGACATCGCGGTTGCCGTCACATGATGGCCCGCCCGCTCAACTTCACTCTCAAGCTCGATCGCGAGGAGCATTTCATCTTCAACGATAAGTACTTTCAAAAATCATTCTCCTGCGCAGTGTCTCCACCGCTGGTGTAACGTCAATTTTACATCGATGCCGCTCGGTCAATTTTTCGATCTCCGCACCGACGTGTTCTGCTTGGTTCTCAAGGAAGCATGCGACTAATTTCGGTCTGGTCGTTAACGCCGAATGGAAGATGTCCGAGCCCGCTGCAATTGTTTCGCGTATACAAGCTGCGCTCTCGCCGCTGGTTCCCCCGCCGTGCAAAACGACAATTACGTTCCCCAACCGCTCCCCTGAAATTGCCCGCCGGTCTTCAAGCGTCCGGTTGCAAAGATAATCGGGCTGTCTTCGTGATTTGCGTCCGTGCTAATCATCGGCAGGCGCGTTGCTTTGAACGCCGAAGCGAAGGGATCCTCGCGAAGGTGTCGCACGACCAATCGTTTGCCGGCATCTTGCGCGTCAGATCGTTTCTGTTCGTTATGCTGCATAATCTTTTGGTCTTAATTGTCAAACGAGCAATGATCGAAATCGCCGATGGCTTCAATGGTTCAACTCTCAAGGCGAGATGGGAGGGGCGTTGAATTTGTAAAGGGTAAGATTGGATATTGGACGCACAAGGCGCTCAAGTCGTCCTACGGATGCCCGAGGCCGGCCAAGCCTAGTCGTTCAGCCTGTGGCGCCGGGAAAGCCCGCGGTCGTTTAGGGGCGAGGCAGTAAGTCTTCTCGGCACAGCAGGGCGTGATCGCTCTGGTTGACGAGCTGTCCGGCCCACGTTGACTGCCGGTCAGTGCGATGCTCACCCAGAAACTGGACTTCACTGGGCGTGTCCGGTTCGATGGTGATCACACCCATCAATTCGAGCATCTACCGACTTGGATCGGGGCGTTCGGATGCGTCAGGACCCCGAGAGAATCGCGCTTGATGATCCTGAGGAACTGATCGAGGCGTGTTGCGTTTCTTGGGCTGTCCTTTCCTTAAAAATCGAGAGCCGCCGTGACCCAGACCGAGCGCAACAAGACGCAACTGGATGAAAACAATCAAGTAGAAAAGCGCGAAGATCTGCCATCGAAAAGGCTCGACAGTGGCACCCCGCAGCAAGAAGTGAAGAAGGCGTCGATAATCCGTCGTCATCCGCTCGCAAGCATCATGATCGTGGTGGCCCTGATTGTCGTTGCTCTGATCGGCTATTTCGTCTGGCTAGTCTATTTTCAACCGTATGAAACCACGGATGATGCTTTTGTCGATGCGCGCAGTTTCTCCGTTGCCGCAAAAATTTCCGGCTACATTGCCGACGTACCTGTAAGCGATAATGAGCGCCTCAGCGCGGGCGCCGTTATTGCCAAGATCGATCCGCGCGACTACCAGATCGCGCTTGACCAAGCGAATGGCCAGATAGGCGTTGCTCAAGCCGCCATCTCGAGTTCTGAGGCGCAGATTGCGGCAGCAGGGGCTGCAATCGAAGAAGCTCAAGCTCAACAAGCCTCCAGCGCAGCCGCCCTTCAATACGCCAAGGACGAAAACGACCGCCAGCAGGAGCTCGTCAAAAGCGGGGCAGGGTCCCAGCAAGCAGCTCAGCAGGCCGCTTCAAGTCTTCGCCAAAGCCAGGCTAGCTACGCGCAATCGCAGGCAAGCGTGACCTCGGCCATCAAGAACCAGAACTCTGCCAAAGCCCAGAAGGCGAGTGCAACCGCGAGCCTACAGCAAGCGCAGGCACAAGCTGAAGCCGCTAAGCAAAACCTGCTCTATACCCAAATCACCGCGGCTCAACCCGGTCGAGTGGTCAAGCTTAGTGGCTCGAAAGGCCAGTACATTCAGGCGGGTCAAGCGATCGCGATGTTTGTTCCCGAAGAAGTGTGGGTGACCGCCAATTTCAAGGAAACGCAATTGGCCGATATGCGCCCCGGCCAGCCGGTTGACCTTGTCATTGACGCGTACCCGGATCATGTCTTGAAGGGTAGGGTTGATTCCATCCAGCCTGGATCGGGCACCGCCTTCTCGTTGCTTCCGGCGGAGAATGCGACCGGCAATTACGTGAAGGTCACGCAGCGCATTCCGGTAAAGATCACGGTCGATAGCTGGCCGAAAGATGTTGCTATAGGCCCTGGCATGTCGGTCGTCCCAACCGTCACGGTCCGGCCGAGGAGCTAGCATGGCCAGCAATGCAATAACTGCGAGCTCGCCAACGGACATGCCTGGCACCCCCAATCCGTGGCTCATCGCTATTGTCGTGTCTATAGCGACGTTCATGGAGGTTCTTGACACTACGATTGCCAATGTCGCTCTCCGGTACATTTCGGGAGGTCTGGCCGTTAGCGCCGATGAAGCGTCCTGGGTGATCACCACCTACCTTGTGTCAAATGCAATCGTTCTTGTCGCATCGAGCTTCATCGCGAAACGCTATGGCCGACGGCGCTTCTATTTGCTTTGCCTTGCCACCTTCACAGTTTCCTCGATCTTGTGCGGTCTCGCCTGGAATCTAGAATCTCTCCTCATCTTTCGGATGATCCAAGGGTTCGCGGGTGGGGGAATGGTGCCAATATCACAATCAATCCTCGCTGATTCCTTTCCGCCCTCCAAGCGCGGCCAGGCATTTGCGATGTTTGGCGTCGCCGTCGTCGTCGCACCCGTGATCGGTCCCACGCTCGGAGGCTACCTCTCGGATAATTTTTCCTGGCACTGGTGTTTCCTGATCAATGGCCCGGTGGGCTTCTTAGCTTTCTTTCTTGTGTACACCTTGGTTAAGGAGCCGGAAGCGCTTAGAGAGGAGCGCGCGCGAATGCGGGAGACCGGGACGCGCTTTGACATTACTGGCTTCCTGCTCGTTGCCACCTTTCTCGGGGCTCTCGAGTTGGTTCTCGATCGCGGTCAGACGGAAGACTGGTTTGGCTCCGGCTTTATCATAACCGCTTCCGCCATTTCAGGGCTAGCGCTTTGCATCGCTATTCCATGGCTACTAACGAGGGCCAACCCCGTGATCGATCTTCGACTGCTGGCAAGCCGTCAGTTCGGTGCCTGTGCAATCGTTATGTTGGCGACTGGCGCTATTTTGATCGCCACAACGCAGTTCGTGCCCCAGGTCCTACAGACAAGCTTCGGGTACACTGCGACCTGGGCGGGCCTAGCATTGTCACCAGGCGGGCTTGTCACAATGTTTATGATGTTTGCCGCCGGTCGGCTCACATCAATATTCCAACCAAAATATCTCATCGCGGTCGGCATGGGGATCATCGCGCTGGCGATGTGGGATATGACGAGACTTAACGCAGATTTGAACTTCGGCTTCTTCGTCTGGTCCCGCCTCTACCTTGGTCTTGGTCTACCCCTGATCTTTATTCCGATCACCGCAGCATCCTACGATGGGCTGAGGCCGGATCAAACGGACCAAGCCTCAGCACTTATCAACGCGGCACGTAATACTGGCGGGTCCATAGGGGTCTCGATCGCCTCGAACGTGCTCGCACACCGAGAGCAATGGCATCAAAGCAGGCTGGTCGAAAATATTGTTCCGTCGGACCCAGGTTACCTCAACAGCTTCGATCAAGCCACCCGGTTCTTTGTCGAGCGCGGGTCGAGCTTATTGGACGCGCAGTCCCTGGCGAGCGGGTGGTTGGCAAAACAAGTGCAAACGCAAGCGAGCTACCTTGCCTATATCGACGTATTCAAGGTGCTGATGGTCATTTCGGCTTGCATGGTGCCGCTCGCACTCATTTTGCGGCGCATCGACCTTAAACAGGCAACGGAAACCCAGGGGCATTGACATACCCGCAGGCAACGAGACACTTTCCCGTTGGCCCGGAGGTCTCTCATAGTCATTGCGAAAAGAAGGACGCTCGGACCTGCGAGACCCTGCTTCTCTCGCACGCGCGGCTATCGCAGCTATTTCAATCCACGGATGTTCGTCATATCGCGACGGCGACATGGCCCAATCACCGCGTCAAGCCGCTGCAAATGCGCCCCACAGGGTCACACGAACCATAACTCTCACGATCGATGCCTACCGGGGCATCCGCCTAGCGCGCCAAGCAATGCGAGAAGTACAAACCATGCGATCGCAACATAACAACTGAGATAAGGGGCTGGCACGATCAAGGCTACGATCAAATGTGGAGGAAGCTAAACCGCTTTCGCTCTTAAGAACTGCATTCAAAATGGCGCTCCTGAGAACGTCACGGATAATTCTGGTGCCCACGGACCGCCAAGGTATCTCCACAGATCAAGCCCTGGGGCCATTATTTCAAGCGCCTGAAATTTGCTCGATAGTTCCTCATACAGGTTGTCTGCCCTGGACTTGGACGTCTTGTTCTGGATCGTGATGTGCGGTTGCCACTTTCCCAGGTCCTGAGGGCCGAGCCAGTGGTTGAAACGTCGTTTCAGCTCGTCGCGCACGATAGTCAACGCGAGGCTTTCTATGGCAAAGGCGACGCCGGCTCCAAGATGACGAATACCGGTGACATTTGCTACGATGGGGCTTTGATGCTCGCAAACGCTCTGCAGGTCGCGTACGATCTGTTCAAGGTACTCTCCCGGAAGCCGGTGAAACATGGTCAGATGCGCGCGCAGGAAGTTGCGTTGCGGGGGGAAATGCGTCTGGCGGAGATCGTCGAACATCTGAAGATCGGCCTCGGCAATCCGAGCGGTGAGGATCAGGGGATGGCGTGTCTTCAATTGCGTTCTGCCCTTCCTCGTTTGGAGCAGGGGATTGTTCGAGAGCGCAACCGCTCGCCTCGGTTGACGCCACCGCGACGGCCTTTCGCGGTGGATGCGAGAGGCAACGGCTGCGCCTCACGCTCTACCAAATGCGATCTTCACCCTGTTCCGGCCGGCGTTCTTGGCCTCGTAGAGTGCCATGTCGGCTTTCCTGTGGGCTTCGGCGATGTTGGCGGGAGAGGTCAACGACGCGACGCCGAAACTTGCGGTGACTTGCAACGTTGCGGGCAGGCCCGGCAGCGTCATCGTGGCTGATCTGAGTGTTTGAGCAAGCCCAACGGCGATATCGGTCTCGGTGTCGGGAACGAAGATTGCGAATTCTTCGCCTCCGATACGCCCAGCCACCGCATGCGGCGGCAAATGGTGAAGCAGTTGTCGGCCAAACTCACGGATGACGAGATCTCCAGTGTGATGACCGAACGTGTCGTTTATGGTCTTGAAGTGATCAAGGTCGCATAAGATGATCGCATGCTTGCCATCAGGAGAACGCTCAAGAATAGATTGAACTGTCCTCTCGAACCGCCTTCTGTTGAAAAGGCCCGAGAGTGTGTCGGTGTCTGACTCGTCCCGCTGATCAGACATGATCTCGAGGATGAGCGCGGCTAGAAGCGTCAGGCCAACCGCGACGACGAGCACGGCCGTCATGCTCTGTGAAATGATAGCGTAATCGGTATGAACGTAGTCGCGAGCCGAAGTGCCAGCTCCAGCAATCACCGCTAGCCCTGCCTTGGCGAAGAAGTGCAGGCCTGTGATCAACAGGAGAATACCAAGAAACCTGTCGATCGAGGAGCGCTTGCGAAAGGGCAGAACAGACGCCGCGCTCACCAGGAGCACGATTGCAAACGGGGTCTGATACAAAAAGGCTTGTAGTGGCGTGCCACGAGGAAGATCAAAGATGATATAGGAGAGGCAGACGCTCGCTCCCACGAACGCGCAAATTATCCAGCCAGCCAGCCGCTTTCGGTAAAGTTCCCCAATTCCCATCCCCAGCAGGACCATGCCAATTAGAACAGATGAGAAGGCGCCGAGAGCCCAAAGCTTCGGCATGAAGCCATAGGCAACGAGCAGTTCGCAGATGGCGGAAAGCGAGGCAACGTTATAGCCTGCGCCAATCCAATACGCTGGTCTACGCGAGCGGCTATGCCCGGCCACAACGACAAAAACCACACCAAACGACGCGGCGATTATGAAGTTCACCACCAGGAGAGATGCAGCGCCGTTCATTATATCTTCATTCTAAATATCGCACTGGGTGTGAGTGGACACCTTAGCCGCAAAAGGTAAAGGATTTTTTGCGGCGGGGACACTCATGCCAGCGGCGCTCGTTTGAAATCATTGCTGTTTGCTGTCTGCGAGGCTTCTCGACACCGCGTGGAAATTTCGAGGCTTCACCAATCCGCGTCGATAGCGCATTGGTCGGCCAGGCAACCACAATCGCCGTCGATCTTGTCCAAATCAAGCGTTAGGATTGCATGCCGCAACGTCCGATCGACGCTTACGGTCTGCCGCCATCCGCAAGTCCGATTCAAAAATCTCTTCCGGGAGATAGGCAGGTCGCGGTTCAAAGCGCGCTGCAACCAAATTCTGTCAATGTAACCGAAGCGACAAGGCGGCGCCCACCTCGTATGAGAGAGCGATGCTTCCCCGTCTATAGATGCCCGCAATGCGTTTAATGGCGCTCTATTAAGTCTTGATTGGTGTGGCGCGGGCGCCCAGGGACGCTTCAGCCTGCCGTGCGCGTTCTCATCTTGTGGAAAAACCTGGGCTCAGAGCTCGTTTCGACTTCGATTGAATGACATGGCTCGATCAAAGTGGAAAGGTTCGCTATTCCAGAAAGGATCAACAATGACTACGACAAACGAAATTGCTGATAAGATTGCCGCGCAACATAATTTGACCAAGGTCCAGGGCAAGGCCATCGTTGAAGCTGTTTTTGCCGCGATTACCGATGCGGCATCTTCGAATGCTGAAACGTCCATTCCTGGTTTTGGGAAGTTCAAGGTCAAGGATACGCCGGAGCGCGAGGCCCGCAATCCGTCGACTGGTGCGGCCATCAAGGTTGCTGCGGCGCGGAAGTTGACGTTTCAGCCCGCTAAGGCGCTCAAGGAATCCCTCAACAAGTAGGCTGACCTTGGGTTGAGCCCATCAAGATGGCGGACATTGATCCGCCATCATAGGGCACGGCGCGATACAGCGCTTTCTGCCCCGCGACCGCCGTGTCTCGACCGCACGCGGGGATCTCGAGAAACGCTTTACTTTTTGATCTGCAGACGCTCGCGAGACTATGTCCGGCTTTGAAGAGACCATGCCGGGCCCTTTTTTTCTTCAGTCTATACCGTAAGGCACTTTCGACGGCGGTGTTTCCAAATCGCTGGCCCGGTGCCTTCCTGTTCGCCCATTCGCGCCCAGGAGCATGTCCAGCTCCCTCCAGGAGTGGCTGAAGCGACTAAGAAGACGCTCAGCTTGTCCTTCTGACACCCCGTATGCGCGGGCAATTTCGGACGCGGAAATGACAACATCTTCGGCAAATTCAGTCATAATAGCGGTCCACCTTATATCGGCGCGTCCGGCTTGAGTGTCACATGTAATTTCAAGCGATCCGGTACCGCGCGCCTTTGCCTCACGGCTCAAAGTGTAAAACGAGATTTAACGCTCACAGTTCCATCAATATGGAACGGTGCCGCTATCAAGGCGAGGTCGCCACGCTTGAAATGATGTCGAAGAGTGATGCAGGAAAACCCCGAAATGACCCGGTTGGATCGTGTCGCGCAACTGGTTCTACGGTGTGCCTGCGCAGTGTGGTTTTTAGCCTCGAAGGTTATGCTTTCCATTAACTGTAGAAAAACAGGAAAATTCGTTTTAACCACTCATTCGGGATTGGCGCACTAGCGTTTCAACGCAGCTCAGGCGGAGAATCGGATGCGCGCTTCTAATCCCGAAATGACCCGATTTTCGGGACACCAGTTTACGAACCGCGTTGTCTACCCCATGGCGGGTATGATGGTGATAATGATCATTGTGGTGATTGGCGTTCTGGTGGCGTCTGCCCATCAGCAAAATCGACTATCTGTCGAGGGGTCCACTCGGCTTGCCACGACTGCACTACAGGTCAAGGCCCGCGAGGTCGGACGCAACCTTCGTGACTATACGATCAGACCGGACGTCTATGAACATCTTCACGACGGAATCGATCTAGGGTGGGCTGTCACGGAAGGGAACGTGGGAGCAAATATCCATAACGATCTGGGGTATGAGCTGGTGTTCGTCGTGGCGCCCGGCGACAAGACGATCTACGCTCTGATCGATGGCGTTCCGACCAGGGCTGACGCCTTCGACGTGATGCCTCGCGGTTTGCGCGACCTCCTGCATGTGGCGGCAATACAACCCCATCCAACGACAAGCCTGATCAAGTCAGGCAAGGACATCTACGTCGTCGCCGCCAATGGAATTGTTCCTCCATCTATCGATCGCGCCCGCATCAATCCCCGCGAATTGACCATGCTCGTCTTTGCGAAGCGTCTCGACCAGAAGTTTCTCGACGACATGGGTCACGACTACCTACTCAACGACCTTTCGATCGCCCTTAACAGCGAGAATGCCAAGGATGCCTTCATTCCGCTAATGACGCAAAATCGAGTGTATCTCGGTACCATATCGTGGTCAGCGCCAAGGCCGGGTGACCAACTTCTCAACTTCGTCATCCCACCGCTTGCTATCGCGCTGTTGATCCTTGCAGCCTTTTCGGCACTCGTCGTGCGAAACGCACGCATATCAAGCAGCGCCCTGGAGGCTTCGGCATCACGGGTAACCCACCTTGCACATCACGATGCGCTCACCGGTCTTCCAAACCGCATACTATTTCGCGAACACTTGGACTCAGCCCTGTCTCCGACTGTGTTGGGTTCCGCTGAGGTGGCGGTGATTTGTCTCGACCTCGATAGCTTCAAGGAAGTCAACGACAGCTTGGGACACGCGGCCGGCGATCAGTTGCTGCAGCAGGTTTCGCAGCGCTTGCAGGCGTGCGTCAGCTATAACGACACGGTTGCGCGGCTAGGGGGTGATGAGTTCGCCGTCATCCAGATCGGAGCAAACCAGCCACATGACGCGGAAGAGCTTAGCCGGAGACTTATCGAGAGCATCCGCTCCGCGTTCGTCGTCGAGGACCAGACCCTCCATATCGGGGTGAGTATCGGCATAGCCCTGGCCGATGCCACCGACCGCACAGCAGACACGCTGCTCAAAAATGCCGACATAGCGCTCTATCGCGCAAAGCAGGGCGGGCGTGCAACCTATCGAATCTTTGAAGCGCAGATGGACGCCGAACTTCAGGAGCGGCGCGCGCTCGAATATGATCTCAGACAAGCCGTCTTGAGAAACGAACTTGAGCTTCACTATCAGCCACTCATCGACCTGGAACTACACGCTGTTGCTGCCGTCGAAGCACTTGTGCGCTGGCGCCACCCAAGGCGCGGACTTGTTTCTCCGTCCGACTTCATTCCAATGGCGGAAGAAACCGGTCTGATCGTGGCAATTGGTGAATGGGTCCTTGAAACGGCCTGCCGCGAGGCGCTGAAGTGGGATCGATTGCGCATCGCCGTTAATCTCTCGCCGGTGCAGTTCAAAAATCATGAGCTCGTCGAAACGGTCCGGCAAGTCCTTCAACGGACAGGCCTTGAGCCTGAACGTCTGGAACTTGAGGTTACCGAAAGCATTTTGATTAACGACACAGCTGCCGCCCTTGAAATCTTGAACGGACTGAAAGCGCTTGGCGTAAAAATTGCCATGGATGATTTTGGCACGGGCTATTCGTCGCTCGGCTATCTTAATTCATTTCCCTTCGACAAGATCAAGATCGACAGATCGTTCATTGGCGACCTAAGCGACACCGAAAAGTCTGGAGCGATCGTCAAGTCGGTTATTGGTTTGGGCCAGAGCCTCAAGATGGTGACAACGGCGGAGGGCGTTGAAACATCCGAGCAAGCTGCTTTCTTGCGCGAGCAGGGGTG
This sequence comes from Hyphomicrobiales bacterium, assembly GCA_900465665.1. Classification (GTDB taxonomy): domain Bacteria; phylum Pseudomonadota; class Alphaproteobacteria; order Rhizobiales; family Rhizobiaceae; genus Rhizobium. Next base: position 86,582 of record UBJO01000074.1, read on the forward strand.
TGACCAGGTGCAGGGTTTTTATTTCAGCAAACCGGTAGGAGCGGCCGAGCTTTCGGCGTTCATCAGCAGTTGGAACGCTCGAAGCATCCTCGAAAAGATGCATACGGATGCGGCCGCTTAGGACTGGCCTTTTAGTGGAGCGCTCAGTCGAAAATGCCTGCTACGGCGGCGGCGATGTCAGGGCTGCGTCGCGCCAACCCTTTTGGCGACCTTACTCATGTGCTGCCCTTGCCGATTAGCCAGTGGCTGCCATCTCTATGGTGACGTAACGGAGATTGCTCTTGAATTCATTGCTGGACCCCTTCCTTTCGCGGTTTGACTTGGCGACCCATCTGCTTGTGCTCTTGATAGCATACGTTTTGGCTCTCCCGATCGCCTGGGACCGGGAGCGAAACGAGCGCAGCGCCGGGCTTCGAACATTCCCTCTCGTCGCAATCGCGGCCTGCGGCTTCATTCAGGCCGCCGAAACCGTTACAAACGGCAGCCCGGAGGCCACGGCGCGAATCGTCGAAGGTCTGATCAACGGGGTTGGCTTTATCGGAGGCGGGGCAATTCTCGTCGGCAGGGCAAGTATTCGTGGAACCGCAACCGCCGCAAGTCTTTGGGCGACCGGAGCGATCGGGGCCGCGGTCGGTCTTGGCGCTTACGATATCGCGATCGTGCTCTCCGCGATGACATTCTTCACGCTCCGGTTCATGGCGAACTTCAAGACCGAAACAAGAGACAGGATCGCGGAACCGGAAAACAGCAAACATCCCCCCGACCTCACGCCTTGATCCAGCGTTCTTCGCCGTCAAAAGTCAAAGCGTGCGGTAGCGGCGCCATCAAACACCGTGGCGAAGAAATTGATGTCCGGGATACGCCCTGCGGCGTTGAGAATTTCTGATAAAAGCGAAATTCGATCACGGGAGCCGAGCGACGCTGCGTGACAGTGCCACCTCAAGCCGCCCGGATTGACGTTCTCCAGACCAGCTCAGCAGTGAGCCGGACCGACTGCAAACCGTTATCATTGCCATTGTCGTCGACCGATAGCCAGCCGACAGTCTTTGCAGCGATCTCGGCAACTGGTTGCGCAAACGTCGTCAGCCCGTAGGACAGCCACGATGCCTGCTCGATGTCGTCAAAGCCCGCAATGCACATCTGATCTGGAACCGAGATGCCAAACTGATGGCGTGCTGCATCCATGAAACCGCAAGCAAGAAGATCAGTTGCACAAAAGACCGCGTCTGGCCTGCGGGACCTGGTGAGAAACCGTTGCGCCAGAACACGACCCGCTTCGTAACCGGTCCAGCCATAACGTTCTACAGAAACCTCAAGGCCACATCTGGTGGCCGCGGCAACAAAACCGCGCTCGCGCCCCATCAGGCTTGGCGTCCCGGCGTCAGAATTGGCAAAGGCCAGTGACTTGCAGCCTGCCCTTGCAAATGCCGTGACGATCCTCTCTCCAGCTTCGAAGTCGTCGAGATTTATTTTTAGTGGCCCAGGCTCGTCATCATCACGATTGATCAGGACAAGTCTTTGTCCGTTTCTAAGGCACAGCCTGACGATCGACGCGTCAGGTAGTCCGGACAATATGATCGAAGCATCGGCGCGATAACGGATCGCCTGTGACAGAGCACGATCCACACTGCCGTCAGAGCGGTCGGTGTTGATCAGCATCGCCACTTTTCCGGCATTCTGGAGCTTGCCCGTAAGCTCACGCAACAGCGCCGATCGATAGGGCGTGGCGACATCCGACACGATCAGACAGACAATTCCGCTGTGGCTGCGCATTAATCCCCGCGCAAGCTCGTTGACGTGATATCCCAGGGCCTCAGCCGCATCCGTCACCTTTTTTCTTGTCTCCGCTGAAACGCTTGCGCCTGGCGTGAACGTTCGAGAGACCGCAGATCTCGATACGCCAGCGCGTTGCGCTACTTCAAGTGCACTGATGAAGTCCTTTGGCGGCATACTCCCCTCCGATGCTGCACGCGCTTGCAAAGCTGTTCGCAGACGCAAAATCCCTTCTATTTCGAGAAAACCATTGACAGCCTTTTCTGTCACATGCAAGCTTTGCACACGCTTGCAAACAAGCGTCGACGTGGAGGCGTCGCTCAAAAGGAGGAAATCATGAATTCGATCAAGCTCGCCACAGCCGCGTTAGCGGCAGCCACCGCGTTGTTCGCCCTTCCTGTCTATGCCGCCGGAAATCTCAACGTCATCTGCTCTGCAGACCAGCAAGTCTGTGACCTGATGAAGGGTCTCTTTGAAAAACAGACGGATATTTCGGTGAACATGGTTCGCCTTTCGGCTGGTGAGACCTATGCAAAAATCCGTGCGGAAGCGCGAAATCCCAAGACTGATCTATGGTGGGCCGGCACTGGCGATCCGCACCTGCAGGCAGCCAGCGAGGGACTAACGCTTGAGTACAAGTCACCACTCTTCGACCAACTGCAGGATTGGGCCAAAAAGCAGGCAGAAAGTGCAGGCTTTCGCACTGTCGGCGTTTACGCAGGTGCTCTTGGTTGGGGCTACAATACTGAGATCTTGCAGAAGAAGGGCCTGAAGGAGCCAAAATGCTGGGCCGATCTTCTCGATCCTTCTTATAAAGGCGAAATCCAGATCGCTAATCCAAACTCCTCGGGAACCTCTTACAACACGCTGGCGACCCTCGTTCAGATCATGGGCGAGGATAAGGCATTCGACTATCTGTCGAAACTTAACGCCAACATTTCCCAGTACACAAAGTCTGGCTCTGCACCGGTGAAAGCTGCAGGGCGCGGTGAATCGACCATTGGTGTCGTCTTCATGCATGATGCGGTCGCTCAGACCGTCGAGGGCTTCCCCATCAAGGCGATAGCGCCGTGCGAAGGGACCGGTTACGAGATTGGCTCGATGTCAATCGTCAAAGGCGCAAAAAACCTCGACAATGCAAAGAAGTGGTACGATTGGGCGCTGAGCGCGGATGCTCAGTCCCACATGAAAGACGCGAAGTCTTTCCAGCTGCCCTCCAACAAGTCCGCCGAGGTGCCGAAGGAGGCGCCGAAGTTCGAAGATATCAAATTGATCGACTACGATTTCAAGAAGTACGGCGATCCGGATGTTCGCAAGGCTCTTCTGTCCCGCTGGGATAAGGAAATCGGCGCTAAAGCCAACTGATCGTATGGCGAGGGCAGGGGCTTGTGGTTCCTGCCTTTCCGACCGTCACGAAACGCTGCGGACAACCGACATGATCTCTCGCAATCGCCGTCTCGATATCACCATACTCCTGGGTGGTTTGGCCTTCTTGTTGTTGCCCTGGTATCGCATCGAAAGTGGCTTCTTCGGCTTCCAATGGCTGGCAGGTTACTTCTCTGACGCAGCAAGTGCACCAGCTGCAGTCCAGATCGCAAGCTTCGGACGCTGGTGGCTTCTCATTGTCGCTCTGGTCTTTGTTGCAGCGTCTCTCGCGCGTTTCATTCACAACGCTCGCAGCCGCGGCCTCCTAGTCGCGATTTGCGGGGGGGTCGGATTGGCACTTCTTACACTTCAAGGGCTGGCGATCACCTTTTCCGGTTGGTCATGGGCAGTCAGCGAGGGGCTGTTCGGCGCCTTGCCGGACGGGCAGCCGTCCATGGGAGCGGGCGCCGTTCTTGCCGGTATCGTTTTCGTGTTGTTCTTTTCGTTCGGTCTTGCCGATCGCGGCGTTATGAAGGGTGACGCCTTCGTGGTCAGCGCAATCTCGATGCTTGTGGTTTTAGTGGCGGTCTTCGTCTTTTATCCAGTCGGAAGCATGTTCATTGCGGCTTTTCAGTCCGTCGATGGCTCGTTCGATCCAAGCGGCTTTCTCAGCACGATCCAGGATTCATCGGTCTGGAGCCTTGGCTGTGTCGTCGGTGGCGAGCGCTGCGGCGTGGCCTGGCGCACGCTATGGCTCGCAATCATGACAGCAGGGGGCGCAACTTTGCTCGGTCTCTGCTTCGCACTGGTCGCAACACGCACCCGCTTCCCCTTCAAGAAGGGCTTGCGCCTATTGACGATCCTGCCGATCATCACACCCCCCTTTGTCGTTGGCCTGGCACTGACACTCCTGTTCGGGCGCGCTGGCGTCGTGACACAGTTGGCAGCATCCGGGCTCGGTATCGAGCCCGGCCGCTGGCTTTATGGTCTCACCGGCATATGGATTGCGCAGGTCCTGTCCTTCACGCCAATCTCGTTTCTTGTCCTGATCGGTGTGGTTGAAGGCGTCAGCCCCTCGATGGAAGAGGCGTCGCAAACGTTGCGGGCAGATCGCTGGCGTACCTTCTGGCGGATCTCGCTTCCGTTGATGAAGCCCGGCCTCGCAAACGCCTTCCTGATCAGCTTCATCGAAAGCATGGCAGATTTCGGCAACCCGATGGTTCTTGGCGGCAGCCATGGTGTCCTTTCCACGGAAATATTCTTCGCAGTCGTCGGATCGCAAAACGATCCAGCCCGCGCCGCCGTGCTTGCAATGATCTTGCTTGCTTTTACCATGTCGGCCTTTCTCGCCCAGCGACTTTGGCTGCAGGGGAAAAGTTACGCGACCGTCACGGGAAAAGGCGATTCGGGCGCCCATGCTGCCTTGCCGCGCGGCCTCTCGATTGCTGTTCATGCACTCGTCATTCCCTGGGCGCTGTTTACCGTGGTGGTTTACGCGATGATCCTTTTCGGCGGCTTCGTGCGCACCTGGGGCCTCGATAACAGCCTGACCTTCCAGCACTATATCAGCGCGTTTTCCGTAGGCTGGCGCGAGACCGGCGGCATAGCCTGGACGGGTGTCGCATGGAACTCGTTCTGGACGACCATGGAAATCGCACTGATTTCCGCGCCGCTTACGGCAGCCGTCGGCCTGCTGACTGCCTATTTGATCGTGCGCCAGAAATTCGTCGGTCGTGCCGTCTTCGAATTCGCACTTATGCTGAGCTTCGCCATTCCAGGCACCGTGATCGGCATCAGCTACATCATGGCATTCAACCTGCCGCCGCTGGAGATGACCGGTACCGCTCTCATCCTAATTGCCTGCTTTGTCTTCCGTAACATGCCCGTGGGTGTGCGCGGCGGCGTGGCGGCTATGAGCCAGCTCGACAAGAGCCTCGACGAGGCATCCCTGACCTTGCGTGCAAACAGTTTCAGGACCGTAAGAAAGGTGATCCTGCCGCTCCTGCGTCCGGCGATCACCGCGGCCCTCGTCTATTCCTTCGTCAGAGCCATCACCTCGATCAGTGCCGTGATCTTCCTCGTCAGCGCCGAGTACAACATGTCAACGGCCTATATCGTCGGCCTCGTGGAAAACGGTGAATATGGCGTTGCGATCGCCTACTCGTCCGCCCTTATCGTCGTAATGGTCGCTGTGATCGGTGGTTTTCAGCTGCTGGTCGGCGAACGGAGACTTCGTCGCGAGAACCGCGTGGCGCTCGCTGCCCCGACAGCCAAACCCTCCCTGCCGCTCAATCAGGAGAAACCCGCATGAGCAAGACTGTGCCCGGCTCCGTTACGTTCGAACGAGTGAGAAAGACATTTGGCGCCTTCACGGCGATCCCCGACCTGTCGCTCACAATCGAACCTGGAGCGCTTGTCACGCTTCTCGGGCCATCGGGATGCGGCAAAACAACGACGCTGCGCATGCTCGCCGGTCTCGAGCATCCCTCGTCCGGACGTATTCTGATCGGCGGAAAAGACGTAACGATGCTGCCGGCAAACGAGCGCGATGTTTCGATGGTGTTTCAAAGCTACGCGCTCTTTCCGCATATGACATCGCTCGACAACGTCGCCTATGGTCTGGAATCATCTGGTATCAAGCGTAAGGAAGCGCGCGAACGCGCCAAGGAGGCGATGAAGCTCGTCGGCCTCGACGGCATGGGCGAGCGGCTACCGGCCGAGTTGTCGGGTGGCCAGCAACAGCGCGTTGCCGTGGCGCGCGCCTTGGTTCTGGAGCCGCAGGTGTTGCTTCTCGATGAGCCGCTCTCAAATCTCGACGCACGCTTGCGTCGAAAGGTACGCACCGAAATTCGCGATCTGCAACAGCGACTGGGCTTTACCGCGGTCTATGTCACGCATGACCAGGACGAAGCCCTTGCCGTCTCTGACCAAATCATCGTCATGAAAGACGGCGAAATCGCCCAGCAGGGCGCGCCGCGCGATCTTTATGATGCGCCCGCATCCGCCTTCATTGCCGATTTCATGGGCGAGGCCAATGTACTGGCGTGTCAGGTAGAAAGCGTCGAGGGCGGCACCGCGCTGATCTCGATAGAAGGACTGAAACACCGCGTCCCGGCTCGGAATGTGTCGGCCGGAAAAGCCGAACTGGCCATCCGGCCAAACGCGATCCAATTGCACCGCGCGACCGCGAACGGTGCCTTCATCGGAAAGGTCACCCATGCCGCCTATCTTGGCGACCATGTCGAATATGAGGTCGCGACGAGCAGGGGCAACCTGTTTGTCATCGACAGGACGGTTGATTCACCCTTCGATACGGCGACCGAGGTCGCCATCACCTTGAAGGACCGTGGAACAGCATTGATTACCGGACAGAACGGTTGAATTATCTTGAGAGGGTTTGAAATGACGCTGATCACCTCACCGGGCCTGGATGCGCGCAGGGCCTTTGCGGAAGCTATCGCAAAGAAGGCCGGCGCCCTGGCTCTCGACTATTTCGAAAAAAGAGACAGCTTGGTCATAGAAACCAAACGCGACCCCCAAGACGTCGTATCGATCGCTGACAGGGATGTCGAAAACCTCATTCGCGACGCCGTTCACGAAGCCTATCCCGGCGACGGTTTCCTCGGAGAGGAATACGGACTTGAAGGCGGTACATCGGGCTTGACCTGGGTCGTCGATCCGATTGATGGCACGAGCCCTTTCGTCAATGGCATGCCGAATTGGTGCATCTCGATCGCACTTCTTCACGATAATGTGCCGGTTGTCGGTGTTATCTTTGCGCCATGCCACGGTGAACTCTACGCGGCAGCTGTCGGATCCGGAGCCACGTTGAACGGGAAATCGCTGTCGCTTGATCCTTCTCGCACAATCCGCAATTCCGTAACAGGTATCGGCGCCAACAATCATGTCACGCCGGCATTCGTCGCCGCAATGGTGGAGAAGCTCCTGTCTGCCGGCGGAAACTTCATTCGAAACGGATCAGGCGCGCTAATGCTTGCTTATGTTGCTGCCGGCCGTCTCGTGGGCTACTACGAACCCTATATGCATGCCTGGGACTGCCTGGCCGGTTTTTGCCTCGTGAAGGAGGCCGGCGGCTGGTATCACACCTTCCCGACCGATGGAGACCGATTGACGAAGGGGGCGCCCGTTCTTGCGGCAGCCCCTGGCGCGGTCGAGGATCTTCGGGCTATCGCCGGAATCTGACAACGCAGGATTGCCGATATCTGGACAGATCGCCCCGGGGCGTTAATTGTGACAGGAAACCAATTCGAAGCTGTCTATCGGCTTTGACAGATGTGCGGCGTGGCTGACGGGGAGGTCGGCTGCGCCACGCAGGCGCAATGTGCGCGAATTGACCCAATGGGAGGAAACATGTTTCGTCATTCAATCGCGATCGGCTTTGCCGCAGCTTTTCTTTCAAGCACCACTGCCGGCGGCGCGTATGCCGCCACCGAACTGCAATGGTGGCATGCCATGGCCGGCGCCAACAACGAGGTCGTCGACCAGCTCGCCAAGGAATTCAACGAGGCTCAAGCCGATTACAAGATCGTTCCGGTGTTCAAGGGTACCTATCCCGAGGCACTGAACGCCGGCATCGCAGCCTTCCGCGCCAAGAAGTCGCCGGCCATCCTTCAAGTGTTCGACGCTGGCAGTGGCGTGATGATGGGGGCCGAAGGGGCGATCATGCCGGTCGCCGAGGTCCTCGAGAAGGGCGGCTACAAATTCAACAAGGACGAATATCTGCCGGGTATTGCGGCCTATTATTCCAGGCCGGACGGCACCATGCTGTCTTTCCCGTATAACTCGTCCTCGCCGATCCTCTATTACAACAAGGACCTGTTCAAGAAGGCCGGACTTGACCCGGAGGCCGCACCCAAGACGTGGCCTGAGGTCATCGAAGCTGCCAAGAAAATCAAGGCAAGCGGCGCTGCCTGCGGTCTGACGTCGACCTGGCTCACTTGGATCCAAACCGAAAATTTTGCCGCATGGAATAATCTCTCTTACGGCAGCAACGAAAACGGCTTGGCGGGTACCGACGTCAAACTGTCCTTCAATTCGCCTGACTTCGTCAAGCACTTCCAGGATATCGCCGACCTCGCCAAGGATGGAACGTTTCGCTATGGCGGACGCACGTCTGAGGCAAAGCAGCTCTTCACCTCGGGCGAGTGCGCTATCCTCACGGAATCTTCCGGCGGCCTGGGCGATATCGTCAAGAGCGGCATGAACTACGGGATCGGACAATTGCCCTACGAGCCTGGGGAAGGCCGCCCGCAAAACACCATTCCCGGCGGTGCAAGCCTTTGGGTGTTCGCTGGCAAAAGCGACGCTGAATACAAAGGTATTGCCGAGTTTTTCCATTTCCTGTCGCAGACCAAGATCCAGGCGCGCCTCCATCAGGTCTCGGGCTACATGCCTGTGACCATGGCTGCCTATGAGGAAACGAAGAAGTCGGGGTTCTACGAGAAGAACCCCGGTCGCGAGACGCCGATCCTGCAGATGATGGGCAAGGCGCCGACGGAAAACTCCAAGGGTGTTCGTCTCGTCAACCTGCCTCAGGTTCGCGACATCATGAACGAGGAGTTCGAAGCGATGCTCGCGGGCAAGCAGGACGCCAAGGCCGCTCTCGATAAGGCGGTCGAGCGAGGCAACGCGGCCATCCAGCAGGCGATCGCCCAGTAAGCTTGATCTGTCGACCATCCGCGCTCACGCGCGCGGATGGTCATCTCGCTTTGCTCAAGGGGTCTCCACGTGCAAAATGTCGTCTTCCCGAATAAAGTCCTTCCCTATTTCTTGTTGGCGCCGCAGATCGTTCTAACGGTCGTGTTCTTCTTCTGGCCGGCCAGTCAGGCGCTTTATCAGTCGATGCAGCGGGAAGACCCGTTCGGGCTGAAAAGTGGATTTGTTGGACTTGCGAACTTTCGCAGGATCCTCAGCGACCCGAGCTACATTCATTCGCTTCAGGTGACAGTCGTGTTCAGTGTGGCGACCGCAGCCCTGGCGATGATCGTGGCGTTGACGCTTGCCACCGCCGTCGATCGTATCAGGCGGGGCCAGACGTTTTATCGCACGCTGTTGATCTGGCCCTACGCTGTGGCCCCTGCAGTTGCGGGCATGTTGTGGCTCTTCATGTTCAATCCGGCGATGGGAAGCTTCGCCTATATCCTGCGACGCGCAGGGTTTGCCTGGGATCCGCTCTTGAACGGCGGACAGGCCATGGTCTTGGTGATTGTCGCGGCCGCATGGAAGCAGATCAGTTACAACTTCCTGTTTTTCGTCGCCGGCCTTCAGGCGATCCCGAAATCGTTGATCGAAGCAGCAGCTATTGACGGCGCGCGCGGCAGCCGTCGGTTCTGGACAGTCGTCTTTCCACTGTTGGCACCAACGACATTTTTCCTGCTTGTCGTCAACACGGTCTACGCCTTCTTCGATACCTTCGGCATCATCCATGCCGTGACCGGAGGTGGGCCAGCAAAGGCGACCGAGACACTGGTCTACAAGGTCTATAATGACGGCTTCGTCAATCTCGATCTCGGCTCGTCCGCGGCCCAGTCTGTCGTCTTGATGGTGATCGTTATCGCGCTGACGGCCGTGCAGTTTCGCTTCGTCGAACGCCGCGTGCACTACGCTTGAGGTTTGAGATGATCGATCGACGCCCCATCGCAAATATCACAGGCCATCTGATCCTCGTGATCGGGATCATTATTGTTGCCTTCCCGATCTACTACACGTTCGTCGCCTCGACGATGACGTCGGCGCAGATACTGCGCCCACCAATCACCATGCTGCCGCAAGGCCATTTCACGGAGAATTATGGCGACGCCTTGGTTGGCGGGGTTGAGCGGGTCGTCGGGGTCAGCCTCGAGCGCATGATGTTCAACACGATTGTCGTCGCGGCTATGATCGCGATCGGCAAGATTATCATTTCCTTCCTGTCGGCGTTCGCGATCGTGTTTTTCCGCTTTCCGCTGCGCATGGTCTTCTTCTGGATGATTTTCGTGACGCTGATGCTGCCCGTAGAGGTTCGCATCCTGCCGACATACAAGGTCATCGTTGATCTGGGCATGATTGACACCTATGCGGGGCTGACCTTGCCACTGATGGCATCGGCAACGGCAACGTTCCTGTTTCGGCAGTTCTTCCTGACGATACCCGGCGAATTGGTGGAGGCTGCCCGCATCGACAATGCAGGGCCGTTCCGCTTCATGCGCGACATCCTGCTTCCGCTCTCACGTACCAACTTGGCGGCGCTTTTCGTCATTCTCTTTATTTACGGCTGGACGCAGTATCTCTGGCCACTGCTTGTGACCAACGACGCCAGCATGTCGACGATCATCATCGGGTTGCGCAAGATGGTCGATTTCGCCGACGCGGCGACGCCTTGGAACCTCGTCATGGTTACCGCAATTCTTGCAATCATTCCCCCGATCCTCGTTGTCGTCTTGATGCAGCGCTGGTTCGTGAAGGGCCTCGTGGAGACAGAGAAGTAATGGCAAGCATCACGATCAGGGACGTTCGCAAGACGTATGCAGGTGGCTTCGAGGCATTAAAGGGGATTTCGCTCGATATCGCCGATGGCGAGATGGTGGTTCTCGTGGGACCGTCCGGGTGCGGGAAATCCACGCTCTTGCGGATGATTGCGGGATTGGAAGCAATCTCCTCTGGAGAGATCGCCATTGACGGGCGCGTCGTCAACGCTTTGGAACCATCCGAGCGAGATATCGCTATGGTCTTTCAAAATTACGCGCTTTATCCGCATATGACCGTCAGGCAGAACATGGCCTATGGCCTGAAAAATAGAGGGATGGCTGCAGCAGAGATAGAACGGCGAATTGCTGCTGCGGCGGCTTCCTTGGAAATCGGTTCCCTGCTCGAGCGCAAGCCACGCCAACTGTCAGGCGGGCAGAGGCAGCGGGTCGCAATGGGCAGAGCAATCGTGCGCGAGCCGAAGGCATTTCTATTCGATGAGCCGTTGTCGAATCTTGATGCCAAGCTGCGTGTCCAGATGCGGGTTGAGATCCGCAAACTCCAGAGTAAATTGGCCACGACCAGCGTCTATGTGACCCATGACCAGATGGAGGCCATGACCCTTGCAGATCGCCTTGTCGTGCTGAATGGAGGGCAGATCGAGCAGGTCGGCACGCCGATCGAGCTTTACGAGCGGCCGGCCACGACTTTCGTGGCAGCCTTCATTGGTTCGCCGGCCATGAACCTTGTCCGCGCCGACGCGTTGGGCACCGACGCTCCCGGCCTGTCACTTCCCATCGGAGTGGCAACCATCGGAATTCGCCCTGAGGACTTGAAAATCGGTCACACGCGGGAAGGTTCAACCTTCAGCCTTGCTGTCGACATCGATGCCATCGAACTTGTCGGTGCAGAAAGCTATATTCATGCCACGACGGCTGGTGGCGTGGAGATTGTCTTTCGAGTAGCAGGCAGATCAACAATGTCTATAGGTAGCCGGGTGATGCTTCAGGCCGAACCGGACGCCATCCACTGTTTCGACAGTGCAGGTCGGCGTGTCGCGACGCCTGCGGGCATATTCGGGTCCACCCGCTTGATCGATCCGCAAATTGGTTGAGCTCGCGCAGCGCACTTCGATGTTGGACAGAGCTTCATCCATCGTCGCCTGGTAACGAGGAAACGTTCACAGTGCCCCTGGGTTGCAGTTAGAGTAAGCCGACTACGCGGAATGACGTCCAAAACCACGCCTTCAAGGCGCCTGTCTTGCTATCGAAAAACCATTCACTATCTGGAGTCCAGATACTGGAGCCAGTCATGGACGAACACCAATCTACTAGCCACTATAACGAAGACATGATCGACATTTTGCCGCCTCAACCGAGGATCCTCGCGGGGTTGCAGACGGCCGCATGCGACTGCTGCGGGCAGTCCGCCATACTCGATGAGGATTGCTGCGGCATTTGCGAAGAGTGCCTTGCGCCGTGACCGATCTGGAGGCGGAAATCGTGGATTTCCAAGGCGCTCTCCTGCGGCTTCCGACCGGATACTTTAGGGGTGAGCTCGACGGCCGAAGCTGGGGTGTAACGTTGCGCCGATCCGACAACGGGCGTCGCATCTGGCTCTTCGCAGAGGAACTTGCAGGAAACGACATCGTCTCCTTCAATCTCTATCAAATCGGACAGATGCGTCCGTTGCTGAAGCCGTGCGAGATGTCTTCATCGAAGGTTATCGACTTTGTACTCGGTATCAAGCCGGATGTCGAAAAAGCTGAGCTCGGTAGCAGACACCGCCGAGCCTGCAAGCCGCGGTCGTGCTCCACACGGCCGGCCAAAGAACCTTGGGACTGACTGGTTGCCGCATTGTTTAAAACCTTGGAAGCGTTGAGCCGTTATTCTCGGACGACCTCGGCAAGGCTTTTTCATAGTTCGGCGTCTGTGATGGCAGCAGTGTTGCCCGCTTAAGAGTGCTGTGGCTTTTTTGCCGCAGCAGGCCAATTGCCGGAGCACGAGCTTGCTATGTAAGGATGGTCGACGGTTCTATCAGCTTTATCATGGCCCTAGTCTTCAGTTCGGGAAGTGCTCGATATGGGTGTCCGCGGTACGGCCAAAGTAAAGTACCCGGCGGCCGAGAAACGAGACGATGTAGCCTGCGCAACCAGCGGCCTTGGCTTTCTCGCAGAAGGCGACGTAGCTATAGTTCTCAGGATTGGCCTGAGCCCATCGCACCAGGCGCTCCACCTCGCTCGTATCGAATGTAGCGGCGACTTTGCCAGCGGAGAGACGCATATCGAAGGCGACACTATCTCCATCCGGCAGGTAATAGGTTTGGGTGTTGCGGCGGTAGTCGACTGTGTATCCCTCGAAGCCCGCCGCTAATAGTTTTCCGACAATCTCCGGGAAGCTCAAGCTTCCATCATGGGCAGAATGCAGGCAATTTTCGGCAACAGCAATCCGTTCTGCGTCCATGGTGGCTTCCTTTCATTTCAATGTTGGGTTCGGTCGATGGTTCAGTCCACCGGGGTTGCTTTCAAGTCGCGCCTTTCGGTGAGGACCCTTAGAATGTGGTCGAGTGTCTCATGCTCTTCCTTCGTCAACACGCCAAAGAAATCAGCGTCGTTCTGATCGGCAAGCGACGCCAGGACCGGAATTTTGGCTCGTCCCTTTGTCGTCAGGGACAAGTTGTGGGCGCGCCGGTCCTCTCGGCTCTGTGCCTTCGCAACCAGTCCTTTGGCCATCAGGCGTTCCGCAAGTTTGCTGATGGCTCCCTTTGTCATGGTCATTCTTTCCGCCAGAATCGATGGAGGCGTGGGTTCCAGGTCGTAGAGCGAACGCATGAATGACCATTCTGCGACAGTGACATCTTCACACGATACCTTGCGGGAGAACTCCTGCGACACGGCGTTTGATACCATTCGCATCCAATAGCCGGTGTGATCGGTCAGCTTCGCGACTGATGTCATGATCAACTCCTTGTTGACTAGGAAACTAAATCGAAGAAGTTTCCTAGTCAACAAAATTCGTCAAACTGCCCGACGAGCCATAGGTCTTTACGGTTCACAATCGGCTGGATTGCACACTTGGTGTTCGGACCTCCTCATCCAAAGCCAGCAAGAAAATTGCACCGCCTCTGTTCGCAGAATTTTTAGAACGAGCACTCTCGTGTGTGCGATGAAAATACCGGTTACGCGATCGCAAGGTCGCGGGTCTTCAACGGTTTGCGACGTTTCGCGGTCCGGCTCAAAGAGTTCGCGTCAAGAGACTTTGTTTAAGGCGCGCAACCTGGTGTCGATCTCAGAAGGACGACCAGGTCGGCCTTCACCCGCGCCCGTTGTCACAGTATTGTGCATCGATTGTGGTATCGAAAGCGACGTGCGCTGGCCGTGCAAAGGCACAAGCGCTCATAGTGCCGGGATGATCCCTCTCTCATATCAGCGGGAAAAGGGGCGGGCGTGAGCCTCAATTGCCAACCGATTACTTCTCGACGGTTAGGTCGCTCAGAAGCAGCCGGCAAGTTTAGGTGCGCCCGCTAAGATGCCAGACCCCAAAATCCCGACTTCCGCCCATGCTCCCGCTGCAAATCCGCCAGATAATCCTCGTGCGCCCGTACCTTACCGAAATCCTCAATCTGGTTCGCCAATGACTTGCATTCCGTAAGGTGTCGTGCTGCGTGCTTGTATCGGCTCGATCGGCCACTATCCAGAGTGAAGTCAATCATGGCTCGCAGGGCGATTGTCGCGGCCAATGGGTACTTCGTTGAAAGCATCTCGGCCGCCGGGGTCATCAGCTCATAATAATCCCCATCGAGCTCGCCCGACCGATTTATCACGAGCTTTGCTGCCTGTGCCGGCGATGGCCACCGCAGGAAGAATTTAAGGCCGCGATTGGCATCGGGAAATGCCTGTGCGAATGCGAAAGCTCTCTCCTCGGCTTCGATGTCGTCGAAATCAGGCAAGCGCCGGACGTAGGCACGCAGGTGCTCTTCATTTAAGGATTGTTCGAAGCACATCCACCGAAACGCTTGGGCTTCATCGTTCCGCGCCAACGCTTCTAGTGCCGCGGTTCGTGCAAGCTGCCATTCGAACGGAACATTCTCCCATCCCTCGGCCTCGACATTGTCGAGCGCTGCGAGTGCTTTTTCGGCTCGCCCCGCTGAGATAAGACGGTTGGCGATATCGGCGGCAACCATGGGGGCGCTACGTGTCTTCTCCGGTTGCTGCGCAATGTAGGCGTCGACATCATTCTGGGCGTCCGCAATCTCCTGCAGCGCGATGCGAATGGTGAGATCTTTGTGATTTTCGTAGACGTCGTCCTCGTAGATCGCACCTACGCTGCTCCAGCCGATGATCTGTCGATCATTTTTAGCCAGCTTCTCCCTTGCTTCTGTTGACCAGTCGACGAAGAGCCCCTTAACATGCTCCAGGCCTTTATGGCCGAGCGCCGGAGCCATCGCAGTGATCAGCCGGTCAAATTGTCCGTAGCCGTTGCGCTGAATTGCCTTGAATACCTTCTCCGCAAGAACGTCGGCGTCGATCTTCGCGGATTTGGCGATATTCCCGGCGTCTATGCCTGCCTGATGGAAGCTTTGCATCAACGACCCGTTGCCGTCGTCCGAGCGCTCAAAGAGACGATCCGCGACCGCCAAGAACTGCCAAATCAACTCGAAAGCTTCCACCGGATCGTGGGAAGCGATGGTCTCGACGATGATCTTCCGCTGAGTCTCCAGATCCGTCTTCGTGGCTTTGACCTTGCGCCAGTCGATGAAAGTCTTAGCGCGTGCAATGCTGGACAGCCGTTTTCGGACCTCTCGGGCCACCTCGGCGCTACCGTGGTTTCCAGCAAGTTCCATGCGAAGACGTCGCTGATGGGTGGCGCTGCCAGTGCTGAGTTCAATAAGCAGTTCGGCGAGCCTTTGCACGCCGAGTGCCTCGAGGTTCTTTGCGTTGAGTGTAGTCTTCGCTGCCATGGGACGATCATATCACCATTTCTCAAGCCGGATAGGTTCTGCACATTCTCGAGCGCTGAGTTTGTTCATTCGTTCGCCTCTTGCGACTTGTAACTTAACAAACATCGAGGACGAGGCGCATCGAGGGTGGCCAAATTATTTGCAAAGTATCTGACACGCTAGCCAGTTTGACGCCATCAAGGCGCCCTGTTTACGCTGCGAAGGCGCGAAGGTCTTGATAATCTCAGTCTGCAAGCGGTTGGAGGGATACCTCAGCGTCTGATCTATTACTGCGAAGGTCCGTGGTCCTGCTTACACCATAGACAACGACGCCGCTTCCAGGACCATTCCAGCTGTTCTAGGTTACAGGCGGTTGCGCATATATCAAAGGTGAAGGGGCGGACAATTTCACTTCTTTCCGACAGCAGGTGGCGGCTCTCGGTGCCGTCGCCAATCCGGTTGAAAAATCGCTCAAGAATGACGTGCCGGGGATTCTTGATGCAGGCAAGCGTAATCTCGCGTTGCATTTATGTCACGCTCTCTTCGTCATCGCGATCTGCGGGTGGAATGCCGCCCAATCCTTCCTACTTGCGAAACCTGAAGCCCACGAATTCCTTGTGGCGCATAAGTTTGGGTTCACAATGAAAATTCCAGCTCTCGTACTCACCGCTCTCGTCTCCTCCACGTCCTCGCTGCTTGCAGCAGATTTGGTGCAGCCCGTCGAGCAGCCGGTTGTGGTGCAGTCGTCATCCGGTTTTTACATCGGTTCTCTATCGTCCGTGAACTTTCTCGACGACACCAGCTTCGGCGTCGGCGGCACCACGGTCTCGACCGATTATGACGTCGGTTTCTATAGCGCTCTTCGAGCTGGCTACGACTTTGGAGCGTACGGTTTCGTTTCGCCGCGTATGGAACTGGAAATCGGCTATGGTACAGCTTCGGTCGATGAGCATAGCATTGGGGGCGTAGGTCTCGGCGGCATCAACTCCTTCGGCGATGCTCGCTCGATCCAAGGTTATGTCAATGGATACCTGGATATTCCTCTGGCGGCAGACGGAGCGTTGAGCGCCATCACTCCATATGTTGGCGGTGGTGTCGGCTTCATGAACCTTGACCTTCGCAAGCAGGGCGTTGCGGTTACCGGGACGTTGATGGACGACAGCGACACAGCCTTCGCCTATCATCTTGATGCGGGTTTTGGGATCAACCTGCAGGCTATTGGATTGTTCTCGGACGTTTCTCTGTTCGACAACACGACACTCGACATCGGATATAGGTTCACAGCCGCAGATAATTTCGATTTTACCTCGCAGGCGGGTACCTCGTCGAGCACGGATTTCCGTAGCAACGCTGTAACCTTCGGTTTCCGCAAGAGTTTCTGAAGACATAGGCGCAGTGTCGGGAAACCAATGCTGCGCCATCGCCATGCGACCGTCATCGATGATGAAGGTCCAAAAACCAATTCGTTTCTTGGGGTGCTAGAAACTCATTCGCTTGCGACCCCGAGATTCGTCGCCGCGCGCTGTCGACCGCTCAGTCGTTTATCGCACGTCCGGTCGCGATCAGAACGGCTTTTCGATAGCTCCGTGGCGTTAGCGACGTAGCATAGGCCGCCACTATCGGTTGCCAGCCACTTCCCAGCTATTTGAAGCGCCTCAACCCCGGCGTTCTTTTGTCTACCTGATTTTAGCTGCGATGGTGTGTGGTGCGAAAAAGCTGGCGTCCAGGTCAGGCTGGCAGGTGGACACCTAACGCGGAATACCCCATCACATGGAAGAAGAGTGCCTCCTGCGAAAATACGCGGTGACACCTGCGATCGACCACGGTGTCGGCGTGGTGCCATCGCGCTAGGACGGACCCAGTAGTAGCAATATTCGTCGTCTTCCCCGATGTATTCCCAGACGCCGGCGTCATCGATCTTGAGGTCGTTACACGCGGATGATGGTCCCGCTGCCGCGGATGCGCGGTGCGCCATGGCACGAATGCGCCGGCCCATGATCATTGGAGGCCTTGCGCGGCCGTCTGCGCCCGGGGGGATTTCGGTATGGCAGTGAATACAACGCGTAGCGGCAACCTTTATCTCTTCCTTGTAGATTGGGCAGGCCCGCGTCTTATCGTTTTTGTCAGCCATCACGTGTCCTCAAGCGAGTTGACTGTACGCATTTCAAGTTGTGAGTTTGAGCGCCGGCTCATCCCCACGGGATAAGATCAGAGCGTACGTTATGCGTGAGTGCTGATTTAGGTGATCGTGATGTGGAAGGGTTAGACGACCGCTGATAAAGGAAAAGCCCGGTGCGGAACAATCCAACGCCGGGCTTCTGGCGGATCGTATGCTGTACGCATCCGCGGCAAGATGGATTTCAAACGCCTTGCACCCCCTTTAACTCGCGTGCGTTGAAAAAGTTCCTGAACTGGGCCAAAAATCTTTGGGTCGTTTCATCGGATTATCGAAGCCCGTTTGTTATCTCAATAACATTTAACTTTATTTCGAAAATCTTTATTAGCAGTCGCGGGCTATTGATGCGGTTGAGGAGATCAACGAATGCTTCGACGACTGAGTATCGCATTTGCCCTGACGACGCTGTTGGCCGTTGGTGCGGGCCATGCCGAGACGCTACGAATAGCGACCGAGGGCGCGTACCCGCCGTTCAATTTCCTCGATAACGGTGAGCTCAAGGGCTTTGACGTGGATATTGCAAAGGCTATCTGCGCCAAGATGTCTGTGGAATGTTCCTTCCAGGCCGTCGCGTGGAACGACATCATCGACGGCCTGGAAGCCAACAAATACGATCTGATCGTCGCCAGCATGGCCTTTTCGAAAGAGCGCGCCGCCCGGATCGACTTCTCCGAACCTTATTACCGCTCTCACTCGGTGCTCGTCGGCGACGAAAAATATCAGGACAGCTCACCGGAAGCGCTGGCCGGCGCGCGGATTGCCGTGGAGAGCGGGACGATCCAGGCGGAATATCTCAAAAAGGCTTACCCAAAGAGTACGATCCTGCTTGGGGAGGACCAGCCGGCGGCACGCAAGCTGCTCATCGAAAAAAAGGCAGATCTCCTCATCGGCGACGCAATCGAGCTCCTGACCTTTATGGAGACCCCGGAGGGGTCTGCATTCAGCTATGTCGGAGACCCGATCTCGAGCGACTTCCTGCAAAGCTCGGCACACATCACCGCCCACAAGGGCAACCAGGCGCTTCTCGCTCGCGTCAACGCGGCCCTCAAGGAAATCAAGCTTAACGGCACATACGATCGGATCAATGACGCCTACTTCCCCTTCAGCATATACTAAGGCTGCAAATGTTGAAGTCTTGGTCACGGTGGCGGTCGTCACGTCAAATCTCGCTTAGATCAGCGGGCAGGGCGCTCTTTCTCATCGCGCTGGTGTACACAGGCGCCGCCGCTATATTCACTGGCGTCTTGCTCACGAAGATCGAACGAGAAGCCAAGTTCACCCGCGAAACGCAGTTGCCGCTGATCCTCTCGCAGACCCGAAATGCCGTCAAGACCGAGCGTTTGGCGTCTTTGGTCAGGGCGATCTATCTTGCGCGTGATAGACGCCTCGAACGGCAGATACAGCTCCAGATACAAGCGCTCGCGCAAGGATTTCCGTTCGACGCTGGCGAACGCGTCGTTTCGGGATCGAAAAGCGTGGCAACGCTTGCGAAAGAGATCGCCGCGGCTCGGCAGCAGGCCCGTGACAGTGCTGGGCAGAGCACTGCCGCCTTCACCTTCGAGGAACGTGCGACGGCTGCATACAGCCAAGCGATCAAGATCATCGACGAAATGGGGAAGGAGCTGAGCGGAGACGCGGCTCTCGCCGCCGACAGACTTGCCAAGGAAATAGAGGCGGGAGCCGCAAGCACGAGGAACACCGTCTTGTTGACGTTGCTGATGCCCGGCCTTTTCTGCGTCGTGCTGGTTCTGCTCGCTCGACGGCATCTTGCAAAGCCCGTTCTTGCGGCGATCGGAAACCTCAAGCGCATCAGTGAAAATAGGCCAACCTTACCTGTACAGACGCGTCCGGTTCTCGCGGAGCTCGCGATGATCGGAGACGCGGTGCTTTCTTATGGAGATACGGCAAGTGAACTCCGACGAAAGAACGTGGTGTTGCAGGCACTCGCCGAAGAAGACCCGTTGACTGGACTGGCGAACCGCCGGACATTTGAGACATATTTACAGTCGGCGCTTGCCGACAAGGACAAGATTGGTGGCACTGCGGTCTTGCTAATCGATGTTGATCACTTCAAATCCATCAACGACCGCCACGGACACCAGGTCGGTGACCAATGCCTTCAAAGCTTAGCTCTGCTTCTCGTCTCACTTGATCGCTTACCGAGTTTTCTGGCAGCCCGCTACGGAGGTGAAGAGTTTGTCATCGTCTACAATGCGGACAACGAAGAGCAGGCACTGCTGGACGCGGCTTTTGTGTGCCGGCGAATTGAAGCCATGCGAATTCCGCTAGAAGGCGAGCATTCACTGACGATGACAGCCAGTATCGGTGTCTCGTTCGCCCCGCGCGGCGATGCCGGTGGAATGAACGAGCTGATATTGCGCGCTGACAAGGCGCTCTACCTTGCGAAAAGCGGTGGTAGAAACCGAGCCGTCGCCGATCACCCCGTTCAAGCCCGAGGCCGCATTTCGAACGCTAGAGGCCAGACAGCAGGATAGACGCTGCTCGTGTTGTTGATGCGAAGGGCGTTTATGCGGCACCATCCGCACTGAGGCTCTTGATGATCAGACACGTTAGTGGGTGGGCACACTGAACAAATGCCGTATTCGAGCCGCCAGAGAAACTGGGCGTACTCCAGAAGCGCTTTCGTTGTCAGCTCGCAGATGCTCTTCCGTCTCGACCCGTTTCGCCAAAAGCTGGCTAAGTTCTTCTACCAAGGCTGGGCGGTCATGCATCACGCTCGCTAAATGATCCTTGGAGATCTCGTATACCACGACCAAAGTTAATGCTCGCATCGCAGCCGGCTCTGGCGCGCCCATCAAGACGCCGCGTTCACCGAAAAGATCACCAGGCGCCAATCTGGTCAATTCCGTCCTGCCGGCGCCGTTGTCGTTTTCTATCACCACAACCCCACTTCGGATTATCATCAAGGATGTCATTGATGCGTCCTGAGGAGCGATCACGACGTCCTTTTTGAAAGTCAGTCGCTTCATACTGTTAGCGACAGTTTCCATTTCATCTTCGGTGAGTGCCGAAAACAGGGGAATTGAGGTGAGCAGGCGCCAGGGAGTTCCAGGATGCTTGCTTGTTGTGTCTGAAAAGTGTGGTTCCGCCAACGCGTTCGAAGGCGCTGAAAGCTGTATGCCAGCCGCCTTCGTATGCCTGTAAACCAGATCGAATATTTCGTTTTTCGCAGCGCCAGTCTGTCCGAGACTTGCGACCTTGAACGACAGTTCAATCTCGATTGAGGATCCGTCAAGGCCGGTGATCGATACAGATGGTGGAGGCGTCTTCAAAATAGAATTCGCGCTTAACAGCACCGTCCGCATAGTCTCCTCTATGACAGCTGGCGAGCGCGTCGGCATGGCCCGGACAATGATTTTGCTCCCATGAACGGTGTCGCCCCCTGTGAGGTTTGTCAACGTCGCCTTGGCGAGGGCGCTATTTGGTACGATGACGAGATCATTTGTGTCGCTGAGCAGGTGTGTCGATCGCCAATTCGTCTCTACGACCTGTCCGCGGACGCCGCCCTCCACCTCGATCCAATCTCCAACTGCGTACGGCCTGCCTAGGTTAAGCGCGATACCGGAGAAAACGTCGTTGAGCGTGCTTTGAAGGGCCAGACCCAAAACGATGGCGAAAACGCCGGATGTAGCGATCAACGTTCGCACAGGTAGATCGAACACGAAGGCCACGATCGAGAGCACAGCACCAAGGTAGATTACGGCTACCAAAAGGTCCTGAAGCAGGCGGCCTTCACGGGGCTTGCGCTCGAAAATGAGGTATACACGAACAGAGCTGGCGAGCACCATCGCGCCTCCGGCCCACCATGTCGCCTTTGCAATGCCGATGAACATTCGGTGCGTAAGATCCTCATCGACGGTGCCCGTCGTCCATGGTGCGACGTTGTTACCGACAAGAAGCACAGTGAGGACAGCAAAGAAGGTTATATGGACCAGAAAGCGGTGCGTAGGTCTTCCGCGGGCGAGAAATCTCGCGGCCACAAGCAGAAGAACGATCGTCGCAAATTGAGCGATTGGATCCGCGATGAGAGGGAAGATTGAACTTTGCTCTTGGCCCATTTGCCTGTTTCACTGTTGTCGTCGCCGGCAATTGACAGCGTGTGGGGTCGCTTCGTCAAGAACCCATTCCTCAACCTTTACAGATACGATCAGCGTCGGCACGACGACGGCGCGTGGGCCTGTGTCAGGCTCCCTTGCGCTTTCCCTTTGGCTTGAAGTCGACCAGTAGCGATTTTAGCTCCAACTCGCGCACGCGCCGCGCTGCTTCGTCTGGTTCGACCCAGGCGATCCGGCGCTGCCCCTTTTCCTTGAACTCGTCTTTCTGGACGGTGACCTCTATCTGGAAGAGATCGACGATCGTTGGAACAACGCTACCGTCATCGAGAAATTTGAGATAGGTGTACCGTCCAACCGCGTCCTTGCGCACACTACCCCTGACCCCGGCTTCTTCCCAAGCCTCGACCGCCGCCGCCTCATGAGGTTTTTTCTTCTTCATCGGCCAGCCTTTGGGCACAATCCAGCGACCGGTGTCTCGCGACGAGATGACAAGCACCTCGATTTTCGAGGACATACCAACGTAGCGAAAGCAGATGGCGCCGTATTGCTGCCGGAATGCGCCAGCGAACAGCTTCTCTGGCTCGTCGGCAAGTTGCGCCAACAGCGATCGGCGCTTTCCTCGACTATCAGTGGCCTGCTTTTTACCTGGCATATGGGTCTTCCGTGAACCTGCACACGCTAGCGGGCGCAGGGGATGATACATAGGGCAGACCCACCGTCTGATCGACGCGAGGGACGCCAATCCACAGGATTGAGGTCAATACCGCCCAAGATGCATTTGTCGGTCTTTGCGGGCTTAGGCTTTTCGATAGTCGAAAAGTGATGATGCCGGAGGAGGATGTCGCAATAAACATCGTCGCCGCCAGCATCGTCAGCCATGTAGACGGGCTGCGAAGAAGCATGGACTAGCATGGACGTGAGGCAAGACCCGGCCTTGGTGCGCTTGTGATGGCAAAGCGCAGGTGAAACCCCTAGCTCATGGCCACGGAAAAACGGGGGGTCCAGTCAGAGCTTGACAGGTCCAGAATTGTCAAGATCTCGCTACCATCCTTGCTCTCGTTTGGGTTTTACGCCCTGAAAGATTTAACGGGGCAAGCTCAGAGGCGACATGCACGCATAGCCGGTGGTATTTTTTTGGTCGAATAGACAAGCTATGGTCGTTTGAACGAAAAGTCGGTGGCGGCGTTATTATACGGGCTGAAGAAAGGACCTGAGATGAAAAACGCAATTCTAATCGCCGCCGCCGCATCACTCTCCCTGGTGCCCCAGGTCAACGCGGCATCCATGCACAAGCAGGCAAAGCATTCTAACCATCACATCGCCGCGACAGAACCACGGGAGCGCTTGGGCACGCTTTCATGCGAGGTTGCGGGCGGAGTGGGAATGATCATCGGTTCCAACAAAGCTGTGACTTGCACCTTCAAGCAGCGGACCGGAAAAATTGAACGCTATTCTGGGACAATCGGAAAGCTCGGCGTTGATGTCGGCATCACCGGGAAATCCTATCTCAGCTGGATTGTCGTTAACACAGCCCCGACGCGGGTTGGCGATGGGGCCCTGGCTGGAACTTACGTCGGCGCATCCGCCGCGGCATCGGTCGGTGTCGGCTTGGGCGCAAACGCCCTCGTGGGCGGTAACGCCAAGAATTATGCCCTGCAACCTTTGAGTGGCGAGGCGAACACTGGACTTAACGTGGCAGCGGGCGTGTCTCGACTGAGACTTACGGCTACGCGCTAAACATTATTGACAGGCGCGGTATCAAACCGCGCCTGCTCACCACGTTTCGTGTGTGACGAGCCGAGAAATCTTCGGCGTCTGAAATCAATCGACCTGCTAACCAATGACCCGAACGAACGTATCGCTCTTTCGATCATTCGCAGACCATGCACGGGTCGTCCAAAACGGATATCAGTCGGATTACTCAATGTTGCGGACTTGATAGTGATTATAGTTGGCGGCGCCGCTGTCCCACCGGGGACTTCCCCTCTGGCGAGGCGCCAGCTTGGAGCGCGAGCCCGCCGCCGCGCGGAGATTAACCCATCCACTGGTAGCGCTTGTCAGATATTCTCAGAGATTAGTATTACTTTTTGGGAACCTTATTGGGGTGTGGGTCGTTAAAGGGCAGGCGGAAAAAGGGGATACGCACAAATGCCGTATGAGGATGGAATGCAGTTGGTCTTTGACCACGTCGACCGCACACTGGTTGTGAGCTTCCGCGACGTTGTGAAGATGATCGGTCCTTTCGAAAACCAAAAGGCCGCCGTCCGCGCTGGCGAGCAGTTCTGCCGAGATCGGGGTTGGAAGGATGGCGAGCAACCTATCGCTCGTCATTAGCTGTGCCGAAGGCAACAGGTAAACGAGGCCAACCCATTTAATGACATGCAATTGAGGTTGACCAGCGCCGCGCACCACGCGAGCGCTCGTTGGCGCGCCTCTTAGGGAACGATAAGAGCTGCGGAGGGGCGATCCTCATGCGTCATCAGCCTATTGTTGACGGAGTAACGCAACTCCAGACCGTTGTCTTGTCGCGAACCGACAGCAAATGAGCTGTCAAATCCGCATTGGGAATGTCGCCTATCAATGACGACCGCGTTTCAGTGCGTTCTGATAGATCTCGGTTAAACGCGTTCGGTCAGTCGCGGTCAGGAGGAGGGCACACGCGAATTTCCGGGCAACGTTGGGATTGGACGGCCGGTATCTCGAGGCGGCAGGAATTGGGCGAACCTTGATCCGTTCACCCAAGCCGACGTGATACTGGCTCAAGGTCAGCCCTGCCTTGACCAGCAATGCGCGAATATCGGGTCGATTTTCCGCCGCAATTACAAGCGTGAACGCCTCAACGAGAAGGGGCTTGGGAATAGGTAGCTCGATCTCGTCGACAAGGTCGTTGCCGACGTCGTTGTCTCGGACAAAACGCACGTACTCTGACACTGCATCATTGGCCTCTTCCAACGCGATGGCATAGCGATCCGCCGGCGGGCGTGGGTGAAATGGTCCTTCGTAAAGCATTCGTCACTCCTGGTTTTCCTTCAAACGCAAGAGATTTGGAATGGTTCACCACTTTGGCGGCAATCATTTTGGCTTGGCTACCACCGGTGCTTTACGCCAGCAGACGGGACTAGGCGACAAAAGTCCGACGAAAGGTGGCGATCTACCCGGCTTAAGAGCGCGAAATTCATGGTCTAACTTATGTTGTCAAAAGGCTGAATTTCAGATGGGCGGAACTCACTCGATCAATCCGCATTCTTCCTCGACAGTGAAAGGAGCAATGCGATGCAGCTTATCGATACACACATCAGCACTTCAGCGAATGGTACGGTTACCGTGGAGTTCAAGGGCGAGGGCCTCGAGTTGGTCTCTGTCACGATGGCAGGTGGTGACGGGAGCCTTGATGGCGACCGCGCTGTTCTTCGCGCCAAAGAGATGATGGTGCAATTGACTGCATTCGACGACGTTGGCCAGGGGGAAACTGTGTTGCAGCCGAATGGCGGTCTGACACCGTCCAACATCGGATCGGACGCTGATCCGATCCCAAATGCGACACCTGGCTCCCATATACGCGCTGACTGAGCATCTGGACGGTTTTAGGCTCGAGGTAAGTGATGGTGATGGCTTCGACGCCGTTTGGCGAACATCGAAAATCGGAAATCCGTGTGGGCGGCCCGGAGCAACCCAAGACTGAAAGGAGTTTGGGTGCCGACCATTTGCGTCGACTGAGACGGCTCTCCTATGTCGCCTCGCTTATGGACACAGCCGTTGGTATCCCCTTCACGCGGTGGCGCATTGGCGCGGACTCCGTGCTCGGCCTGGTGCCGCTGGCAGGGGATGCTGCTGGCACCTTGGTTAGCCTCTATCTCGTCAACGAGGCTCGCCGCCTTGGGCTCCCACGCGAGAAACTGGCAAGAATGCTTGGAAATGTCGGCGTCGACCTTATAGGAGGCGCGGTTCCAGTCCTTGGTGACCTGTTCGACATGTACTTCAAATCCAACCTCCGCAATGTCGACTTGGTACTCGACCACTTCGCGGTGTCTAGAGACGACCTGAAGCGCGTGAGGCGGGCGAACAGGTGTGCCCGTCGATAGGAAATCGGGTACCGATCGGCAAGCCGTTAAAAAGTACGGAAACGCGGGGGGCGTGACTCTGAGGCGATTTCGCGCCGGGCAGCAGGCTACGACGATCTCGCCGTCAGCCAAAGGTTCGTGCTGTTTCAGCCTGGCATGCATCTTTTCCACAGCTCCGGCGTTTTCCCGGACCATATTTGTCAAATCGGAGGGAAGAAATGAGCCGGCGAGGCGTCGTTACAACAGCGGCTTTACTAACTGCCGTCGGCATTTCTCTCGTGATAAATCAGAAGGCCAAACCGATCACCAAGGTGGTTGCGGAAGGTGACGACCCTCACGGGCGCAACGCCGAGGTGCCAGAGGCCATCCCGATCACCGGTCTAAAAGATGTGCTTTGGCGCGTCTTTCATCAGATTTCGGAGGATAGGGTCACCCTGATCGCTGCCGGCGTCACCTTCTATCTCCTTCTCGGTCTGTTTCCCGCGATCTCGGCTCTCGTGTCGCTCTACGGGTTGGTCGCCGATCCCTCGACCATGGCGGATCATCTGCGCCAGCTTGCGGGCGTACTGCCCCCCGGGGCTTTCGATCTTATCGCCGAGCGCATCGGCACTTTGACAGCGAGCCGCAATTCGACGCTTGGGGTCACCTTCGTGTTTGGTTTGGCGGTCGCACTATGGAGCACCCATAGTGCGACGTTGGCGATATTCGATGCTATGAATGTCGCCTATGATGAAGAGGAAAAACGCGGGCTTATTCGATTAAACCTCATTGGTCTCGCCTTTACGATCTGCGCGATGGCCTCGGCGACGCTTGTGGTCGGCCTTGTCGCGGTCATCCCGGTTCTTCTATCCTATATCTGGCTCGACCGGTTTGAAGAGCAGATGGCCCTCATTTTCCGCTGGCCAATTCTTTTCTTGATCGTCGCGGCCGCCACAACCGCCATCTATCGCTTCGGTCCGAGCCGTCAACCAGCCCGGCTTCGGTGGATAAGCTGGGGCTCTGTGCTTGTCACGTTATGCTGGTTCGCGATGTCGCTCGGTTTTTCGTTTTATCTAACGCACTTTGCGAATTACGACGCAACATACGGGACTTTGGGCGCGCTTATCGGGTTTTTGGTATGGACCTGGTTGTCCATTCTCATACTGATCGTCGGTGGCGAACTCAATGCCGAACTTGAACACCAGACCGCGAAGGACACAACCACAGGGCCTCCGCTACCTATGGGGTCACGCGGCGCCTATGTCGCGGACACGCTGGGGCAAACGGTGGGTGGCAAAATTGTTTGAGCGGAAACGCTTTATACCAATAGCCTTTAAGAGCGATCTACCGCGCCCCTCGATGATGCCTTTGAGCCTCTTCAACCTTCCGTCTATGTTGGGCGCAAGCGCTCAAGTCTCGATGTCATCCCGGCCTAAACAAATGGCTTTCCCGACATGCGTGGCGGAGGACAATTAGGACGCGACCTGCGCCACGAAGCGCACGAGCCCGATTTGGATCGCGCCAAGACAGGGCGTCACGCCTCAAAGCCCACGACAATTATATTGCGTTTTTTATTTGTTCACTTTATGTTCCGTTCGTTAACGCAGGGCAGAACATGGCTTTCAACGTTGCACTAAATCGGGATCGAAAACGTCTGGCTGAGGCCAAGATACGCGATATGCCAATCGATAATCCCCTTCGACAGCGGTACGTTGATTGGATCAACGAGCTTGATCGCATCTTAAAGACCGATAAAACCAAATATCATCCTGATGAGCGGGCCCCTCGGCCGCCTTTGACCACTAAAGACAAGGTCGAGTCGAAATCATCCAAGGGGCTAGCGTCCGATGCAATGTCTTGCCCAGCGAGCGCAAAAAGCATCCCGGGGCCAAGTCCGCGGCATCGACCGAGGGCGTTCATATCAGGCCGTACTGACACCCGCGAAGCAAGTGACGCCGGATCCGTCGCTGAGTGTAAGCGCGAGCAGCTTCTCAGGGAAAATCGGATGCTGCGCTATATGCTGAACCGTTACCTGTAACTTGAACCCCAAAAAACCTTCAACTTCCTGAAAAGCGCCAGCGGCTTGACTGCTTCTGCGTTGAAGATGCGGCATGGACGACGAGAGATCGCTGAGCGATAGCGGTCTGAAATGGGTCCACCACCAAGGATGAGGCACCTGCTGCGTAATGCTGACCGCGCCTATCACCGCCATTTGAGGCCAGCACCACCGCGTCCTGCCCCGGCTTTAGTCCTGCCAGGCTCGCGCCGGCTGCAACGGCCTTGCCGTCCTGCTCTTCGTTTCGGCCCTGCGGGTGCCAGCCGCCGCTCTTAGCCCGGCTTTCGGACCGCCGTAGCAGGTCGCGATGGTCGCGACCTCGAACGGAGGCCGACATGACAA
>UBJO01000078.1 GCA_900465665.1 Hyphomicrobiales bacterium
GACGCACCCCTTCCCCTTCGACCCCACCTACGGCATGACGCTCGACACGCTGCGCGCCATCGTCCCGCCCGAGGCTCCCCCGGGCTTCGACGCCTTCTGGCAAAAGCGGTACAAACGGGCGCTCGCCATCGACCCGCGGCCGACGCTGAAGCAAAGCAGTCTCACCCACCCCGCCTGGCAGGTGCTCGATATCACCTACACCTCGACGGACAACGTCACGATCGGCGGCTGGCTGCTCCTGCCGCGCGATGCGCCGGTGCGGCGCGGGCTGGTCGTCGGCCATGGCTATGGCGGCCGCGATGCGCCGGATTTCGATCTGCCGGTGGAGCAGACCGCCATCCTCTTCCCCTGTGCGCGCGGCATGTCGCGGAGCGCGCAGGCGCCGATCCCGCCGGAAGCGCCCGGCCATGTGCTCCACAATATCGACAACCCCGACGACTACGTCATCGGCGGTTGCGTCGAGGATCTCTGGATCGCCGTCTCGACGCTGCAGGCACTTTATCCATGGCTCGCAAACCGCATCGGCTATATCGGCGGCAGCTTCGGCGGCGGACTGGGGGCGCTGGCGATCCCCTTCGACAGTCGCATCGATCGCGGCCACCTGATCGTTCCCACCTTCGGCGACCGTAAGCAGTGGCTCACGCTACCGACGGTGGGCAGCGCCGATTCCGTGCAGACCTACCAGAAGACCCATCCCGACGTGCTCGATCACCTGCGCCTGTTCGACGCTGCGACCGCTGCGACGCGCATCAAGGTGCCGATGCTGGTGGCCGTCGCCCTCTTCGATCCGGCCGTCGCCCCGCCCTGCCAGTTCGCCGTGGCCAACGCGGTACCGCCGTCAAAATATAATGAAATCTTCATCCTCGACGCCGGACATTTCGACTATCCTGGAATGACGGAACAGAATTTTGCTCTGCGCGAAAAGCTGCGAGAACTTTTGAAGCTTCATGAACCGGGAATATCTGCGCTGGCATAGCCCGCGCCTGCATCGCGAGATGGAGCTGTTGGTGTTCGGCCATTCCGGCGCCAAGGTCTTGATGTTTCCGACGCGCGACGGTCGTTTCTGGGAATATGAACGGATCGGCCTTGTCGCCAGCCTTGCCCACAAGCTCGAAGCCGGCCAGTTGCAGCTCTATTGCATCGAGGGCTTGGCCACGGAGACCTTCTACGGCTTCGACCGCCACCCGGCCGACCGCATCCACCGCCACCAGGCCTTCGAGGACTATATCCTCCACGAAGTCCTGCCGCTGATGGCCGCCAGAAACGGGCACGACTGCACCATCGTGCACGGCTGCAGCCTCGGCGCCTTCCAGGCGGCCAGCCTCGTCTTCCGCCACCCGCATCTGTTCCGCAAGCTCGTCGCTTTCTCCGGGCGTTACGACCTGACGCTGAGGGTCGAAGCCTTCGGCGACTTGCTTGACGGCTATTACGACAACGCCGTCTATTTCCACACCCCGACGCATTTCCTGCCGGGGCTCCATCACGGCTGGCAGCTGGACAAGCTGCGTGAGGTCGAGATCGTCATGACGATCGGCAATGCCGATCCCTTTCTCGACAACAACCATTATCTGAGCCGGCTTCTGTCCGACAAGCAGGTCGGCCACCAGCTGCATGTCTGGGACGGCCGCGCCCACCGCGCCAGCGCCTGGCGCAAGATGGCTGCACTCTACATCTGAGCCGCCCATCGCCGGCAGGCGGCCAATAACGCCAAAGTCAAAACTCGTGAATTGTCATTGCCGGGACCGTGGCTAAAGGCTTCGAACAGTCACTCCTAAAGAAAGGTCTTTCATGTCCGCTTCGATCCACGCCCTACAGCCGGCCCTGCTCAGCCTGCTGCGCATCGTCTCCGCGCTCGTGCTCTTCAGCTATGGGACACAGAAGATCCTGCATTTCCCCGCTGCCGAGCGCGTGCCCGATGTCGGGTCGATGTCCTGGATTGCCGGCCTACTTGAACTGACGCTCGGCTTTTTAGTGCTGGTCGGCTTCCAGACCCGCGCCGCCGCTTTCGTCCTCTCCGGCCTGATGGCCTTCGCCTATTTCATCGGCCACGCCTCGCGCGGCTTCTTCCCCGCCCAAAACGGCGGCGTCGCCGCCATCCTCTTCTGCTTCGTCTTCCTCTACATCGTCGCTGCCGGCGCTGGTCCGTTCAGCGTCGATGCGATGATGAAGCGCAAGCAGGGTGTGGTTGCGGCTTGATAAAACGTGGGTGACGGAGCAAGTAGCCCCCTCACCCTACCCTCTCCCCGAGGGGAGAGGGGGAGCAAGCCGCCTGCTCCGAGTCTCTTCTCCCCAATGGGGAGAAGGTGCCGGCAGGCGGATGAGGGGGCCGCGGACTCTGCCTGAGCTATCTTACACCTTAACCCAAGCCCCATTCCGCTTCGACGACGCCACGCAGGCATCCACGAAGGCGACACCCTTCACGCCGTCATCAACCGTCGGATACACCACGGCCTTGTCGACCGCGTTGCCCTTCTTGTGCGCGTTGATGGCATGCGCGGCTTCCGTGTAGATCGTCGCGAACGCCTCAAGATAACCCTCCGGGTGACCCGATGGGATGCGCGAGACGCGGGCGGCGGCGGCTCCGGAGCCGGCGCCGTTGCGGGTGATCAGGCGCTTCGGTTCGCCGAACGGCGTGAACCAGAGATAGTTCGGATCGGCCTGTACCCATTCCAGGCCACCCTTGGTGCCGTAAACGCGGACCTTCAGGCCGTTCTCGTGACCCGGCGCCACCTGGCTGCACCAGAGCATGCCCTTGGCCGGCTTTTCCGAGCCCTTGGCCTTGAAGCGCATCATCACATGGGCGTTGTCGTCGAGACGGCGGCCTTCGACGAAGCTGTCGAGATCGGCGGCAAGGCTGTCGAGCTCGAGGCCGGAAACGAAGGTGGCGAGGTTATAGGCATGCGTGCCGATATCGCCGGTCGAACCGCCCGCACCCGATTGCGCCGGGTCGGTGCGCCACACGGCCTGCTTGGCGCCCTGCTGCTCGACGGCTTCGGTCAACCAGTCCTGCGGATATTCGGCCTGCACCAGGCGGATATCGCCGAGCTCGCCATTGGCGATCATCTCGCGCGCCTGGCGCACCATCGGATAACCGGTGTAATTGTGCGTGAGGATGAACAGAGCGCCGCTCTCGTCGGCCACCTTCTTCAGCTTCTTGGCGTCGGCGAGGTTTGAGGTCAGCGGCTTGTCGCAGATGACGTGGATGCCGCGGCGCAGGAACTCCTTGGCGGCGTCATAGTGCACGTGGTTCGGCGTGACGATCGACACCGCCTCGATGCCGTTCTTCAGCTTCGCCTCGCGGATCGCCATCTCGCGATAGCTGGAATAGGTGCGGGTCGGATCGAGCCCGAGATCGGCGCCAGACGCCATCGCCTTTTCCGGCGTCGACGACAGCGCGCCGGCGATCAGCTCATACTGATCGTCGATACGGGCAGCGATGCGGTGCACCGCGCCAATGAAAGCGCCGGCGCCACCGCCGACCATGCCGAGACGGATGCGCGGCTCGCGCGTGTGTTCCGTTGATGCTTCGATTGCCATGTGTTCCTCCAAAATTGTGCTGTATTTGCGTGAGGGTCCGGTTTGGCGTTATGCCGCGTGGCCCCCTCATCCGCCTGCCGGCACCTTCTCCCCGTTGGGGAGAAGAGACTCGGGGTTAGCCGCTTGCGCCAACCTCCCCTTCTCCCCCACGGGGAGAAGGTGGCCCGAAGGGTCGGATGAGGGGGCCGCAAGCACAACGCCCGCCTACCCCCACACCCTCAAAGCCCTCGTTAAATCCCCAGCATCCGCCGATTGGCTGCCTGGTCCGTACCACTACCCGCGAAGTCGTCGAACGCCTTCTCCGTCACGCGGATGATGTGCGACTTGACGAACTCGGCACCCTCGCGGGCACCGTCTTCCGGATGCTTCAGCGCGCATTCCCATTCGACCACGGCCCAGCCGTCGAAGTTGTTGGCCGTCATCTTCGAGAACACCGCGCCGAAATCGACCTGGCCGTCGCCGAGCGAGCGGAAGCGGCCGGCGCGTTCGACCCAGCCCTGGTAGCCACCATAGACGCCCTGGCGACCCGTCGGGTTGAACTCGGCATCCTTGACGTGGAACATCTTGATCCGGTCTTTGTAGATGTCGATGTTATCCAGGTAATCCAGGCACTGCAGCACGTAATGCGAGGGATCGTAGAGCATGTTGGCGCGCGGATGGTTCTTCACGCGCTCGAGGAACATCTCGAAGGTGACGCCGTCATGCAGGTCTTCGCCGGGATGGATCTCGTAGCAGATGTCGACGCCGTTTTCGTCGGCATGGTTCAAGATCGGCGTCCAGCGCTTGGCGAGTTCGTCGAAGGCAGTCTCGACGAGGCCGGCCGGGCGCTGCGGCCACGGATAGATGAACGGCCAAGCGAGCGCGCCGGAGAAGGTCGCATGCGCCTTGATGCCGAGATGCTTGGAAGCAGTCAGCGCCATCTTCACCTGCTCGACGGCCCATTCCTGGCGCGCCTTCGGATTGCCGCGCACTTCGGGTGCCGCAAAGCCGTCGAAGGCTTCGTCATAGGCCGGGTGCACGGCGACCAGCTGGCCCTGAAGATGGGTCGAAAGCTCGGTGATCTCGACGCCGTTCTGGCGCGCCACGCCGGCGAACTCGTCGCAATAGTCCTTTGATGATGCAGCCTTCTTGAGGTCGATCAGCTGGCCCGCCCAGGTCGGAACCTGCACGCCCTTGTAGCCGATATCGGCTGCCCACTTGGTGATCGAATCCCACGAGTTGAAAGGTGCGGCATCGCCCGCGAACTGCCCGAGGAACAAGCCTGGGCCCTTGATCGTTTTCATGTCAATTCCTCCCTGAATGATGACCGTAAACGTTTCTGGTGTAGTTCTAACACGCGATTTGCACTCTGCAAGCCGATTTTGGCGAGAATGCAAATCCTGCCCCGATGGGCGGAAATGGACGGTTGCGACTAAACCATGTCGGGCACCTAGCCGCAAGACGTACGTACCGCATTTCTTGACCACCATTCCTCGGGCGCTCATGCGGCAGTGCATCTTTGTGGACTTCCCGCCACCGCGTGCTACTCTTGGTCGACCAGGAGGGTGGTCCATGACGCGGCGGCTGGCGGCAATCTTGGATGCGGATGTTGTCGGCTTCTCCCGGCTGATGGGCCTCGACGAAGCGGGGACCTTCGCGGCGCTGAAACGCCACAACACCGAGACCATCGTCCCCACCATCAACAGGCACCGCGGACATGTCGTGAAGTTCGTCGGAGACGGCACGCTGGCGGAATTTTCCAGCGTGGTTGACGCGTTGCGCTGCGCGATGGAAATCCAACAGGCCATTCTTGCCGACAATCACGATGTCGTGCCCGGCCGCCGGATGATCTGGCGCATCGGCATCCATGTCGGCGACGTCCTGACCGAGGATGGCGATATCTTCGGCGAGAGCGTTAACATCGCCGCGCGGCTGCAGGCACTGGCTCCCGCAGGCGGCATCTGCCTGTCGCAGCAGGTACGCGACCAGATCGGCACGGCGCTCGATTTCGAGGCCACCGACTTCGGCAATCGCAAGCTGAAGAACATCGAACAGACCGTCAGGGTGTGGCGCTGGTTTCCGCCGGGCACCCAGACGGATGGCCTCGACGAGGAGATCCCGGACCGGGCGATCCCGAGCCAGCCGCCTGAGCGCAAGCGCCCGTCGATCGCCGTGCTTCCCTTTGCCAACATGTCGAGCATCGAGGGGCAGGAGCATTTCTCCGACGGTTTCACCGACGAGCTGATCGCCACCCTGGCGCGCTGTCGCTGGCTGCTGGTCGCCGCCCGCAACTCGTCCTTCAGCTTCAAGGGCCGTGCGGTCGATGCCCGCCGCGTCGCCGAGGATCTCGGCGTCAAATACGTGCTCGAAGGCAGCGTCCGCCGCTCCGACACCCGCATCCGCATCACCGCGCAGCTTCTGGATGGAAGCGAGGGCACGCTGCTCTGGGCCGAGCGCTATGACCGCATGCTGGCCGATATCTTCGACCTCCAGGACGAGATCGCCTCCGAGATCACGGGAACCATCGAGCCCGAATTGAGCGCCATCGAATTCGCGGCACTGCGCGGCCGCTCGATCGTCGACATGACCGCCTGGGAAATCTATCTGAAGGGCCTCTGGCATCTCTATCGCTTCACCATCGACGAGTTGAACACCGCCAAACAGCTGTTCGAGCAGGCAATCGCCATCGATCCGAGCTTCGCGCAGGCGCAGGCGCGGCTGGCTTACGTCCACATCCAGCTCGGCTGGTATGGCTCGCTGGAGGAGCGTTCCGGGCGCATATGCGAGGCGATCGAGCTTGCCGAACGGGCGATCACGCTCGATCAGAAGGAGCCCGCCGCGCATCTGGCACTCGGCCGGGCGCTTGCGCTCGATGGCGCCACGGAGGCAGGGATCGCCCATCTCCGTCATGCGGTGAAACTGGACCACAGCTTTGCCCAGGCGCATTTCGCGCTCGGCCAGGCGCTCTGCTATGCCGACCGCCCTGAGGAGGGCATGCCCGAATTCAGCGAAGCCTTTCGTCTCAGCCCGCGCGACCCGCATCTCTGGACCTTTCACAGCATGATGGCCTTCGCGAACTACCAGATGGACAAGCTCGACGAGGCGGCCGACGCCGCCCGCGCATCGATGCGCTCGCCGAACGTCACCTTCTGGCCGGCGATGGCGCTGGTGGCGATCCAGGGACGGCAGGGCAAGATCGAGGAGGCACGCCGCGCGATCGGCGAGCTCTACAACTTCCGGCCGGGCATGACGCTTGATGATGCCAGACGTGAATTCTATTTCGGCCTCAAGCCGGCGATGAGCGAAACCTTCATCGAGCGCTTTGTCGGCGACCTCGCCAAGGCAGGCCTGCCGCCACAATAAAGGCGCCCGCCCTTTCGAGCGGGCGCCTCGTATTCACAAGGATCAGAACGGCGAATCCGGGAAGTAGAAGTCCTTGGCGTTGTCCTTCGTCACGAGCGTGGCGTCAAGGATGTAGGTGCCGCGAACCGGAACCTGGTCATAGAGCGACGCGGCCGTCAGTTCCATGGCGGTGCCAACCATTGCCGGCGGATAGAGAACGTCGACGGGGATCATCTTGTCGCCGTCCATGACCTTCTTGACCATGTCCTTGGAGCCGGCGCCGGCCACGACATACTTGATGTCGGTGCGCTTGGCCTGCTCGATCGCCTGCAGCACGCCGACGGCCATGTCGTCGTCCTGGCACCAGACCACGTCGATCTTCGGGTACTTGGTCAGGTAGTCCTGCATCACCTTGAACGCGTCGTCGCGGTTCCAGTTGCCGAACTGGCGGTCGAGAACCTTGACGTTGGAGCCGGCGATGCCCTTGTCGAAGCCGTCCTGGCGCTGCTGGTCGATCGGGATCGGCAGGCCGCGGATGACGACGACCTGCGCGTCCGGCGTCGTTTCCTTGATGTACTTGCCGGCGACTTCGCCAAGCGCCGGGTTGTTGCCGGCGATGTAGATGTCACGCACGCTGTCGTCGTTGGTGCTCGGTGCGCGGTCGACCAGCGCCACGAAGGTGCCCTTGTCCTTGACTTCCTTGATCGCATTGACGAGCGGATCCGGATCGGACGGCAGGATGACCAGCGCGTCCATGCCCTGCGTTGCCAGATCCTGCACCGCGTTTGCCTGGCTTGCGGCATCCGGCGAGGTCTTGACGATGACGGTGAGGTCAGGGTGCTCGGCCATCAAAAGCTTGGCGACGCGCTCGGCATGGAACACCACGCCGGAGGTCCAGCCGTGGTCGGCCGCCGGGATCGATACGCCGATGGTCTTCTTGTCCGCCGAGTGAGCGACGCCGGCGAGCAGCGCCGCCGTCACGACCGCCAAACTGAATAGTGTCTTACGCATGTCTGTTTTCCTCCCATTAAACCCCAGGGCTTGCGAACCTTCAGACCGGGCGCCCCGCCGACCCGGCCAATCCCTTGCTACCTGCGCGCCAGCGACCGCTGGACGAGCATGGCGATGATGATGATCGAGCCCTGGATGGCGCCGATCAGATATTCCGAGATGAAGTTCGAGAGCAGCATGATGTTGCCGACGAGCTCCAGAATGAAGGCGCCGCAGATCGTGCCCCAGACGCGCCCTGCCCCGCCCTTCAGCGCCGTACCGCCGACGACGACGGCGGTGATCGCCTGCAGCTCCCACAGGATGCCCGTGGTTGCCGATGTTGAGCCGAGGCGCGGCACGTAGAGCAGCACGGCAATCGCCACGCAAAGCCCCTGGATGACGAAGGCGATGGTGCGCACCTTGTTGACGGCGATGCCGGAATAGCGCGCCACGTCGCGGTTCGAGCCGACGGCCGTGACATGGCGGCCATAGCGCGTGCGGTAGAGAATGAAGGCGGCGACCGCGGTGACCGCGAGGATGACGATGATCGGCACCGGCACGCCGGCGATCGAGCCGAAATAGACGGGTCGATAGAGCGACTGCTGTTCGGCCGAGCGCAGCGTGAT
Source organism: Hyphomicrobiales bacterium (assembly GCA_900465665.1). Lineage (GTDB taxonomy): Bacteria > Pseudomonadota > Alphaproteobacteria > Rhizobiales > Rhizobiaceae > Rhizobium. The sequence goes on from UBJO01000078.1 coordinate 8,475, forward strand.
CGCGCCACCCTGTGAGAGCCAAGTCGTCAGGCCGCGATAGATGCCCATGGTGCCGAGCGTGGCGATGAACGGCTCGATCTTGCCGACAGTCGTGATCAGCCCGTTCGCCAGCCCACAGAGCGCGCCGGCAACGATGGTGAAGACGACGGCGACCGCGAGCATCAAGGCCGGATCGGCAATAAGGCCGGAATTCATCAACAGGATCATCAGGCTGGCGACGAAGGCCACCATCGACCCAACAGAGAGATCGAGATCCCCCGACGAGATGACGAAGGTGGCGCCGACAGCGATGATGGCGATGAAGGCGCTGCGCGTCGCGACATTGGCGAGGTTGGTAATGCCGATGAAATTCGGATTGACCAGCGCGCCGACAACAAGCAGCAACGCAAGCGCCGCGAACGGCGCGACCGCCCTGAGATCGATATCCCGCCAGGAGCGCCGTCTGATCTGACTGGTCTCGTCGTTCGCACTCATATCCAAAGCCATCCTCCCGTCATGCCTGCAGGCATTTTGTCTCTTGGTCCGCCGTAACGGCGGTTATCTCTTGCGACCGCCTCAGGCGGCCTTTTTCTTCAGGCCCGCCGCATAGCGCATGATCTCCTGCTCGGAGATCTCGTCGCCCTCAAGCACGCCGACGATCCGCCCCTCGCGCATCACCGCCACCCGGGTGCAGAGCCCGATCACCTCGGGCATTTCCGAGGAGACGACGATGATCGAGCGCCCGTCGCGCGCCAGTGCCGAGATGAAATGATAGATCTGCTGCTTGGTGCCGACATCGATGCCGCGCGTCGGCTCGTCGATGATGATGATCTCGGGATCCGTCTCCATGACCTTGGCGAGCAGCAGCTTCTGCTGGTTGCCGCCGGACATGCGCCCGGCCACGATATTGGCATCGCGGACGCGGATATCGAAGCGCCGCCGTGCTTTCGCCAGCGCTGCAGCCTCGCTGCTCGGGCTGAGATAGCCGTGCCGCGAATGCTGACCCAGCGATTGCAGCGTCAGGTTCGCCAGCATGTTGGAGCCGAGCAGCAGGCCCTTGTGCTTGCGATCCTTGGTCATGTAGGCGAGGCCGGCGCGATTGGCCGCGTGCACGTCGCCCGACTGAACACTCTCGCCACGGATGACCACCTCGCCGGCGGTACGGCCGCGCAGGCCGGCGATCGCCTCCATCAGCTCCGTGCGGCCGGAGCCGATCATGCCGGAAAAGCCGATGATCTCGCCCTTGCGCACCTCGAAGCTCGCATCCTGCACATAGCCGGTCGAGATGCCCTCGACCTTCAGCACGATCTCCTCGTCGACATCAGGCTCATTCTTGGTCGGATAGAGGCTGGAAAGTTCGCGCCCGACCATCAGCTGCGCGATCGATTCACCGTCGAGCATCGCCGTCGGCGCCGTCTTCACCCACTGCCCGTCGCGCAACACCGTGACCCGGTCAGTCAACTCCATGACCTCGTCGAGCTTGTGCGACACGAAGACGAAGCTGGTGCCCTTGTCGCGCAGCTTGCGCACCTGCTTGAACAGGAAATTGGTTTCTTCGCGCGACAGCACCGCCGTCGGCTCATCCATGAACACCACGCGCGCATCGCGGCTGATCGCCTTGGCGATCTCCACCATCTGCTTGTCGGCGATCGAAAGCGTGCTGATCAGCGCGTTCTCATCGACATGCGAGCCGAGCAGATCGAGCGCCTTGCGCGTCTCGGCCCGCATGAACTTGCGGTCGAGCACGCCGAAGCGCGTGACCTCGCGGCCGAGAAACAGGCTTTCGGCGACGGTCAGATGGTCGGCGAGATTGAATTCCTGGTGGATGATGACGATGCCCAGCGCCTCTGCCGCGCCATTCGGCGGCAGCACGACCGGCTTGCCGTCGAGAATGATTTCGCCCGAGGTCGGCTGCTCGAAGCCGGACATCACCTTGACGAGCGTCGACTTTCCCGCGCCGTTTTCGCCCATCAGCGCATGGATTTCGCCAGCGCGCAGCTCGAAATTGACGCTGAAGAGGACCTGCACCCCATTGAAGGATTTGCATATGCGCCGGGCCGACAACACCACCGGCGCCGCCTCGACAATCTCCACACTCATGATGTCCTCCCCTGCGGACTCCCACCCGCTTGACCCTTGTGTAAACCTTTACATGTGCGATGTAAAGGTTTACATCATCGTATCACGAAGTTCTCTCGGCTTCGCCCTTTGACGTATCCTTCAGTCTGTGTAGTGTCGCCGCGAATTGAGCCCCAAGGCAGGACGTAGTGTCGAATTCCACGCCCGCAACCATCGAGGATGTCGCCCGGATCGCCGAGGTTTCGATCGCGACCGTGTCGCGGGCGATCCATACGCCGGAGAAGGTCGCCAACTCGACACGGCTGAAGGTCAACCAGGCGATCGCGATCACGGGATACACGACGAACGCCATGGCCCGCAGCCTGCGTCTCGGCCGTTCCAACATGATCCTGGTCGTGGCTCCCGACATCGGCGACCCCAATTTTTCCAACATTCTGATCGGCCTGGAGAACGAGGCCCGCGCCCATGGCTACGGCATTCTCATCGGCCATACGCAGAACGACGCCCAGCGCGGCCTCGAATATCTCAAATTCCTGAATTCAAACCAAGCCGCCGGATTGATTCTCTTCACCGGCATTCTGCCCTTCGGCCACCAGACGATGACGGCACGATTGCCACCCAGCGTCGGCGTCTTCGAGCCGGTCTTCAACGGCGGCATTCCCTATGTCGGCGTCGACGATATCGAGGGTGCGCGCAAGGCGGTCGACCTGCTTTTGGCGGAAGGTCACCGAAAGATCGCCTTCATCGGCGACAGCAAGACGAGGCTCGCCTATTCCAGGCGCCGCCAGGGCTATGACGAGGGGCTGGACGCGGCTGGCGTCGCGAAGGGTCAGCGTATCATTCTCGAAGGCGACGGCACGCTCGAAAGCGGCCGCCACGCCGTCGAGCAGCTCTTCATGCGCGACACGCTGCCGACAGCCTTCATGTGCGTCAACGACCAGACGGCGATCGGCGTGATGATCGGCCTCAACGCCCGCGGCTACGACATCCCCCGCGACTTCTCCGTCACCGGCTTCGACGACGTCCCCCAGGCCGTCTTCATGTCGCCGCCGCTGACGACGGTGCGCCAACCGCGCACCGCGATCGGCAAGCAGGCCATGGCCCTGCTCCTGGAGTTTCTCGGCGACGGCCATCCGGCGGAAACCGAGATCCTGCTGCAGCCGGATCTCGTCGTCCGCAATTCGGTCTCGGCGCCGTCGAAGCAGTGGTCGAAGCGCTAGCGCAAAACGCGATATCGGCTACGGCGCATAGCGCGTAAAGACATAGTCGTGATTGTTCACGCGCGCCTCATGACAGGCAAAGCAGGTCTCGTGCTGGGCCTGGTCGGCTGGAACGCCGTTGATGAACCTTCCAAATCCCCAGCCGCCGGAGGCGGCGTATTTCTTCGCGTCCTTGACCATGACCTGCACCGTCGTCGCCGCACCAGGAATAGAGGCAGGTGCGAACTCGGCCGATGGCGTCCGCTTCCAGGCGAGCTTGACGAGCACGCTGCCATCAGGAAACGGAAACGTGCCGTCGCGATAGGCCTTGACGGCAATGTCGTTGCCGACGACCACGCGCAGCTCGTTCAGAGGCGCATCCTCGAGCGCCGGCGCGATCAACGCCCACTGCCGGTAGCCCTCGGGAAGGGCGACACCGTAGATCGGCGAGACCGGCTTGGCGGCGGGTGTCTCGTCGGCGAGCGAGCCGATCGCGAAAACGGTGGCGCCGACAGCCGTGGCGGCGGCAAGCAGCATGATTTTCCCTGTCATGGCAGCCACTCACGCAAGCTTATCGGCATCGATGATCGCCTGGGCGAAGGCCGCGGGCGCCTCTTGGGGCAGATTGTGTCCGATGCCGCCGGCAATCGTCCGATGCTCGTATTTGCCGGTGAACTTCCTGGCGTAGGAGGCAGGATCGGGATGCGGCGCACCGTTGGCATCGCCTTCCATGGTGATCGTCGGCACGCCGATATCGGGCAGCTTCGCGAGCTTGCGCTCCAGCGCATCGTATTTCTTCTCGCCCTTGGCGAGATCGAGCCGCCAGCGATAATTGTGAATGGTGATCGCGACATGATCCGGATTTTCGAAGGCTTTCGCCGTGCGATCAAAGGTGGCGTCGTCGAAATGCCATTGCGGCGAGGCGAGCGTCCAGATGAGCTTGGCGAAATCGTGCCTGTTGGCATCATATCCCGCACGTCCGCGTTCGGTGGCGAAATAGAACTGATACCACCAGGAGAGTTCCGCCTTCGGCGGCAGCGGCTTCTCGTTGATCGCCTGGCTGCCGATCAGGTAGCCGCTGACTGAGACCATGGCCTTGCAACGCTCCGGCCAGAGCGCCGCCGTGATATTCGCCGTCCGCCCGCCCCAATCATAACCGCCGATAACCGCGCGCTCGATCTTCAGCGCATCCATGAAGTCGATCATGTCGACGGCGATCGCCGCCTGCTGACCGTTGCGCGGTGTCTTCGAAGACAGGAACCGCGTTGTCCCATAGCCCCGCAGATAGGGGATGAGCACGCGATAGCCGGCATCGGCAAGAACCGGCGCGACATCGACAAAGCTGTAGATGTCGTAGGGCCAACCATGCAGCAACAGCACGGCGGGTCCATTGGCTGGGCCGAGCTCCGCATAGCCGATATCGAGCACACCGGTCTTGACCTGCTTCAACGCCGGAAAGGACGTATTCGTCCCCGGCTTGACCGACGCAAGCGCGCCACTTCCCGCTCCCGCCGTCTGCGCACGCACAGTGCCGGCGATGCCGACAGCGGCGGCAGCGAAGGCGGCGGCGCCAAGGAAACGGCGGCGTTGGTGATTGGTATCATCGGACATGAGGGCCTCTCGATTGGCGGTTGCAAGGGAGCGCGAATGCTCACCTTGAAAGCTAGCGCGCGCCCCAAGAGACCGACAGGCAACCGAGGTATGAAATGCCCTATATGTTGGTATAGAGCGCGGACGCGGCCATGGGCGGCAGGGACAGGTTCAGTCCTTCTCCGCACGCCTTTCGGCCAGGCTGTCGAGCGCATCCGCATTGGCCCGGCCCCAGCCGTAAAGCAGCTCGATCGGCTCCACGAACCGCTTGCCGAGCGGCGTCAGCGTATAATCCACGGCGGGCGGCACCGTTCCATAAACACGGCGCGTCACCAGCCCGTCCGCCTCCATGTCGCGCAGCGTCTGCGTCAGCATCTTCTTCGATATGCCGGGAAGGCTGCGCTGCAGCACGCCGGTGCGCGCGCAGCCGTCGAGCCGCGTGTCCAGGACATGCAGGATCATGCTCGTCCACTTGCTGGAAAATATCTCCAGCACGCGACGCGGCGCGCAATCCTCGCGCCATTCGTGATCGGGTGAGCCGGCTCGCATGTGGTTACCTCAGGGTGTCTATGTCTCGAATGGGTGCCTTCTAGCGGCAAACGATCGAAATGGCTACATGCGGAAAAACAGCCCGAGAAACGTCCAGAAGAACATCAGGAGACAGGCATTTGAACAAGGCATTGATCGCAGGCGCAAGCGGCATCGTCGGCAGCGCCACGGCGGAACTTCTGCGTGGCAAGGGCTGGCAGGTCTTCGGCCTCGCGCGCAAGCCGCAACAGGCGCCCGGCGTGCAGCCGCTTGCCGCCGACCTGCTCGATCCCGCATCGCTCAAATCAGCACTTGCAGATGTCGCCCCCACGCACATCGTCATTTCCACCTGGCTGCGGCAGCCGACGGAAGCGGAGAACATCCGTGTGAACTCGGCCATGGTCCGCAATCTGCTCGATGCCGTCAGGCCCTCGGGCTCGGTGCGCCACGTCGCGCTGGTCACCGGCCTCAAGCACTATCTCGGCCCCTTCGAAGCCTATGGGAAGGGCAGCCTGCCGCAGACGCCGTTTCGCGAGGAGCAGTCCCGCCTCGACATCGATAATTTCTATTACGCGCAGGAAGACGAGGTCTTCGCGGCGGCGGCCCGCGACGGCTTCACCTGGAGCGTTCACCGTCCGCACACCATCGTCGGCAAGGCGGTGGGCAACGCCATGAACATGGGCACGACGCTCGCCGTCTATGCCAGCATCTGCAAGGAAACCGGCCGCCCCTTCCGCTTCCCCGGCGTTGCCGCGCAGTGGGATAGCCTCACCGACATGACCGACGCACGCCTGCTCGCCCGCCACATCGAGTGGGCATCGACGACGCCAGCCGCCGCCAACCACGGCTTCAACGTCGTCAACGGCGACGTCTTCCGCTGGAGCTGGATGTGGGGCCGGATCGCCGAGTGGTTCGGCATCGAACCGGTCGCCTTCGACGGCGTGGTCCGCCCGCTGGAACAACAGATGGCCGACGACGCCGACCTCTGGCGCGAGATCGCCAGGCGCCACGGCCTCGCCGAGCCTGATCTCAACCGCCTGTCCTCGCCCTGGCACACCGACGCCGACCTCGGCCGGCCGATCGAGGTGGTCACCGACATGTCGAAAAGCCGCCGCATGGGCTTCCTCGACTACCAGCCCACCGACGACGCATTCTTCGACCTGTTCAAGCAGCTGCGGGCCGACCGGTTGATTCCGTAAGCTTCACCCTCGCCAGGCGCGGATCATTGACGGATTGTCGTTTTAAAACTACAATCCCTATGTTCGAACTTAGGCAGTCCGAGACCTTTCGAAAATGGCGGGCGCGCTTGAAAGACGAGCGCGCCAGGGCGTTGATCGCTTCACGGCTGGATAGGCTGGCTTTCGGCCATGCCGGCGATGCCGCTCCGGTCGAGGACGGGATCAGCGAACTGAGGATACATTACGGACCAGGTTACCGCATCTACTTCAAACAGGATGGCAAGACGCTGATCATCCTGCTTTGCGGTGGCGACAAAGGCAGCCAGAAGCGCGATATCGCCGAGGCGAAACGGCTGCTCAGCGAATGGAATGAGAACAATGGCTGAGAAATTCACCCACTACGATCCGGCCGATGATCTGACATCGGACGAAGCAATTGCCGTATTTATCGAGGAAGCGTTCGAGACCGCGGACGCCGCCTACATCGCCCATGCGCTGGGCGTCGTTGCGCGCGCCAAGGGCATGACCCAGATCGCCAGTGAGACGGGGCTCTCCCGTGAGCAGCTCTATCGTTCCTTCAGCGCCGAGGGCAACCCGACGCTGAAGACGACGCTATCCGTCATGAAGGCCCTCGGCATCGGCCTGACGGCAAAGGTGCCGGCGCACACCGATCGAGAGGCAAAGGCCGCCGCTAAACCGTAAATGCCTCGCGAAACGCCGCAAGCGCCGCCTCGGGATCGCCCGATGCAAACGCCTCCATGCCGACAGGCCCGGCATAGCCCATCGCCTTCAAGGCCCGCGCGATGCCCTTCCAGTTGACCTCGCCCGTTCCCGGCTCCATGCGGCCGGGGACGTCAGCGACCTGGATTTCGCCGATCCATGGCAGGCTCTTGCGGCAGAGCTCGATCAGGTTCCCCTCGCCGATCTGCGCGTGATAGAGGTCGAGATTGAGCCGCAGGCGCGGGTGATCGATGCTTGAGACCAGCGCCAGCGTGTCCTCCGCGCGGCCGAAGGGTACGCCCGGATGATCGACATCAAGGTTGAGGTTTTCGAGCGTGAAGACCACCTCTTCTTCCTCCGCCATGTCGACGATGCGGGCGAGCGTGTCGCGCGCCTTCAGCCACATCCGGCCGGTCACCACCTCGATCGGCTGCACCGGCAGGCCGCCATCGCCCAGCCCGGTTCCGTGCAGGTTGAGACGCTGCACGCCGAGCCGCTTGCCGACCTTGGCCGTCTCGCGCGCCGTCTTCAAAAGCTCCGCCGCCCCCTCGTCATCCGTCAGCCGCCCGGTGAGGTAGCCGTTCATGATGGTGAAGTTGGCGCCCGTCGCCTCGAGCTTTGCGAGATCATGCTCCGGCCAGTTCCACAGCCCGACGCCGAAGCCCATCTCCTTCAGCCTGGAGGCCCGCCATTCGATCGGTCGGTCGCGCCAGATCATCTCGGCGCAGGCGGCAAGTTGGAAAGGCAAGCTCATGTGATCCTCCCGATCATGCATGCTGATTTCTATGCGCAATAGAGCCGAGATCGCGGTCAGCCGCAATGCGACATCGCGTGCCATGCCGGCACATGGAATTGACGATTGTCATGAGAGGTTCACGCAGCAGGCATAACTCGAAGGGACGGCTTCTGAGAGAGGAACTGAGATGGCTGACATCACCAACGAGACTATCCACCGGGATCACGAGAACCACCCGCTGCACGGGTCGGGTTCGAAAAAGTGGTTCCTTCCAGCGATCATCCTGCTGCTTGTCGCCGGTCTCGGCTATGTCGGTTACGCGCTCGGGCGCGATCTCACCAGCGTTGCTGCCGTTCCCTGGATCATGCTCGGCCTGGCATTGCTCATCGCGCTCGGCTTCGAATTCGTCAACGGCTTCCACGACACCGCCAACGCCGTCGCCACAGTCATCTACACCCGCTCCATGCCGGCCGAACTCGCCGTCATCTGGTCGGGCTTCTTCAATTTCCTCGGCGTCATGATGTCGAGCGGCGCGGTCGCCTTCGGCATCCTGGCGCTGCTTCCGGTCGAGCTCATTCTGCAGGTCGGCTCAGGGTCCGGCCTCGCCATGGTTTTCGCGCTCTTGATCGCCGCCATCCTCTGGAACCTCGGCACCTGGTATCTCGGCCTGCCGTCCTCGAGCTCGCACACGCTTGTCGGCTCGATCATCGGCGTCGGCCTCGCCAACCAGTTCCTGGCCCCGGCCGGAAGCGCCACCAGCGGTGTCGACTGGTCGCAGGCCACCAACATCGGCCTGTCGCTGCTGATCTCGCCACTCATCGGCTTCGGCCTGTCGGCCGTCCTGCTTCTGGTCATGAAGGTGCTGGTGCGCAACAGTGCGCTCTACGAGGAGCCGAAGGGCAACAACCCGCCGCCGCTCTGGGTCCGCGGCCTTTTGATCTTCACCTGCACCGGCGTCAGCTTCGCCCACGGATCGAACGACGGGCAGAAGGGCATGGGCCTGATCATGCTGATCCTGATCGGCCTCGTCCCCACCGCCTTCGCGCTCAACCGCACGCCTGACGTCAACTATCTCGAAGCCTACAAGAGCGCGTCGGCCCAGGTGGAAACAGCCCTCGGCAAATATGTGAAGCCGGGTGCTGCAGCCGGCGACTTCCGCGTCGAGGTCAGCAACGCCGTGAAGAACAAGGTCTGGACGGACGCAACGACACCCGCACTTCAGCAGTTCATCCATGCCACAAGCGCCGAAGTCGCCGCCTTCCCGACGCTGGAGGCCGTGCCCACGCATCTGGTCAGCAACGTCCGCAACGACATCTACCTGATCGGCGAAGCCCTGAAGCTGATCGACAAGCAAAAGCTGCTCGCCATGGAGCCGGCCGACCTGCAGGCGGTGAGTGCCTATCACAAGGCGGTCGACAACGCGACCAAGTTCATTCCGCTCTGGGTCAAGATCGCCGTCGCCATCGCGCTTGGCCTCGGCACCATGGTCGGCTGGAAGCGTATCGTCATCACCGTCGGCGAAAAGATCGGCAAGACCCACCTGACCTATGGCCAGGGGGCAGCCGCCGAAGTCGTCGCCATGGTCACCATCGGCGCCGCCGACCATCTCGGCCTGCCGGTTTCGACCACCCACGTTCTGTCGTCAGGCGTCGCCGGCACGATGGCCGCGAACGGCTCCGGCCTGCAATGGTCGACGGTGCGCAACATGTTGATGGCCTGGATCCTGACCCTGCCCGCCTCCATCGCCATCGCCTTCGTGCTCTTCATCATCCTGCGCCAGGTGTTCTGAGGCCTGAGCCGATAGCGCAATTGAAAAGCCGGGAAGCGAATGCTCCCCGGCCTTTTTGTTTCAACAATCCGCCGACTATCAGACGTAGCGGTTGACGACGTTTTCGAGCAGTTCCTGCTGGCCGGACTTTGGCTGCGGGTTGATGTCCTGGCTCTCGACGCGGGCGGTGATCTGCTCCAGCGAATATTCGCCGCGCAGCATCTTCTGGCTTTCGGCGGAATCCCAGCCGGCATAGCGGTTGGCGAGCGGCTGCGACAGCGCCTTGTCTTCGATCATCTTGGCGGCAGCCTTCAGACCACGGGCGCAGCAATCCATGCCGCCGATATGACCGATCAGCAGGTCGGCCGGATCGAGCGACTGGCGGCGCAGCTTGGCGTCGAAGTTGGTGCCGCCGGAGGTGAAGCCGCCGCCTGCCAGAACCTGGTAGTAAGCCAGCGCCATCTCGGGAACATTGTTCGGGAACTGGTCGGTATCCCAGCCGGACTGGTAGTCGTTGCGGTTCATGTCGATCGAGCCGAAGATGCCGAGCGCGTTTGCGAGCGCCAGCTCGTGCTCGAAGGAATGGCCGGCGAGGATCGCGTGGCCCTGCTCGATGTTGAGCTTCACTTCGTTTTCGAGGCCGTTCTTCTTCAGGAAGCCGTAGACGGTGGCGACGTCGTAGTCGTACTGGTGCTTGGTCGGCTCCTGCGGCTTCGGCTCGATCAGGATCTGGCCCTTGAAGCCGATCTTGTGCTTGTACTCGACCACGAGGTTGAGGAAGCGGCCCATCTGGTCGAGCTCGCGCTTGAGGTCGGTGTTGAGCAGCGTCTCATAGCCTTCGCGACCGCCCCACAGAACGTAGTTCTCGCCGCCGAGCTTCATCGTGGCGTCCATGCAGGTCTTTACGGTCGCGGCGGAGAAGGCGAAGACATCGGGATCGGGATTGGTTGCCGCACCCGACATAAAGCGGCGATTGGAGAAGAGGTTCGCCGTGCCCCAGAGCAGCTTGGTGCCGGTGGCAGCCTGCTTCTCTGCGAAGTAGTCGACGATCTCATTCAGGTTCTTGGTGTTCTCGGCGAAGTTCTTGCCCTCGGGGCGCACGTCGGCGTCGTGGAAGCAATAATAGGGTGCGCCGAGCAGCGAGAAGAATTCGAAGGCAACATCGGCTTTAAGCTTCGCAGCCTTCATCGTGTCTTCGAACCACGGACGCAGGAACGTCTGCCCACCAAAGGGGTCACCGCCCGGCCATGTGAAAGTGTGCCAGTAGGCGACCGCGAAACGCAGATGGTCTTCCATCCGCTTGCCGAGAACGATCTCGTCCGGCTGGTAATAGCGGAAGGCCAGCGGATTGGTGCTGTCCGGGCCTTCATACTTGATCTTCTGGATATCGCCGAAAAATCCGGTGCTCATGGGGTACTCCTCCTTGGGTGTGGTTTAAAAAAGTGATGGTGTTCCGTGTGGCCCCCTCATCCCAGGTGCAGCAAGCTGCACCTGACCTGCCGGCACCTTCTCCCCGTTGGGGAGAAGAGACTCGAGGCGGCCCCTTGCGCTAACCTCCCCTTCTCCCCAGCGGGGAGAAGGTGGCCCGAAGGGTCGGATGAGGGGGCCACAAACTCAGTGCAAGCTTCCGTCCGCCCTCAATGCGCCAAAGCCTTGATCGCCGGATAAAGCGCACGATACCGGCCGTAAGCCTCCTCATACGCTCCGCTCAGCGCCGTATCCGGCTCGATCGTCCCATCCGTCTCAGGCGGCGTGCACACAGCCACCGGGTCAGCCCCGGTCGCCGCGATCAGCCCAAGCCGCGCGGCACCGAAGGCGGCGCCGAAGTCGCCGTCGGCGGGCAGATCGACCGGGACGCCCAACGCGGTTGCGATCGAGGCCAGCCAGTAGCGCGAGCGCGAACCGCCGCCGATGGCGGTGACGCGGGCGATATCGGTGCCGGCGGAGCGCAGCGCCTCGAGATTGTCGCGGATCGCGAACGACACGCCTTCGAGCACCGCCTGGGTCAGCACCACGCGACTGCTCTCATGCTCGAGCCCGATGAAGGCGCCGCGGATGACGGCGTCGTTGTGCGGCGTGCGCTCGCCGGAGAGATAGGGAAGGAAAGTGACGCCCGATGGCGCCTTCAGCGTTTCGCCAAGCTCGGCGGTCAGCTCCGCCGCCGACTTGGACGTCACATGCGAGTGCCAGTTCAGCGCATCGGTGGCGGACAGGATGACGCCCATCTGGTGCCAGGTGTTGGGCAGTGCGTGGCAGAAGGCGTGAACGGCGCTTTCCGGCTTCGGCAGATAGGAGCCGTTGGCGGCAAAGAGCACGCCCGACGTGCCGAGCGACACGAAGGCCGCGCCATGGCTGACGGTGCCCATGCCGCAGGCGGATGCGGCGTTGTCGCCTGCCCCGCCGGCAACGACGACGGAACCGGTGATGCCCCATTGCGAGGCCAGCTCGCCGCGCAGCTTGCCGCCCTCTTCCGTGCCTTCGACCAGCGTTGGCATGTGCTTTTCATCAAGGCCGGTCGCGGCCAGGAGCTCGGACGACCACTTGCGCTTGCCGGTATCGAGCCAGGAGGTGCCGGCCGAATCCGACATTTCGGAAATGTGCTCTCCCGTCAGCCACAGGCGCAGATAATCCTTCGGCAGCAGCACCTTGGCGACCCTGGCGAAAATCTCCGGCTCGTGCTTGGCGACCCAGGCGAGCTTCGGCGCGGTGAAGCCGGGGAAGACGATGTTGCCGGTGAGCTTTCGGAATTTCGGATCGGCATCGAGCGCCGCCGCCTCGAGATAGCTGCGCGTGTCGTTCCAGAGAATGCAGGGACGCAGCACCTTGTCGTCGGCATCGAGCAGCGTCGCGCCGTGCATCTGGCCGGAAAGGCCGATGCCCTTGACCGCGGCAAGCTCCTTCGGGTGCTTCGCCTTCAGCCCAGCGATCGCCTCCTCGGTGGCGCGCACCCAGTGCGACGGCTCCTGCTCCGACCATCCGGAATGCGGGCGCGAGACGTCGAGCGAACCATTGGCCGAGCCGACAATCTTCTGATCGCCATCGATCAGCATGGCTTTGACGCCGGAGGTTCCGAGATCGAGACCCAGATACATGTGTTTCTCCCTTTGCCGTTACGGCAGATTGTCTTTCAGAAAGATATCGAGACGGATGCGCTCCTGCGCGTCGATGACCGAGAGCCCGTCGGCCTTGGCCTTCAACACGCGGATGGCGCTGCGCACCTCGTGGCCCGCATCCTGATTCAAGATTGCGTCGATCGTACCGTCGAGAAGGGCCGTGCGCGTATGATCCGTCAGCTCGTGCGCGATGACGGTGAGCGCCCGGTCGACGGATTTCTCCTTCAGCGCCCGGATCAGGCCGCGATTGCCGGCGCCGAGGCTGTAGACGCCGATGATGCCGTCGCGCTTGGAGAGCGCATCAGAAACCAGCATATGCGCCATGTCGGGATCGTCGCGCCCCTCTATGACGGGCAGGATGGAGAGACCGGGAAACTCTTCCGCCATGACGGCCGCAAAGCCCTCCAGCCGCTCGCGATGGTCGCGCACCAGCATGGAGCCGGCGAGAACCGCGACATCGCCCTTGGCGCCGCCGAGAAAACGGCCGAGCAGCCGCGCAGCCGTGCGCCCGGCCGCGATATTGTCGACGCCGGCATAGTGATGGCGCTGCGAGCCGGTGAGATCGGACACGACGGTGACGACGGGAACGCCATCCTGCACCAGCCGGTCGACCGCATCGCGGACCTCGGGCGCATCGGTCGCGACCAGCGCAACGCCGGCGGGACGCTCGCTGCGCAGCGTATCGAGTGCAGCGGCAAGGGCTGTGGGATCGAAGGCAGGAACCTCGACGGTGCGGATATCGGTGCGCTCCACCGGCGAGCGCGCAACGGCGGCCATCACCTCGGCGTTTAGGCCGTGCATGAAGGAATTGTCGCTGGCGGGAACGATGAACACGAACGAATAGGTCCGCCCCTTCGCGAGATTGGCGGCGGCGACGTCGCGCACATAACCGATCTCGCGAATGGCGGTTTCGACCTTCTCCCGTGTCACGTGCCGAACGCCCGGGCGCTGGTTCAGCACCCGATCGACAGTCGCAAGGCTGACGCCCGCAGCTGCGGCAATATCGTGAACCGTAGGTCTCATCGCTCCTCCTGACGAGACCTTTAGCGCCATTTTTGATGTACGTAAATCAAATTTTTCGACGACGTGTTTTCCGTGTCGAGATGGCTGCTATTTTTCGTGGTCCTTGTTTTCGCGATCGTTGGCGATCTCGGCTTCGAGCCTCGCTGCCGCACGCTTCAGATCACGCGGCCTGCCGGCGACGCTTTCGATCGCCGCCACCGCCACATCACGCGCGACGTAATCCGACTTGTGGCCCATGTTATGGATCATCAGCAGCCGTGCGCCCTTGATGGCCCGAGCAAGATGGCGCGCGTGGATATCAGGCGAGACGACGCTGTCGGTATCGCCCGAGATGATCACCGTCGGCGCATGGATGCGGCCATAGCGCGGCGAATTCCGCTTCGTCCATTCCAGCAGATTGGCGACATCGATGGCGTTGTCGCGAAACGCCTTCGGCCCAAGCGCCTGCAGCGCCTGTGTTTCCCTGATATAGCCGTGCGGACGAGGATTGGGCGCGAAAACCGAGCGCGTGGCGCTGTCGATCATCGCAAGCCCCACCGGCGGCACGACGATGGTGCTGAACAGCGCGCCGGTTACCCGCACCTTCGCGGCATCGTAATACCAGGCAATTCCGCCCGGCCACGGGTAGACGGCGGGCGACAGGAAAACGAGGCCGAGCACCCGGTCGGGATGCCTGAGCGCGAAGCTCGCCGCCACCGCGCCCCCGAACGAATGACTGACGATGATCGCCTTCTTGATACCGCGTTTCGTCATGACATCAGCGATGGCATCGGCCTGTCCGTCGGGAAATGCATTCTCAGGGCCGCCGCGATCCGAGCGCCCGTGGCCGGGACGATCGACGAACAGAAGATCGGCGCGCCCTTCAAGCCGGTCGCGAAACGAAAATACCGGATCGTGGAGATTGGCGCTTGCGCCGTGGATGAACACGATCGGCGGCAGATCCGGCCGCCGCGCCTTGAGATAAAGGCTGTTCATCCTGTAGCCGCCGACATCGATGCGCGTCTCGTCGGCGGAAGGATCGGCGGCAAACACATGGTTCACGGCAACGGACAGCATGAGAGTGAGAAGTGCAGCGAGCCTGGCGGAAGCTTTGAACATGAAGCGCGGTCGATCCCGGTGATATCATCGCATATACGCGAAAACGCCGGCTTTGGTTTCCCAAGCCGGCGCCAGAATTCGTCGAAGCTGTCGTGAGCCGTCAGTGGCCGCCGCCACCCCCGCCAC
>UBJO01000088.1 GCA_900465665.1 Hyphomicrobiales bacterium
ATTGTCAAATAACAGACCAGTCAAACCAGTCGAAATTCCCCGTCCCAAACCGAAATCCGGAACCAATCAGCATCGCAGCCAATCAAAGAAATCCAGAGCGAAAGTCACCGTCGCCAGCAGCGCCGCCGCCCTCGTTCTGTGAAGCGGCTTATAAGGCCCCATACCCAAACAAGTCAACAAGCCTTTTTCAAAAAATCGCAGTTTCTGGCAACTGACTGATTTGAATGGGGAATTTCCAGAAGGCTCGTTTGGGTGCCGGAAACACACCCCTTTGGCGCAGGCTTGCCGCAAGCATCCACCTCTATATAGGACTGCAAAAGCATGAGACGAGGCCGTCTGCCCTCACATTTTCACAATCGGGTGGTCTCAAGGGCAGCGTGAACGTCGTGGCCGGTCCATTCGGGTCCGCTCATTTGACTCCCATATGTAAACTATGCACTTTTCCGGCCACCCAAATGCCCCCTGGGCCTGGTTGACCCGATCAGCTGAAAGGATGCGGACGCCTTTGCCATGGTGACTGAGAAGATGATGATCCGCTCGTTCGGCAACGAGCCAGCCCTTCTCGCCGATGGCAGACGTGCGCCCGACCGCCGCGAAGTTTCGCTGCGCTGGCTATCCGGCACCTTCCTGACCGGTATCACCTCGAGCGTATTGATGGGCGTGGCGCTGTTTGCCGCCCTCGATGGCCGCCAGCAGCTGGCGATCCCCGCCGAGGCCTATGCCAGCATTGCCGGCACAGCCAATCCCGACGCAGACGTCACCCGTGGCGGCCGCCTGATCGCGCCCGCCATTGCCGCCAAGCCTTCCGACCGCAAGATCATGGAAGTCTCGACCGTCGTTCATGAAGGCGACAAGGAAGTGGTGCGCCGCCAGCCTTTCGCGCGCGTGAAGATGACGCTCGCCGCCAATCACGTCGCCACCGAGGACTACCCGGCCTTCAACCCGCTCTCGATCTTCTCGGCCGACGAGCCGGAACCGCAGCCGGGCGTGCGCACCGGCCAGATCTACGGCTCCGACGTCGAATCCGAAGTCAGCCTGAAGACCGAGGCCTATCCGGCATCGGGTTCCAACCTGAAGATCGCCGCCGGCATGTCGCTCGACGAGATCGAGGAAAACGTCCGCTCCAACGGCTCGGTACTGACAGACGGCGCCTCGCAGGTCGCCGCCCTCTATTATGTCGACCCGCAGCGCTTCTCGACAGACGACAACGACGTCGACCTCGCGTCCGGTCTGACCGCCCGCGTGCTCGAGCAGAACATGACGGTCTCGGCGCCGGAATCGATCACCCCGCAGACTGAGGAATTCGCCGACGATATCGTGCCGGTCCGCCAGGACACGCCGATCGTCAAGGCCATGATGGACCAGGGCTATCCGGAGCCGCAGGCGAAGGGTCTTTCCACCTATCTGTCGCCATTGTTCGGCTCGGAGAACCTCTCGAAGGGCGACGTGCTGCGCATCGGTATCCTGCAGAAGGGCGAGCAGGCGAAGATCATCCGGGCCAGCGTCTATCGCGGCTCCCGCCATGTCGTCACGGTCGCACTCGACGACACCGACCATTATGTCGCCGGCAGCGAGCCACCGAAGCTCGATGCGATCGCCACCGCCTTCGACGACAGCGCCATGACCGCGCCATCGAACCAGAATCTTCCGCGCGTCTATGACGGCATTTATCGCGCCGCCCTCTCCTATGGCATGACCAAGGACATGACGGCGCTGATCATCAAGCTCTTGGCCAGCAGCGTCGACTTCCAGGCCGAGCTGCGCCCGACCGATACGCTCGAGGCCTTCTTCTCGGTGGCCGATGCCAGCGGCCAGGCGACCGACCAGTCCGAGCTGCTCTATGTCAACGCCCGCTTCGGCGACACCCAGACGCGCTTCTACCGCTTCCAGGATCCCGAAGACGGCTCGATCGATTATTTCGACCAGGACGGCAAAAGCATTCGCCAGTTCCTGCTGCGCAACCCGGTCCCGAACGGCATCTTCCGCTCCGGCTTCGGCATGCGCCGCCATCCGATCTTAGGGTTCGCCCGCATGCACACCGGCGTCGATTGGGCCGCCCCGCGCGGCACGGCGATCATCGCCGTCGGCAACGGCACGGTGGAAAAGGCCGGCTGGGACAGCGGCGGCTACGGCAACCAGACGATCGTGCGCCACGCCAACGGCTACGAATCCTCCTACAATCACCAGAGCGCGATCGCCAAGGGTGTCGTCCCCGGCGCCAAGGTGCGCCAGGGCCAGGTGATCGGCTGGGTCGGCACCACAGGTGAATCGACCGGCCCGCATCTGCATTACGAGATGATCGTCAACGGCACCAAGGTCGACCCGCTGCGGGTGCGTCTGCCTGGCGGCAAGTCGCTCGCGGGTCCGGCGCTTGCCAAGTTCGAGGATGAGCGCAAGCGGATCGATACGCTGCTGGGCAACCAGCCGCCGCCGCAGGTGGCGAGCAAGTAGGCTTTCGGGTTGGTCCGGTGAGGTGAGCCGGTCGCTGCAAGCAACGTTTTTCCGTGTGGCGCCCCCCTCTGCCCTGCCGGGCATCTCCCCCACAGGTGGGGAGATTGGCTCGGCTTGGCCGCTCGCTCCTACCTCAACGTTTGGCGCCCCCCCCTCAACGAGTCGATCTCCCCCCTTGTGGGGGAGATGTCCGGCAGGACAGAGGGGGGTGCCTCAGACGCTAACGCCAGCGCTTCACGCCCCACCAAACACAAAAACGGCGGCCGAAGCCGCCGTCTCTCATCTCACACACCAATCCGCTTACGCCGCTTCGCTGACACCAGCACTCCTAGTGCGGAACAGCAGCCGATCGGTCCCGCCGGTGATCTTCACCGTCGATCCATCCGGCACCTGTCCGCCGAGGATCTGTTCGGCCAACGGATCCTGGACGTACTTCTGGATCACCCGCTTCAGCGGCCGCGCGCCGTAGACAGGATCGTAGCCCTTGTTGGCGAGCCAATGGGTGGCCTCGTCGTCGAGTTCGATCGTGATCTTGCGCTCGGCGAGCAGCTTCACCAGACGCTGCAGCTGGATCTCGACGATCGCGCCCATCTCGTCCCGCTTCAGGCGGTGGAAGAGGATGATCTCGTCGATGCGGTTCAGGAACTCCGGCCGGAAGTGGCCGCGCACCATCTCCATCACCTGCTCGCGCACCAGATCGCTGTCGTCGCCGTCCTTCAGCTGCGTCAGATATTCCGCACCTAGGTTCGACGTCATGATGATCATCGTGTTGCGGAAGTCGACGGTGCGCCCCTGACCATCGGTCAGGCGGCCGTCGTCGAGCACCTGCAGCAGCACGTTGAAGACATCCGGATGCGCCTTTTCGATCTCGTCGAACAGCACGACCTGATAGGGCCGGCGACGCACCGCTTCCGTCAGCGAACCACCTTCCTCATAGCCGACATAGCCGGGAGGGGCGCCGATCAGCCGGGCCACGGAGTGCTTCTCCATGTACTCGGACATATCCATGCGCACCATCGCCGTCTCGTCATCGAAGAGGAAGCGGGCCAATGCCTTGGTCAGCTCCGTCTTGCCGACGCCGGTCGGGCCGAGGAAGATGAACGAGCCGAGCGGCCGGTTCGGATCCTGCAGGCCGGCGCGCGCACGGCGCACCGCTCGCGACACGGCCTGAACCGCATCACCCTGGCCGATCACCGACTTCGCCAGCTCGTCTTCCATCCGCAGCAGCTTCTCGCGATCGCCTTCCAGCATCTTCTCGACCGGAATACCGGTCCAGCGGGAGACGACATGCGCGATGTTGTCGGGGGTCACGACCTCCTGCACCATGGCGCTGCGATCATTGTCCTGCGCTTCGGCTTCCGAAAGCTTCTTTTCGAGCTCCGGAATGACACCGTAAGTCAGCTCGCCGGCGCGCTGGAACTCACCCTTGCGCTGGGCGATCGCCAGATCGTTGCGCGCATCGTCGAGTTCCTTCTTCAGATCCGCGGCAAGTCCGAGCTTCTGCTTTTCCGCCTGCCAGCGGGCCGTCAGCGCATCGGCACTCTCTTCCAGATCGGTGAGCTCGGTCTCGAGACGGACAAGCCGGTCGGCCGAGGCGACATCCGTTTCCTTCTTCAGCGCTTCGCGCTCGATCTTCAGCTGCATGATGCGGCGATCGAGTTCGTCGAGCTCTTCCGGCTTGGAATCGACCTGCATGCGCAGGCGCGCCGCCGCCTCGTCCATCAGGTCGATCGCCTTGTCGGGGAGAAAGCGGTCGGTGATGTAGCGGTTCGACAGCGTGGCGGCCGAAACCAGGGCCGAATCCGAGATGCGGACCTTGTGGTGCTGCTCGTATTTCTCTTTCAGGCCGCGCAGGATCGAGATCGTGTCCTCGACCGTCGGCTCTTCGACGACGATCGGCTGGAAACGACGGGCGAGCGCCGGGTCCTTCTCGACATGCTTGCGGTATTCGTCGAGCGTGGTCGCGCCGACGCAATGCAGCTCGCCGCGCGCAAGCGCCGGCTTCAACAGGTTCGAGGCATCCATCGCGCCATCACCCTTGCCGGCACCGACGAGCGTATGCATCTCGTCGATGAAGAGGATGATCTCGCCGTTTTCGGCCTGCACCTCGTTGAGCACGCTCTTCAGGCGCTCTTCAAACTCGCCGCGATATTTCGCGCCGGCGATCAGCGCGCCCATGTCGAGCGCCATCAGCTTCTTGTCTTTCAGCGATTCCGGCACATCGCCATTGACGATACGCAGCGCCAGACCTTCGGCGATCGCCGTCTTGCCGACGCCGGGTTCACCGATAAGCACGGGGTTGTTCTTGGTGCGGCGCGAGAGCACCTGGATGGTGCGACGAATTTCGTCGTCGCGTCCGATCACGGGATCGAGCCGGCCATCACGTGCTTCCGCCGTCAGGTCGCGGGCGAATTTCTTCAGCGCGTCAAAGCCCTGTTCGGCATTGGCGCTGTCGGCCGTGCGGCCCTTGCGGATTTCGTTGATGACCTGGTTGAGCGTCACCGCCGTCACACCGGCATTCTTCAGCGTGATCGCGGTGGACGATTCCATCGCCAGCGCCTGCAACAGACGCTCGACCGTAACGAAGCTGTCGCCGGCCTTCTTCGATGCCTCTTCGGCGGTTGAGAGAACCTTGGCGAGCGGTGCGGCAAGATAAATCTGGCCGTTGCCGCCGGAGACCTTCGGCAGCTTGGCAAGGGCGGCATCGTTTGCAAGGCGGGCGGCCTTGGCGTCGCCGCCGGCGCGCTCGATGAGAGACGCGGCCATGCCCTGGTCGTCGTCGAGCAGCACTTTCAGCACATGCTCGGGCGAGAACTGCTGGTGACCCTGGGCCAGCGCATAGGTCTGCGCCGACTGGATGAAACCGCGCACCCGCTCGGAGTATTTTTCAATATTCATCAATAGACCTCCTTAAATCGCCCTGCCCTCATAAGGCACAGGCCGATGACTGAGATTGAGCTCCCTCAAGAGGCGAGCCATGTTTCTTCGCCTATGGCCGAAACCGAGGCGAAGAACTTGCTCAGGATATGGTGGGAAGCCGCGAAAGTTTAAAGAGGTGGCGCGCCCAAAAAACCACGCCTGCGAGCGGCCACCGGGGGCCGAAAACGAGATCGCCCCGCCGGAGGGCTGCTCGGGCGGGGCGGGATCGGATTGTATCGAATGGCGCTTAGGCGGCGACCAGATCGTCCGTCTCGTTTTCCTTGAACATCTTGGCGAGGTTCAGGAAGCAGATCATGCCGTTTTCGGACGCGATGATGCCTTCGCAGAAGGCGCGGTCGAAGGAAGCGGTAACCTCGGGAACCGGCTGCACCTGGCTCGACGAAATCGTGAGGATGTCGGAGACGCGGTCGACGAGCATGCCGATGACCATGTTGTGCACTTCGGCGACGACGATGGCGCTGCGCTCATTGGCGACGGTGCTCTTCATGCCGAGCTTGAAGGCGAGGTCGATGATCGGAATGACCGAGCCACGCAGGTTCATGACGCCGATGACATCGGCCGGCGAATGCGGGATCGGCGTCGAAGGCGCCCAGCCGCGGATTTCGCGGATGGTCGTCGTCTTCACGCAGAATTCCTGGTCGTGCAGGCGGAAGGCAATGATCTCAAGCGTATCGCCACTGAAGCTCGGAGAATTGATCGTCGTCATTAAAAATGTCCCAACTGTCGAAAGCCAGGGCAGAAGCAACCACGCCACCATTGGCGTCGATGCACTTTGCCTTCAAGCCGCCAGTTCTCTGAATATGAAGAGTACCGTTACGGTTACTGAGGACTGTAAAGAAAGAGTGTTTCCCAAATCTAAACCGGCCGGCAGGATTTTTCGCCCAGTGAGTGGGGGAATGTAGCGGAGCGGATGTGTTGAACGGATCCCTGATCCGTTCAACACGGCTAAGTCAGACGATGGTCTTTTCGATCTGCTCCACCGCCCAATCGACCTGGTCCTTGGTGATCACAAGCGGTGGCGCCAGGCGGATGGTGTTTTCGTGGGTGTCCTTGGCGAGTAGGCCGAGATCCTTGAGCGCGTAGCAATATTGCCGCGCGCCGCCGGCTTCCGGCACCAACTCGATCGCCATCATCAGCCCGCGCCCACGCACCTCTTTCACGATGTTCGAGCGGATCGAGCGCAGGCCTTCGAGGAAGTAGTCGCCCATCCGTTCGGCATTGCCGATCATGTCCTCTTCCGTCAGCACCTTCAGCGCCGCGCGGGCAACGGCGCAGGCGAGCGGATTGCCGCCAAAGGTCGAGCCGTGCTGGCCGGGCTTCAGCACGCCCAGCACCTCGGAGTTCGAAAGCACGGCGGAAACAGGATAGAAGCCGCCCGACAGCGCCTTGCCGATCAGCGTAACGTCTGCCTCGATGCCCTCATGCTCCTCGGCCAGCAGCTTGCCGGTACGCCCAAGCCCGGTCTGGATCTCGTCGAGGATGAGCGTGACCTTGTTGTCGGTGCAGAGCTGGCGCACTTGTCTGAAATAGCCCGGCTGCGGAATGATGACGCCCGCCTCGCCCTGGATCGGCTCGATCAGCGCCGCCACCGTGTGCTCGTTGATCGCCGCGGCGAAGGCTTCCGCGTCACCGAAGGGAACGGTGCGGAAGCCCGGCGTATAGGGGCCGAAGCCCGAGCGCGCATCCGGATCGGTGGAGAAGCTGATGATGCTTAGCGTCCGGCCGTGGAAGTTGTCGGAGCAGACGATGATCTCGGCCTTGCCCTCCGGCACGCCCTTCACCTCATATCCCCATTTGCGCACCGCCTTGATCGCGGTCTCGACAGCCTCGGCGCCGGAGTTCATCGGCAGGATCTTGTGCGATCCCGTCAGCGCCGCGAGTTCCTCGTAGAGATGCGCCAGCTGGTCGTTGCGGAAGGCGCGCGAGGTCAGCGTCAGCTTGCCCGCCTGCTCGACCATGGCGGCGAGGATCTTCGGGTGGCAATGCCCCTGGTTGACGGCCGAATAGGCAGAGAGGCAATCAAGATAGCGCTTGCCATCCGTATCCCAGACATAAACGCCCTCGCCGCGCGTCAGGACGACGTCGAGCGGCTTGTAATTATGGGCGCCCAGGCGCTGCTCGGTATCGATCAATCTGGCTGAAGTGCTCATGGTCGTCCCCTTTTGTTATGCGGTTTCTTATGCAGCGCGCGTCGGGCGGTCGAAGATGCGGCGGCCGAACAGGCTGGCCGTCAGCTCGACGAGAACGCGGGCGCTCTTGCCGCGATCATCGAGAAACGGGTTCAGCTCGACCAGATCGAGAGAGGAGACGAGCCCGCTGTCGCAGAGCATCTCCATGATCAGATGCGCCTCGCGGAACGTCGCCCCACCGGGCACCGTCGTGCCGACGCCGGGCGCAACGTCGGGATCGAGGAAATCGACATCGAGGCTGACGTGAAACAGCGCGTTCGCCGCTTCGACCTTGGAGAGAATGTCGCGCATGATCGCCGCCACCCCCTGCTCGTCGATCGAGCGCATGTCGAAGACGTTGACGCCGTGCTCCTTGATCAGCTCACGCTCTGGCGCATCGACGGAACGGATGCCCACCTGGAAGACATTCTTCGGATCGACCAGCGGCCGGTCGCGCGGCAGGATATCGGAGAGATCGGCCTGGCCGCAATAATAGGCGACGGGCATGCCGTGGATATTACCCGACGGCGATGTCTCCGGCGTGTTGAAATCCGAATGCGCATCGAGCCAGAGCACAAAAAGCGGCCGCTTCTGCTTGGCGGCATAGCGCGCCATGCCCGATACCGTGCCCATCGACAGGCTGTGGTCGCCGCCGAGAATGATCGGGAAGCGGCCGGCATCGGCGATCTCAAAAACGCCGGCTTCGAGCGCCCGCGTGAAGGCGCCGACGGTGCGCAAGTTGTGCGCCTTCGGATTGTTCGGCAGGTCGCGGGCAGGCACGATCTGCACGTCTCCGGCGTCAGCGACATCGTGGCCGAGATCGACGAGTGCGCGGTCGACGCCGGCGATACGGAGCGCCGTCGGCCCCATCGCGGCCCCCCTGCGGCCGGAGCCCTCTTCCAAAGGCGCACCGATAAGGGTGACCGATCGCGACTGTGCCTGCATCTTGTTCTCCTGCTCACTGCTTCGGTTGAATATCTGACATCGCCACGGCGACAAAAAGATGAAAAAGTGCCAGTTTCACAGCATGATTTGACAGTTTGCCAAGTCCAACCATACAAAGTGAAACCCCGCTCCTGCAAAGTAAGACCATGGACGACCTCGATCAGGAACTTCTGAGCGCCCTGCGCCACAATGCCCGCGCGCCCGTCTCCTCGCTTGCCGCCATGACCGGCGCCTCACGCGCCACCGTCGCCGCGCGCATCGACAGGCTGGTCGCCAACGGCACCATCGCCGCCTTCACCATCCGCACCGGCCACGAAACCCGCGCCGCCGGCGTGCGCGCCATCGTCATGATCGAGGTGCTCGGCAAGCTCGCCGACAAGGTCGCCGATCAGCTGCGCGGCCTGCCGCAGGTGCGCGCGCTCCACAGCACCAACGGCAAATGGGACTTCATCGCCGAACTCGAAGACCGCGACCTCGTCTCCTTCGACGAAACCCTGCGCCGCATAAGACTGATCGACGGCATCAACACGACTGAGACAAACATATTGCTGAAGACGAGGAAGGCCAGCTTTTAGGGCGAAAGCGCGGAGAGGCGGCCGAGGCGGCGGCTTGCGCCGGAAGCGATCAGTTCACGACTGCTGCCGCTATGGCTCCATCACGCGTAGGCGACGAAAGAGATCACGTTCCCATCCGGGTCACGGACATGGAAGTCCGTTCCACCCCAGGGCTGGCTGGTTGGCTCCTGCGCAAACTCCGCGCCGCGCTCCCGCAGCTCCTCAAACAACCCGTGCACGTCCGAAACCTCAATTGCCGCGAGAATAAGCGAGACCTCGCGTGCTGCCAGATCGGCAAAATTCGGTTTGCTGACACACCGAAGATGCAGGCATGCCGCGCCGCGCGACACAGCGCCGTAAAACGGCGGCGTACCGTGGAGGAAATCGACGTCGAATCCGAGTTTCTCGTTGAAGAACTGGGCGCTCGCCGGCACATCACGCACAAAGAGGATCGGGACGATGGACCTCAGGGCAATTTCGCTCATGCAAGTCTCCGCTACGTCGATATCCACCGGGTGACTCTACAGGCCGATTCATGTGTCTGCAAAGGGGCCGAGCCAACAAGAGCGCTTCGTCCGCAAAGCGCCATGAGCGGACGTTTGACGGAATTAGTTTCTAATCGTCTAGTCGGCATCGTCGCTGCGCTTTCCAAATTGGTTGCGCTCAGGGCGATTGGCCTCTGATTTGGTTGGTCCATATTTAGGTTCGTCCAGCGGCCCAACGGACAGCCTTCTTTTTCCGCCGATGAACCAGTAGATGTAGCCAAAAGCGTAAACTGAGATGATCCAGACGGATGTCGGGAGTACAAAAACGCCGACAATGCTCAGGTAAAAGATTAGCGCGTAAAGCGAGCCTGAAAGGAAATTCAAGCCTTCGGGCTTAACGAACATCATAACGGCAAAACAAAATCCGAACAAAATGGTTGCCCATAGCGATTTTTCGAGGAGCCATGTCTTCAGCGTTTGATGCTCTATGGCGTCGCGAACATGAATGCCCAAAAACATCGCGAGCGCTCCGAGCAAGAAAATGACAACAACCATCGTCTTCGCTTTCTCCTTTTCGGATGTAACAATGGCACGCTTCCACTGAGAATAGCTTTAAGTGTTCCGCTGAAATTGGAAAATCTGAAAATCACTTCCGCTTAGGGCCGAAAGCAGCCGTCAACGGGGGCGACGGCTAGGCACGAATAGCTTGTCTCATATGCGTCAACATGGCTGATGTCGCACACAGCTGTTTTGCAGTATCACTCCTTCACGCTAGAAAGCGCCACGCAACAGCCTGGATTATTCGAAATGTGGGATTGGTTCCCGATCATCTTCTTTCCGCTCAAGATCATCGTGCTCGGCACGGGCATGTTCTTCGCCATCAAGTGGCACCGCGATCAAGAGAAGAACAAGTAGCAAGGGCGGCGGACGGTAAGCGCCCGCCGGCTACGCCCTAGCCACCGCGCGCGCCAGATCGTTCGCGGTCGCCGAAACCACGTTCCCTCGGCCAGTTCCCTTTGCCTGATAGAGCGCATGGTCCGCGCGTCGCAGAGACTCTTCGCAGCTCTCGCCGCTCCCGTTCGTGACTTCCGCTATTCCAAAGGATGCACCGATCACCACTTTGCCGGCCGAAAGAAGATACGGCTGCGAAAGGATCGAGGACAGGCGGCGGCAGTGCCATTCGGCGTCGGCGAGCGAGATATGCGGCATGAGGACGGCAAATTCGTCTCCGCCCAATCGGAATACGACGTCGTCCTCCTTGCATCCGCCCTGAAGACGGGCACCAACCTGCTGGAGCAACTCGTCGCCTGCCGCATGCCCGTGTCTGTCGTTCACGGATTTGAAGCCGTCGAGATCGATGCAGACCACCGTTAGCGGGCGAGCCGCGCCTAGTCTCGCGAATTCCGGCGCAAGCAACGACCTGTTCGCCAGGCCGGTGAGGAAATCATGCGTCGCGGCATGGCGCATCTGCTTCTCGGATTCCAGGATCGAAGAAATCGCCTTCCTCGAAAGCCGCAGCGAAAACAGACCGCCGAAAATGAGAACCACGGTCACCACGACGGCCAGCGGCAGCGATTGCCGAAGCAGGTCCTTGGCCGGCGTGGGCGATCTCCATGAGAGCACCTCGGTCTCACCATCAGGTCGCGTCGCTATTTCCACGCGCGCCCGGTCGGCGCCAACCGTATTGAGCGGACCAACGGTCGCATCGTCGAGAACGAAACGATTGCCCAGGAATTCGGGCAGGCTGCCGGCGATCGGCACGGCTGATACGAGGATCGGCGCCCGGCTCCCGCGCGGTACGGATGTCTTGAAGTCCGATTGAAAGAGGCTTGCGGTGAGCAGAACCGCATCATTGTTGACGACCTCGACCCTGCTGAAGGCGATGGGGTTGGGAATTCCCTCGGGCCGCGGCTTTGCCTCCTCGGACCTGACGCGTTCGACAAGGGTGCGAGCATCGCCGACGATGACCTCAGGCCCGCGCACGAAGAATGCTCGATCCTTGATCTCGTCGGCGGTTCTTGAATAGATGAGAGTGTCGTCGTGGTTGAGGATCGCGGCAAAACGCGTCCTTGATGTTCCGATCAACGACTGCCCGATGTTCCGGTCGGCCCATTCGAAATCGAATGTGTTGTCGAGTTTGGCGA
The DNA here is from genome assembly GCA_900465665.1 of Hyphomicrobiales bacterium. Taxonomy (GTDB): domain Bacteria; phylum Pseudomonadota; class Alphaproteobacteria; order Rhizobiales; family Rhizobiaceae; genus Rhizobium. The sequence goes on from UBJO01000088.1 coordinate 11,688, forward strand.
TTGATTCATCCCAGATCGTCCAGGCTGTCAGCGCGAACTCGAGGTCGGATGTCCAGACCGCGATGTTGCGTTTGACCAAGGTCTCCTGGCGCTGGCGGCTCTCGGCATCCAGCCGGGCAACGCCGAACGACGGGATTGCCGCCAACCCCGCTATGACGATCGCCGTGAGAATGAGAGCCGGTCCTACCAGCTTGAGATGGGTGAAGCGTGTCGTCACTTTGGCATCCTGGTCTTTTGTAGACACAGGTAGCTTCCGCCAGTTTCGGTTGCGTTATCGCAAAGCGCTTTTTGGTGAGCGCGGTTAATATCCCGTTTGCATCGCTCGATAGACTGGGAGAGGGCCTAGGCCCCCACCCTCAATATTCCTTCTCGTACACAACGCCCGCCTCCCCGGCACCATTGGCGCCGGCCGCCCCGCGCAGCTTCACGCCGCGCCCGACATCGAGGTTGATGATCGCCTTGGCGCCGTCCTTGGTGTTCTGCTGCAGCTCGATATAGGTGCGCTCGTTGAGATAGCGGCCGACGCCGACATTGGTCTGGCCGTTGGCATCGGTGCTGATATCGAAATCGTCGACGCCCAGCTGGTTGCGCAATCCCTGGAACAGCGAGGTCGAGCGACCGCCCGCAAGCTGGCTGACGGCATCGGCGAGCTGGGCGATCTGGATCGCCGAGAGCTTCGACATCGATTGCCCGAAGATCAGCTGCGCCAGCACTTCGTCCTGCGGCAGCGCCGGCGAGGAGGAGAAGGTGATAGCGGGGTCGGTCGCCAGCCCCGCCACATCGACGGTCAGCGTCGTCGTTCCCGAGGTCGAGGTCGCCGCCATCTGCAGCGCCGGCGTCAGATCGCCGGCAAAGGTGATGCGGCTCTTGTCGGAGAAGTCGAGACGACGGTTGAGGATGGTGAGACGCCCGCGACGCATGGTGAAGCCGCCGGAAACCACAGGCACGGACGCCGTGCCCCGAATGGTCACGCTCCCGCCGAGCTCGGCGTCGATCCCGCGTCCGCGCACGAAGATCTGCGAGGGTGCATCGACCTGGATGTCGAGATTGAGCGTGCTCGACTTGCCCCTGGCACCTTCCTGCGTCGTGTCGCGCATCTGGGCGAGAACGGCCTTCGGCGCATTCTTGTGGCGGATATCGATCTCGCGCAGCGAGGTCGGAAGCTTCTCCGGAACGGTGATCGAGGCCTTCTCGAGCGTAAGCTTGCCGTTCAGCGTCGGATTGGCAAGAAGCGGCCCGCGCAGCCCGATCGTGCCGTCAACCGTTGCAACGACAAGAGTGCCGTCGACATAGACCGCCTTGTTGAGCCTGACGTCGATATTGGCAGGGAAGTTCGCCGCCGGCTGAATGCCGACATCGCCGGTCACCGCGATATTGCCGCCACTTGCAAGCTGCCCGGTCAGGCGCGAGATCACCGCGCGCTGCCCGTCGAAGCGGATATCGGCCGTCAGGCTGTTGATCTCAAGATTGCGCCGGACGTCGATGACCTTGGCGCCGCTGGTGGCGACCGTTCCGTTGACCACGGGCGCCGCCGCGGTGCCGCCGACCTGCAGATTGAAATTGGCGTTGCCTTCCGCGACGAACCCTTGCGCGGCGAGCTGCGCGCCGAGAACGGCAAACGGCAGGTTGCCGGAAAAGCGCATGTCGAGCGCCCGGTTGCCTGAAATGGCGAGGTTCCCGCCGCCCCGCAGCGACAGACCGGCATCGCCGGTAACCGTCGTATCGATGGTAAGCCGGCCCGAAGCGAGCTTGCCGTTTGCACCGATCGCAAGCGGCGAGACGCCGGCGCCGCGCGTCTGGCTGGTCGCGGCATTGCGCCAATCGAGCTTGAAGTCGACATCCGGCATTGGCAGCTTGCCTGACGCAGCGACCGTGCCGGAGATGTTGCCCTCGGCGGCAAGCCCCGGAACGAAGGCGTTGGCCAGCCCCGCCGGCAGGTTCGATATATCGGCCTTCACGGCAAGCGATTGCGCATTGGCGCCCGCGACCACGAAGTTGCCCGCCGCCTTCAGCGCTACGTTGTTGCCGGTAAGATTGGCGGTGAAGTCGAGCTTGTTGTCGGCGAGCTTGCCATTGGCATTGGCGGACAGCGAACCGACGCCCGCGGCTCGCGTCTGCGTCGTCGCCGCGTTCTTCCAATCGAGATTGAAGTCGATGACGGGATTGGCAGGCGTCCCTGATGTCTTTGCCCGACCCGAAATCGTGCCTTCGGCGCCAAGGCCCGGCACGAAGCCATTGACAAGGCTCGCCGGCAGGTCGGTGATATCGGCATCGACGGAAAGCCCCTGAATATTGGCGCCAACGAGCGCCGCCGTCCCCTTGGCCTTAAGCAATGTCTTGCTGTTGCTGGCCAGATTGGCGTCGAAATTGATCTTGTTGTCGGCGAACTTACCCGTCGCGTCGAGGCTGAGCGCCGAAAGGTTGGCGCTCTTGGTCTGCCGCGTCGTCGCGTTCGCCCAGTTGAGCTTGAAATCGACCGATGGCAGCGGCAGCGCGCCGGAAACCTTGGCCGTCCCCGAGATCATGCCGCCGGCATCGAGATCGGGCACGAAGCTGCTGACAAGTGCTGCCGGCAGGTTGTTGAGCGTCGCATTGGCCTCGATCGTCGTCGGCTTGGTCCCTTCGATCCCGATCTTGCCCGCCGCCTCCAGCGCCGCACCGGCCTGACCATCGAGCTTGGTGGTGAAGTCGAGCACCTTATCCTCAAGCGCTCCCTTCAGCGCCAGCGCCATGGCTGGCAGCTTCGCCGCCTTCGTCTGGCTGGTCGCGACATCGGCCCATGCGAGATCGAAGCTGGCCTTCGGCTGCTGCAGCGTGCCGGATGCCGAAGCGGTGCCGGAAATCGTGCCACTGGCGCCGAGCCCATCGACGAAGCCATTGGCGAGCCCGGCCGGAACTCCGCTCAACGTCGCATCGACCTTGAGATCGCCGATCGCCGAACCTTGAAGCTTGAGATTACCCGCCGCCTTCACCGACATGCCGCCGGTGGCCGAGACGTTGCTGTCGAAGGTGAGCGTGTTGTCCGTAAACGTCCCGTTCACCGAAGCACCGACGCCCGAAAGGCCGGCCGCCTTGATCTGCCTGGTCGAGGCGTTCTTCCAATCCAGCTGGAACTGGGCGGCCGGCATCGGCAGCTTGCCGGATGCGCCGAAGCTTCCCGATATCATGCCCTGCGCGGCCAGATCGGGCATGAAGGCGTTGGCGAGCGCTGCCGGAATATTGGCAAGCGTGCCGTCCACCTTCAGCGTCTGCGCTTCATTGCCGGTGACGACGAAGCTGCCATCGGCCTTGATGGCAAACCCGCCGCTGCCGCCGGCATTCGCATTGAAATTGAGAATGTTGTTTTCGAGCTTGCCGCTCGCCGTCAGCCCGAGCGAGGAAAGCTTGGCGACCTTGGTCTGGCTGGTGGCCGCGTTTTTCCAGTTCAGCTTGAAATCGAGCGCCGGCGCCGGAAGCTTGCCCGAGGCGGTGACGCTGCCGGTGATGGCGCCTTCGGCGTTGAGCCCAGGCACGAAGGCATTGGCCAATCCGGCCGGAATGTTGACGATATCGGCATCGACCTGCAGCGACTGCGCATTCGGCCCTGCGGTGACGAAATTGCCGGCGGCCTTCAGCGAAACACCGCCCTTGCCGCTCAGATCCGTTTTGAAATCGAGCTTGTTATCCGCGAACTTGCCATCTGCGCCGATCGAAAGCGCGGAAAGCCCGGCGCCCTTTGTCTGGCTGGTCGCGGCGTTCTTCCAATCGAGCGTGAAATCGGCCACGGGTGCCGCCGGCGTGCCCGACACCGCGACCTTGCCCGAGATCGCGCCCGCGGCATCGAGATCGGGCACGAAGCTGTTGGCAAGGCTTGCCGGCAGTTGCTTGACCACGGCATTGATATCGAGCGCTTGCCCGGCCGAGCCGGTCACGTTGATCGCGCCGTCACCGGTCTTGATCTCAAGACCATCGAGCGTCACCGTGCCATCAGTGATCGACAGCTGCGACGGCGCGGCGAGATCCACCGCAATATCGTGCGGCTTGGCCGAGAAGCGGTCGAGCTGAACGAGCGTCGTGCCGGCATTGGTTTCGACACCGCCGCCCGCCACCAGCGGGTGGTTGTCGTAATAGCCGTCGAGGCTGAAATTCGTGCGGTTTCCGAGCTGCGTGAAGTTCACCGCCAGGCTGTCGATCTTGTTGGTGCCGGAGGCGACCTCGTCGGCCTTGATCGCTCCCGTTGCCGCAAACGCCGAGAGATCGGTGACGGTGACATCGACATTGGGGCTGACGATCGCGAAGTTGCCCTGCTTCAGGCCACTGCCCGTCGCCGCCACCTTCAGCCCGATCTTGCCTGAAACGTCGGTAATATCGACCGATCCCTTGAGATCGCCCTCCGCCTTCTGGCCGGCCAGCGCCGCAATCAGGCTGAGGTCGGGCAGGTCGAATGTCAGCGCGCCTGTCGGCGCGAAGCTCTCGGAGAGAGCGACGTGACCGGTCAGGCTGTTGTTGCCGACATTGGCCTTGATCGACGGCAGCGTCGTCTGCCCGCCCTCGGACAACACGTCGGTGCTGATATCGATCGCCTGGCCATCGATCTTGCCGGTCGCCTTCACCTGCGCCTTGGGCGCCTTCGGATCGGCGGTCGCGTTGAGCGCGACAGCGAGATCGCTCAGCCCGCGCCCGGCCATGTCGATCGCGGGAGCGTTGAGATTGGCCGAAAGCGCCAGCGCGGAAAGATCGCCGCCGGCCTTCAGGCTGTAGGTCACGGCGCCCGAGGCCGTATCGAGCAGCGGCTTGATATCGGGCACGCGGCCGGCAAGCGTTGCATCGAGCGTCGTGCCGTCGAGGACGATATTGCCCGTCGCGACCGTGAGGTCCGACTTGATGCTGAGGTTCGACAGATTGATCTTGTCGGGAATGGTGCCCGCCACTTGGCTTTCGATCGTGACAGGCGTCTTGAACCGCGCAGCGACGGCCGGCGGCATTGCCGGCGGCTCGACGGTCAGCTTGGCATTACCGGTCAGCGAATTGTCGGTGAGCTGATACGCACCGTTGAGGCTGGCATTCGCCGAGGCGCTTTCGATCGTCGCGCCATTGAAGCCGATCGCGGCCGGCGAGATCTGCAGCGGCAGAACGATCGTCACAGGCCCCTGTACCGCCCGGTTGATATCGGGATTGGCGAAGGTCATGTCGCCGGCGACAAGGCGGATCTGCACCGCGCCGGAGCGGCCGCTGAGATTGAAGTTGTCGCTCTTGGCGGTCAGCTTCACATTGCCGATCGTTGCCTGCGGCAGCACGGCGGTGTCGAGCGAGGCGCTGGCATTCAGCCGCGACGCCTTGGCGTCCCCCGTCAGCGCCAGATTGACGCCCGTGATCATGAACCGCGCTTCGCCTTCAGCCAGCGGCCAGCGGAAATCGACCGGCCCGGATGTCCCTAGCAGATTGGCGTTCAGGCTGTTCTTGCCCTTCGGATCCAGCGTACCGGAGGCGGCGATCACGACGGCGCCAGTCGCAACGTTGCCGGTCTGAATATCGATCTTGCCGGCATTGTCGAAATTGGCCGCGAGATCGATGTTCGTCTGTCCGGCGAAAAGCGGCCGGAATGCCGCCGGCATCAGCGAGCTCAGATCGCCGCCGCCCTTGATCTCGACATGATGCAGAGCCTGGTCCGGCGTCAGCGTGTGATGCGCCTCGATCGCGGCGCGCTGCTGGCCATCGAGCGAGGCCTGCAACTTGGCTTTCCAGTCGGAGATCGGGCCATCGCCATTGAGGCTGATCTCGACGGCCGGATTGTTCGGCAAGGCGAGCACGCCGGCGAGCAACCCACCCTTCGGCTCGTTGAGCTTGGCCTTGACCGTAAGCTGGCTGTTTTCAGGCAGAAAGGCGACGTCGGCCGTCAGCTTGGCATCCGGCACGTCGTGGCGGTGAACCGTGATATTTGCATCGCCACCCTTTGAATCGGCGCGTACGCTGCCATCGGCCGAGAGCGTGAAGGCGCGCCCGATAAGGGGCTGCGACAGGCTGATCTTCGGCAGCGAGATCTGATCGATATCGATCTTGATCGGCAGCGAGAACCCGCCGCCGGCTTCCCCTTCGGCGGCCGGCCGCGACGGCAATGTGCGGACGGGCTTACGCAGAACGCGGATAGCATCAGCCTCCAGGCGCGTCGCATGGAAGCGCCCGGTAAACAACGCCAGCGGATTCCAGTTGATCGACAGGCCGTCGACATCGGCAAACGTTCCGCGCGTATCCGACAGCACGATGCGGGTGGCGCCGAGGCCGCCGGTCAGCAGCCCCTGCGGGTCCATCACGCGAATGGTCATGTCGCGGTTGGAGATCGTCGACGTCACCTTGTCTACGAGAATGCGGGCGCCGAAGCCGGTGAAGCCGAAGATGCCGATGGCCACGGCAAGCAGGATGACGAGAACGCCGGCTCCGTAACCGAGCAGTCGTGCAATCCACTTGAAGATGTTCGTCAGCGTAAGCATGGACCCGGAGCTATCCCGTTTTCTGCGCGGCTATCGCAATCTCGCTGCGAGCCTGAACCTCGTTAGAACGACTGGCCGATGCCAGCGTAAATGCCGTAATCCGTCCCACCCTCGAACTTGTTGAGGGGAACGGCGAAATCAAGCCGGATCGGCCCGAATGGGGTGGCGTAGCGCAGGCCGATACCGGCACCGGCCCTGATATCCGAAAAATCGGGCGCAACATCGGCGGAGACCACCCCGACATCGATAAACGGCACGATGCCGATCGTATCGGTGATCTTCACGCGCGTCTCGAACGACGCCGTCATGAAGGAAGCACCACCGGTCGCTTCGTTGGCTGCGTTATAGGGAGAAATCTCCTGATAACCGTAACCGCGCACCGAACCGCCGCCGCCGGCAAAGAAGCGGCGGGTGGCGGGAATGTTCTCAAGATCGTCGGCGCCAAGCAGGAACCCGGCCGAAAGCTTGCCGGCAAGCACGATCCGGTCTTCGGCGCCAAGGCCGTAATAACCGGAAACCGAGCCCTCGAAGGCGGAGAAGAACGTGCCGTTATAGGCTTCGTAGCTCGGCGTCACCTTACCCATCAGCCGGTAGCCCGATGTCGGGTCGAGCTTGTTGTCGCGCGCGTCGCGGTCGAACTGGAGGGGGGCCGCGAAGGTCAGGTAGGTATTGTTCCCGAACGCGTCGTCATCCTTTTCCCAGCTGACTTCGCCCGCACCGGTAAACGTGTCGGTATCGTTGAGTTCGTAGGAATAGCCGAGCGATGCCGTCACCAGCTTGGCGCTATAGGCATCGGGATTTTCGGTCTTGGCGAGAATGCTGGCGATCAGCGTCCCTGATGGCACGAAGGCGCCGGGCTTGGTGAAGGTGATACCCGCCGAAAAATCGAGATCGCCCAGCGCCGTCGCATCCCCGAGGCGGCCGACCGCGCCCTCGACGCGCAGCCCTTCCGCGCCACCGAACAGATTGCGATGGCCCCAGTAGCCATTGACGCCGAAACCGTCGATCGTCGAATACTGCGCGCCGACGCCGAAATAGCGCTGCTTGCCCTCCGACACTTCGATGATCATAGGCAGACTGCCGTCGCCGGCCAGCTGGTCGCCCTCATGAATGGTGACGCTGGAAAACACGCCAAGCGCGCGCAGCCGCTCGCCGGCCTTTCTCAGCGCCTCAGGCGAGTAGCGATCACCCTTGTTGATGCGCGAATAGCGCTCGATGAAATCCGACCGCACAGCCTTGGCACCAGTGACCCCAACCGTTCCGATCGGCGCGACCGGACCGCCCTCGGCGGCAAGCACGACGTCAACTGTATCGGTCTTGTGGTCGGCCACCACCTTGCGCGTCGTCAGCTTCGCCAGCGGCCGCCCCTCGGCCTTCAACTGCTCGACGATCTTGTCGCCGGCCTTGATGATCGTCAGCGACCCGGCCGAAGCACCAGACCCGAGATCGTAATCGGCGGGATTGCGGTTGGCCGCATCGCCGCCGAATTGCACTTCGCGCACATGAAACACCGGCCCCGCCGCAACGCTGACATTGACGGGAACCGGGCGCGAGCGATTGAAAGTGGGGTTCGGCGGCAGGTCGTCGATATTGCGGCCATCCACGGTGATGGTCACGACACCGCCATAGCGCGCCTTTTCATAGAGAGCCGCGATCAGCCGTTCGCGATCGTCGCGCGCCTTGACGACGACGCCGAGATCGCCCGAAACCGGCTGCTCCTTGTCTCCAACCAGGCGCGAGCTGTTCTCGAGCGCCTCCTTGAGGTCGGGATCATTTGCGTCCGACGTCAGCGTCACCTCATAGCGAACGGGGTCGGGCACCTGGTTGGCGTCCGTATCGTCCTTGCCGAAGAAGTTGATCCCGAAAAGCTTGAAGGCGTAAGCATTCGACACGAGTGCCGGTGACAACGCAGTCGCCACCGCGACCATTGTCACGATGCCTGCTCGCCGATACGCAATACCCGGTTTCGGTGCCTTCCGTCTAATCTGCATCCGCCGCTTTTTGGTTACACTGGATTTAAGCTCTGCGCCCCCCGGCCTGATGCGACCTTAGCGGCAAAATTCATTTTGTTGTACCGTTTTAAACCGCATGATTGCTGATTTAGCGGAAAAAAACAAAAATCCCGGGCCAAAGACCCGGGATTTGAAAGGTTTTGGCGAAGGATCAGCCGCGGCAATCGTCGATATAGCGGCGACCATATTCGTCGCGGTAGTAGCACTGGCCGGGCTGTTCGGACACGCGGCCGATCAGCGCGCCGGACACGCCGCCGACGGCAGCACCCACAGCCGCACCACGAACATTGCCCGTAACCGCGCCGCCGATGATGGCGCCGGATGCCGCACCTATACCGGCACCCTGTTGTGTCGGCGTGCAGCTTGCAATCGATAGGCCGATAAAGGCCAGCGCAATAATCTTTTTCATCAATAACTCCTGATTGGTCGCCCAAGCGGGCGGTGGCCGTCCCTGATTCCTGTCTTTTTTGTAACCTAGACCGCAAACTATGGCGCAAAAAGGGGCAAGCAAGCTCCGCAATCGATTTCAATTGGTGAGCGGCCGCGAAAATCGACTGGCAAATCGGTCACCAAGAACCATGCGAAGCACCGCGCACAGAGCTGCAATGCGCGATTGATCTGGTCAAGCACGCCAATTTCAAATTAAAGTAATTCGAAACTAGGGACGATTTGACGCACATCGTGCTAAATCGGACCCAAAGGGTTGACGTGCAGTCGTCATTGGGCGGAGAACGCCTGCACGATACTGGAGCATGAGATGGATTTCGAAGCATTCTTCAAGAACGAGCTGGAAGGCCTTCACAACGAAGGTCGTTACCGCGTGTTCGCCGATCTTGAGCGTCACCGCGGCAATTTCCCGCGTGCCACGCGCCACACCCCCGAGGGGCCGAAGGATGTGACCGTCTGGTGTTCCAACGACTATCTCGGCATGGGCCAGAACCCCAAGGTGATCGAGGCGATGAAGAACGCCATTGATCACTGTGGCGCGGGTGCGGGAGGCACCCGGAATATTTCTGGCACCACGCACTACCACGTTCTGCTCGAGCGCGAGCTCGCAGATCTGCACGGCAAGGAATCGGCCCTGGTCTTCACCTCGGGTTACGTCTCCAACTGGGCGGCCCTCGGCACGCTCGGCGCCAAGATCCCCGGCATGATCATCTTCTCGGATGCGCTGAACCACGCATCGATGATCGAGGGCATTCGCTACGCCAAGTGCGATCGCGTCATCTGGAAGCACAACGACCTGCAGGATCTGGAAGCCAAGCTCGCTGCCGCCGATCCGAAGGCGCCGAAGATGATCGCCTTCGAGAGCGTCTACTCGATGGATGGCGATATCGCGCCGATCAAGGAAATCTGCGACCTCGCCGACAAGTACGGCGCCATGACCTATCTCGACGAAGTCCACGCTGTCGGCATGTACGGCCCGCGCGGCGGCGGCATCGCTGAGCGCGAAGGCCTGATGGACCGCCTGACGGTGATCGAAGGCACGCTCGGCAAGGCCTTCGGCGTCATGGGCGGCTATATCGCGGCATCGACTGCGCTCTGCGATTTCATCCGCTCCTTCGCATCCGGCTTCATCTTCACCACGGCACTGCCGCCAGCGCTCGCCGCCGGCGCGGTCGCCTCGATCCAGCACCTGAAGGTCAGCCCCTTCGAGCGCGCCCGTCATCAGGACCGCGTTCGCCTGCTCCGCGCCCAGCTCGACAAGGCCGGCATCCCGCATATGCCGAACCCGAGCCACATCGTGCCGGTCATGGTCGGCGACGCCGCCAAGTGCAAGTGGATCTCGGACCTGCTGCTCGACAACTGCAACGTCTACGTCCAGCCGATCAATTACCCGACGGTTCCGGTCAAGACCGAACGCCTGCGCATCACGCCCACGCCGCTGCACACCGATGCCGACATCGAGCATCTGGTGGAAGCGCTGCATTCGCTGTGGTCGCGCTGCGCACTGGCCCGGCACGTCGCGTAAAGGTACGCTCGACGGCGCCGCACTCTCGGCTTGGAGACGACGGTAGGCAGCGAGAGTCATAAGCTATTGAAAGAACGCGGAAACCCCACTCGCCGCGTCATCCTCGGGCTCGTCCCGAGGATCTAAGCACGTTGCCCGGAATGCAACGGCGCTGGGTGCATGGAAGAGCGAAGCAAGCTCTTCGCTCTAACGCCAACCCGCGTCTTCTGTCCCGCCAAGTGTCCATCCACGCCGAGCGACGTTGGTCGCTCAGCAGATGCTCGGCACAAGACCGAGCATGACGGCGGTGGGTTTGGGAACGGCTGCGGATAGAGTGGGCATAACCTGTTGAACGAAAACGGCGCCCCACTCTCGGCGTCATCCTCGGCCAACGAGCCGAGGATCTAAGCACGTCGCCGAGAATGCAACGGTGCTGGGTGCATAGAAGGGCGAAGCAAGCTCTTCATTCCGCCGCCAACTCGCGTCTCCCGCCTCGCCAAGTGTCCACTCACGTCGAGCGATTTGGTCGCTCAGCAGATGCTCGGCACAAGACCGAGCATGACGGCGGCGGGTTTGGGAACGCCGTAACCTATTCGACGAGAACAATGCCGCACACTCGCGGACTTGGAGACGACCGTCCAGCCCCCTCAGGCAGCCTTCTCCCGTGCCACCACCAACACCGCAGCCCGCTGCCGGGCTTCTTTGTCGACGGCGAACACATCGTCCATCGTCGCGGCCTCGGGCAGATGCGCCAGCTGGTCCATCACCGTCTCGGTCACATCGGCCATGGCGAGGAAAGACAGGCGACCGGCGATGAAGGCTTCCAGCGCCACTTCCTTTGCCGCGTTCAAAACAGCGCCCTGCACGCCACCGCGCGTCATCGCAAGGCGGGCGAGCCGCAGCGCCGGAAAGCGCGTCTCGTCGGGTGCCTCGAAATCCAGCCGCGCCAGCTTGGCGAAATCGAGCCGCTCGATCGGCAGGTTCGGCCGGCGCGGATGCGCCAGCGCGTAGCCGATCGCGGTGCGCATGTCCGGCGCGCCGAGCTGCGCCAGCACCGAACCATCGGTATAGCCCACCATCGAATGGATCACCGATTGCGGATGCACGATGACCTCGATCTGCTCAGGCGTCAGCCCGAACAGGTGCTTGGCCTCGATCATCTCGAGCGCCTTGTTGAACATCGAGGCGCTGTCGATCGAGATCTTCAGACCCATCGACCAGTTCGGATGCGCACGCGCCGTCTCCACGGTCACACCGGCCATCTCCTCCAGCGAGGCGTTGCGGAACGGTCCGCCCGACGCCGTCAGGATGATGCGCTCCACGGCATGGCGCTGGTTTTCCTCCAGCACCTGGAAGATCGCATTGTGCTCGCTGTCGACAGGCAGGAGCTTGCCGCCGCCACGCCGTACGGATTGTACGAAGAGATCACCGGCGGACACCAGGCATTCCTTGTTGGCGAGTGCGATATCGGCGCCCTTGCGGGCCGCGGCCAGCGTCGGCGCAAGACCCGCCGTCCCGACGATCGCCGCCATCACCCACTCGGCCTCAAGGTCGGCGGCTTCCATCAGGCCTGATTGACCGGCGGCAACCGCGATCCCGCTTCCCGACAGCGCGCTCTTCAGCGCCTCGTAATGGCTGTCACTCGCCGTCACCGCGAGTTTGGCACCGGCCGCGCGCGCCTGCTGCGCCAAAAGATCGACGTTCTCGTTGCCCGTCAGCACGGAGATTTCGAAGTTTTCGAGACCACCCAGATGCTTCACCACATCGAGCGTGTTCTGCCCGATCGAGCCGGTCGAACCGAAGATGGAGAGGCGCCGAGGCCCGTTTCTGCCCGTGATCATGCGCGATTTTGCCTGCGTTCCGTCATTTCCCTCGGCTCTACAGGGGATTGGAATGACCGGCAAGTGTGCAGTGCAGCAGATTTTTGGGCCTAAGGGGTTTACATCCCCGCCGGTCGATGTGATCCTGACAACAATCCTCAGGGATAGGAGCATTGGCAATCGTATCGGTTGCAATTTTCAAGCTCCGGCGGCGCCAATTTCGCGCCCGCTTCCGTATCCGCGCCAAAGGCCGGACGCGATAAAAACCAGAACGAGATGTCGGGTTTGCAAGGCGAAATCCTGCGCGCTTTCGTGCGTTTCCGCTTCAAGCCCGCATCGACCAGAAGACCCTGACCGTTACGAAGGGACAAATGGCCATGAAAGCGACAAGCAGTTTATTGCTTCTGCCCGCCGCGCTCATTTCATTCGCACCGCGCGTCCACGCGGAAAACCTCGTCATCTGGACACCCGTGAAAGTGTCCGAACGCTCCTACAAGGCAACAATGGGCTTTCGCCTGCCCGCCGAATGGGAAACCAGCGCCGGCGCCGATATCGGCCTTGCGGCATCGAAGGGCGGCGTGCTGCTCGGCGGTTCCGAACAGGCCTCGCTCTGGGGCAAGATCACCAAGGTCAGCGTCACGCCCGCCGCCCGCGCAGAGCGCTCGGCGAGCGTGCGCGTCGATACCTTGAGGGGCAGCGGCGCGCTTATGCTCAGCCGTTCCCGCAGCTGGATCTTCTCCGACTCGCTGGACATGGTCTCGACCCGCTTCGTGCAGGTCCGTTACGACGCCATCGACACCCGCCAGACATCCGTCGACACCTCGCAAGCGCTAAAGCTGATCCAGCCCTGGACCGGCACCTCGCTCTCTGCGGCCGCCACCGTGTCGGGCTTCAATGGCGATGTGACGAGTTCGCTGGCGCTGAACCAGCTGATCCTCCCCGACCTTAATTTGAGCGCAACAATCAGCAATCCTGGATCCTCCACCCGCTCGGGAAGCATCAACCTGAACTACCGGGTCAGCTGGTGACCGCGCACGCGGCGAAGGCGACACAAGGTTTCTTAATCGGATGGGAGAAAGGAAGGCATGACATGGCAAGTTACGAGATATCACCGTCCGCGCGAAAGACTGATATAAGCGAAGAGGCAGCGCTGACAGCGGATGTATCGACCGCGCTGGCGGTCGCCAGCGGCTTCGACGCATCGCACATCGCGGTGTCAGTCGAGCAAGACGAGATCGTCCTGACTGGACTGGTCGCGACCAAGGCGGACCTCGCCAGCGCCATCATCGTCGCCGAGACGACGGCGAGCGATCACACTGTTCGCAATCGCATTGTCGTCGCGCAGTCAGTGCTCGACAACCTCGGCGAAGCCGTCTGAGCATCAACCGGCGAAGCGTTCCATCAGGAAGCCCGAGGCGACACGGTCCGTCTTCTGCGTCGTGACGGGGCCGCTCGGCTGGTAGCTGACGGCGATGAGAAGGCCGCCGATCAAGAGATAGGCAACCGCGAGCATTGAGAGTTTCATGGTCATGAGCTTGGTCTCCTTTGACCAGAACAACGCGACGATCGGCCGTAGGTTCCCTTCCCGAAATGGGCCATCCACACGGCACCCACGAAACGAAAAAGCCGCCCCTGACGGGACGGCTTTTCCATTGAAATCAAATGATAAAATCAGCCGGCTGGCGTAAGCGTGACCGAGGTGCCGGTTGCAGCAACGTTGAGGCCGAGCTGACCGGTGACGCTGATGGTCTGCAGCTGGATCGATCCGGCGGTGCCGCCGAACAGCACGTTGGCGCCGACGCCACCGGCAAGCGTGGCTTCAGCGGTGATGCCCTGGTAGAGGCCGCCGAGCGAACCGCGGTGATAGCCGGCGGTCGGAGCAAAGACGGCCCAGACGAGACGGCCGCGCGTAGTGAAGCCGAGGTCGACGCCCATCTTGCGGATGGTGCCGCTGTAGCGATCGACGGAGCCGCGCGTACCGTTGAAGACGCAATCGACGGACTTCGCCGAACCCAAGACGTAGCCGACACCGCCGCCGACGTCGCAGGTCAGAACGCCGATCTTGACGCCATCGCGCTGATCCGGCTCCTCATAAGTCGTCACGAGATCCGCTGCCGCCACCGAAGTGGCGAAGACTTGAGCCAGCGAGGCTGCTGCGACGATCGATGCGATTGTCTTGTTCATTGTGGTCTCCTTAGTATCCTGACGAAAAACATAGTGCCTTGTTATAACTTACCAACCCCGGCTGTATGAACAAAATTAACAAATGCTCAAAAGCAAATGTATGGGGTTTGATTCGCTACATGCATCCCGATTTCTGGCTGATTTCGGGCGTCAATCAGGCGGCGCCTGAATAAATCCCTGTTATCGCCTGTTGTTCCACCGTCATCACGCGTTCTTGTCTTCCGAAGTGAAGGCGAGCTGACAGTTTCGCGCACAAAAAGGGACCCCGGACTGAACCCGGGATCCATGATCGCAATGCGATGATTACTTGAAGTCGGGGCATGCCTCGCTCTCGGAAGCGCCGCTATTGCCGCCCTGGGCGGCGGTCGTCCCCGGCATCGGCTGCGCCGGGCAGCGCGTGCGGTCGACGGTCCCTGTCGTGTTGGTGTTCGGCCCCGTGCTCATCGTGCCGGGGGTGGTGCTGTAGGTGGCGTTCGGATCGACCACCGTTGGCGATGTTCCAGTCGTATTCGGAGCATCCGCGTTTGCGCCACCGCCGCTATCGACCGTGCTGCTGCCGATCGTCGAACCTGCCGGGCTCGGGTTTGACTGAGCCATTGCCCCGCCTGTTGCCAGACCAAGTGCCAGGATCGATGCCGCGATCAGTTTCGCTTTCATGATGCTTCTCCTTCGCTGTTGCTTACCGGTGGTCAACGAAGGAGAATCGTCATCGTTCCATAAAAAGCGTCCCGGGCTCCGTGACGCTCAAGCTGCCATGTCGTCGTCGAGAGGCCGGTTGTCCTGCGTGTTAAGGGGTACCGCTCTTTTGCGGCGACCGGTAAGAGCCGCCAGACGATAGGCCGCCAGCCGCGATGCCCGATGCACGACACGTGCAATCTCCAGACCCGCGCGATAAACATAGACGGGGTAGCGTTGCCCGAGCGGAAGCCGGAAGCGCCGTCCCTGCTGGATGTCGGACGGAAAACCCGCTTCCTGCGAGATCGGCACCGGCGAAACGAACATGCCGTGCAACCCATCGAAGAATTCGAGATCGAAGGCGATATCGTAGGGCAGCTTCATCGGCACGAGATCTCTACAAATCCACTCCGCCGCTTTCCGGTTGATAAGGTAGGCGCCGGACCCTTTTTCGCGCGTCAGCGAAATCGCCAGCGAACGTGTCTGCGATAACGGAGCTACGGGAAACTTGCGGCCGTCGTTGACGCTCGAAAGACGCAGCACGTCCCAATGCTCGTGCTCGGCGAGCGCCTCGCCGATCACCACGGCGAGATTGTCGGGCAGCACCAGATCGTCCTCCAGGATCAATGCGTAGTCGTGCGTCGATTGGAGGAGCCGCTCGGCGCAGGCCACGTGGCTCAAATAGCAGCCGACCTCTCCCGGATTGGTCATGCGACCGTGGCGGCGGCGGAAACCGGCTTCATCATAGCTGGCGATCGGAAAATCGAGTGCACGGCCATCCACCGCCGCGATGCGCTCGAATGGCAGGCCAAGCCTGTGCAGCTGTTCCACCATCGACTGGAGCCGCGCTTCCGCCCGGTCGAGATTGATCAGCAATGTGAGAAAGGACCGTTCATGCCTCACATCGGCGCGAACGAACGCCGTAGCGCTAGAGAGCACTTCACCCATCGATTATCCCCAAGGCCTTATCGAGCCTACCCAATGTCACTTACGGCTTGGGACAACGTCGACTTATACGCCTCGGATGCACGGCCAGTGTGCGCCGTGCTTGCCGGAATTTCCCGTCACATTCAAGTGTAGTCTCGAACCTGAAAACGAGAAATACATGAATAATACTGAAAATTATCCACTTTCACCAAGGATGCGACAATAAACGACAGTTTTGTGACAGTACAGATGAAATTTCCGGATGCGAGGTCCGGAAACTTCAATTTCAAGCTTAGCGGCTGCAGCCGCTTAAGTCTGCCAGTCGTCCGTCGTCGTATGCGCGGCAGTGGCCACCGGGCTGTCGGCCAGCGAATAGGCGTGGATGTAGTCGATCTTCATTTCAGATCCGTTGGGCAGGCCATTCGTCGGCGAACCGGCAATGCCGCCGACGGCGAGATTGACGATCATGTACATAGGGTCGTGCATATCGTCAGGCGTGTCGGCATGGGCGATCGCCACGTCGTCGAAGTACCAGACGATCTGGTCCTGGTCCCACAGCACCCCATAGGTATGGAAGCCCTCGGTGCTCGCGACGCTGACAGCCGTCTGGTCCATCGTGTGGCTGCCGCTCGCCGCCGAATGCGCCGTCACGTGAACGGTGTTGGGATCCTGCCCGCGCATTTCCACCACGTCGAGCTCCGGCGGCCAGGAGCCATCCTCCGGCAGCAGCCAGAAGGCCGGCCAGACACCTTGATCCGTCGGCATGTCGGCGCGGATCTCGAAGTACCCGTAGGTCTGGGCGAAGGTCGAGTGCGTGTTGAGCATCCCCGACGTATAGTCGAAACCTTCAAGCTGGCCTGCAAGCGCAGCCGGCGTTTGCGCCGCCGTGATCGTCAGCACCCCGTCGTGAACGGAGAACGGATTGACCGAGGCCGTGCCGGCATAGGACGGGTTGATGTACCACTGTTCCTCGGCATTGTCGGGCAGCGTGCTCCCCTTTTCGGCCGCCCACCAGAACTTGGCATCCCAGGTTCCCTGGCCGCCACTGTGGAGCGACAGGCTGTCGAACTCGTCTGCAAAGGTCATCGTCAACGCCGAGCGATCGAGCGTCAGCTGAAACTGGTCGGCGTGCAGCGCAGAGGCCGTCGTGTTGGCCAGCACGAGGCTTTCGCCACCGCCAAGATCGATCCTGAGATTGGCGCCCTCCTGTGTCGAGTGGCTGATCACCTGATCGAAACTCGTCAGCGAATAGCCGTTGAAGCGGATCGTGTCGTCGCTGCTGAAGTCGACGATGAGGTCGCTGCCATTGCCGCGCGTGAAGAGGAAGGTATCGGCCCCGCCGCCACCGATCAGCACATCGTTGCCCGCGCCGCCATCGATCGTCTGGCTGCCCGCGGCACCGGAGATGATGTTGTCGGCGCTGTTGCCGAAGGCATAGCGCCCGTTGCCCGTCACCGTCAGGTTTTCGAAGTTTTCGGGCAGCGTATAGCTCATCCAGGTGTTGATCGTATCGATCCCGCCACCCGGCTCTTCGACCGCGCGGTTGATGGCGGAGTAGAGATAATAGATATCGTCACCCGTACCGCCATGCATGGTCACGTTGACCGAGCTGTCACCCCATATGCTGTCATTGCCGGCGGTGCCGTTGAGCACCGGTCCGGATCCTGTCGCCGACAGCCACGCGGTTGAAGCGCCGCTATAGAACAGGCTTGTGCCGACTGCGTTCTGAATCGACTGTGGCATGGTTCATCTCCTAGGGTTTTCGTGATTGAAACATTGCCAAGGGCATCCACACGATGCCCTGATGGCCGAACGCTCCTCCCTTGCCCGACGCGCCTCCTCCCAGGCGCCGCAGGCACAGGCCCCTTATTCCTCCCTAAAAGCACGGGCCGCCTGATCGGTGAACGGCTTGGCGAGATAGGCCAGCGCCGTTCGTTCCCCCGTTTCGATGAAAGCTTCCACCGGCATGCCGGCCACCGGCGTCAGCTTTCCAAGCCTGCGCCATTCGCCGTCCTCGATATGAATGCGCACGCCGTAATAGCTTTGGCCGGTTTTCTGATCGGTGGTGAGGTCGGCCGCGATACGCTCCACCCGGCCGTTGAGTTCCATGGTGGTGCGCTGGTTGAAGGCCGACAGCCGCAACACCACCGCCTGCCCCACCGCGACCTGATCGATATCCTGAGGTGAAAGCCTGAGATCCGGCGTCAGCGCGTCGCCATCGGGCACGATCTCCATGATCGCCGCTCCCGCCTGCACAACGGCACCGGATGCATGCACCGAAAGCTGATGAACGATGCCCGCCTGCGGCGCGCGGATATCGATATGCTTGAGATCGTCCTCGACCGCGACCAGCCGCTCGGCATACTCGCCGGTATCGCTTTGCGCCTGCCGCAGCTGGTCCGAGACTTCGCTGCGCCTGTCGTCGCCAAGCTGGATGATCTGCAGTTCGGTCTCGGCGATCTTGCCCTTCACCTCCGCGGCAGATGCCACGAGATTACCGAGCTCGCCGGTCAGATCGGCCGCATCGCGCTGCAGCGCGTAGACCCGCGTTGCCGGAATGATGCCCTGCTTCAGCAGCGGCTCAAGGCTCGCCAGCTCCTTGCCGATGATCTCGATCGCCTGCCGCTTGCCGTCCTGCTGCGCCACCAGCCCACCCGCCTGCTGGCCGAGCTGGCGGATGCGCTCGCGCAGCTGCGCTACCTGTCCGCTAAGCGAAGCCCGCCGGTCCTCGAATAGCCGCTGCTCACCCTGCATCAGCGTCTCCCGCTCCTCCGGGGGCGCTTGTTTCACAAGATCGGGAAACGCAAACGCCTCCCGCCCATCCCGCTCGGCCGAAAGCCGTGCCGTTCGCGCAGCCAACTGCCGCAAGCGCCGCGACACGATCGAAACCGTCGCCTGCGCCTGCGTATCGTCGAGCCGCAACAGCACCTGCCCCGCCTCCACCTTGTCGCCATTGCGAACGAGGATTTCGCCGACCGTCCCGCCCTTCAGATGCTGGATCGGCTTCACATAGCTGTCGACGACGAGCGTGCCCGAGGCGATCACCGCGCCGTTGAGATGGATGGTCGCCGCGAGACTGCCGAGCACGCCGACGAGAACGAGAGCCGCCGCCAGCGCCACAAGCGCCAGCCGCCGGATGGCCCGTTCGGCGATCGGTGCGCCCGCACCATTTGCACCAGGCTTCATCGCGCCGCCCTCCCTTCGCTTACCCGTCCGAAGCGCATCGGCGAGAACGCCGCCGACGCCGCCGCCACCGGCCTCCCGAGCACCTCTTCCTTCGGCCCGAAACCGCGCACCTGGCCCTCGGCCAGCACCAGCACCTTGTCGATACCGGCAAGCGCGCTCGGCCGGTGCGCGATGACGATCGCGATCCCGCCGCGCTCACGCACGCCCTCGATGGCGCGGGTCAGCGCCGCATCGCCCTCGGCGTCGAGATTGGCATTCGGTTCGTCGAGCACGATCAAAAAGGGATCGCCGTAAAGCGCGCGCGCCAATGCCAGCCGCTGCCGCTGGCCGGCGGAAAGCACTGCCCCCTCCTCGCCGATCTCGGTATCGAAGCCCTCGGGCATCCGCACGATCATCTCATAGATGCCGGCGGCCCTTGCGGCCGCGATCACGGCATCCGACGACGCCGTCGGGTCGAAGCGGGCGATGTTGTCGGCGATCGTTCCGTCGAAGAGCCCGATCTCCTGCGGCAGGTATCCGATGTGTCGCCCGAGCGCTTCCGGCTCCCATTGCGACAGCGACGCATCGTCGAGCCGCACGGCCCCCATGCGCGCCGCCCATATCCCGACCAGCCCACGCGCCAGAGACGACTTGCCGGACGCGCTCGGCCCGACGATCCCGATCGCCTCGCCGGCCTTGGCTTCGAACGAGATGCCGCGCAGCAGCGGCACGGCCGAACCGGGTGCCGAAAGATGCAGATTCTCCACCTTCAGGCCCTTGACCGGCGCAGGCAGCCGCACGTCCGGATCGCTCACGTCATCCGCCTCGCTCAAGCAAAGAAGCCGCGCCCAGCTCTGGCGCGCCGCGGCAAAGCCCCGCCACTGCCCGATCGCCAGTTCCACAGGTGCCAGCGCCCGGCTGATCAGGATGGAGCTCGCGATCATGATCCCGCCCGTCGCCTCCTGGCGAATGACGAGAACGGCCCCGACAGCCAGAACGCCCGACTGCAGCACCAGCCGCACGACGCGCGACAGCGTGGACAGCGACACGGTGATACCGGTCGCCTTGAACTGCGTGTCGCGGTAGCGCAGGTTGATCGCCGACCAGCGCTCCTCCAGCCGCCGCGCAAAACCCATCGACGCCACCGTCTCGGCATTGCGGCGCGTGGCTTCGGCAAGCGCCGTCCGCTCCAGCCCGATCCGTGCCGCAGCCTGCGTCGGCGCCCGCGTGCGGATTTCGGCGATGACGGTCAAGCCAACGAGAACAAGCGCGCCCGCCAGCGCCACCGCCCCGATCCAGACATGAAACAGGAAGCAGAGCCCAAGATAGAACGGCATCCAGGGAAGGTCGAACAGCGCCGTCGGCCCCGGCCCGGAGAGAAAGCCGCGCACCATGTCGATATCGCGCATCGGCTGCAGCCCGTTCTCCTCGACGCTGCGCCGCGACGGCGCGGTGGCGAAGGAGCGGAAGACAATCGGCCCGAAGCGCTCGTCGACCGACTGCCCCAGCCGCGCCAGCACCAGCGAGCGCAACAGTTCGAGCAGCCCCAGGAAGGCGAAGAGCGTCAGCGTGATGATGCCGAGCCCGACAAGCGTCGGAAGGCTGCGGGCGGGAATGACGCGGTCATAGACCTGCAGCATGAAGAACGAGCCTGTCAGCGCCAAGATATTGATGAAGCAGCTCGTCATTCCGATCCCGATCAGCGTGCCCCGCACGGACGAGACGGCGGAAATCAGGAACGGCGCGGATGTTTTCGCCTTGAATTGGGACAAATGGCCTCGCGATCGCATGAAACTGGGGCAGAGATGTCCCGAACATGGATCACAACAGTGACGAGAGCTTGCTCTTTCTATGGTTGTGCAAAACTAATAAATCTCACCGTTAACGCGAGTTTTGCATCGCAACATGACCCTGTACCGCCATGACGCAACACCGTCCCCCTATGAGACAGCTGCCCAAAATTTGCGTTTGCCCGACATCGCTCGTGTCCACGACACCGAGCGGACCAGCACAGGATTGAACAGGTGGGTCATGGCGAAGAGGAGAATGTCGTCAAAAGCTTATTGATCGACAGGGACAGTCAAGCTATGCAGGGGACGTTGTCCACGTAGCTCAGCAGGATAGAGCACAGGATTCCTAATCCTGGGGTCGGAGGTTCGAATCCTCTCGTGGACACCATTTTCCTCGTGCATTCGACCCTGAAACGTAGGTAACAATCCGCACCTAAGACATAGGTGACAACCTCGTGCCGAACGCGTTGTCGATTGTTTGAAATGTCCTCTGTTCGATATCGATATATCCGAGATCATAGCGCAGGAAGCTGACGAGCCAAATGCCGTCGTCGACTTCCTTGAGGCCGAGTTTCCGGCCGACCATGTGTAACTCATGTCTCCGGGACAAAACCTCGCCCATCTCTAAGGTCGGGCATTCGCTAGGATTGCCGGTGAAAGCGGCAGTCTTGACTGCTCATCTCGCCGGCGGGTTGACCGGCCGTCTTGCGCCACCGGACGTTCGATAGCCGGTTCGAAGCCGCGTTCTGAGCGGCTGTTCCACGTCTGCGCTTGCGGGCTCGACATCCGCGATCCAAAGACCACTACCCAGAAGAAACATTAGAAGGACATAGGCGCCATCCCAGAAGTGCACGGTCAGACCGACCAGCATGCAGCTGATGATGGAGACGAGATAAGCGCATCGATATTCGCGATGACGTCGATCCAAGCCTTGCTTCCAACCGACTGTTGCCAAGCAAAATGCGAACGAGGCTCCGAGCAGGGCGAGCGCCGGCAGGCCGTGCTTCACCGCAAAGTAAAGCCAGACGTTATCGATGCTGCCGGGCATCCAGGATGGCCGCTCCCATTCGCCCAGGCCGACGCCGAACCAAGGGTGGTTGAGCGCGGACAGCCAGCCGTACTGCCAGATGATGTTGCGAAACCAGTAGGAAAGGGGGTCGAATGTCAGACGGCTGATGGTCACGTCGAGCAGCGAGCGATTGGTTATCCAGCAAACAAGCTGCGCTGAGAGCAGGACGGCGATCGTCAAGATCCAAACCACACGCAGGCCGACCTTGTCGGCCACCCGCTTCCAGCCGATCAGCAGGCATTGCAGCAGCACCCCGAGTATCGGGCCGGAAGACAAGGCACAGGTCACGGCCATCGCCACAACGGCGGCAAGCAAGCCTTTGCGAAACAGCGTTCGTCCATATCCCACGACTAGATATGCCAGAGAGAACGCGGTGCTGCAAACAAGCCCCAGCAGGATCGGATGGTCGAATGCTCCCTGTGCTCTCCATAGCCCGACGCGCTGTGGCATCACCACGTCGCCATACGTCGGAAGAAAAACGGCAAACAACCGCAGGGTTGCCTTCCAACCTGTCAGCGTCTCGATCGCAATCAGCGGCAGCATCAGCATCACAAGATAAAAGAGCGCTTTGCTGAAAAGCCGGAAATCGCTTGCACCGCGAATGCAGCATCGCGCCAACAGATATGGCGTGAGCGTTTCCAGCATCGTGATCCCTGCCGATTGCAATCCGCCCGGGCCGGCGGTCGAAACCAGTGACAGGCCAATCCAGCTGGAGAAGGAGACAACGGCAATATCCGCGGCCTTGATGCCCCCCGCCTTTCCCCGAACCCACCAGACAAAGCATGGCAAGAAGGCGAGGCATAGAAGTATCCTGTAGGGTGACATCCGGACAGAGCCAATGTGAATGACCCAAGGGATGCCGAGAAGCATCAAGAATAAGAATATAAGCGCCGCATGCAGCCGACTTTGTGGCGCTGCCGTGCCCGCGATCGAATGTCCACTGCGTCTTGCCGTGCTG
Organism: Hyphomicrobiales bacterium; assembly: GCA_900465665.1. Classification (GTDB taxonomy): domain Bacteria; phylum Pseudomonadota; class Alphaproteobacteria; order Rhizobiales; family Rhizobiaceae; genus Rhizobium. The sequence goes on from UBJO01000088.1 coordinate 34,706, forward strand.
CCGAACACGCCTGAGCTCAGGCGGCCCGTCGAAGGGCGCCCTCCTGCAAGGGGATATTGCGTGCTATCAAGCCTTATCTCCTGCATCGCCATCAAAAACTCAAACCCTCCGGTCCACTTCGACATCGCAAGGCGCGCACCAACTCTGCGCACGGGCGCAAGTCTTGTGTAAGAGCGCTGCCTCCAACATTCTTAGCCACGATGAAGCCTTTGAAATATCCGTGTCTTGGTAGTAGTTCCGCCATCCATGAGGCTTAACCAAGAAGACGACATCCCCCTGTCCGCGGCGTCCGGGCTACGCGGTAAGCGCTCGCAGGATCTCTTTGCGCACATCGGCCGTCGTAGTGGATTTTGCCGAAATCATAAGCGCGATATCCGCTGACGATGCGCCTGCGACAATCTGGGCTGCCGCCGCCGCATCGAGCGGCGCCTCGTCCGAGTAGTTGACGCTGAGCATGGTGTTCTCGCAATAGCGCGCACCACCCAGAATCTCATCGACATAGACGCCGTACAAGATCCCCTCCGAAAAGTGCAGTTCGCCCGCAATGGCGGACTGCCAACTCATCGCCGTCGTGGCCTCCACTTGCTTCAGCATGGCTCTGACGATGGCCGGACTCCAAGCCATTGGCCAGCATATATAATCGTGAAGCGGCAGGCGATCGACGTTGGGCAATCCAAGCAGGCGCCGCGCAGTGCGATGCCAGATGATGTGCCGTGTCATGTCCTTGTGGATAGCGTTCGCTGCGCGGAAGAACCGTACATTGCCATCGGTAAGAAAGGTATCGACGTCGAAGGGCCGAATGAACACCATGTCAGAATCGACCAGAAGCACGACATCGGCCTCAGATCGGGCGGAAGCCTCCAGCTTGATCAGCTGCTGTACAATCCACCCCCTCGCCGGAATGATCGGCCGACGCAGGTTGATCCACATGTTACCAGGAATACGCAGAAAGCTTCTCGGCAGGTATTCGTCGACCGTGTGAACCTCGCCGACACCGGCGAAAACGGCGCGATCTTTCGGCGGAACAATTACGCAATGTGAAACGTTCAGCGGCCCGAACCTTTTAACGGAAACTGCTAGATCGCGGCATAGCTCCAAATCCGGCTGGTAGCTTGGTGTGATAACGGACAGTGAAGCCACGAACGCCTTCCTCGCTTTCAGCCGTAGACATTGCGGAATCTCGGCCGTTTCATTCGGTCCGCCTGCCGGCTGAAACCGGAAGATCAAACTACCCATTCCTACGCTATCGTGGCCAACATCGGAATAAGAACAAATGTTTGATGACCGAAAGTACTACCGGCAGACTGGCGTGTA
>UBJO01000080.1 GCA_900465665.1 Hyphomicrobiales bacterium
GCTGATCGACAAGCCGGCGCCGCCGCCCCCGCCACCACCTTGCGGCGGCGCCGGCTTGTCGATCAGCACGATGCCGAGGATCATCGCCACGAAAAGCCCGGTGAGGATCACGAAGATATCGCTGAACGACATCACCATCGCCTGCTTGGTCACCATGCCGACCATCTGCTTGATCGCGACGGCCGCGCCATCCATGCCATAAGTGTCGAACTTCGACGCCATGTTATTGATCTGGTCGCTTGCGACAGGGTTGCCCCAGTCGAGATGCTCGCGGATGCGCTGGTAGTGCACGTCCTGGCGATTGGTCAGCACCGTGTTGATGACCGCGAGACCGACGGCGCCACCGAGGTTACGCGTCAGGTTGAACAGGCCGGAAGCGCCGCGCATGCGCGCCGGCGGCATCGTGCCGAGCGCGATGTTGTTGATCGGCACCATGCACATCATCAGGCCGAAGCCGCGCAGGATCTGCGGGATGAAGAGCTCGTAGAAGTCCCAATCGGTGGTCACGCCGGTCATGATCCAGGTGCCGGCGGCGAAGCTCGCGAAGCCGAGCACCATCATCATGCGCAGGTCCATCTTGGTCGACAGCTTGCCAGCGATCGGCGCGGTGAAGAACATGGCGAGACCGGAAACGAACATGGTTTCGCCGATCATCAGCGAATCGTAGCCTCTGATGCGTCCGAGATAGAGCGGATAAATGTAGGTCAGGCCGTAGAGACCGATACCCATGACGAAGGAGAACAGCGAGCCGACCGCGAAGTTTCGGTTGCTGAAGGCTCTGAGATCGACGACGGGGAAATCCACCTTGAAGGCGCGGTAGAAGAAGATCACGCAGCCGATGGCCGATGCGATGGCGCCGAGAAGGATGTTGCGGTCGTTGAACCAGTCGTTTGAGTTGCCCTCTTCAAGCACATATTCCAGTGCACCGAGGAACACGCCCATCGACGCCAGGCCCCACCAGTCGAACTTCTTGAACAGCGAGAATTCCGGCTTGTCGAAATCGATGAAATTCCAGGTCACGATCGTGACGATGATGCCGGGAATGATGTTGACGAGGAACAGCCAGTGCCAGGAGAAGGCATGGCTGAGGTAGCCGCCGACCGTCGGGCCGATGGTTGGCGCCAGCGTCGCGATCAGGCCTATGATCGGCGAGACCACGCTGCGCTTGGAGGGCGGGAAGATCGTGAAGGCCGCAGCAAACACCGACGGGATCATGCCGCCGCCGATGAAGCCCTGGATCGCGCGATAGACGATCATCTGGTCGATATTCGTCGCGGTCGCGCAGAGCGCGCTGGCAGCCGTGAAGCCGGCCGCCGAGAAGGCGAACAGATAGCGCGTCGAGATGATGCGCGCGAGCGTACCCGACAGCGGAATCATGATGACTTCCGCAATCAGATAAGACGTCTGCACCCAGCCGATTTCATCCGTGCCGGCGCTGAGGCCGGCCTGGATTTCGGCCAGCGACGCCGACACGATCTGAATGTCCAGAATGGACATGAACATACCGACGACCATCGCAAAGAATGCGATGAGTTTGCGGGGGTCCATGGTGTCGGCTGCCGGCGCGGCCGGCATCGATCCTGCTGTTGTGCTCGCGGCCATCGGCCTACCTCGTCAGACGATATTACGGGCCAAGTTAAGCGCGAAGCGCCTTACTTGGCGGCATCCGGCGCCGTGCGCGTGTCGACGTCGACAACGACGCTGAGGCCGGCGCGCAGGCGACCCGTGTCGAGAGCGTCCTGCGGCAGGGCGATGCGAACCGGGACGCGCTGGATGATCTTGGTGAAGTTGCCCGTCGCGTTTTCAGGCGGCAGCAGCGAGAACACCGAGCCCGATGCCGGCGAGATCGATTCCACCGTGCCGACGATCGCATGATCGTCATAGGCGTCGACATGGACATTGACCTTGGAGCCCGGAACCAGATGCTGGATCTGCGTTTCCTTGAAGTTGGCGTCGATATAGAGCTGGCGGACCGGAACGAGCGCCATCAGACGCTGGCCGGGCGAAACCAGATCGCCTTCCTGAACCGAGCGGTTGCCGACAACGCCGTCATAAGGCGCCTTGAGAACCGTGAAGGAGAGGTCGCGCGCGGCCTTGTCGCGGGCAAGCTCGAGCTGGCGGATCGTGCCTTCGGCTTCGCGGCGCTGTGCGTGCAGCAGCGTCACATTGGCTTCGGCCGATGCGATCGCGGCGTCGCCACCGACGAGATTGGCTTTTGCCTGGTCGAGCGCGATGTTGGCGGTATCAAGCGATGCGGTGGTGCCGACCGACTTCGCCTGCAGCTCGCTGGCGCGGGTCTGGGTGATCTGCGCACCGCGAACGGTAGCGTCGAGCGCAACCTTCTGCGCCTTGGCCTGGTCGAGGCTCGCCTCGCCGCCGGCGATCTGCGCGTCGATGCGCTGCAGCGACAGCTTCTCGGTGTCGAGCGAGGCCTGGGCCTGCTCCAGCGCCAGCTTGTAGTCGCCGTCGTCGAGCGTTGCCAGCGTATCGCCAACCTTGACCTGCTGGTTGGCGACGACGTTCACCTTGGCGACGTAGCCGGTAACCTTGGGAGAGATCGTTGCGATATCGCCTTCGATATAGGCGTCATCGGTCGAGATCATGAAGCGGCCGACCGTGAACCACTGGTAGCCGAAATAGGCAGCGCCGGCGAGAAGGGCCAGCCCGAGGATCGGCAGCACTGGGCTGCGCTTCTTTTTCTTCTGCTCAGGTGCCGTCTCGACCGGGGCGGCCACGGTCTGCGGCGTGCGCGGGGCTTCCGCGGTGACGGCTTCCTGGGCCTCACCTTCGGCAGGCTTGCTGACAATCCTGGTGACATTGGCGTTCTGGCTAGACGACATGAGAGAATACCGGTAAATCGAGTAAAACTGATCGAACTGAACGGTTCGGTTTAGTTGACATAGAGCCTTTTTACGTTCATATCAAGATGTATCGAACCACCCGGTTCGATTTTGTTAACGAAACATTCGCATGTGCGGATATGGTTAAGGAGCTATGACAGACTTTTCCGACGTTTCCGTGGAGGAATCGACATCTGCAGGAGGCAGATGGGCAGCGGGTGAAGATCCCGCAAAACGCAAACAAATTCTCGACGGTGCCCGCCGCGCGTTCATGAAGTACGGCTTCGACGCCGCCAGCATGAACGACATCACGCGTGAGGCCGGCGTTTCGAAGGGTACGCTCTACGTATACTTCGCCAACAAGGAAGAGCTGTTCGCCGCGATGATCGAGAGCGAACGCGCCGCATTCGTTGCCGCGATGCGCACCACCCTTGCCGAACGCGAGGACGTGGAAACCGGTCTCCATGACTTCGGCATGGATTTCATCGCCCACCTGACCGACGAAAAGGTCATCAGCGCCATGCGCACCGTGCTCGGTGTCCGCGATCGCATGCCGGCGCTCTGTCAGCGCTTCTTCAACGGCCCGGAAAACCTGCGCACCATCCTGCGCGATTATCTCGTGCGCTATGTCGAGGCGGGCAAGCTCGATATTTCCGACATCGATCTCGCCGCCGCCCAGTTCCTCGATCTCTCCAGCGGCAGCTTCTTCAAGTTCCGCCTCTTCGGCAGCATGGAAAAGCCGCCGTCGAAACAGGAAGCCGAGCGCGTCATCAACGGCGCCGTGCGCATGTTCATGGCGACCTACGGCGTCGCGAGCAAAGGCTGACCTCAGTATTAGGACCGTTCCGGCACAGGGACGGTCCCCGCAAACGACGATTTGCATATTAACATCGCGGAATAAAACCCCGTCGGCTTTCGTATACTCCCTTGCGCGTCTTCCAAGACATGCTTGCCAAGACCTACTTGCTAAGCAAAGGCGCGCGATTACATTCGAGCGACCGCTAATGTGGCGCAAAGGGATATACATAGATGCAAGACATCATGATGCTCGTGCAGGACCCGGCCGCCTGGGTGGCCCTCGTCACCCTGGTGGTGATGGAAGTGGTCCTCGGGATCGACAATCTCATCTTCATTTCCATCCTCACCAACAAGCTTCCACCCGAGACCCGCGAAAAGGCCCGCAAGCTCGGCATCGGCCTGGCTCTGATCATGCGCCTGGCGCTGCTCGGCACCGTCGCCTGGATCGTCAAGCTGACGACGCCGGTCTTCGAAGTCTTCGGCCACGGCTTCTCGTGGAAGGACATGATCCTGATCGCCGGTGGTCTCTTCCTGCTCTGGAAGGCGACCAAGGAAATCCACCACACCGTGGACCCGGTCGACCATGAGAATGACGCGGCATCCGCTGCCGTCGTCGCAAGCTTCACCGCCGTCATCGGCCAGATCCTGGTTCTCGACCTCGTCTTCTCCGTCGACAGCATCATCACCGCCGTCGGCATGACGCCGCACCTGCCGATCATGGTGATCGCCGTCATCGCCGCCGTCACCGTCATGCTGGTTGCCGCGACGCCGCTCGCCAACTTCATCGAGAAGAACCCGACCATCGTCATGCTGGCGCTCGGCTTCCTGATGATGATCGGCATGACGCTGATCGCCGAAGGCATGGGCTTCCACGTGCCCAAGGGCTACGTCTACGCCGCCATGGCTTTCTCGGCACTCGTCGAGGTGCTGAACATGCTGGCCCGCAACGCCAAGAAGAAAAAGCGCGGCGGTCCCGGCAAGGAAACCTTGCACTAAAGACAAACGGGCGCGGCCACCAGGCCGCGCCCGTTTCGCATCAAGGCCATCTTTTAGAGCATGTCGCCGAGCGTCCAGTGGTTCGCCCAGCGCGCGTCGATCTCGTCTTCGACATTCTGGTAGCGGATATCGGTCGAAAGCCGGATCAGATGTTCAGCGCTGCGGTTGGTGGTCGCGGCGTGGATCATGTAGGGGCTGTGCAGAACCACATCGCCCGCCTCGTAATCGGCGATCAGCCAGCGCGTATCGAAGCGCTCGGCCATATCGGGCAAGTCCTTCGACACCCAGCCGCCCTCGCTCATGTTCCTGTTATAGGCACTGATCCGCTCTTCCAGGGTAAGGCCAACGCTCTTCTCCGCAAACGCCTCCTCCATCCGCTTGCCGATCGCATGCGAGCCCTCGAGATAGACCAGCCCGCCCATGTCGACAGGCGTATCGCCGAGCGGAATCCAGGCCGTGACGATCCGGCTCGTTCCTCCGCGCAGATAGACGAGATCGTAATGCGCCGGCGTCGCCGGCGGCGTGCCGGGGCGGGTGAAGCGCATGATCTTGCGCTTGTGCAAATAGGAGATGCCGGAAAGGAGCTGGTCCATGAACCGCGTCAGCCGAGGCTGCGCGCAAAATCCCTCGTAAGCCGCCGAGCGCACTAGCGCCATTAGGATGCGATCGGCCAACTGCTTCTCGGGCTCGGCGCCAGATGCCAGCCCGAGCGCCGGATCGGACCCCGCCTCGATCAGCCCGGACCGCGCCAGATGCGAGAACACAAAGCTACGAAACGCCAGCACGTCATCCCGCTTCAGGAACCCTTTCAGCCAGACATACCCGTCCCGCTCATAGCGCTCGCTGATCGCTTCGAGCCCGATATCGGGATCCGTCGCCTCCAGCCTCCCCATGCGGTTCGGCGCGGTCGAAAGGCGCTTGCCGTCGGCGAACAGTTCGATCGTGGGTGCGTCACGGGATTGAACAGCAAGACTTGACATTTCGATCACCTCCCAAGCGAATATCGTAGTGCTTTATCGCTTGCACCGGGGAGGAAGACCATGGACGGAAAAACAGGCTGGACTTTTCGCTCATGAGCAACGCCACGATCGCGCTCTATCGCTCGCCTCCATCAGGCGCCACGAGCTTGGCCGTCACAGGTTTCGGCCGCCAGCGCGTCACCAGCCGGCTCAAGAACCGTCGACTGCCCACGCATGCAGTCGTGATGGTGGAGCGCGGGCACGGTTGGCTGCAGAGCGACAAGGCGGGAACGATCAAGATATCGGGCCCGGCGCTCTTCTGGCTCCCTGTCGGGACGGCGCACGGCTATGGCCCGGATCCGGGCGAAAGCTGGGACGAGCGCTGGGCGCTGTTTTCGGGCAGCCTCGCCGACGAATGGCTCCGCCAACGCCTGATCAACGAGGCATCACCAATCGTGCAGCTCGAAAACCCGCGCGAAATGCGGCATCTCTTCACCACGCTGCAGGACGAGTTCGCCGAAGACAATCCGCTCGGCCTCGCCGCATCGGCCGCGACCCTTTGCCGGATCGTCGTCGAAGCCGCGCGACAGGCATCCCGCGCGACAGCGAGTGCCAAGACAGATACGACGATTGAGAGGGTGGTGGAAACGCTGGAGCAGCGGGCGTTCGAACCGGTCGATATGACAGCCCTCACCTCTGAATTTGGCCTGTCGCCGGCGACGCTGCGCCGCCGCTTCGCGGCCGCGACCGGGCTATCGCCGAAGGCCTACCAGCTGCGCCTGCGCATCGATCATGCCAAGCAGCTGCTGACGACGTCGGACCTCGCGATCGAGGCGATCTCGCGCGCAATCGGTCTCGACGACGCCTTTTATTTCTCGCGGCTCTTCCAGGATCGCGAACGGTGCTCGCCGAGCGAATTTCGTCGCCGGCACCGTCGCGCCTGATCAGATCAGCCGGCTGCCAGTTCCTTGTCGATCGCCTGCACCAGCCGCTGGTCATCGGCGGTCACATCGGGTGCGAAGCGGGCGACGACCTTGCCATCGCGGCCGACCAGGAACTTCTCGAAGTTCCAGAGAACGCCCTTGTCGCCGGCTTCGGCGAGACCGCGATCGACCAGCTTCTCGCGCATCGGGCCCTCGCCCGTTGCCGGCAGGTCCATGCCCGTCAGCAGCTTGTAGAGCGGATGCTGGTCGTCGCCCTTGACCGAGATCTTCGAGAAAATCGGGAATTTGACGTCATAGGTCAGCGTGCAGAACTCGACGATCTCGGCGTCGGTGCCCGGCTCCTGGCCCTTGAAGTTGTTGGCCGGGAAGGCGGCGATGACGAAGCCGCGTTCGCGCTTGTCTTCGTAGAGCTTCTCCAGCCCTTCATACTGCGCCGTCAGCCCGCATTTCGAGGCGACGTTGACGACAAGCACGACCTTGCCCTTGTATTCGTTCAGCGTGGTCTCGCGGCCATCGGCGAGCTTTACCGGCACGCTCAAGATATCGGTCATAATCAATCTCCAACATGAAATACCGACGCGGAAGCTATACCCGCGCGCCCGTTTGTCCAGCGCGGAAATCGCCCGCTGGCAAAATCGCCGAAACCATCTAATTTTGAGGGGATGGCGCGGGCGCCATCTGGGGCGGGAGGATCGGGCATGTCTCGGGAAGTGTTTTTGGCGGCCATCATCTGCGCCTGCCTGATCGCAGCCTCGATCGGCACCATGCTCAGCTATTCCAGGCTCCCGAGCCACCACCGGCAGGAAGAGACCAATGCCGTCGTGCGGCTGGTCGCAAACATCTTCGTCGTCATGACCTCGCTGGTCTTCAGTCTGATGATCAACTCGGCGAAGAACACCTTCGAGGGCATCGACAGCAACGTTCACTCCTTCGCCACCGAGATCATTCTCTTCGACCAGACGCTTCGAACCTACGGGCTGGAAGCCAACGAGACCAAGCGGCGACTTTTCACCTATGTGGAAATCGCGCTCGGCAACGTTCCGCCATCCAGTGACCCGCTGGTGAAGGGCGACCCGGCGGCCGAGTTCGCCCTCAACGAAGTGGGAAACAGCCTGGCGCTACTCACTCCTGATGATCCCGGCCATATTGCGCTGCTGAACAATGCCCGTCAGCAATACCAGCGCATCGTCGAGCAGCGCTGGGTCCTCGTCGAGCAATCCGAAGGCGTCATCCCGAGGCCGCTGATTGCCATGCTGGCGACATGGCTGATCCTGATCTTCGCGAGCTTCGGCTATCGCGCGCCGAAAAACATCATCGTCGTCTCGATGTTCGTCATCGCCGCATTCCTGATCTCGGCCTCGATCTATCTGGTGCTCGACATGGACATCCCCTTCAGCGGTCTCATCCAGATTTCCGACCTGCCACTGCGACGCGCGCTGGCCGAACTTCAGCGCTGACGAAAACCGGATGCGGAACCATATCGGCCCTCGATCGGTTTGGTCCGTATGAAGAGCACAGAAAAGAAAGCCCGCCGCGGCATGACGCGGTTCGTCGCCATCATCTTCACTGTCGCCGTGGTCATGGCCATGGTCTATTATTTCGGCTTCACGCCCGGCTCCGCCTGACGGCGATCATTTAGCCGGCTTGAAGGTCCATTTCACGACATAGTCGCCGTTGCGCTTGGTCTTGATCTTCGTCTTGACCCTGACGGGACCGCCGATGGCCGCCTCCGCCGCCTCGAATGCCTGGCGCGCCTGCGCCATGGCGTCGTGATAGCTGGAGTTGTCGCGCCGCGGGCTATCCGCGATCGCTTTCAGGAGCGCAAGCGTATCGGGCGCCTTCTCATCCGGACGCTTGCCGCTAGCTGCGCCCTTGCGCGTCTCGTTACCCATGCTCACTCCTCGGCGGCGCCGTCCGCCCATCAGCGTCCATATACCGGCCGCGACCGAAATCTCAATGCGAACGATACCCAGCGGCTGCACGCCGCATGAATTTTGCCCGCCCTAAGCCATTGAAGTAGATCGCGCGCGGCACAGTTATCCGCGAAGGTCGGGAAATCTCCCGGCTTCCGATCTCTATTCCCGGAAACGCATGACAACACAGCAGATTCTCGCCTTCGGCGTCATTGGCCTGATGATGGCGGTCTTCATCTGGGACCGCTTTCGCTACGATCTCGTCGCCTGCTGCGCGCTGGTTCTGGCGATCGCCGTCGGCCTCGTGCCCTTCGACAAGGCCTTCTCCGGCTTCAGCGACGATATCGTCATCATCGTCGGCAGCGCGCTCGTCGTCAGCGCCGGCGTCGCCCGCTCCGGCATCGTCGATACCGCGATCAAGCGCTTCTTCCCCAATCTCGACACGCTGCACACGCAGCTTGCGCTGCTGCTGATCGTCGTCGCCGTCCTCTCCGCCTTCATCAAGAATATCGGTGCGCTGGCGATCATGATTCCCGTCGCCTTCCAGTTCGCCCGCAAGAGCGGCAAGTCGCCCTCGCTCTACCTGATGCCGATGAGCTTCGCGGCCCTCCTCGGCGGCCTGATGACGCAGATCGGCACCTCGCCCAACATCGTCGTCTCGCGCCTGCGCGGCGAGATCACCGGCACGCCGTTCACCATGTTCGACTTCACCCCCGTCGGCGCCACGCTGGCGCTGGTTGGCGTCGTCTTCCTGATCTTCTTCCACTGGCTGGTCCCTGAGCGAAAGAATGAGAACCCCTCGCTCGAGGAAGCGCTCGACGCCAAGGCCTACTTCTCCGAAGCCACGGTGGCAGAGGAATCGACCGTCGAGGGCAAGCCGCTCAGCGATCTCATCAAGCTCGGCGACGGTGACGCCGTGGCGACCGCGATCCTGCGCGGCCACACCCGCCTCTCGCCCTTCCCCGACGTGGAACTCAGAAGCGGCGACACGCTGCTGCTCGAGGGCAGCCCCGATGCGCTCGACCGCATCGTTTCCAACGCCAAGCTGAAACTCTCCGGCAAGCCGATCGCCGATCCCGCCGAGCGCAACGACCTCATCTCGATCGAAGCGATCGTCGCCTCGGAATCACAGCTGGTCGGCTGGTCGGCGCGGCAGCTGTCGCTCTCGAACCGCCGCAGCGTCAATCTTCTCGCCGTCTCCCGCAAGGGCCACCGGCTGAACGAGCGCCTGAGCGAAGTTCGTCTGCGCGCCGGCGACGTGCTGGTGCTGCAGGGCAACCGCCGCAACCTGCCCGCCTTCCTGCAGGAATTCGCCTGCCTGCCGCTCGCCCAGCGCGACATCATGCTCGGCACCTCGCGTCGTGCCTATCTGCCGCTCCTCATCCTGCTCGCCGCCATGGCCGCGACCGCCACCGGCGTCGTCCCCGTCGCGACGTCCTTCTTCTGCGCGGCGCTCGCCATGGTCGTCTTCCGCGTCATCCCGCTGGTCGATGTCTACAAGGCGCTCGACGCGCCGATCCTGATCATGCTCGCGACGCTTATCCCGGTCTCAGACACATTGAGAACCACGGGAGGAAGCGAGCTGATCGCCGGCTGGCTCGGCCATCTCGCAGCCCAGATGCCGCATTACGGCGCGCTGGCGCTGATCCTGATCACCGCCATGGCCGTGACGCCCTTCCTCAACAACGCCGCCACCGTGCTCGTCATGGCGCCCATTGCCGCAAGCTTCGCCCAGACGCTCGGCTACAAGCCCGACGCCTTCCTGATGGCGGTGGCGATCGGTGCCGGCTGCGATTTCCTGACCCCGATCGGTCACCAGTGCAACACGCTGGTCTTCGGCCCCGGCGGCTATCGCTTCAGCGATTACCCCCGCCTCGGCCTGCCGCTCTCCTTCCTGATCATCCTGGTCAGCGTGCCGCTGCTGCTCTGGGTCTGGCCGGTTACCTGAGACGTGACTGGATGGGCGTGCCGAACTGGCGCAACCGACGGCGCGGACGGCATTTTCCTTGACGTGTGCAGCCGAATATGGCCTTAAAGCCAGCCAAACGGACAATTGGCCGGACAAGCGGGCGAAATGCCCTTTTCCGGCCGGTTTCCTGATCCAGTTATCTGCATTCTTCAGGCCGAGCGTTGCTTTCCCTCAGAAAGCCGTCCGGCATTTATTTGACGGGCACATAAAATGACAGCTTCCGGCGTCCGCGTCCGCATTGCTCCCTCGCCAACCGGCGAGCCGCATGTCGGCACCGCATACATCGCACTCTTCAACTATCTCTTCGCCAAGAAGCACGGCGGCGAGTTCATCCTGCGTATCGAAGATACCGATGCCACGCGCTCGACGCCCGAATTCGAGACCAAGGTGCTCGACGCGCTGAAGTGGTGCGGCCTGGAATGGTCCGAAGGCCCCGATATCGGCGGCCCCTACGGCCCCTATCGCCAGTCCGACCGCAAGGACATGTACCAGCCCTACGCCCAGGAGCTGCTGGACAAGGGCCATGCCTTCCGCTGCTTCTGCACGCCCGAGCGCCTGACCGAAATGCGCGAGGCCCAGCGCGCCTCCGGCAAGCCGCCGAAGTATGACGGTCTCTGCCTGAAGTATTCCGCCGAGGAAGTCTCCGCCAAGCTGGCATCCGGCGAAAGCTCCGTCATCCGCATGAAGATCCCGACCGAGGGCTCCTGCGACTTCACCGACGGCGTCTACGGTGATGTCTCGATCCCGTGGGATTCGGTCGACATGCAGGTCCTGATCAAGGGCGACGGCATGCCGACCTATCACATGGCAAACGTCATCGACGACCATCTGATGAAGATCACCCACGTCGCCCGCGGCGAGGAGTGGCTGGCATCCGTGCCGAAGCACATCCTGCTCTATCGCTATTTCGAGTGGGAACAGCCTGTCTTTATGCATCTCTCGCTGATGAGAAATGCCGACAAGTCGAAGCTCTCGAAGCGCAAGAACCCGACCTCGATCAGCTATTACTCCGCGCTCGGCTATATCCCAGAAGCGCTGATGAACTTCCTCGGCCTGTTCTTCGTGCAGATCGCCGAAGGCGAGGAACTGCTCGACATCGAGGAACTGGCCGGCAAGTTCGATCCGGAAAACCTCTCCAAGGCCGGCGCCATCTTCGACATCCAGAAGCTCGACTGGCTGAACGGCCGGTGGATCCGCGAGAAGATGTCTGAAGAAGAGTTCCAGAGCCGCGTTCTCACCTGGGCGATGGAGAACGATCGCCTGAAGGCCGGCATGGCGCTGTCGCAGTCGCGCATCTCCAAGCTCGGCGAACTGCCGGAGCTGATGGGCTTCCTCCTGAAGTCGGACCTCAATCTCGATCCGTCCGCCTTCGCCAAGATCAAGTCGCCGCCGGAAGAAATCCTCGAGATCCTGAACACGGTGCAGCCGGATCTGGAAAAGATCCTCGAGTGGAACGTCGAATCCATCGAAGCCGAACTGCGCGCCATCGGCGACCGTATGGGCAAGAAGCTCAAGGTCATCGTCGCCCCGCTCTTCGTCGCCGTCTCCGGCTCGTCGCGCTCGCTGCCGCTGTTTGACTCGATGGCCATCCTCGGCCGCTCGGTCGTCCGCCAGCGCCTGAAACTGGCCGCGCAGGCCGTGGCCTCGCTGGTGGGGCCGAAGTAATTTGACAAGAAGGTGCCGGCGTTAACGTCGGCATTCTGAAGTACCCCCCTCTGCCCTGCCGGGCATCTCCCCCACAAG
>UBJO01000005.1 GCA_900465665.1 Hyphomicrobiales bacterium
GCCAGCCACCGTTCTGGTCGCCGTTGTGGCCATGCCACCCGCCACGATGTTCACCCGAGCCGGCCCCATCGCCGCCCCCGGCGCCAGTGTCGGATTCACTTCCGGCACCGCCTTGGCCACCATCGCCGACAGCGGACCCTGCCCCGCCGGCCTGCGTCTGACCATCATTACCAGGCGAAGCATCGCCGTGCGGCCCGTCGCGATGCCCGCCATGCCCGTTGCGCTCGCCATTGCCGCCATCGGAACGGCCCTCACGATCCCGGCCTCCATGATCCCGGCCGCCATTGTCCCGGCCTCCGCGATCTCGATCGGCATGATCGCGACCTCCATCACGAGTCGCACTGCCGCGATCGGCGTGATCCCGCGCACCGTGATTGTCGCCTCCACGATCCCGCGACCCTTCATGCCGATTGCCCCAACCGTCGCGCGGTCCATGCCCATTTTGACCGTCGTGATTTCCGCTGCGCTGGCCCCATCCGCCGCCGTCATTGCCCCGGTCGTGATGCCCGTCGCGATCCCCTCCGCGTCCGCCCCAATGGCCGTGATCCCCGTCACGGTCATTGTCGCGGCCATGGTGGTGATGATCGTCGTCGTCCCTGTCATGGTGATGCTTGTCGGGGCGATGATGATGCGGTTTGTCCGGCTTTTGCGGTTTATCCGGCTTCTGTGGCCGGTCCGGTGTCTTTGGCGGCGCCTGCTCCTGCGGCGGAAACAGCGTCGGCACCGGCGTGCTCTCTTGCGGCCGATCCTGGCGTTCGGCGCGGATGCTGCGCAGGCCGCAGGTGGTGCGGATATTGCCGAGCGGCCCCGACAGTTGCTGGTTTCCCGAGAGGAAGGGCAGCGCCTTGTTGTTTCGCAGCGTCCGCAATGTCGTCTCGTCGACCTTGCGCGGATCCGATACCCCGCCGCCGCGCGATGCGATCACGCAGTCGCACTGCTCGCGCAGCTGCTTGCAGCCGCCGGCGCCGCAAAATTGTGCCGAACCGTTGAGAAGAACCATCGCCGTGGTGCCGTTGGGCGCGACATAGACGTCGAACGCCGTGCCGCGCACGCCGATAGTTCCCGCCGGCGTCACGATCGAATAGGCCGATGAGGAGGAATTGCCGCTGATCCAGCGAAACGTGCCCTTCGCCGCCTTGATCGTCAGCTTCTTGACCGAGTTGGCATCGTCGTAAACGTAGCTGTCGATCACCACCGACGAGCCGGCGCCGACGGCAAGCTTGGTACCATCCCGGAAGACGAATTGACCAAGCCCGCCGATCGAGGTGCGGATGCGTTCGTCGCGATGAACAGGGTCCTTGACCACCAGAGGCCCGTTTTCCCCAGCCACCTCTGTCTTGATGAGAGTCGCCTCGCCGACCGCAACCTCCGCGTACGCCGGAAACGGGAAACACAACGGAAAACACATGGACAGGCCGAGCATGGCGGCCAATGCATTACGCACACGCAACATCGCCCTTACCCTCAACAACATATTAATTATATCACAATGTGTTGATGTACGTCGCCTTATCCACTTGTAGTAGCCAAGCGCCAAAGCCGGACACTACCGCGACCACGCGACACTGCCTCTGGCTCTTGACTTCGCGTACCGTTCGTCCGACTTCACTCCTGAGCAATCAAGGAGCATGACCATGACGGAAGCGGCGAAGAGCACCATCGACCAGAGCGAAGTGGACCGCTTCTCGGCCATGGCCGCCGAGTGGTGGAGCCCGACCGGCAAGTTCAAGCCGCTGCACAAGTTCAACCCCGTCCGCCTCGCCTATATCAGGGACAAGGCCGCCGAAAACTTCGGCCGCGATCCGCGCTCGGCCCGACCTTTGGAAGGCCTGCGGGTGCTCGATATCGGCTGCGGCGGCGGCCTGTTGTCGGAGCCGGTCGCCCGCATGGGCGCGACCGTCATCGGCGCCGACCCATCCGAGAAGAACATCGGCATCGCGTCGACCCATGCAAAGGCGTCGGGCGTGCCGGTCGATTACCGCGCAGTCACCGCGGAGCAGCTAGCCGAGGCCGGCGAAACCTTTGATATCGTCCTCAATATGGAAGTGGTGGAACACGTCGCCGACGTCGATTTCTTCATGACCACCTGCGCGAAAATGGTCCGCCCCGGCGGCCTGATGTTCGTGGCAACAATCAACCGCACGATGAAGGCAGCGGCGCTGGCGATCTTCGCCGCCGAAAACGTCCTGCGCTGGCTGCCGCGCGGCACCCACCAGTATGAGAAGCTGGTGCGTCCGGAAGAGATCGAAAAGCCGGTCACTGCGGATGGCCTCACCATCATCGACCGCACCGGCGTGTTCTTCAATCCGCTGTCCAACCAGTGGAATCTGTCGCGGGATATGGACGTGAACTACATGCTGCTCGCCAAGCGCGGGGCGTAAGCGCACCCGCCGGCATTTCGCCTAAAGCATGTCGCGCAAAAGTGTGCAGCGGTTTTGCGGCACCGACATGCGACAGAACAAGAACTTAAAGCGTGACGAGCGAATCCGAAGGATCGCGACACGCTTTAGACTTTCAAGGTTCTGACATGCGCAAGCAGATCGGCTTGCGTCTCGGCGTTGCGCGCCGCCAGTTCCTTGACGCGGCCGCGGTCGATCTCGACCGCCGCCCCATCAGGCCCAAAGGGTATCTTGAACGTGAAGGCCCGGGCGCTCGGGCCGTTATCCGCCAGATGCTCAAAGCGCTCGACTGCCTCGGCCCAGTCAGGCCGATGATGCGGCCCCACCCACCAGAGAACGAGCGGCGGCCATGACGGCTTGACGTTCCAGTTGCGCGCGTGTTTCAGCGCATCGGCATGCACGCCGTCATAACTGAACGCCATCAGCGATTCGATATCGGCCCAGAGCGACAGGGACGATGGCGCGCTATCGAAACCACTGTCTTCAATGAAACGCGGAAAGACCTGCGGCCCCCAGCTTCGCACGCCCGGCTCGCCGGCATAGCCGGAGCGGCCGATAAAGCCGCAAGCGCGCCGCGCCGCCTCGAAATTGGCCGGTTCGCGCAGGCGAAAACCCTCGACGGCGTCGCTCTCGAAGGGCGCCACGTGCAAACCGAAGTTATACATCGCAAGGCGCGCTTCAGAACTCATCTCAGTGCACGTCGTCGGGAAGTACGGGAAGGGCGGCAATCTCGATGCCCTCGTCGATAAGCGCCTGCGCCTCATCAGGTGTCGTCTGGCCGATGATCCCGCGCGCATCGGCCTCGCCGTAATGGATCTTGCGCGCCTCCTCGGGGAAGCGTTCGCCGACATCCTCGGAGTTGGCCTTAATCGCGGTTACCGCCTCTTTCAGCTTCTGGAAGGCCTCGCGACGCACCGCATCCATGGCGACCGTCTGCATCTGGTCCTTCTTGCGCGCGGTCGAAACCGACGGCGCCATCAACACCTTGGAGACGGCGGCCGAGTTGCAAGTGGGACAGGTGAGAAAACCGGATGCGACCTGGCGGTCGAAATCGGCGCTTTCGGAAAACCAGCCTTCGAACTCATGGGCATTGTCACAACGCAGCGAATAACGGATCAAGCGGCCACGCCTCCGGACACATCGCCGCCAACCGTCTCGATCGAGAACTCGCGGGCATTCTTCAAATTCGGGATCTTGTCGCGCGCGGCCTTCACGGCGGCTGGATCGATCTCGGCGATCACGATCGCCTCGCCGGTGCCACCAGCCGACGCCAGGATTTTGCCCCAGGGATCGATGATCATCGAGTGCCCGAAGGTCTCGCGCCCATCCTCATGCACGCCGGCCTGGGCGGCGGCGATCACGAACATGCCGTTCTCGATGGCGCGCGCCCGCAGCAGGATTTCCCAATGCGCCTCGCCCGTCTGGCGGGTGAAGGCGGCAGGCACCGTCATCACCTGCGCTCCGGCGACCGCCTGGGCGCGGAACAGCGCCGGGAAGCGAACATCGTAGCAGATCGCAAAGCCCATCTCGGCGAACGGCAGCGACACGACACGCGCCTCCTGCCCCGGCCGGTAGGCAGCACTCTCCCGCCAGCTCTCGCCATTGTCGAGATCGACGTCGAACATGTGGATCTTGTCGTAGCGGTTCAGGATCTTGCCGTCGGGACCGAAGAGATAGCCGCGATTAGCAAGCTTGCCGTCCTCGAGCGCGATCGCCGTCGACCCGACATGCACGTAAATCTGCAGTTCGCCGGCGAGCTCTCGCGCGGTGCGAACGATGATGTCGTTGGCCTCGTCGCGCAGGTGCAGCTTGCCGGCGGCGCGGTCGCGCTGCAGCATCCCGGTCATCTCGGGCGTCTGGACATAAGTGGCGCCCGAGGCGGCCGCCTCGCGCACCAGCCGCGCCATGGCGGCCGCGTTGCGCTGCGGATCGATACCCGAACACATCTGAATGGCGGCGGCCTTGAAGGTCATAGGCTTGTCCTAGGCGGCCAGCAGCGGGTCGAGCTTGCCCGCACGCTCCAGCGCATAGAGATCATCGCACCCGCCGACATGCTTGTCGCCTATGAAAATCTGCGGGAAAGTCGAGCCGCCATTGGCGCGCGCGATCATCTCGGCGCGGAAGGCCGGGGTGGAAGTCGCATTGTGCTCGACGAAATCGACACCCTTCTCGGAAAGAAGAGACTTGGCGCGAACGCAAAAACCGCAGCCATCGCGCGTATAAATCGTAACCGGTACCATCGTAACTCCAGACAAGGCAGTAATCTCCCTGTCATATAGTTTCGGATAGCGCCCTTGCAAAGGTCAAAACCGTGATATCGGCGGCACCTGCGCGGCGCAGCACCCTGGCAGCCGCCGCCACCGTCGCGCCGGTCGTATAGACATCGTCGACCAGCACCAACCGCTTCCCGAACACATCGCCCTCGCGGCCACTGGCGATCGCAAAGGCGCCACGCACATTCTCCTGCCGCGCCTTGGCACCCAGCCCCACCTGCTGGCGCGTGCGGCGAACACGCAGCAGCGTCGCGGACAGCAGCGGGCGCTCTACCTGTTTTGCCATGTGGCGCGCCAGCTCCGCCGCCTGATTGAACCGGCGCGACAGGATACGGGTGCGATGCAGCGGCACCGGCAGGATCGCGTCACAGCGCTCGACGGCGCCATCGGATGCCCTGAGCATCCACGCCGCCATCATCGGCGCCAGATCGGTGCGGTCGCGATATTTCAGCCCATGCACGAGATTGCGCACCGCCTCGTCGTGAAAGGCCGCCGTGCGCAGGCGGTCGAAAGGCGGCGGGTCGGCGATGGCAGCGGCACTCAAAATGCCCGGGCCGAGATCATGCGAAAAGGGAATGCCGAGAACCTCGCAATAGGGTCGCTCGATGAAGCGCAGCGCCGACCAGCATTTTGGGCAGACGCCGCGATGCTGTCCCGTCGATACGCCGCAGACGGCACAGGCGGGTGGATAGATGAGGTCGACCATAGCCGACAGCGGACGCCCCAGCGCCCGGTCGATCCCCGCCAAACCTTGCCACCCGCGCAACCCCATGGCGAAACGATAGCGCATTTCGCGCAACAGGAAAATCGCCTTGCTGCTCCGGCCTAGCAGGATTATTGACGTCGGCATGGACATCATCTTCGATACCACCCGGATCGCGGCGAACCGGCATCGCGCGCTTCGCAACAACGATCCGAAGGCAAGCTTCCTGCTCGATATCGCCGCCGACGAACTGGGCGAACGCCTCGCCGTCGTCGAGCGCACCTTCGAACACGCCGTCGAACTGCATGGCGCGACCGGTTCGGCCGCCCGCGCCGCCAAGGCGACCGGCAAGATCGGCAGCCTCACCCGCGTCGAAAGCGAACAGGCCTACGCCACCTCCGACGATACCTTCATCGAGGCGCCGCTGGAGATGGTTCCGCTGGAGCCGCAATCCGCCAATCTGGTGATCGCGCCGCTCAGCCTGCACCTGACCAACGACACGCCCGGCGTCTTCATCCAGATCCGCCGTGCGCTGCGTCCCGACGGGCTGTTCCTCGCCGCCATTCCCGGCTCCGGCACGCTGCAGGAACTGCGCGAGGTCCTGCTCGCCACCGAGATCGAGATGACCGGCGGTGCCAGCCCGCGCGTCATTCCCTTCGCCGATGTCCGCGATGTCGGCGGCCTGATGCAGCGCGCCGGTTTCGCGCTGCCGGTCATCGATGCCGAGACCTATACGGTCCGCTACGATTCCATCTTTCCGCTGATGCGCGACCTGCGCGCCATGGGCATGACCAACCCGCTCGCCGAGCGCAGCAGCAAGCCGTTGACGCGCGCCTTCTTCATACGCGCCGCCGAACTATACGCGGAGCGCTATTCCGATCCGGATGGCCGCATCCGGGCCACCTTCTCGATCATCTATGTCTCGGGATGGGCGCCGCATGAGAGCCAGCAGAAACCGCTGCGGCCGGGATCGGCAAAGGTCAGGCTCGCCGACGCATTGAAGGTCGAGGAGCACAAGCTCAAGCAGTAGGGCTTTTTGCGAGCCCTAGCGCCGCTCAGGTCAGCGACGGTATCTGGTTTGCAATGTAGGTGAAGACGTTGTTTAGCGATCCGCTGAGCGCGCCGACGCCGGTGATCAGCGCGGTGGCGATCAGGGCGGCGATGAGGCCGTATTCGATGGCGGTGGCGCCGTTGCGATCGGCGACAAATGCTTTCAGAAGTCTCGTCATTCGTCCCTCGTCGCTCGACATCACAGTCGATTTCTTCGCATCGCCTCGGGCCTCACGCCCTCAGCAGCCAACGCCGCTTCCATAGCCCTGCACCACGCAGACGGAACCCGGCGTATCCTGCAGAATGCTGCGGCGGATCGTGTAGCGCTTGCCGTTTTCGCTCTTCGGGCCGTTCTCGCTCTTCGGGATAGAACCCGTCGTGATGGTATCGAATTCAGACGGCGCGCTGGCGAAAACGCTCGACTTCGACTTGTCGGCGAGCATCGGTGTCAGGATCAGCGTCAGGGCCACGACGGCCGTGCCGAACAGCAAGGCAATGTTCAGCGCCCCCGTCTTGCGCGAGGAAACCGAAGCCTGCTCTTTCTCCCGAACTGCTTTCCAGAAATCGTCGTCCATGCGTCAAGCCTTCTACACACACGCCAGTTGCTTGATTGAGGCCGATCTTTGCCAGAATCTGTTAAACGATCGATTAATATCCACAGCCAGATTGGCACAGAAAAAGTTATAAAATAGAAATTTCTAAAGTAAGTCCTGCAGGATGGGGATCAGCGGCTCATCGGCCGGCGGCATGGGATAATCGCGCAGCGCCTGCGGCTTCACCCACTTGATCGCCTGCCCTTCGCGGCCGACGGGAATGCCCTCGAAACGACGGCAGACATAAAGCGGCATCAGCAGGTGGAATTTCTCGTAGGTGTGGCTGGCGAAAGTGAGCGGCGCCAGGCACGCCACCTTGGTGGTGATCCCGAGCTCTTCGTGGAGTTCGCGCACCAGCGTTTCCTCCGGCGTCTCGCCCGGCTCCATCTTGCCGCCGGGAAACTCCCAGAGACCGGCGAGCGATTTGCCTTCAGGCCGCTGCGCCAAGAGGATGCGGCCATCCGTGTCGATCAACGCGCAGGCGACGACGAGAAGAATGCTGTGGCCAGTCGCGCTCACACCTGTCTCGCTCATCGGCAAAGATCCCGCCGCCAGTAGGAATAGCGATAGGCTTCGACGAAGCCGAGGCGCTCGTAGAGCGTGATGGCAGGCACATTGCCGGTCTTGACCTGCAGCCAGGCCGAGCGGGCGCTGCGCATCCGCGCCCAGCGCAGAGCGGACGTCAAAATCTCCAGCCCGAGCCCCTCGCGGCGACGCGACGGCGTGACCGAGAGCGACATGATGCCGGCCAGATCATTGTCCTGCACGCAGAGCACGGTCGCCAGCGGCCCCGTTTCCGGATCTTCCACCATGAACAGGCCGGATGGCGGCTTGATCGCGTTGATGACTTCGGCAAGCGCCGGCTTCAGCTTCGTCGACACCTGGTCAGTCGCCAGATTGGCGTCCACGAAGCGGCTGATGTCATGCGTCGGCAAGTGATCGAGCGTATCCGGCAGGTCGGCATTGGCGAGATCGCAGGTCATGACGATGGTCTCGTCGAACGGCACCCAGCCCTCGGCTTTCACCAGATCGATCAGCACAGGCGAGGCCAGCGGCGTCTGCCGCAGCACGGCCGGGCGGCCATAGGCTTCGAACTTGCGGCTCGCCTTGGCCAGCCTGATCTCGACGTCGCGATGGTCGGACGGATCGAGCGGCACGATCGAGTTCAGCCGGTTCGACGGATGCCCTGCCGTCAGCCGCACCTGCCAGCTGCCGTCGTAGACCACGGACGAGGCAGGCCAGGCCCGGAAACCGACGGCTTCCAGCCTGCGCACGAGCGGCAGATTTGCCTTCTTAGGGAATGCTTCAGTCAATGAAAAATCAGCTCCGGTAGTCACCGTTGATGGCGACATACTCCTTTGTGAGGTCGCACGTCCAGACCGTTGCCGTACCGTTTCCGAGGCCGATTTCGACCTTCACCGGAATGTCCTGCTTTTTCATGACGTTGGAGGCGGCCTCTTCCGAGTAGCCGGCGTCACGTTCGCCGTTGACGGCAACGCGCACGTCGCCGAACCAGATGGCCAGGCGGTCGCGATCGGCCATTTCGCCTGATTTGCCGACGGCCATGACGATACGGCCCCAGTTGGCGTCCTCGCCGGCGGCCGCGGTCTTGACCAGCGGCGAATTGGCGATGGAGAGCGCGATCGTCTTGGCGGCGGCATCGCTTTCGGCGCCCGTCACGGTGATCTCGAGCATCTTGGTGGCGCCTTCGCCGTCGCGCACGACCTGCAGCGCCAGATCCTTGAGGAGATCGTTGAGCGCGGCACGGAACGACGCGAGGCGCGGATCGTCAGCCGTCTCGACGCGAGCCTGGCCGTCTTCGGCGGCAGCTCCGGTGGCAAACAGCATCAGCGTGTCGGATGTCGAGGTATCGCTGTCGACAGTCATCGAGTTGAAGGTCGGGTTGACACCGGCGGACAGCATCGCCTGAAGTGCTGCCGGCGCGATGTCGGCGTCGGTGACGACGAAGGAGAGCATGGTCGCCATATCAGGCGCGATCATGCCTGCGCCCTTGGCGATGCCGTTGATAGAAACAGTAACGCCGCCGATCTCGGCCGTGCGGGTCGCGACCTTCGGATAGGTGTCAGTGGTCATGATCGCCTTGGCGGCCTCGAACCAGAAATCGCCGGTGGCATCCGAATAGAGCGTGTCGAGCACGCCGGAAAACTTGGTGGCGTCGAGCGGCTCGCCGATGACACCGGTGGAGGCGAGGAAGATCTCGCTTTCGCTGCAGCCAACGGCGGCAGCCGCGGACTTGGCGGTGAGCGCGGTCGCTTCACGGCCCTTCACGCCGGTAAAGGCGTTGGCATTGCCGGAATTGACGACCACGGCGCGCGCGATGCCGCCAGCCAGGTTGGCGCGGCAGAAATCGACAGGCGCCGACGGGCACTTCGAGCGGGTGAAGACACCGGCAACGGCCGCCGGCTTGTCGAACACCATCATCAGGACATCGGTGCGGTTCTTGTACTTGATCCCCGCCGAGGCGGTCGCCATGCGGACACCGCGCAGTGCTGGCATGGACACGAAGGTTTTGGGAGCGAGCGGGGAAACGGAACCGGACATGATCATCGACCTGGCATGAAAGGGGATACGGAAGGGCCCGGAAAAACCGGGCCCTCGATGGATAGTGTTACTGCTGAGCCGGCGCTGCTGCGGGCGCGTCACCCGGCTGTGGCTGCTTGTTGGCGTCGTCGTAGCCCTTGCGGAGCGCCTCGTCCGTGATGTCGATCTTGGACTTTTCCTTGGCGGAGGCGAGAAGCGCAAGATACTTGTCGCGCATGACGAGCTGACGAACCTGATCCTTGACCTGGTCGTAAGCCGGAGGAGCGGCGTCGCGCTTGTCCTCGACGAGGATGACGTGGTAGCCGAAATCGGTCTTAACAGGGGTCTTGGTGTAGGCACCCTTGTCGAGCGCGAAAGCCGCGTCTTCGAATTCCTTGACCATGCGGCCCTTGGTGAAATAGCCGAGATCGCCGCCGTCAGCCTTGTTCGGGTCGGTGGACTTTTCCTTTGCGAGGTCGGCGAAGTTCTTGCCGGCGTCGAGCTGCTTGATGACGTCCTTGGCTTCGTCTTCCGTCTTCACCAGGATGTGGCGGGCGTGAACTTCTTCCTGCTTCGGAAGGGCTGCGACTTCCTTGTCGTAGCGTGCCTTGACTTCAGCGTCGGTCACGGTGTCGACGACGTGCTTCTTGAAGTAGGCGTTGTGCAGTTCGCGATCGGCGAGGTACTGCATGCGCTTCTTGAACTCAGCCGACTGGTCGAGCTTCTCAGCAGCCGCGTCCTTGGCGAGCAGCTTCACGTCGATAGCGGCGGAAAGAGCTGCGACCTTCTTCTGGTCGTCAGGCAGCTGCGCCAGCTGCGGATCGAGGTTGGCGATCGCCAGGTCGAGTTCCGACTGGTGGATCTCGACATCGCCGACCTTGGCAACGACGGCGTCAGCGCCGTCCTGTGCCCGCACCGGCGCCTGGAAGGCGACGAACGTGGCGAGTGCCATCACGGCGATTCTGTTGTAGTTCAACATCAAACATTCCTTCACAGTTAACCCACCGGCTTCAACTTCTTGAATCCTGCCCTGAACAGGCATCAACACTGGAATGTGGCCTTTCTATATCAGCCAAATCCGTTGACATCATTCGACCCCCCTCTTATCTGTCACGCAACCTCGCGTCCAGAAAAGTTTCCTGGCGTTTCGATACGTGCGCCCGAAATTCGGCCGGGCCGCCCTTACGAGAAGCCCGGGATGAATATTCAGAAAGGACCAGTCGTATGGTCAGCTTTGGCGGCATCGCCCGCAAACTATTTGGCTCCGCCAATGATCGCCGCGTGCGGTCCTTCCAGCCGAACGTCGCCGCAATCAATGCGATTGAGGAAAAGACAAAGGCGCTGTCCGACGAACAGCTCGCCGCCCAGACGGTGGAGTTCCGCAAGCTGCTCGCCGAAGGCAAGACGCTCGACGACATCCTCGTCCCGGCCTTCGCCGTCGTGCGCGAAGCATCGCGCCGCGTGCTCGGCATGCGCCCCTTCGACGTCCAGCTGATCGGCGGCATGATCCTTCATTCCAACGCGATCGCGGAAATGAAGACGGGCGAAGGCAAGACGCTGGTCGGAACACTTCCCGTCTATCTGAACGCGCTGTCGGGCAAGGGCGTCCACGTCGTTACCGTCAACGACTACCTCGCCCAGCGCGACGCGGCCACCATGTCGCGCCTTTACAGCTTCCTCGGCCTGACCACTGGCGTCATCGTCCACGGTCTGTCGGACGAGGAACGCGCGGCGGCCTATGGCTGCGACATCACTTACGCGACCAACAACGAACTCGGCTTCGATTATCTGCGCGATAACATGAAGTACGAGAAGGGCCAGATGGTTCAGCGCGGCCACAACTACGCCATCGTCGATGAAGTGGACTCGATCCTCGTCGACGAAGCGCGCACGCCGCTGATCATCTCCGGTCCGCTCGACGACCGCTCCGATCTCTACAACACGATCGACACTTTCATTCCGCTGCTCGTCGAAAGCGACTACGAGATCGACGAAAAGCAGCGCTCGGCCAACTTCTCCGAAGAAGGCACCGAGAAGCTCGAAAATCTCCTGCGTGAAGCCGGCCTGCTCAAGGGCGCCAGCCTCTACGACATCGAGAACGTCGCGATCGTCCATCACGTCAACAACGCGCTAAAGGCCCACAAGCTCTTCACCCGCGACAAGGACTATATCGTCCGCAACGACGAGATCGTCATCATTGACGAATTCACCGGCCGCATGATGCCGGGCCGCCGTTATTCGGAAGGCCAGCACCAGGCGCTGGAAGCCAAGGAACATGTGAAGATCCAGCCTGAGAACCAGACGCTGGCGCAGATCACCTTCCAGAACTACTTCCGCATGTACGACAAGCTCGGCGGCATGACCGGTACCGCGCAGACGGAAGCGGAAGAATTCGGCAACATCTACGGTCTCGACGTCGTCGAAGTACCGACCAACCTGCCGATCCAGCGTATCGACGAAGACGACGAGGTCTACCGGACCTTCGAAGAGAAGTACAAGGCGATCATCGCCGAGATCGCGGATGCGCAGAAGCGCGGCCAGCCGGTTCTGGTCGGCACGACCTCGATCGAAAAGTCCGAACTGCTCGCCGACCTGATGCGCAAGCAGGGCTTCAACAACTTCCAGGTTCTGAACGCCCGCTACCACGAGCAGGAAGCCTATATCGTCGCCCAGGCCGGTGTGCCCGGCGCCGTCACCATCGCCACCAACATGGCGGGTCGCGGTACCGACATTCAGCTCGGCGGCAACCTCGACATGCGTGTCGAGCGTGAGCTCGGCGAAGTCGAGGAAGGTCCGGAGCGCGACGCCAAGATCGAGGCGATCCGCGAAGAGATCAAGCAGCTCAAGGAAAAGGCGCTGGCCGCCGGCGGTCTCTACGTTATCGCGACGGAACGCCACGAAAGCCGCCGTATCGACAACCAGCTGCGCGGCCGTTCCGGCCGTCAGGGCGACCCTGGCCGCTCGAAGTTCTATCTCTCGCTTCAGGACGACCTGATGCGCATCTTCGGCTCGGACCGCATGGATTCGATGCTGACCAAGCTCGGTCTCAAGGAAGGCGAAGCGATCGTCCATCCCTGGATCAACAAGGCTCTGGAACGCGCGCAGAAGAAGGTCGAAGCCCGCAACTTCGACATTCGTAAGAATCTGCTCAAGTACGACGACGTTCTGAACGACCAGCGCAAGGTGGTCTTCGAACAGCGCCTCGAGCTGATGGAAGCAACCAACATCTCCGAGACCGTTTCCGACATGCGTCGCGAAGTGATCGAGGATCTGGTTCAAAAGCACATTCCCGAGCGCGCCTATGCCGAACAGTGGGATGCCGTCGGCCTCAAGGAGCAGGCCAACGCGCTCCTCAATCTCGATCTGCCGATCGAGGACTGGGTCAAGGAAGAGGGCATCGGCGAAGACGATATCCGCGAACGCCTGACGGAAGCGGCCAACGCCGTCTTCACCGAAAAGGCCGAGCGCTTCGGCGACGACATCATGCATTACGTCGAGCGTTCGATCGTCATGCAGACGCTGGACGCGCTGTGGCGCGAGCACATCGTCAATCTCGACCACCTGCGTTCCGTCGTCGGTTTCCGTGGCTACGCCCAGCGCGACCCGCTGCAGGAATACAAGTCGGAAGCCTTCGAGCTCTTCAACACGCTGCTCAACAGCCTCCGCCAGGCCGTCACCGCCCAGCTGATGCGTGTCGAACTGGTGCAGCAGGAGCAGCCGGAACCGCCGGCCATGCAGGCGCACCACATTGACCCCAATACCGGCGAAGACGAGTTCGGCTCGGTCTACCAGGCATCGGAAGTCATCGTTGCGCCTGAAAACCGTAACCCCGACGACCCCGCAACCTGGGGCAAGGTCGGCCGCAACGAAGTTTGCCCCTGCGGTTCGGGCAAGAAGTACAAGCACTGCCACGGTGCCTTCGAGCAGGCCTGAGACCTGATCGAGACCTGAGATCGAAGCCCTCGCGACCTGGACGTCGCGAGGGCTTTTTCATGTGTGCAGCGCGCTCCTGTGCCCGCCCATGAGCAGAACCCGCCCACAACTTCCAATTTCATGATCCGCTCGAAATTCAGCCGCAAAACAGTCGCTTTGTTCGCCGAGCTTGCGCCGATATCAGAATTGATTTCAGGGAAACGCGATGAACCGCACCGCCTGCAAGGCCCCCTATTTCAGCCAGTGGGAAACGGCGTCGATGACGCTCTCCGTGCTGGAGCGCGGCGCTTCCGCCTTGCTGGATGACCCGCTCTGGCAACAATCCGGCGCGGACACCGCCGAGGAATATGCGCGCTGGGCCGTCAACATCTGCGGCATGGCCTGCCTGAAGATGATCCTCGCCGCCAGGGGCGAAGACCACCGCACGATCGACCTCGCGCGCGGCTGCACCCGCTTCGGCGGCTATGTCGTCAACGAGGAAGACCAGTCGATCAAGGGGCTGATCTACGCGCCCTTCGTCACCTATGTCGGCGAAACCTTCGGCCTCGACGCGAAAACGATCACCGGCCTTCAGACAGCAGATATCGCCGACATCCTGAAGGACAACGCCTTCTTCATCGCCTCGGTCAACAGCCAGATTCGCTGGCCGGACCGCCAGCCACCCTCAAAAGGCGGCCACCTTGTGCTGGTGACGGCGGCAAGCGCCGATACCATCCGCTTCCACAATCCATCCGGCCATGACGAAGCCAGCCAGGCCGACGTCGAGCTGCCGACCGAGATCTTCGACCGCTTCTTCGCCAATCGCGGCGTCGCCGTCAGGCTCGACCAATAACAACGATCCAAAGGGGACCCATCCGCCATGCCGACACAGCCCGCCCGCCCAACATCGTCGCGCCCGCGCATCGCCATCCTCTTCGGCGGCCGCTCGCCCGAACACGATGTCTCCATCCTCTCGGCGACCAATGTCGTCGCGGCCCTCGACGCCGAGCGCTACGACGTCCTGCCGATCTTCGTGACCCGGGAAGGGCAATGGCGGCTTCTGCCCAAGGGCACCACGCTGTCTTCCGCCGCCAAGGTCGAAGAAGCCGTCGAAGTCAGCCTTCTGCCCGGCGGCCATGGCCGAATGCTCGCCATCCCGCAAGGCGCGCAGCCCTATGAAGTCCCCGCGATCGACGTCCTTTTCCCCGTTCTGCACGGGATGCATGGCGAGGATGGCTCGATCCAGGGTCTTGCATCCGTTGCGCGCGTCCCGCTCGCCGGCTGCGGCCTGCTCGGATCGGTGACCGCGATCGACAAGGACATCGCCAAGCGCCTGCTCCGGGAAGCTGAGCTACCCGTGGCGAAAGCGCTCTGCATCGAGGAAGACAGCGTGCCGACTTTCGACGCCGCCTCGCGCCAACTCGGCCTGCCGCTCTTCATCAAGCCCGCCCGCCAGGGCTCCTCGGTCGGCGTCAGCAAGGTCAGGACACAAGAGGACTTCGCCGTCGCGCTTGCCGAGGGCTTCAAGCACGACAGCAAGCTTCTCGCCGAGGAATTCATCGCCGGCCGCGAGATCGAGTTCAGCGTGCTCGAGCACGCGAATGGCGAAATCACCGTCTCGCTGCCGGGCGAGATCGCGCCGGCCAAGAGTCACGGTTTTTACAGCTACGAAGCAAAATATATCGATGAAGCAGGTGCAGCACTCCGCGTGCCCGCGCAGCTGCCGAAGGAGATCGAGGACGAGCTGCGCAAGACCGCGCGCCAGGCCTTCAAGGCGCTCGGCTGCGACGGCATGGCCCGCGTCGATTTCTTCCTGATGCACGACATGTCCTTCGTGGTCAACGAGCTCAACACCATCCCCGGCTTCACCAATATCAGCATGTACGCCAAGGCGATGGCGGCATCGGGTGTCAGCTACGCCGAGGTGCTGGATGTCCTGATAGACAGGGCGTTGGCGCGCGGTGGCGGCTGAGGCTTTGAGCTGGGGACAGGTTAAGCCTGAGGACCCGGTCACAACCGTTTCTTAACCGTGTCATGCCACTACTCTAGGCACGATTTGCCAGAGAGTTTTGCGTGTCCATTATGGCGGTCATCGAGACGGCGGAGAAGATGCTACCGGCGAGCCTGCGTCCTGCGGGCGGTCGCCTTCTTCGCATGCTCGGCGATATCATGACCAGGCGCGGCGAAAAGGCCGCCGCCCAGCGCATGGCGCTCACCGCATTTTTGATCCGCGTCATCAGCGCCGCCCTCGCCTTTCTCTCGCAGATCATCCTGGCGCGCCTGATGGGCGAGTACGAATACGGCATCTTCGTCTTCGTCTGGGTGCTGATCGTCCTCTTCGGCGATCTCTCCTGCCTCGGCTTCCACACCGCCATCGTCCGCTTCCTGCCGCAGTACAAGGCATCGGGCGCCTTCGAAGAAATCCGCGGCCTGACCGGCACCGCCCGGATCTTCGGGCTGCTGTCGGGCACCGCGGTGCTCGCCATCGGCATGATCGGCCTGCATCTCTTCGGCGATCGCATCCAGAGCTATTATGTCGTGCCGATCTTCCTCGGGCTGCTCGCCATGCCGATGATCGCGCTGGGCGACATTTTGGAAGGCACCTCGCGCGCCAATCACTGGCCCGTCATGGCGCTGAGCCCCGTCTATATCATCCGCCCGATCCTGATCATCACCTGCATGCTTGCAGCGATCGTCCTCGGCGCGCCGCACACGGCGGTCACCGCCATGCAGGCGGCGCTGGTCGCAACCTATCTCACCGCGCTCGGCCAGTATGTCGCGACCCTCATTCGCCTGCGCCGACATTATCACCAGGGTCCCAGCAAGATCGATTTCCTGAGCTGGCTAAGCGTCGCCTTCCCGATCTTCCTGATCGAGGGCGTCAGCTTCCTGCTCACCAATTCCGATGTCGTCGTCGTCGGCATTTTCCTGGAGCCGCACGAAGTCGCCATCTACTTCGCAGCCGCCAAGACCATGGCGCTGGTGCACTTCATCAACTTCTCGGTCAAGGCCGCCTCCGGCCCGCGCTTTTCCAGCATCATTGCGGAGGGCACCCGCGCCGAACTCGCCGCCGCCGCCTTCGACGCCGCCAGATGGACATTCTGGCCGGCGCTGGCCGTCGGCCTCGTGGTGCTCGCGGCCGGGCACCTGCTGCTGTCGCTCTTCGGCGGCGCCTTTACGGCGGGCTATGTGCTGATGGCGATCCTGCTTGCCGGCATTCTTGCCAAGGCGCTGGTGGGCCCTGCCGAAACGCTTTTGATGATGGCCGGAAAGCAGAATATCTGCGTCGCGCTCTATGCCGGCGCGCTGACGGCAAACGTCACCCTCAACATTCTCCTTATTCCCCATTTCGGCATCGAGGGCGCGGCGATCGCCACGGCCTCCGCCATGGGCGTCGAGGCCGTGCTCTTGCATCTCGCAGTCCGCCGCACGCTCGGCATCGCCCTCTTCGCCTTCGCCAGACCGGCCAGTGCCGGCAACGATATGGAAGCCTGACAGTATGGTGCGCAATCCTCCCGGAACCCAGACCACAGACTCGACCGCCAACCGCATGGTCCACGAGCTGGCATCGCTGGAATTCGATGCACCGCAGGCCGAAGCCCGCGTCGAGATCGGCCGTCCTGGCCGCGAGCTCTGCGTCTATTCCGGCAAGCTCGGCTACGATCTGCAGGACGAGCTGGACTTCCTCTCCAACCGCGCGCTGGAACCCAACGTCTTCTTCACCGGCCGCTTCCTGGCGCCCGCCATGCCGCGTCTCGACGACCGCGAGGTCAATTTCGCGCTGCTGCGCGACCAGAACGAGACCCGCAGCCGCCTGCGCGTGCTGATGCCCTTTTCGGTCGAAAAGCCGGGCTTCGCCGTCGGCCCCTCGATCATCCGTGTCTGGGCGAACAGCTTCGCGCCGCTCGGCACGCCGCTGCTCGACGGCGAGGATGCCGCCGAAACGCTTGATAACTTCCTCGAGGGCCTCACTGCCCGCGACCTGCGCATGCCCGGCATCCTGGTGCTGCCGGATCTGCGCCTCAACGGCATCTTCGCCCGCATGATCCGCGCCGTCGCCATCGGCCGTAACCTGCCGATCACGACCACCAACCCCTATCTGCGCCCGATGCTGCAGAGCGACGAGGACGCCGTCGCCTATCTGCGCCAGTCGGTCTCCTCCTCGCACATGCGCGAGATGCGCCGGCAATGGCGCCTGCTCGAGGAAAAAGGCACCGTCGTCTACAACGTCGCCCGCCAGCCGCGCGATATCCATATGCGCTTCGAGGAATTCCTGGCGCTCGAAGCCGGCGGCTGGAAGGGCAAGAAGCGCAGCGCGCTGGTCACCGACCGCCTGCACATGGCCTTTGCCCGCGAGGCGATCTCCAACCTGGCTGCCGTCGACGCCGTGCGTATCCACTCGATCGACTTCAACGGCAAGTCGATCGCCTCTACCGTCGTCCTGATGATGGGTGGCGAGGCCTATACCTGGAAGACCGCCTATGACGAGGCCTACGCCCGCTACTCGCCGGGCAAACTGCTCATGGGCGAACTCACCGAATGGCACCTCGACGACGCCAACATCGTCCGCTCCGACAGCTGCGCCGTCCCCGATCACCCGATCATGAGCCGCTTCTGGCAGGAACGCGAAGAGATGGGCACCGTCGTCATCGGCCTCAACCAGAACGCCGACCGCGACGTCCGCCAGGTCGCCACCCAACTGCATCTCTACAGCAGCACCCGCAATGTCGCGAAGATGCTGCGGCAGAAGATCATGTCGCTGGCTGGGCGGGGGTGAGTGGGCGGTTCTTATCCGGCCGTGGTACGTGTGATACCCCCCTCTGCCCTGCCGGGCATCTCCCCCACAGGTGGGGAGATCGGTTGGGCGCACCCGCTCGTTCCAACCTTCGATGTGTGGCGAAAGCCTAACCGCGANNCTCCCCCCTTGTGGGGGAGATGTCCGGCAGGACAGAGGGGGGTGCCACACGGCACAACGGAAATCAGACGATGAATGGAGCCGCCGCCACCGTGCAGTGATGGCGCCAGCCCCTGACAAATCAAAGGACGTCTTGCAACTGCGCCTCGCCGTCGTGCAGGAAGCAAGCCTTCTTGAACAGGCCGAGATCGACGAAGTTCGGAAGGCGTACGTCGGCAATACCGGGAAGGCGCTTTTCCGCAGCTTCGAATGACCTGTCTACCTGGGAAATGAACCCCAATATCACACCGGTCTCCCGTGCGAA
Organism: Hyphomicrobiales bacterium; assembly: GCA_900465665.1. Classification (GTDB taxonomy): domain Bacteria; phylum Pseudomonadota; class Alphaproteobacteria; order Rhizobiales; family Rhizobiaceae; genus Rhizobium. The sequence goes on from UBJO01000005.1 coordinate 18,691, forward strand.
TGCCCCGAGGGACTGCAACTGCTCTGAAAGAGCAGGCTTGCTTCGCTGCTGGTCGAGCAGTTGAAGGTAATCGATAACCGCGATTGTTCCCGGCTTTGATCCCATCATGTATGTCGTGATGTAGTCGGCGCTTATCTCATCGGACGTGGAGATATCAATTCGATCGGCAACAACGCCGCTCCCCTCGTCTAGCGTTCTCAAGCGCCTTCGCGCCTGCTCCTCCGTGAATTCAAGCGTGAACAACACGGCTCGGCGGCCACTGCGAGCCGCATCCACCAGAAGTTTAAGGCCAAGCATGGTCTTGCCGTGTCCGGGGCGTCCCGCAAGCAGCAACAAATCCCCATGTTCCAATCGGGACAATATTGTTTCGGAAAGCGGTCCCGAAGACATGCTGGCTGAGAGCAGGCTCCACCTTGCAAAACCCTCGTCTCGGGCGATCTGGTCCAATGCTTCGTTGAGCGCAATGCCATCGTTGCGCGCCATCAACTTGGCCCGCCGTTTAAGCTGAAATATCGGTGCCGAAAGCTTCATTACAAACCTCCATCACGAGCCGAACCGCAACCCCTCCTTATGCGATGCTCGAACAGATGGTTCGATGAATGGCGTCACCCTGCATGTGAGATGCTTTCCCGAAAGGAGGGAGGAGGCTTGGGTCCAGCCTGTGGCGCAAACCTAGCGAGTTGCGTGATTCGCGGCAAGCACCACTCAGGGCATTGGCCGTCTCTACCCCTCACTCACCGCCCGTTCCCGCAACATCCGCCGGATCACCTTGCCCGATGTCGTCAGCGGCAGCGCGTCGACGAACGCCACCTCGCGCGGATATTCGTGCATCGACAGCCGCATTTTCACCCAGTCGCGGATTTCCGCCGCCAGCGCGTCGCTTTCAGCAAACCCCGGCGCCAGCACCACGTAAGCCTTGACGATCTCGGTTCGCAGCGCGTCGGGTTTGCCCACCGCCGCCGCCATCTGCACGGCCGGATGGCCGGTCAGGCAGTCCTCGATCTCGGCCGGGCCGATGCGGTATCCCGACGAGGTGATGACGTCGTCGTCGCGGCCGAGGAAGGTGACGTAGCCGTCTTCATCCTGCCGGCCGAGATCACCGGTCAGCAACCAGTCGCCGGCGAATTTGCGTGCGGTCGCCTCCGCGTCGTTCCAATAGCCGAGAAACATCACCGGATCAGGCCGCGCGATGGCGATCTGGCCGACAGCACCCGGCGCCAGCGCCGCGCCGACCTCATCGACGATCGCCACCTTATGCCCCGGCACTGCCTTGCCGATCGCCCCAGGTTTGCTCACGCCAAGCGCGGCGTTGGACGACAGCACGAAATTGCACTCCGTCTGCCCGTAGAATTCGTTGACCTCGATGCCGAGCGTGCGGCTTGCCCAATCATGCGTCTCCGCCCCCAGCGCCTCGCCGGCAGCGCCGATGGTGCGCAGCGTGAGATCGTATCGCTCACGCGGATCGGGCACCGATTTCATCAACCGCAAGGCTGTCGGCGGAATGAAGCCGTTGCGCACCCTCATCTCGGCCATGATCCTGTAGGCCATATCGGCATCGAATTTCTGCGCCGGCGACGAGACCACGGGCACGCCGAGCATCAGGCTCGGAAGCAGCGCGTTGAGCAGCCCGCCTGCCCAAGCCCAGTCGGACGGCGTCCACATCCTGTCGCCAGCTTGCGGAAAACCCTCATGCGCGAACTGGATGCCAGGAATATGCCCGGCCAGCACCCGGTGCCCGTGCAGCGCCCCCTTCGGCGCGCCTGTTGTGCCCGAGGTGAAGATCATCAGCGCCGGCTCGTCCGGCCCTGTCGGCGGCACGTCGAAGATGGGCGCATGGCGCTCGACAAGGCTGCCGAAGGAGACGACGCCATTGCTGTCGTCAGAAGCGTCGACGCTGATCACCGTCTTGAGGTCCGGCAGCCGGTCGCGGATTTCATGGATACGTTCGAGCCCGAAGCCGTTGGTCACGACAGCGGCCGCACCCGACGTCTTCAACCTGTATTCCAGCGCCTCGACACCGAAGAGCAGCGCCAGCGGCACCGCGATCGCCCCCATCTTGTAGATCGCCATATGGGCGATCACCGTCTCGAAGGATTGCGGCAGAAGCAACGCCACTCGGTCGCCTTTTGTCAGACCCAGTGCGACGAGCCCGTTGGCAAGCGAGGCCGAGCGCGCCGCAAGCGCGCCATAGCTCAACGAGAGATGATCGCCATCCGGGCTGAAATGCTGAAGACAGATCCGCTCCGGCTCGCGTGCCGCCCAATCGTCCGAGCACACGCGGCCGATGTTGAAATCCTCGGGGATCGTCCAGGCGAAATCGCGGTAGCGATCGTCATAGCGAGCGCGCGGCGGCAGCTTCATGGGCGCAGGATCATCGATGGGGTCTCGGGGCAAGAGTCCGTTTATGCTGCAGCAGCTAACACCGTGGGCGGGGATCACGCAAGCGTGAAGCCTGATCGCCCTTCCCGCCCTGGGGAACGCATGGTTGTTTGTTGCGGCCGCTGCCAATCTGGCGGGTAGCGCCCTAGATAGGGGTAGCGCCAGGGTTTCTAGTCTCATCACGGAGCGATTTCATGGAATACGTCAAATTCGGCGGCACCGGCCTCGAAGTCTCGAAGATCTGCCTGGGCTGCATGACCTTCGGCGAGCCCGGCCGCGGCAATCACAGCTGGACGCAGGCCGAGGAGCCGAGCCGCGCATTGATCCGCCAGGCGCTCGAAGCCGGCATCAATTTCCTCGACACCGCCAACACCTATTCCGACGGCTCGTCCGAGGAAATCGTCGGCCGTGCGATCAGGGATTTTTCGCGGCGCGACGAGATCGTGCTCGCCACCAAGGTGTTCAACCGCATGCGCCCAGGCCCGAACGGCGCCGGCCTGTCGCGCAAGGCGATCTTTGACGAGATCGACAACAGCCTGAAGCGCCTCGGCACCGACTATGTCGACCTCTACCAGATCCACCGCTTCGACCCGACGACGCCGATCGAGGAAACGCTGGAGGCACTGCATGATGTCGTGAAGGCGGGCAAGGCGCGCTATATCGGCGCTTCGTCCATGCATGCCTGGCAGTTCGCCAAGATGATCTACACCTCCAGAGCCAATGGCTGGACGCCCTTCGTCAGCATGCAGGACCACCTGAACCTGCTCTACCGCGAGGAAGAGCGCGAGATGCTGCCCTTCTGCCAGGATCAGAAGATCGCCGTCATCCCCTGGAGCCCGCTGGCGCGCGGCCGCCTGACCCGCGACTATGACGAAAAGACCGCCCGCAGCGAGACTGACGAATTCGGCAAGACGCTCTACCAGCAGGCCGAGGACGCGGACCGCGCCATCATCGGCAAGGTCGGCGATCTCGCCAGGAAGCACGGCGTATCCCGCGCCCAGATCGCCACGGCCTGGATCCTGCAGAAAAGCGCCGTCACCGCCCCGATCATCGGCGCCTCGAAATCCGGTCATATCGACGACGCCGTCGGCGCTCTCTTGGTCAAGCTCTCGGCTGAGGATATCGCGGCGCTGGAAGAGCCCTACGTGCCGCACCGCGTCGAGGGCTTCAAATAAGGTCGCAGGATACCTTGCCTGCCCCCGAAACGGGGCAGGCGCACGATCCAATTCAAGATATCGCCCCCGAGGATATCCCCATGACCGTCATCCCCTTCGAGGCCCGCCGCTTCCGCTCGACGGCCGCCTATTATACCCGCTACCGCGTTCCCTATCCGGACGAGCTGATCGCCTGCGTCACGGAGCGCGCCGGCCTGCAAACAGGCGAGCGCCTGCTCGACCTCGGCTGCGGCCCCGGCCAACTCGGCATCGCCTTCGCCCGCATGACAGGCGCAAAGGTCACCGGTATCGACCCCGAACCGGAGATGCTGGAGACCGCGCGCGCCGATGCAGGCACAGCCGGTGTGACCATCGACTTCATCCACGGCTCGTCCTACGATCTCGGCCCGTCGCTCGCGCCGCTGAAGATGACGGTCATGGGCCGCTCCTTCCACTGGATGGACCGCCCGGCGACGCTCAAGGCGCTCGACGCGATCACCGTCGACGCCGGTTGCGTCGTGCTCTTCGGCGATCGCCACATAGCCTCCACGCCGGATTGGCGCGCCGCCGTCAACACGCTGTCGGAAACCTTCGCGCCGGAACGCAACGCCGACCGCGAGCGCCGCAAGGGCCCGGATTGGGTCGCCCACGAAACGGTCCTGCTGCAATCGCCCTTCAACCATCTCGAGCGGATCGGCATCGTGAGCGAGCGCCAACTGACCGCGGACGACATCATCGGCCGCGCCTTCTCGACCTCGGTGACGTCACCGGAAACGCTGGGAGACAAGGCGGAAGCGTTTGAGACCGAGCTCCGCGCCGCCCTGGCACGGCTTTCGCCTGATGGCCGCTTTGCCGAGACCGTCGAGATCAGCGGCCTGATCGCCCGACATGGCTAACCCTTAGCCGGCGAAAGAGCGTCGCGCGTCGTGAACAGGAAATTGTCGGAAAGCTCCCGGCTCTCCACGGCGCGCGCCAAAATCACCGCTCCCATCATCGCCGACAGCGTCGTGAACCCCTTGGCGCGGCGCTCTTGCGCGCTGTCGCCGGGCACGATCTCGGAGAGTATATCGACCAGCGCCGACAGCCCGTCATTGAAGGTCGAGCGCACGGCACCGTGGCTGCGGCTGACCTCCTGCACCAGCGAGGCGAAGACGCAACTGCCGCCGGGATCATCGACGCTGCAACGGGAGAGATAATGATTGAGGAGCGCATCGAGCGGCGCATCCGGCGCGCTTGTTATAATCTCGTTCCAGCGGACCTTCACCCGCTCGATCAGCGCCCGGCTGACTTCGAGCGCCAGATCTTCCTTCGACTGGAAATGGCCATAGAAGCCGCCATGGGTCAGCCCCGCGGCCTTCATGATCTCCGCCACGCCCGTGGATTCGAACCCCTTCTCGCGAAACAGCACGCCCGCGACACCGAGGATCTTCTCCCGGTTTTCCGCGAATTTCTCCCGGCTGACACGCATAGCAAGGCTCCTAAAAAACACCGCTTGACAATTTATATGACGCGCATCATCAATAATCAACAATGATGATGGCCGTCATCTAAATATTTGTATTAGCCTTCCGGCAACCCCCGAACGGAACAGCCCCATGGTCTCCACTGCACTTGCCTCCACGCTGGCGCGGCGCAACATCCACTACGGATGGGTCGTCGTCGCCGCCACCTTTCTCACCATGCTGGTCACTGCAGGCGCCATGGGCGCGCCGGGCGTGCTCATCAAGCCGCTGCAGGACGAGTTCGGCTGGGAGACCTCGCAGATCTCGTCGGCGCTTGCCGTCCGCCTGCTGCTCTTCGGTCTGATGGGCCCCTTCTCCGCCGCCTTCATGAATTATTTCGGCGTCCGCAAGGTCATTGTCTTCGCCATGATCCTGATTTCGAGCGGCTTCGTCGGCTCGCTGTTCATGACCGAGATCTGGCAGTTGCTGCTGCTCTGGGGCATCGTCGTCGGCCTCGGCACCGGGCTGACCGCCATGGTGCTGGCCGCCACCGTCTCGGCCCGCTGGTTCACCAAGCATCGCGGCCTCGTCGTCGGCATGCTGTCGGCCAGCTCCGCTACCGGCCAGCTGGTCTTCCTACCCCTGATGGCACAGCTGACGGAGAGCTACGGCTGGCGCGCCACCGTCTTCTTCGTCTGCGGCATGATCCTGTTCGCCGCGCTGGTCGTGCTCGCCTTCATGCGCGACCGCCCCTCCGATCTCAACCTCCCCTCCTTCGGCGAGGACCGCATCACCCCGCCGCCCGTACAGACCGGCGGCCTGCTCACCATGCTCGCGGCCCCGATCGTCGTCCTCAAGGAGGTCTCGAAGACCTCGACCTTCTGGATCCTGTTCGCCACCTTCTTCATCTGCGGCCTGAGCACGAATGGCCTGATCCAGACCCATTTCGTCACGCTTTGCGGCGATTTCGGCATCCTGCCGGTGGCCGCCGCCAGCGTGCTTGCTGTCATGGGCATCTTCGATTTCTTCGGCACGATCGGCTCCGGCTGGCTGTCGGATCGCTTCGACAATCGCTGGCTGCTCTTCTGGTATTACGGCCTGCGCGGCCTGTCGCTGCTCTTCCTGCCGTTCAGCGATTTCTCCTTCTACGGCCTGTCGATCTTCGCCGTCTTCTACGGGCTGGACTGGATCGCCACCGTCCCCCCGACGGTCAAGCTCGCCGCCGAACGCTTCGGCAAGGAGAAGGTCGGCATCGTCTTCGGCTGGGTCTTCACCGGCCACCAGCTGGGTGCCGCCACGGCAGCCTATGGTGCTGGCCTGTCGCGCACCGAGCTGCAGAGCTATCTCCCCGCCTTCTTCATCGCCGGCGCCTTCTGCCTGCTCGCCTCGATCCTGGCGATCACGATCAAGAAATCCGGTCTCCCCACCCCGGCCGTCTCCGTCGCGCACTGAAGACATCCTTCCGGCCGAGCCCATTCGGCCGGAAGCCCCACGAAATCAGCCCGATACCCATATCCCCGTCTTGCGCCATCAGTCAAACGCATGCTAGACACCCGCCTCGTCGGTATCCGTTGCCCCATTGGCGGAATTGGTAGACGCGCTCGACTCAAAATCGAGTTTCGAAAGAAGTGCTGGTTCGACTCCGGCATGGGGCACCACTGGACTGCGGCAGACCCGACGTCTGCATGAACCGCCATCTTCTCTTTTGTGTTTTCAAGCCGCGCGCTTGAACGTTTCGATCGCTGCATCCAGCTGGATGATCTTCGCCGTCCGTCCAAGCAGCGGCAGATGCGGCGTGTTCTCGCTGTCGGTGATAACAGCGACGCGTACCGGCGATTGTTCGCCGAGATCCTTGATGTCGAGGAATTTCGACACTGCGGCGTGAACGGACGACGCATGAGGCACGACCAGATCGAACAACGACGTGTGTCCGCCGATCTCAATCATCGCATCAAAATTCCAGGGCGAACTCGCGCCTCGAACCATGACCTCGCGTTCGACATGCGCCTGAGGAAAAGCCGCCGTCAACCGCGACCAAAGCTCATATCGCTGGTCCATCGCACGCTTTTCGGATATCCGCGCCGCCGTGTGATCGACAGCTTCCTTCGACGCGTTGGCAACCGCGATTGCCGCGGAAACCAGCGCTTCGCGAGGCACCTCGATATCGAAGACCATATCGCTGTCGAATCTGACGCCAAAGCGCTCTGCGGCCGCCTTGGCTATTCTCGTGAAAACAGTGCTTCCGTCCATAAGGTCGGCTTCGCGCCGTCCTGCCCCTAGGTCGGAGACGAAGTATCCATCCTCGCTTTCCTGGAAACGCAGCACGACGCGCGCGCCGCCTGGATATAGCAGCGGCGTGACCACCATTGCCCCCTCGTTTCCGCCACGGGAATAGGAGAGCGCGCGGGACACCTCTTCGGCAATCGCGTTTATCGAGATTCTATCGATCATATCGCAGGCTCCCATTCCATTCAGGTGCAGGCAAATCATCAAGGCCGGAAATGTTGAAATGCGCCCCGATCACTGCCCAGATTTCCCGGAAAGACTGTGGTTCCTTATCCAGCGCCCGAGCATTTGGCAAATTGCTTACCGGAACGAATGCATCGGCTCCGATCCTGGCATTATCCTCGCATGTGTGGATATGAGAACCGTTAATTTCCGGCGGTAGATGAAATCGTCGCCAGTGTCTGTTCGTATGCGGCGCAATCGGTGCAAAGTCGATCCGGCTGACGCACACCCACCGAACTGCGTCATATATCTCAAAAGTTGCCGTGACATCTTCCATAGGTCGATTACGCCACACGCCGATCCGAATGCGAATGTCTTCCAGCGCAATATCGTTGCGATCGGAAACCGTGATGATCATCTCGGATCGCGACGCCATATCGGAGATTAAAGGAAGCCTCCCGGCGTCAGTAGCTTGTTTCCGGCTTTCACGATACATGGCCCCATCGGACCATGCAGGCCAACCGAATATGTTCTTTGGTTCGGCGACGATTGCCTGCCAAGCTTCCAATTTGGGCGGACGAGAAGAACTCACCAAACCTCCCGGACAGCAACGATTTACACGCCCTCGTTTAGAAACAAATCTCCGCTACTCGCGATATTGGTGTCAAGAGTGCCGCTTCACGATATTTGAACCTTGGCATGGTGGTGTAGCCATCACCACCGATATTGCCGTCTCAATTTAAATCAGCAGTTTAATTTCCCCCGCACATCGGTCAAAGTGCCGGCTCCCAAAAGGAGAACACATAAGCGTGCATCACGACGTCCCCCTCATTGCCACCATTGCCGTCAGTTTCGGGTTCGCGGCGATCCTTGGCTATCTTGCCGATCGCCTGCAGTTGCCGCCGCTGGTGGGCTATCTGCTGGCCGGGATTTTGATGGGGCCGATCACGCCGGGTTTCGTGGCCGATACCGGGCTTGCGAGCCAGCTGGCCGAGATCGGGGTAATCCTTCTGATGTTCGGTGTCGGGCTGCATTTCTCGGCGCGTGACCTGCTTGCGGTGCGCGGCGTCGCCATTCCAGGCGCGATCGTGCAAATCCTGGTCGCGACGCTGCTCGGCGTCGGGTTGGCGGAGTGGTGGGGCTGGAGCCTCGGCGCCGGCATCGTCTTCGGGCTCAGCCTGTCGGTCGCCAGCACCGTGGTGCTCCTGAAAGCGCTGGAAGAGCGAAATCTGGTCAATGCCGCCAGCGGCCGTGTCGCCGTCGGCTGGCTGATCGTCGAGGATCTGGCCATGGTGCTGGCGCTGGTGCTGCTGCCGGCCCTGGCCGAGCTGCTCGGCGGCCACGCGCCATCGGGCGCGCATGGCGCTGCCATGCCACTGCCGCTCACCATCGCGCTGACGCTGCTCCAGGTCGGTGCCTTTGCCGCGATGGCGATCTTCCTCGGCCCCAAGGTCGTGCCGTGGCTCCTGATCCGCGTCGCCCGCACCGGCTCGCGCGAACTCTTCACGCTGACGGTCCTGGCATTGGCGCTCGGGATCGCCTTCGGCTCGGCGCAGATCTTCGGCGTATCCTTCGCGCTCGGCGCCTTCTTCGCCGGCGTGGTCATGAGCGAGTCCAGCCTTAGCCACCGCGCCGCCGCCGATTCCCTGCCGCTGCAGAACGCGTTTTCGGTACTGTTCTTCGTGTCCGTCGGCATGCTGTTCGATCCGTCGATCCTCCTGCGCCAGCCGCTCGGCGTTCTCTCCGCCCTGCTCCTGATCATCGTCGGCAAGGGGGTCATCTCCTTCGTCGTCGTCACGCTGCTGCGCTATCCCATCGGCATGGGCCTGACGGTGGCCGGCGGTCTGGCGCAGATCGGCGAATTCTCGTTCATCCTGGCCGGCCTCGGCGTCACGCTCGGCCTGCTGCCGACAGATGGGCAGGACATCATTCTCGCCAGCGCCATCATCTCGATCACGCTCAACCCCATCGTCTGCGCCGGCGCCGAGGCGCTGCATGGCTATATCCAGCGCCGCTGGCCGCAAAGCGCGCGCCACGGCCACGCCAATTTCGACCTGCTGAACGACGAGCTCGACAATATCCGCGCCATCACCGAAGCGCGCGAACACCAGCACCAGCTGGAAATGCGCGAGCTCAGCGAAACCTTCCCGCTGTTTGCCAATGTCGACGAGAACTCGCAGGAGGAGCTGCTCCTGCTGTTCCGCCCGAAATCGGCGCTTCCCGGCGAGCGCGTCATGCGCAAGGGCGATCGCGGCGGCGGCATGTATTTCCTTTCGGCGGGCGCCGTCGAGGTGCAGCTGCCGGATGATGCGATAAGGCTCGAGCCCGGCGCCTTCTTCGGCGAGATGGCCTTGCTCAGCGGCGGGCGGCGCAATGCCGATGTGGTCGCCGTCGATTTCTGCCATTTCTTCGTGCTGGAACGGCGTGATTTCAACATGTTCACGGCGAAACATCCGGCGCTGCGCCAGATGGTGAGCGAGATGGCGCGCGAACGCACCGAAATGAACGTCATGCGCCAGAAGCGCGTCCCTTCCCCTGGTATCGCCTCCTGATCCGGCGCGATCACGGCACAATCCCCTCGCACGATCACGAAGAGTTTTTTACCGCACTGCCGCATGACTGACACAGCAGCCATTTACAGGCCGATATCGGGCCCATAAAGCTCATGCACGCAACCTGAAAGGACCGGAATGCTTCGCAGATTGTACGACTGGACCATGTCGCTGGCATCTCGCAAATCGGCCGAAGTCTGGCTTGCCGTTATCGCCTTCGTCGAAAGCTCCGTCTTTCTCGTTCCGGCCGATGTCCTTTATCTTCCGATGGCACTTGCCAAGCCCGAGCGCGCCTATCGCTACGCGCTGGTGGCGACCGTCGCTTCCGTGCTCGGCGGCATCGCCGGCTGGGCGCTCGGCTATTACGCCTATGACACGATCGCCCGCCCTGTCCTTGAATTCTACGGCAAGCTCGATGCCTTCGAGCAGATGCGAACCTACATCCACGACGAATGGGAAATCCTGCTGCTGTTGCTGGTGACGTCTGGTCTCGCGCATCTGCCGCCGATCAAGATCGTCACCATTCTTGCCGGCGTCATCCACATGAACCTCGGCTTCTTCATCATCTCGGCCATCATCGCCCGTGGCGCGCGCTTCCTGTTCCTCGCCTGGCTGCTGCGTCGCTATGGCGAACCGATCCGCCACTTCATCGAAAAGCGCCTCGGCCAGATCACCGCGATCGTCGCCGGCGTGCTGATCGTGGCAGGTGTCGGCTACAAGCTGCTTGCCCACTGATTATCCATTAGTCCCCATGCGCCATTTGCCCGGAGCCCCCGCATGACCTTCTCTGTCCGCCGTCCCACTTTCATCTACTCCATCGTGCTGGCGATCGGCATGGCCGTGGTCATCGGCTCCGCGCTCGGCTTCCAGTATATCGGCGGCTATATTCCCTGCGAGCTCTGCCTGATGCAGCGCCAGCCCTATTATTACGGCATCCCGCTGGTCATCATCGGCGCCATCACGTCGGCGCTCGGCCTGCCCAACTGGATCGGCCGCACCTTCCTGCTCGCAGGTGGCCTGCTGATGATCGTCGGCGCGGGCATGGGCGTCTATCACGCCGGTGTCGAATGGCACTTCTGGGCTGGCCCCACCGCCTGCTCGACCAGCGCCAGCAGCATGACGCAGAATGCCGGCGATCTCCTGACCGAACTCAACACCATCAAGGGCCCCTCCTGCACGGAAGCGGCACTGCGTGTCGCTGGCCTCTCCATGGCTGGCTGGAACGTGATCGCAAGCCTCATCCTCGCCGCCTTCGCCTTTATCGGCGTGCGCAAATCGGCCTGATCAGAGAAGTCTGCCTGACCAAGCCGGGCTGATCCATCGAAGCGTGAAGCAGTCCTGCCCGGAAACGGGCTGGACTGGGGATCAGGGCTGCAGTTCGCTATCCCAGTAGAGATAGTCGAGCCAGCTGTCGTGCAGATAGTTCGGCGGGAAGAGCCGGCCATTGTTGTGCAGGTCCTGCACGGTCGGCTGGTAGGGTTTCTGGTGCGGGAACATGCCTGCCTGCTTCGGAAGCTTGCTGCCCTTCCTGAGATTGCAGGGAGAGCAGGCCGCCACGACATTCTGCCACGTCGTCTCGCCGCCATGGGCGCGCGGAATGACGTGATCGAAGGTCAGGTCGTTATGATCGCCGCAATACTGGCACTCGAACTTGTCGCGAAGGAACACGTTGAAGCGCGTGAAAGCCGGATTGCGCGAAGGCTGCACATAGGTTTTCAGGCACACGACGCTCGGAAGCCGCATCGAATAGCTCGGCGAGGAGACCGAATGTTCGTATTCCGCGATGATATTGACACGGTCAAGAAAGACCGCCTTGATCGCGTCCTGCCAGGACCAGAGCGACAAGGGATAATAACTCAGCGGCCGATAGTCAGCGTTCAGAACGAGCGCTGGCAGGGCCTGAGGTGAAACAGCAATCGTCAAGGCACTCTCCTGATCGATTCGGCATCTGCACTCTTATATTAGGCCGGTTGTGACGGCATTGTGAAGTCCAATAAATTCAAGCCACACAATGGCATTTGTATGTGTTGCCGTTCAGCCGACCGGAACCAGGCCGCGGCCCAGTTTCGCTGCATAATACGCCCAGAAAAGCCGCGCCGCCACCGATCTCCACGGCGCCCAGTCCGCCGCCAGTTTTGCCAGCTGTCGCGCCCCCGGACGCGCATCCAAACCGAAGGCAGCCGCCACCGCATTCTGCAGCGCCACGTCGCCGGACGGAAAGACGTCTGCGTGGCCGCCGCAGAACATCAGATAGACCTCCGCTGTCCAAGGCCCGACGCCCTTCAGCGCCGTCAGCGCCGCCAAAGCCTCTTCCGGCGGCAGGCCGGAGAGTGCCTGCAGGTCGAGCTCGCCGGAGGCGACAGCCTCGGCGATCCGCATCAGCGTCTCCGCCTTGGCGCGAGACAAGCCGACCTCGCGCCACGCCTCCGGATGCAGACCGGCATAGGCCTCGGCGGTCAGCACGGCATCACCAGGCAGCATCCGCCGCCAGATCGCCTCGGCGCTCGCCCGCGACACCATCTGCGATACGATGATATGCGCCAGACCCTCGAAACCAGGCTCCCGCAATCGCAGCGGCAGCGGACCGGCATCGGCGGCGATCGAGACGAGACGTGGGTCGATGATGATGAGTTCGGCCAATCCCTGGGCCACATCCCCGTCGTTGCGAATGATATGCACGCTTCCTCGCGATATTCAAAAATCCGTGGCAGAAGAAAGCATGATCGCGATTCCCCGTCAAAAGCCCGTCTTCCGTTTTGCCCCGAGCCCCAACGGCCCGCTGCATCTCGGCCATGCGCTTTCGGCCTTCCTGAACCGCGACATGGCCGATGCCGCCGACGGCCGCTTCCTGCTGCGCATCGAAGACATAGATCTCACCCGCTGCACACCCGAATTCGAAGCCGGTATTTATGCAGACCTCAAGTGGCTCGATATCGACTGGGAAGAGCCGGTGCGCCGGCAATCGGAGCACTTCGACGCCTATCAAGCGGCATTGGCAACCCTGATCGACCGCGGCCTCGCCTACCCCGCCTTCCTCACCCGGGGCGAGGTCAAGGCCAAGGTCGCGGCATCAGAGACAAAAGGCGTCGCATGGCCGCGCGATCCAGATGGCTCACCGCTCTACCCCGCTGACGATCGCGACCGCCCCGTAGCCGAGCGGCAGGCGATGCTCTCCTCCGGCCTGAAACACGCCTGGCGGCTGGACATGGCGAAGGCGCTAGACCTGATCGGCGAACCGCTCACATGGCAGGAGACCGGCGACGCCGAACAAGGCGTGATCGACGCCGACCCTTCGTCCTGGGGCAATGTCGTGCTGTCGCGCTCGGATGCGCCGTCGAGCTATCATCTTTCCGTGGTGGTCGACGATGCGCTGCAGGGCGTCACCCATGTCGTGCGCGGTCTCGATCTCTTCCACGCGACCTCGGTGCACCGCGTGCTGCAGACGCTGCTCGATCTTCCGGCACCGACCTATCATCACCATCGCCTCGTCACCGACGCGGCCGGCCGCAAGCTCTCGAAAAGCAGCGGCGATACCGGCCTCTCGGACCTACGAGCCCGAGGCGTCCCGGCGCACGATATTCGCAACCTCATCGGGCTTTGACGGCTTCTGGCCCTGGCCGCTCAGGAAGTTGTGCGAGAAGATCGCCCGCACCCGGAATTTCAGGAGTGCCGCGTTGAGCTCGGCGCCGATGATGAAGATCACCCCGATCATGTAGAGAAAGATCAGCACGATCATCACCGATGCGAGGCCCGCATAGGTGGCGGCGTAATTGGCGAAAGTCGCGAGATAATAGGCGAAGATCAGCGCGCCGATGAACCACAGGATCAGCGTCAGAAGCACGCCCGGCACGACATCGAACACCCTGCGTCGTCCGGCCGGAAGCCACAGATGCACGACCAGAAGACCGACCGTCAGCACGAACAGCGTGCCGTAGATACGCCAGTTGAAGACGATGTCGAGCGTGTCGGCGAATAACGGAAACCACTGCCGGGCATAATCGAGCGCCAGCGGCACCGCCACGAGCAGGATACTGATCGCCGCGAAGATGACCACCGCGATCATCACGAAGCCGAGGCTGGCAAGACGGGTGAAATACCACGGCCGCGTTTCCTGCACGCGGTAGGCGCGGTTAAGGGATATGCGCAGCGCCTCGACGCCGTTGGAGGCGAAGTAGGCGGCGGCCAGCACCGAGATCGTCAACAGCCCGCCGCGCGGCACGGTGAGCACCAGGAGAACCTGGTCGGCGAGCGGCTTGGCGATCGCCTCTGGCCAGGTGTCGAAGACGAGATGCACGGCGGTCATCGAGAACTGGTCTGCGCCGAGGAAATTGGCAAGCGCGGTGCCGAAAATCAGGAATGGGAAGACAGCAAGCAGCGTGGAAAGCGCGACATGGCTTGCCATGGCGAAGCCGTCATCTTCAAGGAAATGCCAGATCGCATCGTAAAGCACATCATACAAGATGCGAAAAAGTTTCAGCATTCCGGCTCCCGGCATTCCTCATTGTGTCGCCCGATCGAATATGGGAAACGAGTCCTAGTTTGTACAGGAATCATTCCATGTCGGATCAACGCACTATCATCATTACCGGATGTTCGTCCGGGATCGGTGCTTATTGTGCCCGTGCGTTGAAGGCCGACGGCTGGCGCGTTTTCGCGACCGTCAGAAAGTTCGACGATCTGGCGCCGCTTGAGGCCGATGGTATCGAAGCCTTCCGCATGGATTACACCAGCAGCGATTCGATCGCCGACTTCGTCCGCGAGGTCACGGAGCTGAGCGGCGGACGCATCGACGCGCTCTTCAACAATGGCGCCTATGGCCAGCCGGGCGCTGTCGAGGACCTGACGACGGACGTGCTGCGCGAGCAGTTCGAGACCAACTTCTTCGGCTGGCACGAGCTGACGCGACAGATCATTCCGCTGATGCGCAAGCGCGGCCGCGGCCGTATCGTCCAGTGCTCGTCGATCTTGGGCGTCGTGCCCTACCGCTATCGCGGTGCCTATACCGCCTCGAAATTCGCCCTCGAGGGGCTGAGCATCACGCTGCGCATGGAGCTCGAAGGCAGCGGCATCCATGTCAGCCTGATCGAGCCCGGCCCGATCGCCTCCCGCTTCGTCGCCAATTCGCTCGCGAAGATCAACGAGCACATCGATGTCAGGGGCTCGGCGCATGCGGTGGATTACCGCCGCCAGCTGGCAAGGCTCGACGGCTCCGGCCCTGCCAACCGCCACAAGCTCGGCCCCGAGGCCGTCTATGATGTCTTGAAGCACGCATTGAACGCCCCGCGCCCGCGACCACATTACCCAGTGACGCGGCCGGCCAAGCAGGGCATGTTCTTGAAAAAGCTCTTGCCCGCGGACCTCTTCTACCGGCTGCTGCGCAGGTTCGATTGAGGAGGAGGAAACCCAATGTCTACTGTCGTCTACGTTCTCGCCATCATCGTGATGGGCCTTGTCGCCATCGTTCTGATCCGCGGCCTGTTTAACATGATGAAGGGCGGCGACGCCAACCTGTCCAACAAGCTGATGCAGCTGCGCGTGTTGCTGCAGGCCGTCGCCGTGCTCCTGATCATGCTGACGCTCTGGCTGACCGGCGGCGGTCGCCCCAGCTGATCACCCCACCGAGGAGGAGATAAAGCATGGTCAAGCTCAACAAGATCTACACCAAGACGGGCGACGACGGCACGACCGGCTTGGTCGCCGGCCCGCGCCGGCTGAAGGATGATCTGCGCGTCGAAGCCTTCGGCACCATCGACGAGGCCAATTCAGCGATCGGCATCGCCAGGCTTCACATGCAGGGCATGCCCGATCTGGATTCCATGCTGATGTCGATCCAGAACGATCTCTTCGATCTCGGCGCCGATCTCGCCACTCCCGACACCGGCACGCCACCGGAATACGAGCCGCTGCGCATCGTCGAAAGCCAGGTGACGCGCATCGAAAACGACATCGACAAGCTGAACGCCGATCTGCAGCCGCTCAAATCCTTCGTGCTGCCGGGCGGCCACTCCGCCGCAGCTCACCTGCATCTGGCGCGCACAATCACCCGTAGGGCCGAACGGCTGATGGTGACGCTGTCGCGCAGCGAAGGCGAGATCGTCAGTGCCGCGGCACTGAAATACGTGAACCGCCTCTCCGATTTCCTCTTCGTGGCTGCCCGCCATGCCAACGATCGCGGCCATGCGGATGTGCTTTGGGTTCCCGGAAAAAACCGCTAGGTTTGACTGATATCAAGCAACTGGACCGCCGGCCCATATGTTCATACCGCTGCACGATGCCAACACGCTGAAGCATATCAAGCTGCAATGGGTGACGATGGGGCTGATCGCGGTCAACATCGTCGTCTGGCTGTTTACCGGCGTCATCGCCACGGAATCGGTCGCGCAGGCGGCCTTCGTCGGCCTCGGCTACATCCCGGCGGTCGCCTTCCACTACGCCCATCTCGAACCGGCGCTCGCAATCACGCCCGAGCCGCTGACTTACATCAGCTATTCCTTCGTCCATTCCGGCTTCTGGCACCTTGCCTCCAACATGCTGTTCCTCTGGGTCTTCGGCGACAATGTCGAGGATGCGATGGGCCATCTGCGCTTTCTCGTCTTCTATCTCCTTTGCGCCATCTCCGGCGCGCTTGTGCATGGCCTGATCGGCATGACCTCGCAGGCGCCGCTGATCGGCGCGTCCGGCGCCATATCGGGTGTGGTCGCCGCCTATCTGATGTTGCACCCGCGCGTGAAGGTCTGGGTGCTGGTCTTCATGCGCGTGCCGCTCCCGCTTCCAGCCTTCGTGCCGTTGATCCTCTGGACCGGCCAGCAATTCGTCATGCTGGCGCTCGAGCCTGATGGTAACGTCTCCTGGGGCGCCCATGTCGGCGGCATCATAGCCGGCGCTCTGCTGGTGCTCGTCATGCGCCGGCGCGGGGTGCCGCTCTTCGACAGCGAGGTGGTGACGCCCAAGGCCGTGCGCGACCGCCCGACCCCCAATCCCGCCATGATCACTGTCCCCGGCCAGCCACCCCGCCCGCGCTTGCCCTGGGACAAATGAAGCCGAAAATATTGACGTGAACGTAAAGGTAATATAATCCCCATGGTATTTGCCTGTCTGCGTCATGGAAGCGTTGTCTTTGGAGGAAAAACGCGTATCCATGTCGCCATTCGACAATCGGAGCAGCGCGGAAACGCGCATTTTCTTGGCGAAAGAGTTGAAGGAAGGACCACATGAAGATTCTCGTCCCAGTAAAGCGGGTGGTTGATTACAACGTGAAGATCCGCGTGAAGCCGGATGGCACGGGCGTCGAACTGGCCAACATCAAGATGTCGATGAACCCCTTCGACGAAATCTCGGTGGAAGAGGCGCTTCGCCTGAAGGAAGCCGGCAAGGCAGAGGAAGTGATCGTGGTCTCGATCGGTCCGGCCAAGGCTGAAGAAACGCTGCGCACCGCGCTCGCCATGGGCGCCGACCGCGCCATTCTGGTCGAGACCGACGACCAGGTCGAGCCGCTCGCCGTCGCCAAGATCCTGAAGGGCGTCGCCGACGCCGAACAGCCGGGCCTCATCATCGTCGGCAAGCAGGCGATCGATGACGATTCGAACCAGACCGGCCAGATGCTGGCGGCCCTCTTGGGCACCGCTCAGGCCACCTTCGCCTCGAAGATCGAGATCGACTCTGCTGGCCCTGGGGGCAAGGCAACCGTGACCCGCGAAGTCGACGGCGGCCTGCAGACGATCGAGGTCAAGTTGCCTGCCGTGGTCACCACCGACCTGCGTCTTAACGAGCCGCGCTACGCTTCGCTGCCCAACATCATGAAGGCGAAGAAGAAGCCGCTCGATAAGAAGGCGCCCGCCGATTTTGGCGTTTCCACGGCGCCGAAGCTCAAGGTGCTGAAGACCGAAGAACCCTCCGGCCGCAAGGCAGGCGTCAAGGTCGCATCGGTCGCTGAGCTCGTCGAAAAGCTCAAGTCCGCTGGCGTCCTCTAAGGTTCGAGAAAGGAGATATCATCATGGCCATTCTTCTTCTGGCTGATCACGACAACGCAACCCTTTCCGACCAGACCGCCAAGACGCTTGCGGCAGCTGCCAAGATCGGCGGCGACGTGCATGTGCTGGTCGCCGGCAAGGGCGCAAAGCCCGCAGCCGATGCCGCCGCCAAGCTCTCCGGCGTCTCCAAGGTCCTGCTCGCCGAAAGCGACGAGCTTGCCAACAATCTGGCCGAGCCGCTGGCCGACCTGATCGTTTCGATGGCAGCCGGCTACGACACCATCATCTCGGCCGCCACCTCGGTCGGCAAGAACGTCCTGCCGCGCGTTGCCGCCCTGCTCGACGTCGCCCAGGTCTCCGAGATCATCGAAGTCGTCTCGGCGGACACCTTCAAGCGCCCGATCTATGCCGGCAACGCCATTCAGACGGTGCAGTCGACCGACGCCAAGAAGGTCATCACCGTGCGCACGGCGTCCTTCGCCGCTGCCCCTGAGGGCGGTTCGGCTTCCGTCGAGGCGATCCCCGCCGTCTCCGATCCGGGTCTCTCCACCTTCGTCAAGGATGCGCTGTCGACCTCCGACCGTCCGGAACTGACCTCGGCCAAGATCATCATCTCCGGCGGCCGCGCACTGGGTTCCTCGGAGAAGTTCCAGGAAGTCATCCTGCCGGTTGCCGACAAGCTCGGTGCTGCCGTCGGTGCCTCGCGCGCTGCCGTCGATGCCGGCTACGCGCCGAACGACTGGCAGGTTGGCCAGACCGGCAAGGTGGTCGCACCCGATCTCTACATCGCCTGCGGCATCTCCGGTGCCATCCAGCATCTGGCCGGCATGAAGGATTCGAAGGTCATCGTCGCGATCAACAAGGACGAGGAAGCACCGATCTTCCAGGTCGCCGATTTCGGCCTCGTCGCCGATCTCTTCGACGCCCTGCCCGAGCTGCAGAAGGCTCTCTAAGTCGGTGGATGCCCGGTTTCGCATGCGACCCCGGGCTTCCATGATCGCGCGTCATCTTTCGCACATGCGAGCGACTGGAAAATTATCTTTTTAGGGGCTACTACTGCTGCCGGGCGATCATTCGTCCGGCAGTTTTGTTGAATAGGTACGGCAATCGCGGGGGCGAAGGCCGAGCAGGGGTGTGGAGATGACTGCGGTGTTCAAGACAATCGGAATTATCGGCGCGGGCCAGATGGGTTGCGGCATCGCGCAGGTTTCGGCTAGCGCAGGCTACAAGGTCCACATCTACGATCTCACCCAGGATCGCATCGAGCGCGGGCTCGCCACCATCAACGGCAACCTCGCCCGCCACGTCACCAGCGGCAAGATGACCGACGAGGAGCGTTCGAGCACGCTTTCCTTGATATCGGGCTCCGCCGACATCAACGACCTCGCCTCCTCCGATCTCGTCATCGAGGCCGCGACCGAGGACGAAAGCGTCAAGCGCAAGATCTACGCTACGGTCTGTCCGGTCCTGAAGCCGGAAGCGATCATCGCCACCAACACCTCTTCTCTTTCGATCACCCGCCTGGCATCCGCCACCGACCGCCCCGAGCGTTTCATGGGCATCCATTTCATGAACCCGGTGCCGGTGATGAAGCTGGTCGAGCTCGTGCGCGGGATCGCCACCGAAGAGACCACCTTCAAGAAGGCCCGCGAATTCGTGGCCTCGCTCGAAAAGACCGTGACCGTCGCCGAGGACTTCCCGGCCTTCATCGTCAACCGTATCCTGCTGCCGATGATCAACGAGGCGATCTACACGCTCTACGAAGGCGTCGGCACCGTCGATGCCATCGACACCGCGATGAAACTCGGCGCCAACCACCCCATGGGCCCGCTGCAACTCGCCGACTTCATCGGCCTCGACACCTGCCTGTCGATCATGCAGGTGCTGCATGACGGCCTGGCGGACAGCAAGTACCGCCCCTGCCCGCTGCTGGTGAAGTATGTCGAAGCCGGCTGGCTTGGACGGAAGTCGGGGCGTGGGTTCTATGATTATCGCGGTGAGGTTCCGGTTCCGACGCGGTAGGGTTTAGTCTTCGGAAGACCGGCTGTAATCGCCGAGCCTGGAGCCCCCTCATCCGCCTGCCGGCACCTTCTCCCCGTTGGGGAGAAGAGACTCGGGGCGGGCTGCTCGCCTAACCATCAGCGAAGTTTTCTATCCAAAGGCCTGAGAAGCGCAAAACGCCACCACCTGCCCCTTCTCCCCAACGGGGA
>UBJO01000085.1 GCA_900465665.1 Hyphomicrobiales bacterium
CGCCGGGGGCGGCGGGCGCGGGCGGTGTCGGCATCATCGGCCGGGATCTGTCGATCATCAACGGTGGCGCGATCAGCGGCGGCTTGAGCGGCGATGGCGCCACGCGCGCTGACGGCTTGCAGACCGGCGGCTCGACCTTTCTCGGGTTTTCGACCGGCGCGACGCTGCTTGGCGGCATCCTGATTTCAGACGGCGAACTGGCCGTCGGCGCAAGCAACACGACCATATCCGGCGCGATCAGGGGCGGCGGCGCGCTGACGCTGCAAAGCGGCCTGCTCACCTTTGGCGGAGCGAACAGCTACACTGGAGATACCACGATCAAATCCGCCGCCACCTTGCGGGCGGGCGCGGACAATGTGCTGTCCCCAACGAGTGGCTTTGTGGTCAACGGCAGCCTCGACCTCGTGGGGCATGTGGCGACGATCGGCTCGCTCGCGGGTTCCGGAGACGTCGGCACGTCGGGCGGTGCGGCGACACTGACCATCGACACGGCGGCGTGGCGGCAAGTCGCGTTTCAAGGCAGCTTCTCCGCCGGTCCGCTTGGTATCGTCAAGACCGGCGCCGGGACACAGGTCTTTTCGGGAACGGCGGCCTATACCGGTGCGACAATCGTCAATGGCGGTACTCTCGCCATCAACGGCATGGACCTGTCGAGCTCAAGCTCGCTCACCGTGAATTCCAGCGGCACGATCGCCGGCTATGACAGTACCTTGCCGTCGACGACGGTAAACGCGGGCGGCTTCATCTCGCCTGGCAGCACCGGCCACGACATCGGCGTGCTCTCCATCGCGGGCAACCTACTGCTGGCGCCCGGCTCGACCTATCGCGCGGACATCGGCTATGCGGGTCTTGTGGGGACGAGCGATCTTCTTGCCGTCACCGGCGTGGCAACGATCGGCGGTTCGTCGCTTAATCTCGTCGGGTCGTTCTTTCGTCCGGCCCGCTACACGCTGATCACGGCCACCGGCGGCGTCAGCGGCCTATTCGCCAACACACCGCAGCAGCTCCCGCTGGCTGACCTCGCCTTCGCCTACGATGCCGCCAGCGGATATCTCGACGTGACCTATAACGGCCAGCCCATCACCTCCGCCATCGCGGCGCGGAGCTTCGCGCGGATCGGCACGGGAACCGGCGTGCAGTCATTGGGCTCGGGCAATCCCGTTTTCGACGCCATCGTGGGGCAGGTCTCGACGACCGCCATCGACACCGCTCTCGATCAGCTCTCCGGCCAGAGCTACGCCTCCATCCGTTCCTCGATGATCGACGACAGCCGCTTCATCAGAGACACGCTCAACGACCGGCTCTATGGAACGGCGCGGAGCGGAGAGGCCACAAACGGCTTCTGGCTTCAAGGTGTCGGATCATGGGCCACCCGCGATGCTACCTCGGAAGCATCCGCTCTCGACCGCTCCATTGGCGGCTTCTTCCTCGGCGGCGATGGTGAAATGAGCGATACCGTCAGGATCGGCCTCGCCGGCGGCTACAGCCGATCGGTCTTCGATGATGACGGCCGCAATACCCGCGCCAACAGTGACGACTGGTACATCGCGGCCTACGCCGGAGCGGACTTCGGCCAGGTCAGGGTCCGGGGCGGCGTCGCCTACACCTGGCACGACCTCGATACGAAACGCGATGCCGTCTTCCCCGGCTTCAACGAAAGGCTCTCAGCCGATTATTCGGCGGCGACGGCGCAGATCTTCGGCGAGGCCGGTTACGCGATAGACCTCGGCCAGGCAACGCTGGAACCATTCGCCGGCGCCGCCTATGTCAACGTGCGTTCCAATGGTTTCAACGAAACCGGCGGGGATGCAGCGCTCCGGGTGGATGATGGCAACGACAATGTCGGGCTCACCACCTTGGGGCTACGAACGACGTCCGCCTTTTCCATCGAGGACGTAACCGTCGAAGCCAGAGGAATGATCGGCTGGCGCTACGCGTTCGGCGATCTCGCGCCGATCGACGTCGTCGCCTTTTCCGGTGGCTCATCCTTCGGTGTGACCGGGCTCGCCGCAACCAGGAATGCGGCGCTCATCGAACTCGGCTTTGATGCGCTGATTTCCGACAATACGAGACTCGGCCTGTCATACAATGCGGCCTTGTCGCGGGACGCTATCGATCAGGGTGTGAATGCGCGACTGATGGTGACGTTCTGATGCAGTCATTGCGTCGGTAAATAACTATTTAGATACAAAATATTACCATTTAAAAACAATGTTATAAGCCGAATTCGAGCAATCCAGCCGGATCGTCCGATCTTGACAGCCTATCGCTTTCGCTGTCTGTCTTGTCACGAGGGTGCAGTGAAGCCTGATAGATCTGGGCTTCGCGCTGCAAGTGAGGAGGACGCGTTTCTATGTTGAGATTTGCCGTTGTCGGGATCGACCATGGGCATACCTTCGATCACGTGAAGGGATTGCTGGCCGCCGGCGCCGAATTCGTCGGCTACTGCCCGAAGACATCCGTTCCCGCCATTCGCGAGATGTTCGAGAAGACCTATCCCGATGCGCGGCAGATCGACCGTGAGCAGTTGCTCGCCGATCCGTCGATCGACGTGATCTGCATCGCGGCGATCCCGTCCGACCGCGCCGATCTCGCCATCCGCGCCATGAAATCCGGCAAGGACGTGATGACCGACAAGCCCGGCGTGACGACATCGGCGCAGTTGCAGGCGGTGAAGGACACGGTGGTCGAGACGGGGCGCATCTTCTCGATCTGCTTTTCCGAACGCCATTGCGTGCGCTCCGCCGTCAAGGCCGGCAAGCTGGTCCAATCCGGCGCCATCGGCACGGTCATCCAGACGCTCGGCATGGGACCACACCGCCTGCAGCTCCCGACCCGGCCCGACTGGTTCTTCGATCCGGAGAAATTCGGCGGCATCATTGTCGATATCGCCTCGCATCAGGTCGACCAGTTCCTGTTCTACACCGGCTCGACATCGGCCACCGTTGCCGCAAGCTCGATCGGCAATTTCGGCATGCCCGACCGACCGGCCTTCCAGGATTTCGGCGAGGTACTTCTGCGCTCCGACAAGGGGTCCGGCTACATCCGCGTCGATTGGTTCACGCCCGAGGCTCTGCCGACATGGGGCGACGGTCGCCTGACCATTTTGGGGACCGAGGGCTATATCGAACTGCGCAAGTACATCGACATCTCCGGCCGTCCCGGCAAGGATCACCTCTTCCTCGTCAACGGCAAGGAGATGACCCACATCGATTGCAGCGACGAGAAGCTCGACTACTTCGAGGCGTTCCTGGCCGACGTGCGCGACCGCACCGAGACGGCGATGCCGCAGGCGCATGTCTACGAAGTTTGCCGGCTGTCGCTCGAGGCGCAGGCAAATGCGGTGAGGATCGGCCAAGGTCAAGCTCCGGTCGGGGGACGCTGAGATGAGCAGGAAGTTTCGCGTCGGCGTGATCGGCGCCGGCATCGCCGCGCGCCATTTGTCTGGCTTCAGCTGGAACAAGGACCTGTTCGAGGTCGTGGTCCTTTGCTCGCTCGATGCCGATCGCGGCAAGGCGCTTTGCGAGGAGTTCGGCATCCCTGAATACACGCAGGATGCCGAGGCGATGATCGCCCGCGCCGATCTCGATATCATCGACATCTGCACCCCGCCGAGCTCCCATTTCGAGCTCTGCCGCAGGGCGATCGAGGCGGGCAAGCACGTGATCTGCGAGAAGCCGCTGTTCGGCTCGATCGCCGAAGTGGACGAGATGGCCGGCATCGTCGCTGAGGCCAAGGGGCCGAAGCTGATGCCGATCTTCCAGTATCGCTATGGCTCCGGTCTTCAGAAGCTGAAGATGCTGATCGAACTCGGGCTCACCGGCGAAGCGTTCCTGACGACGATCGAAACCCATTGGTGGCGCGGGCCTGACTATTACGCGGTGCCCTGGCGGGGCAAATGGGCGACCGAGCTTGGCGGCGGTCTGCTCGGCCACGCGATCCATGCCCATGACATGCTGAATTATATCCACGGCCCCTGCGCTGACCTCTTCTCCTTCGGCGCCACGCTGGTCAACCCGATCGAGGTCGAGGACACGGCGGCATTGTCGGTGAAGATGAAGAACGGATCGCTCGCCAGCCTGTCGATGACGCTCGGCTCGCGCGAGGAGATCTCGCGCCTGCGCTTCTGCTTCCGCGATCTGGTCGCGGAAAGCATCATCGAGCCCTACACGATGGGCCGCGATCCCTGGAGTTTCAAGGCGGGCAACGACGAGCACCAGCAGAAGGTGGATGCGGCGCTCGCCCGCTACGAGGCGAAGGAGGACGGCTATACCCGCCAGTTCGAGCTCTTCCATCAGGCGCTGGTCCGCAACGAGGAGCCGCCGGTGACGCTTGCCGACGCGCGCAATTCGCTGGAACTGGTCACCGCCGCCTACCACTCGCAACGCACTGGCCTTCCGACATCGCTGCCGATCCTTCCCGACCACCCGCTCTACCGCTCCTGGCTACCGGAAGACGCCCGTTAGCAAGGAGAGATGATCGCGACCAGGCTTAACCGATAATATTGCGACGGGGACGACGAAAGTCGCGCCGAAGTAACACTTGCTAAGCTCCATTTGTCAGCCTCGTATCCATTGTTTTCCGCCGATACATCCGCCGAACTCGTCCACCTGAAGAAGCTGTTCGATCACTCGTCGCGCGCCGCCCGCATCGGCGTGTGGGAATGCAATCTCCCGGACGAGACGCTGGCATGGACCGACATGATCTACGAGCTCTTCGATCTGCCGATCGGCCATCCGCTCAGCCGCGACGAGACCGTCAAGCTCTATACCGAGCGGTCGCGCATCGAGCTCACCATGCTGCGCGATCGGGCCACCAAGGAGCGATCCGGCTTCAGCCTCGACGCCGAGATCATCACGGCCAAGGGCAACCACCGCTGGATACGCATCACCGCCACCGTCGAATGCGAGGGCGATCAGCCGGTCCGCATCTTCGGGATGAAGCAGGATATCACGGCCGAGAAGAAGCTTTTCGACGAGATCCGCTATCTTGCCGAATTCGATCTCCTGACCAGCCTGCCGAACCGGGTTCAATTCCAATCCACCTTCGAGAGGTTGTGCGCGACCGAGGCCTCCAGGCAGAGCGTGGCGCTGTTCCTCATCGATCTCGACGGCTTCAAGCAGGTCAATGACCGGCTCGGCCATCAGGCCGGCGACCGATGCTTGCGTGTTGCGGCCAATTGCCTGCGCTCCGTGCTCGGCGGCGCCGAGCTCGTGGCGCGTATCGGTGGCGACGAGTTCGCTGTGCTCCATCGCTGTGGGTCGAGCGACGAGGCGGCCCGCATCGCGAGCTCCATCGTGAGCGCGCTTGCCGCATCCTGCGACGAGGATGGCGGCCATATCGGCATCGGCGGCTCGGTCGGCGTGGCGCTAGCCGCTGGCTATCTAGCACCGAAGGACATCTTCGCGGCTGCCGACGGCGCGCTCTACGCCGCCAAGAGCGGAGGTCGCAACCGCTTCAGCCTCGCGCATCCTTCCTTTGCGTCGCAGACCCACGCGGCTTAGGGCACGGGCAACTTTCTCCTGAATGTGTGATCACGCGCGGCTGCTTGTCGCTTTCCTCGGCATGCGCTTTTGGGCTAACAGCTCGATATCGACATGATCAAACGAGCACCGAGACATGAGCCATATTCCGCAGATTGACTACGACACCGCTTCCGAGGAGATCCGCTCCGTTCACGACGAGGAAGTCAGGGTTCGCGGCCGGATGACCAACATGAAGCGGACGCTGCTGCATTCGCCACAGGCGCATCGCATCTACGCGGAATGGTTCACGCTGCGCGCCGAGCTGGCTTCAATCAGCGACCGGCCGATCTGGATCTTCTCCCATGCGATTTCGAAAGCCTGCAAGTCGAAGATCGCCATCACCTTTTTCCGCCGCGCGCTGATCAACAACGGCTTTGATCCGGATGCGCTGGAGCTCTCCGAGGAAGAGACGCTACTCGACGCGTTCGGCAAGGCGATCGTCGCCGATTCCAACGCTATCCCGAGCGAAATCTGGGTCGCGCTGAAGCAGCGTTACGACGCCAAGACGCTGGTCGATCTCGTCGCCTTCGCCGGCATCATGATCGCGACCGCCGTGTTCAACAACGTCGTCGAGGTCGATTTCGATCCGGAGCTTGAGGCATTCGCCGTGGGTGCCGCTCGATAGCGGAGCTATCGTTTATCAAGCGATATCAATCCTGTTCGAGATTTTTCTCGACTTTTCGATCAATCTCGCTCGCAACGAAGACCGCGTGTTCGGTGATCTGCGGCAGGCCCATCAGCTCGCCGAACGTGCCGCGCGCCAAGGGACCTGATATCAACAATGTCGGCTCCTGCCGGCAGTCGGCGGCAAGGGCTTCGGACGAGAGGTTACAGGCGATGCCCAGCCCGGTCGGGTCCAGCTGCAAGTGGCCGAGATCGCGTAGCTTCGCCAGCCACGGCTGACTGTTCAGGATGCCGCCATGGGCCGGGCCAGTGGTGACGACGACCGCATCGTAGCCCCGTTTCAGCAGCCCGCCGTTGCGCTGTCGCAGCACGACGCCGATATAATCGCCCTCGCGCCTGATGCTCGCGACGGAGGCGGCCAGCACTTCCATACGGCCGCTGGCGATCGCGCGGTCGAGCACCTCTTCCACCTGCGGCGCGATGCGGAAGCGATGCACGTCCCAGAAGGGGCGAAGGTGACGGACGATGCGCCGGCGCTCCGACACAGGCAGCGCCCGCCAGATCGCATGCCCGTGACCGCGCACCTGATCCAGCACCGCATGCCATGTGAGCCCCGCTTGCTCGGCCTCACGGATGGTGCGGCGCACGAGGCGCAAGAGCTGCGTGGCGCTCTCGACCGGCACCGTCTCGAACGCGCCAAACGGATCCTGCGCGACCGCCGGATGGCCGCGCGATCTCAAGCCGCGTCGGGAGATCGACGTTACAGGGCCGCGATGTCCGGTGCTCTCGAGCGACGCCACGACGTCGGCGGCCGTCAGCCCGTTGCCGACGACGAGGAGACGATCGTCTGGGCTGATGGCGTCGAGCGCGCGTGGCACGGTGGAATCGGCGACGAATTTCGGATGGCCGGCAAGTGCCAGCAGCGCCGAGGGCGGCGATGGCGAGGGGTGGCTTGTCGCGATCACCAGATAATCGGCAAAGGTCTGCCCGCCCTGGCTATCGGAAATCCGCCAGAAGGCGCCGTCGCGCTCGACATCGGTGACGACTGCTCGTCGGTGCCTGACGGCCCCGGTCTCGACAAGCGGCCGCAAGGCTGATGCGACGTATCGGCCGAACAGCTCACGGCGCGGAAAGATCACCCCATCGGCGCGGCGTGCGGCGGGGTCGTCGGCGATGGCATCGTTGAGCTCGATCCATTCGAGGAAATCTCCGGGATGCTCCGGCAGAAGGCTCATTCTGGCCGCCGGCACGTTGATGCGGTGCGCGGGGTCGCTGGTGTCGTAGGCGAGGCCCCGGCCAAGCTCGGCGCGCGGCTCGAAGACGGTGATCGCAGGCGGCCGATCCCGCCCTGCCAGCGCCAGATGATAGGCGACACCCGCGCCCGAAATGCCGCCACCGATAATGGCGACCAACGGCCGGCGGCGAGCGCCGCTCAGCTCCGCCGGGGAAGGGAAGGTATCGTCGTCATTCACGATCTGCGGTCCATTTCGGTCTGTTCTGCGGCATCGCAATCTAGGCATCGGCCGGCCGTCTGGCAACGGCGGCCGGGCCCAGGCTCACGGGTAGAGTAACCGATCCCCGCGAAGGGGGGATGAACTGTCGCGATCGCTAGCTCTTCCCCTTCCACGGCACCAGCACGGCCTCCAGGATGCGGATGGCGGCGCTGAAGGAGAAGGCGCAGGCGGCGATGATGCCGATGCCGACGAAGACCACGTCGGTCGCCAGGAACTGCGATGCCGACATGATCATGTAGCCGATCCCACGGGTGGAGGCGATGAGTTCGGCGGCGACCAGCGTACCCCAGCCGATGCCGAGCGCGATCCTCAGACCCGTCAGAATTTCCGGCAGCGCCGAGGGCAGCACGATGCTGACGAGGATTTGCCAGGGCCGCGCGCCGAGCGAGCGGGCGGCGTTGACGCGCTCGATCGGCAGCGAGCGGACGCCGGCCTGCGCCGAAAGGCAGATCGGGGCGAACATGGCGAGCACCAGGAGCGTCACCTTGGAAGTTTCGCCGATGCCGAGCCAGATGATCATCAGCGGCAGATAGGCGAGCGGCGGCAGCGGCCAGTAGAATTCGATGGGCGTATCGAGCACGCCCTTGACCCAGCGGTTCAACCCCATCAGCAAGCCCACGGGAATGCCGACGACTGTGGCGATGGCAGCGGCGGTGACGATCCGGAACAGGCTTGCGGAGACGTGCTCATAGAGCGAGGCACCAGCATAGCCGTCATTGTAGATCGCGCCCACCTGCGTCCAGACCTCCTGCGGCGTCGGCAGGAAGAGATGCGGCACCAGCGCCAGCCTGGCCACGAGCCACCAGGCGGCCAGCAACACCAGCGCGGTTGCGATGCTGATCAGCACGGTCGGCTTTTCGCCGGCGCCGAAGCCTTTCATCTTCACGAGCTTCGGTTCGGCGACCGGTGAGCCGATGACGACGCGGCCGGTTTCGGTGAAATCGCTCATTCGGCGGCACTCCTCAGCTCTTCCGATCCATGCAGGATATCGCGGATTTCTTCACGCAGATTGGCGAATTCGAGTGATGTCTTCACCGCTCTGGCGTCCCCCGTCTCGGCGAAGCGACGGACGAAGTCGAGATCGAAGCGCGCAACGATGCGGCCGGGGCGCGGCGACATCACCACGACCTGGGTGCCGAGAAACAGCGCTTCCTCGATCGAGTGGGTGATGAAGAAGATGCGGGTATGCGTCTCCTTCCAGATCGAGACCAGCAGCTCCTGCATCTGTTCGCGGGTGAGGCTGTCGAGCGCACCGAAGGGCTCGTCCATCAGGAGCACGGCGGGTTCGGTGGCCAGCGCTCTGGCGATACCGACGCGCTGACGCATGCCGCCGGAGAGCTCATAGGGGAATGCGGCGGCGAAATCCTTGAGGCCGACCAAGTGCAACAGCCGCTCGGCGCGCTTGCGGCGGGCGCCTTTCGGCACGCCGGCGAATTTCAGGCCGAGGGCGATATTGTCGATCACCGTCTTCCAGGGGAGAAGCGTGTCCTTCTGGAACACGACGCCGCGATCGGCACCCGGCGAGGTGACGGGCCGCCCATCCAGCGTGATCGCGCCTTCAGACAGCGGCAGGAAGCCGGCGATGGCGTTGAGCAGCGTGGACTTGCCGCAGCCGGAAGCGCCCAGTGCCACAACGAAGCTGTTTTCGGGAATGGCGAGCGAAACGCGGTCGAGCGCATGGACCGTTCGGCCGTCTCGTGTCTGGAAATAGACGCTCGCGTGATCGACATTGAGCATGTCAGGTCTCTTTGAAAATGAGGACGCCGGCGCGGTGTCGCGCCAGCGTTTCTGCCGAAGTTGGCTTAGTTGCTCGGATTGATCAGCGCATCAGCGGTGACGAAGGCGGCGTAGCTCGGCAGCACTTCGCTGACCTTGCCTTGTTCCTTCAGGAAGGTGGCGGTGTCCTTGAGGATCTTGGCAGCACCTGCCTTCTCGCCGCCGCCGAGCCATGCGTCGGATGCCTGGACGTCGGGCGTCAGAAGCGTCAGGTTCTTCAGCGCCGCCGCCTGCTGTTCGGGCGTGCCGCCGAGCGCCTTGGCAAGCAGCTTTGCGTTCTCGCTATCGGCTTCCCAGGCCTTCTTGTCCTTGGCGAAGGAGGCGTAATAGGTGTTGATGACGCCGGCGAAGCCCTTCAGGAATGCGGGGTTCTCATCGGCGAATTTCGAGGCCGCGACCCAGGCGGAGAAGGTCGGCGCGCCCTTGTCGGCAACGTCCTTGGAGGTGACCAGAACCTTGCCTTTCTTCTTCAGTTCCGTCAGCGCCGGATCCCAGACGAAGCCGCCGTCGATATCACCGCGATTGTAGCTGGCGACGATCTCGGGCTGCGGAATGGCGAAGACCTGCACGTCCTTCTCGCTGAGGCCGAGCGATTTGATCAGCGCCAGGAGCTGGTAATGGTCGGTGGAGACGGGCGCTGCGGCGAGCTTCTTGCCCTTGAGGTCGTTGAGTGAGTTGATGCCCGAACCGTCGCGGACGACAAGCGCCTCGTCGATGCCCGAGATAGAGGAGAGGTAGAACGCCTTGACGGCGAGGCCGCGCGAGGTGGCCGCCGCAAACGGGCTGGAGCCGACATAGCCGACCTGCACGTCGCCCGAGGCGATTGCCGCGAAGATTTCGGCGCCGGAATTGAACTTGCGGAAGTCGATGTCGTAGCCCGTCGCCTTGGCGAACTCGCCATTTGCGATGGCGACCGACGACGGCAGCGCGTCCGTCTGGTAGGCAACGACGACCTTCTTGTCGGCTGCCTGCGCCATGAACGGCGCTGCCACGGCCGCCACGCCAAGTGTAAGTCCTGCGATAATGCCCTTGATATTCATGTTTCGCCCCCGAATGCCGCGCTTGTGCGTCGGCTCAATGTGTTTCGACGGGAAAACACTACGGCGGGCCATGGTCGGCACACAGATAAAACTATCTATTTTATAGACTATGGCGACAATATTGTTTTGCGCCTGATTTGTCGGGCAGACAATTGCGGCTTGTCGGTCGTTGCCGCGTCAGGCGGCATCCATGGTGATGAGGTAGCAGAGCGCCTTGCCATCCATCTCGAGCGAGATGCCTGCCGCGTCCTGCAGCAGCAGCGTATCGCCTTCGCCGAGCGACGCCTCGCCATCCATCCAGGTGAGATTAAGCGTGCCGCGATGGCAGAGCGCCAGCAGTGTGCTGGCGGCGCCGCCGAATGTGACCTCGCCGTCGACGGCGACGCGCTCGACCCGGTGCCAGAGGCCGCCGCGGCGCGTCATGACGTTGAGATCGGTGATCGGCCCGGATTTGAGCGTCGCGGACACCGCGACGTCGGCGGGGAAGGCGAGTGGGGCGCTCTCCTGCGTCAACAGCAATGGCGCGCGGCCGTCGATCGCAAGCGACATGCCTTCGCCATCGAGGACCGACAAGGTCCTGTCGATGCCGGGGAAGATCGAGAACGGTCCGTCGGTTGCGACCGTCGCCATGCTGACCCGCCAATCGAACTCCGAAAGTGCGGCGCCCTCCGGCGAAATCGCAATCTCCACCGTCTCCCCGCCACCGTTCTTCCACGGCATGCGGCGGTAGCTGCTGGCGGTCAGGATTGTGGCGCGGGGCATGGTATCTCCGGAGGTTGCAAATGGGAGGGGAGTGGCGGACACTCAGGGGATTGGAGGCGAGTGAACGATATCGTCAACATGGCAAGGGACACCCCGATCGATCAACCGGAAACGGCGCCCAAGAAGCGCCGCATTGGTTTCATGGAAGGCATGTTCACCACGCCGGATGACTTCGACACGATGATGGCCGAGGAAATCGAAGACATGTTCTATGGTGGCGATCTCTTTCCTCCTGAAGACCCAATCAAGCCGATCGTAACAGACAAGGAATGAGCGGGGACGTTCGAGGGGAGGCTGATTGCCGCCTCTCGACCATCCGTCAGTATCCGGGCCTCATACCGTTCTGAGGCCCGGCGTCTCGCTCTATCAGTTCCCGAGAATCCCCGGCAGCCGCAGGCCCTTCTCCTTGGCGCAATCCAGCGCGATGTCATAACCCGCGTCGGCGTGACGCATGACGCCGGTGGCCGGGTCGTTCCAGAGCACGCGTTCCAGGCGCTTGGCCGCGTCGTCGGAGCCGTCGGCGCAGATGACAACGCCCGAATGCTGGCTGAAGCCCATGCCGACGCCGCCGCCGTGGTGCAGCGACACCCAGGTGGCGCCGGATGCGGTATTGAGGAGCGCGTTGAGGAGCGGCCAGTCGGAGACAGCGTCCGAACCGTCCTTCATCGCTTCCGTCTCGCGGTTCGGCGAGGCGACGGAACCGCTATCGAGGTGGTCGCGTCCGATGACGACGGGGGCCGAGAGTTCGCCGTTCTTGACCATCTCGTTGAAAGCAAGCGCGAGGCGGTGACGGTCGCCGAGGCCGACCCAGCAAATGCGTGCCGGCAGGCCCTGAAACGAGATGCGCTCGCGGGCCATGTCGAGCCAGTTGTGCAGGTGCTTGTTGTCGGGCAGCAGCTCCTTCACCTTGGCGTCGGTCTTGTAGATATCCTCGGGATCGCCCGAGAGGGCTGCCCAGCGGAACGGGCCGATGCCGCGGCAAAACAGCGGGCGGATATAGGCCGGCACGAAGCCCGGGAAGGCGAAGGCGTTTTCCAGACCCTCATCCTTGGCGACCTGGCGGATGTTGTTGCCGTAGTCGAGCGTCGGCACGCCGGCATCCCAGAAGGCGACCATGGCTTCGACGTGCTTCTTCATCGAGGCGCGGGCGGCGGCCTCGACGGCCTTCGGATCGCTCTCGCGCTTGGCCTTGTGCTCGGCAACGGTCCAGCCGATGGGCAGATAACCGTTGAGGGGATCGTGAGCCGAGGTCTGGTCGGTGACGATGTCGGGACGCGGGCCGCCTGATTTCATGCGGGCCACAAGTTCCGGGAAGATTTCGGCGGCGTTGCCGAGCAGGCCGACCGACTTGGCTTCGCCCTTCGCCGTCCATTCGGCGATCATGGCAAGCGCTTCATCCAGCGACTTCGCCTTGGCGTCGACATAGCGGGTGCGCAGGCGGAAATCGATGCGGGTCTCGTCGCTCTCGACCGCGAGGCAGCAGGCGCCGGCCATGACGGCCGCCAGCGGCTGCGCGCCGCCCATGCCGCCGAGGCCGCCGGTCAGGATCCACTTGCCCTTGAGGTCGCCGTTGTAATGCTGGCGGCCGGCTTCGACGAAGGTCTCGTAGGTGCCCTGAACGATGCCCTGCGTGCCGATGTAGATCCACGAGCCGGCGGTCATCTGGCCGTACATGGCCAGACCCTTCTTATCCAGCTCGTTGAAATGGTCCCAGGTCGCCCAGTGCGGCACGAGGTTGGAATTGGCGATCAAAACGCGCGGCGCATCCTTATGGGTGCGGAACACGCCGACCGGCTTGCCGGACTGGACGAGCAGCGTCTCTTCTTCCGTCAGCGTCTTCAGCGTCGCGACGATCTGGTCGAAGTCCGCCCAGGTGCGGGCAGCGCGGCCGATGCCGCCATAGACCACCAGCTCGTGCGGGTTTTCCGCGACGTCTGGGTCGAGATTGTTCATCAGCATGCGCAGCGGCGCTTCGGTCATCCAGCTCTTGGCGTTGAGCTCGGGGCCAACAGGGCTTCTGACATCGCGAATGTTGTGGCGTGGATTGCTGGTCATTGCGGTTCCCCTTATCCGGGTTGGATGGCTTGTTGTTTCAGGCTTATTTCGTGAGGTTCGGCGCGATCGCGGCGATGCGCTCCAGGATGTCTTTCAGATGGACGCGCAGGCGGTCGGCCTTGGCCGTATCGTAGGCAAAGGGCGGCTTTTCGGTCTGAAGATGCGTGGATTGCGCGAGCTCCATCTGGATCGCATGCACGCCGGTCTCCGGCCGCCCGTAATGCCGGGTCGTCCAGCCGCCCTTGAAGCGACCGTTGAGGATGCTGTCGTAACCGGTGGCCGAAGCGGTCGCTGCGACAACCGCCCGCTCGATGGCGTGATCGCAGGTCTTGCCCAGATCGGTGCCGATGTTGAAATCCGGCAGCTTGCCTTCGAAGAGGAAGGGGATGTGCGAGCGGATCGAGTGGCAGTCGTAGAGGATCGCGACCCCGTGGATCGCCTTCACCCGCTCGATTTCGGCTGCAAGAGCCGCATGGTAGGGCGCGTGAAAATCGCGCAGGCGTTCAGTGATATCGGCTTCGGTGGGTGCGGCGCCATCCTTCCAGATCGACAGGCCGTCGAAATCCGTTTCAGGCACCAGGCCGGTCGTGTTCTGGCCGGGATAGAGGCTGGTGCCGGATGGATCGCGGTTGGCGTCGATGCCGTAGCGGTGGAAGGTGGCGCGGACTGTGGTCACGCCATCGATGAGGCCGTCATAGAGATCGTGGATGTGCCAGTCGGTGTCGGCGAGCAGCTTGCCGTTGTCGTTCAGGCGGTCCCAGATATCAGGCGGCACGTCGGTGCCGGTGTGCGGGAAGCCGAGGATGATGGGGGATGTGCCCTGGCGGATTTCGTGGGTGGTCATGGGTTGAGTGCTCCACGGGTTGCGGGTGGGTTACCCCCCTCTGTCCTGCCGGACATCTCCCCCACAAGGGGGGAGATCGACTCGTTGTTATCGCCTTGCAGAACGGTTGACTTTGGAGCGAGCGGGAGCGCCCAGCCAATCTCCCCACCTGTGGGGGAGATGCCCGGCAGGGCAGAGGGGGGCGCCACGAGTGCCGACATCACCATCACCCCTCCAACCCAGGCAGAATGCCCGAAGACACCGCCGCATTCAGCCCACCCGAGGCCACCAGATCGCTCGCCGCCTGCAGGTCACCCGCCATGTAGCGGTCAACCTCCAGCGTCGGCACCACCGTGCGGATCGCGGCGATGGCGCTCGAAAGTTCCGGGCTGGTCGCAAGCGGCGCGCGGAATTCGACGCCCTGGGCCGCTGTCAGCGCCTCGATGCCGATGATCGAGAACAGGTTGTCGGTCATCTGCAGCAGGCGGCGGGCGCCGTGGCAGGCCATGGAGACGTGGTCTTCCTGGTTGGCCGAGGTCGGGGTCGAATCGACCGAGGCGGGGTGCGACATCTGCTTGTTTTCCGACATCAGCGCCGCCGAAGTCACTTCCGCGATCATCAGGCCGGAGTTGAGGCCGGGCTTCTTGGCGAGGAAGGCGGGCAGGCCGTAGGAGAGGGCGGGATCGACGAGCAGCGCGATACGCCGTTGCGAAATGGCGCCGATCTCGCAGACCGCGATGGCGATCTGGTCGGCGGCAAAGGCCACCGGTTCGGCGTGGAAATTGCCGCCGGAGACGACGGAATTGTCAGACAGCACCAGCGGGTTGTCGGTGACCGCGTTGGCCTCGATCTCCAGCGTTTTGGCGACCGAACGGAGCAGGTCGAGGCAGGCGCCATCGACCTGCGGCTGGCAGCGGATGCAGTAGGGGTCCTGGACGCGCTCATCGCCCTCGATATGGCTCTGGCGAATGATGGAGTTGTCGAGAAGGGCGCGCAGCGCAGCGGCAGTGTCGATCTGGCCCTTGTGGCCGCGTAGTGTGTGGATGTCGGGGTGGAACGGCGCGGACGAGCCCATGGCGGCGTCGGTCGACATGGCGCCGGTGATCAGCGCGGCTTGAGCAGCACGATGAGCGCGGAAGAGGCCGGCCAGCGCCAGCGCGGTCGAGGTCTGCGTGCCGTTGATCAGCGCCAGGCCTTCCTTGGCGGCCAGTACGACGGGTGTCAGCCCAGCCTTGTCGAGCGCTGCTGCGCCGGTCAGGCGCTCGCCCTTATAGAAAGCTTCGG
The DNA here is from genome assembly GCA_900465665.1 of Hyphomicrobiales bacterium. Taxonomy (GTDB): domain Bacteria; phylum Pseudomonadota; class Alphaproteobacteria; order Rhizobiales; family Rhizobiaceae; genus Rhizobium. Next base: position 15,404 of record UBJO01000085.1, read on the forward strand.
CCTCGCCCATCATCACGGCTGCCATGTGCGCCAGCGGCGCGAGGTCGCCGGAGGCGCCGACGGAGCCCTTTTCCGGAATGACGGGGATGACGCCCTTTTCCAGCATGCCCTCGATCAGCCGCACCAGCTCCAGCCGCACGCCGGAGGCGCCGCGGCCAAGCGAGACGAGCTTCAGCGCCATGATCAGGCGGACGATGTTTTCAGGCAGCGGCGCGCCGACGCCGCAGCAATGCGACAGGATGAGATTGCGCTGCAGCGTTGCGACATCGGCGCTGTCGATCTTGATCGAGGCGAGCTTACCGAAACCGGTGTTGATGCCGTAGACGGGCGCATTGCCGGCGGCGATCTCGGCGATGCGGGCGGCGGCCTTGTTGATGCCGGCGTCGAAGGAGCGGTCGAGCACAGCAGGCTCGCCGGTCCAGTAGATCGTTTCCAGATGCTTGAGCGATACGGAGCCGGGGTGAAGAATGATGGTCAACGGTCGATCCTTTCGCCCTTGAAGACGTGTGCGTGAAGCGGGTTGAAGCCGATGCGGTAGACGAGTTCGGCGAGGCTCTCGACATCCCAGATGGCGAAATCCGCCGACTTGCCGGCTTCGAGCGTGCCGGTTTCGTCGATGAGCCCAAGGGCGCGAGCACCTTCCCGGGTCGCGCCGGCAATGCATTCCTCGACGGTGAGGCCGAACAGGGTGGCGGACATGTTCATGGTCAGGAGCAGCGAGGTCAGCGGCGAGGTGCCGGGGTTGCAGTCGGTGGCGATGGCGATGTGGGCGCCGGCCTCGCGCAGCGCCTTGACCGGCGGCTTCTGCTTTTCGTTGATGGCGTAGAAGGCGCCGGGCAGGAGCACGGCGACGGTGCCGGCCGCGGCCATGACGACGGCATCATCGGCGGTGAGATATTCGAGATGGTCGGCCGAAAGCGCCAGATAGGAGGCCGCGAAGCGGGCGCCGCCGAGGTTGGAGAGCTGCTCGGCGTGGAGCTTGACCGGGAGGCCGAGCTGCTGGGCGCGATCGAAGACGCGGCGCATCTCTTCGACGGAAAAGGCAATGCCTTCGCAGAAGCCGTCGACGGCATCGACCAGACCCTCGGCATGCGCCTGCTCGAGGCCGGGCAGCACGACGTCGGTGATGTAATCGCCGTTGCGGCCCTTGTATTCGACCGGCGTGGCATGAGCACCGAGATAGGAGGTGACGACGCGGACCGGGCGAATATTGCCCAGCGCACGGGCGGCGCGCAGCATCTTCAGCTCGGCTTCGATGTTGAGCCCATAGCCGGACTTGATCTCGATGGTCGTCATCCCCTCGGAGAGCAGCGTGTCGAGACGTGGAAGCGAGGCGGCGACGAGGCCGTCGACGGAAAGGGCGTTGGTGGCCTTGACCGAGGATACGATGCCGCCGCCGGCGCGGGCGACTTCCTCATAGGTGGCGCCTTCCAAGCGCATCTCGAACTCACGGGCACGGTTGCCGCCATAGACGATGTGGGTGTGGCAATCGACGAGACCTGGCGTCACCCAGCGGCCTTCGAGATCGGTAATCTCGGCGCGCTCGATCGCCAGAACCGGCAATTCGCTTTCCGGGCCGACATAGGTGATGCGGCCGGATTCGACGACAACAGCACCCTTTTCGATGACGCCGAGGCCGGCCCTGCTCGGGTCGAGCGTTGCCAGGCGGGCGTTGCGCCACAGGTGCGGGCGAACCTCTCCCGGGGCTTGCTCGTCTGAAAAATTGTTCCCGTTCATCAGCTTTGCGCCTTTCCTTATGTCTCAACATGTATATACATAATAAACAGGTGACAAGGGAAAATTTGGGCGTATCTCTGTAAAAGAAAGAGATGCTTCCGTCAGAAGGAGAGAAATCGGTCATGGCACAAACCGTTGCGACGACACTCCACGCACGCGCAGCACTTCTGCCTGAGGGTTGGCGGGAGAATGTCCGGCTGACGCTCGCGGGCGGACGCATATCGCGCATCGAGACATCGGTCGCGGCAGAACCAGCCGACGAACGCCATCATACGCTCGTCCCGGCCATGGGGAACCTTCACAGCCATGCTTTTCAGCGCGCCATGGCGGGTCTTGCCGAGGTGAGGGGCCCCGCCAATGACAGCTTCTGGAGCTGGCGCACCGTCATGTACAAGTTCGCCCTGTCGATGACGCCTGAACACGTCGAAGCGGTGGCCGCGCAGCTCTACATGGAAATGCTGGAGGCTGGCTTCTCCCGCGTCGGCGAGTTCCACTATCTGCACCATGACAAGGATGGGCGGCCTTATGCCAATATCGCGGAGCTGGCCGAGCGGATCGGTGCCGCGAGTGCAACGGCCGGCATCGGGCTAACCTTGCTGCCCGTCTTCTACGCCCATTCCGGTTTCGGCGGCGCAGAACCGATCGAGGGCCAGCGCCGGTTCATCAATTCGCTTGACAGCTTCGCGGCGCTGATGGACGGCTGCCGCACGGTGACGTCGCGGCTTGCCGGCGCCGAGCTCGGGCTTGCGCCACACAGCCTGCGGGCGGCGACGCCGGAGGAGCTCGTCAAGGTGGTGCCGATGGCGGGCGAGGGGCCTGTTCATATCCACGTCGCCGAGCAGGTGAAGGAGGTCGAGGACTGCATCGCCTGGTCCGGCGCTCGTCCGGTCGAGTGGCTGCTCGACAATGCTGATGTCGATGGCCGCTGGTGCCTGATCCACGCCACGCACATGACCGACAAGGAAACCCGCGAGATGGCACGGCGCGGCGCGATTGCCGGTCTCTGCCCGATTACCGAGGCCAATCTCGGCGACGGCACCTTCCCGGCGCCGCTATTTCTGGAGGAGGGTGGGCGCTATGGCGTCGGCTCCGATTCCAACGTGCTGATCTCGCTGCCCGGCGAATTGCGACAGCTCGAATATTCGCAACGCCTGGCGCTGAGGGCCCGCAACGTCATCGCCGCATCGGGCGGCTCGACGGCGCGCAGCCTCTTTGACCATGCGATCACGGGCGGCGGTGCGGCGCTGAAGGCGCCGGGCGGGCTGGCGGTCGGGCATCACGCCGATATCGTCGCGCTCGACGCATCTGCGGTGCCCTATCTCGCCGGCGACCAGCTGCTCGATCACTGGATGTTTGCCGGCGGCGTTGCGGTCGACAGCGTCTGGGCGCTGGGCGAGAAGAAGGTCGCAGGTGGCCGGCATATCGGCCGCGAGGCGATCAACCGGCGCTTCCTGAAGGCAATGAGCGAATTGCTGGCGGCCTGACGGTCTTTCCCGACTCGGGTATTGCCGGTAGACCGAGAGAAAAGCGGAGCGTGACGATGGATCAGGGCAGGGACATCACCTTGCATCAGCGGATCGTGAACGACATCGAAGGCCGCATCGTCTCGGGCGAATGGCCTCCGGGTCACCGCATTCCGTTCGAGCTCGAGCTCACCAAGGAATACGACTGCTCGCGGATGACGGTGAACAAGGCGCTGACCCAGCTCGCCAAGGCGGGCCTGATCGAGCGTCGCAAGAAGTCCGGCAGCTTCGTCACCCAGCCGCAGGCCCAATCGGCCGTCCTCGAAATCCACGACATCGCCGCCGAGGTGAAATCGCTGAACCTCGCCTATTCGTTTTCGGTTGCCAGACGCGCCAGGCGCAAGGCGGACGCCGACGATAACAGGCGTCTCGAACTGCAGCCGGGCTCTTCCGTCGTCGAGGTGGTCTGCATCCATTTGGCCGGCGGACGTCCTTTCTGCCTCGAGGAACGCCTGATCAGCCTCGCCACCGTGCCCGAGGCGGAGGACGCCGACTTTTCGACGGTTCCGCCGGGCAGTTGGCTGATCAACCAGATCCCCTGGTCGAGCGCCGAGCATCGCATCCACGCGGTTGCGGCCGGAAGTGAGGCCGCGGTGTTGCTCGATATTCCCCGGAACACCGCCTGCCTCGTGGTCAAGCGTCGTACCTGGAGCAATGTCGGGCCGGTCACCCATGTGCGGTTTACCTATCCCGGCGACAAGCATGCGTTGGTGGCGCGGTTTACGCCGGCGTCGTGAGGTGGGGGCGGGAGCGTCGTTTGACGATCTGGTTGGGCGTTTTACCGTGGATTACCCCCCTCTGTCCTGCCGGACATCTCCCCCACAAGGGGGGAG
>UBJO01000139.1 GCA_900465665.1 Hyphomicrobiales bacterium
CCCCCTTGTGGGGGAGATGTCCGGCAGGACAGAGGGGGGTAATTCTTGCTCCCCCGCCAACGGAAGGAGCCCCCAATGCCCGTCTACATCGCCCTCCTCCGTGCCATCAATGTCGGCGGCACCGGCAAGCTCCCCATGACCGAGCTGAAGGCGATCTGCGAACAGCTCGGCTTTACCGACGTCAAGACCTACATCCAGAGCGGCAACGTGCTATTTCGCGCCGACGCCAACGAGGCCGACGTCGCACGCGCATTGGATGCAGCACTCGGCGAGCTGCTGGGCAAGAAGCCCGGCGTGATGGTGCGCAGCCGCAAGGAGATGGAGGCGATCGTCGACAGGGCGCCCTTCCCCGATGCCAAGCCGAGTTTTCTGCTCATAAGCTTCCTGCCCGAGAATGCGCCGAAGGATGCGCTCGACAGGATTGTGGCGCCTGACGGAGAGGAGGCTGTGGTCGATGGGCGGGAGATCTATGTGCACTATCCCATCGGCTCCGGGAAATCGAAGCTGAAGCTGCCGGCGCTCAATGCCGGCACCTCGCGCAACATCAACACCGTTCGCAAGCTCGCCGAAATGGCGGCCGCGATGGAAGATGGCTGAGACCCGCTTTACGGCGGCGGCTCATTATTTTAGTCTTCCCTAATTCACAGTAGCATCGCATCTGTTTCCTGTTTGCCGGGAGGGACCGATATGGCGAAGTACAGAGCGCATCTGCCGCAGATCGACGGCGGGTTTTATGCAAGTGACGGGGGCATGGAGACGACCTTCATCTTTCACGACGGGATGGAGCTGCCGCATTTCGCTTCCTTCGTGATGGTTGACGACGAGGAAGGGCGGGACCGGTTGCTGGTCTATTATCGCCGCTATCTCGACATTGCCCGCAAGCACCGGACCGGTTTCATCCTGGACACGCCGACATGGCGGGCCAATGCCGATTGGGGTGAGAAGCTCGGCTACGACGCCGAGGCGCTGCACCGAGTGAATTTGGCGGCGATCGACCTGCTGCTGCCGCTTCGCGACAAATACGAGGAACCGGGGCGGCCGATCGTGATCTCAGGGGCGATCGGGCCGCGTGGCGATGGCTACAAGGCGGGCAACATGAATGCCGCCGAGGCGAAGGATTATCATGGGGCGCAGATCAAAAGCTTTGCCCAGAGCGAGGCCGACATGGTGGCCGCCTATACGCTGACCAATATCGACGAGGCAATCGGGGTGGCGCGTGCGGCGGCGGCCAATAATATGCCCTGCGCGATCTCGTTCACGGTAGAGACCGACGGTCGGCTGGTGACGGGGCGGAGCCTGCAGGATGCGATCGAGACCACGGATGCGGCGACCGGCGGCTCGCCCGCCTACTACATGATCAACTGCGCGCACCCGACGCATTTTGCAGGCGCGCTAGCCGCGAACAGCGGCTGGACGCGGCGCATCCGTGGCCTGCGTGCCAATGCTTCGCGGATGAGCCATGCGGAACTCGACGAAAGCGAGACGCTCGATGCCGGCGATCCGTCAGATCTCGGGGAGCGGTATCGGGTGTTGTTGCGCGATATGCCCGAGATCAGGATCGTCGGTGGCTGTTGCGGCACCGATCACCGCCATGTGGCGGCGATCTGCGAGGCTTGTGTGCCGGCAGCTGCTTGAGTTCAGTGCTCGGCGTGGACCGCCTTGTTGCCGCCGTGGCCGCTGATATCGGCGCCGGCCGTGCGCGAAAAGCGCAGGTTCCAGAAGGTGGCGGTGAGCGAGACCGCAGTCACGAACAAGAAGGCGGCCGAGAAGTCGTGCAGTTGCGGCGTGTCGCCGCTGCCGGTTGCCGACATCGAGATATGCAGCACGAAGGCGCCGACGCAGATGCCGAGCGACAGCATCAGCTGCTGGAAGGTCACGTAAAAGCTGGTAGCGGCGCTCATGCGGTCGCGCTCGATCGCGTCATAGGCGACCGTGTTATAGGCGGTGAACTGGAACGACATGAAGAAGCCGCACATGACGAGCACGGCGAAGATCAAGCCGAGCGGCCAGTCAGGCCGGAAGAAGGCGCAGAGCGCGTAGCCGAAGGTGGCGGTGAAACCATTGAACACCAACGCGTTGCGGAAGCCGAAGCGGCGCAGGATCCTCGGCGCGAAGGCCTTCATCGCCATGGAGCCGATGGCCGCTGCCGTCACCAGCTGGCCGGCCTTGGCGGCGGAGAGGCCGAAGCCGAGCTGGAAATAGAGCGGCAGCAGGAATGGTTGCGCGCCCTGCGTGATGCGGGTGAGCGAGCCGGCGATGACGGACGTGCCGAAGCTCGGCACCTTCATCAGCGAGAAATCCATGATCGGCGCGGGATGCTTTCGCGCGTGCTTGAGATAGGCGATGCCGAAGAGCAGGCCGATCGTGATCAGGAACAGCGCGAACATCCCCTCGCCCGGACGGCTGGAGCTTTCGAAGCCGAAGAGCAGCGAGCCGAGCGCGATGCCAGACAGGATGAAGCCGATGGTGTCGAAGCGCTTCTTCGTCTCGCCCTTGAAATTCTCGATGAAGATCGAGACCAGGACGAAGCCGAGGATGCCGATCGGGACGTTGATGTAAAAGATCCAGCGCCAGTCGAGATAGGTGACGATCATGCCGCCAACGGGTGGACCGAGGATCGGGCCGATCAGCGCCGGCACCAGCAGCCACGACATGGCATTGACCATGTCCTTGCGGGCGACGCTGCGCAAAAGCACGAGACGGCCGACCGGCATCATCATGGCGCCGCCGAGACCCTGCAGCAGGCGGGCAAACACCAGACACCAGAGATTGGGCGACAGCGCGCAGCAGATGGAGCCGAGAACGAAGACGACGATGGCCCAGCGAAAGACGGTGCGCGAGCCGAAGCGATCGGCAATCAGGCCGCTTGCCGGAATGAAGATGGCGAGGCTGAGCAGATAGGATGTCAGCGCGATACTCATTGACGGTGCGCTGACGCCGAAATCGCGCGCCATGGTGGGAAGTGCAGTGGCCAGAACCGTGGCGTCCAGCTGCTCCATGAACATGGCGCTGGCTACGATCATCGCAATCAAGCGGAAATTGAGTTGCGGGCGTCCAACGACAGCCGCCTGGTAGATCTGATCCGACATCGTCAGGGATCGCTCGCGAATACGCGGCTCAAGCGCGAAGGCAATCGCCGCGGGCATGAAATGGCAAAGCGCCAAGGGTGAATGAAGTTTTTATATACGCCCGCAAATGTGGCGGGGTTATGCTGAAATGGCAAGGCTGATGTGAGCTCAGCGTATGGGTATATTAGCGATGATCGCGCATCAGCGTTTCGTAGTCGCGACCGCCGGAGAAGATGTTGGTGATGAGGATGGTGTCGGCCTCGACGCGGTAGAGTATGATCACCTTGCGCTCGAAAACCGCCATCCTGAGATCGAGGCCCAGGTCGGCGCGCGAGACGCCGCCGAAAGGCGCGTCGGCGATATTGTTGCAGCGCTCATAGATACGGTCGATATACCGCTCTGCCGTCACATGGTTCTGGCTACCGTCCAATACATATCTGAAGATCTCCTCGATACCGCTGAACGCCGCTGGCAGATATTCCACCCGGTAGCCGCTCATCGCTCACCGGTGCTTTTCATAGAGTGCGTCGATTGCGGCCCGCATCTCCTGGCTGCTCAATCTGGGCCGGGGATCATCGAGCGATTCCTGCACGCGCGCCCTTATGGCGGCGATGCGTTCCTTGTGCTCTTCCTCCTGGCGCATCCAGGCGCGCATGGCGGCGCGGATGACTTCGCTGGTGGAGGCGAAGGCGCCGGCATCGATCTCGGCATTGATCACATCGACCATTTCCGTTGGCAGCGTGATGCTGAGCTTTTCCATGTGTGTCTCCCGCGTTTGCGTCTGGAGGTGCGATTTAATCCTACCACTGCGGCCAGGCGGCAGCAATCGGCGCGGGCGCTACACCCTATTTCCGAATTGCTTTCCACACCAACGCGCGCAAGCTCTTGGTAAAGGAGCGCCGGGGCGCCTTGGCCGCCGGCGACAATGGGAGAGAGGGGCAGATGCGTCTACATCTCATCGCGGCGGCAACGGCCGTTCTGATTGCCGGAAGTGCCGAGGCCTATCAGAAATGCGGCGGCAGCCCTTCTGTCGATGTCTACTGGGAAAAGTCGGTCCTTAGCGTCGGCGGCACCTTCTACCAGATGAAGAGCGAGAAGCTCGGAAAGAAGAGTGCGCGGCTCGTTGGCCACGACATGACGTTCGTCAAAAGCAAGGGCGGCAACGACGTCCTGATCCGCAATGGCGGCAGCACCCACTATACTTGCCAGAAGACCGAGGGTGAATTGGGCGCGGCAAACATCGTTCCATATCGGGCGAAAACGATCGTCAAATCCACGGCGGAGGTCGAATTCCCTGAAGACACCGGTAGTGGCGCGCAGGCGTCTTCCCGCAATGGCCGTGGCAAGGGCGGTGGAGGTGGTGGCGGTCACGGCGGTGG
>UBJO01000087.1 GCA_900465665.1 Hyphomicrobiales bacterium
CCACGACCCGGACCTCCCCCGTCACCGCCTGCCGCCAAACCTTCTCGCGCGTCTTCGGCGCCAGATCCGAATGCCACTCGGCGGGCTTCGCCCCGAAGCGATCCTGGAAGCGCTCGAGGAAACTGGCCGTCAGCGCGATCTCCGGCAACAGGATCAGCACCTGCTTGCCGCGCTTCAGCGTCTCGGCGATCGCCTCGAAATAGACCTCCGTCTTGCCCGAACCGGTCACGCCATCGATCAGCGACACCGCGAACTGGCCGTTGCGGACCTCTTCGAGGATTTCGTCGGCCGCCTCCTTCTGCGGACCCGCGAGCCGCGATGGCGCGAAATCCGGATCAGGCTTGGCCACGATTGGCGGCGGCGGCAGGAAGATCGTCTCGAATATCCCCTGTGCGATCAACCCATCGACGACGCTGGTCGAAACCCCGGCCGCATGCGCCAGGCCGATGCGCGTCCACGACAACCCGTCGCCGGCGGCATCGAGCACCCGGGCGCGCGCCGGCGTCATCCGCTCCGGCTCGCCGCCCACGAAGCGCAGCCCCTCGACCATCGGCTCCGGATCGAAGGCGTTCGGAACACGCAGCGCCATACGCGCCACCAGCCCCGGCGGCGACAGCGTGTAGCTCGCCACCCAATCGACGAAATCGCGCATATCCTTGGAGAGCGGCGGGCAATCGAACACCTTGGTGATCGGCCGAAGCTTCTTCGGATCGACGTCCTCGTCTCCCCCCTCCCAGACGGCGCCCATCACCTGGCGCGGCCCAAGCGGCACCTGCACCACAGAACCGGGCTCCACCGCCATGCCCTCGGGCACCGAATAGGAATAGGGCCTGGGCGCCGGCATGGGTACGAGCACCGACACCGTGCGCACGGCGGGCGGCGGCTCGATCGGGCCAAAGAGGTCGGACGAATCTATGCTCATCGGGCGCGACCATGCCCGCAACGAGACCAAAATGAAACCCGCGGCATCGCGCTATCAATCGTCATCGTCGTCCTCGCCGGCAATCGTGCCGGTAAGCCGCATGCCCTCGATCCAGGTGGCGCCGTTTTCGCGGATCACCTTGCGAGGCCGGACGCCACAACGCTCGCGCACGGCCTCCGCCAGCTGCGCCGAGTGGGTGACGATCCACACCTGGCTGCTCTTCGAAGCGGTCGCGATCATGTCCGCCAGCGGCTCCAGCATGTCGGGATGCAGGCTCGCTTCCGGCTCGTTGAGCGCGATCAGCGGCGGCAGGCGGTAGGACAACAATGCCGCCGCAAGCCCGAGAAAGCGTATCTGCCCGTCCGACAATTCACGCGGCTGGAACACCCGGTGCGGAAAATCGGGAAAGGCGAGCCCGAAAGACGCCGTCTCCTCCGGCTCCGGCACCACGAGCCGCGCGCCGCCGAAAGCCGAGGCGACGACGCGGTCGAGATCGACCGTGTCCTGCCTTGTATGCCTGATCGTCGCGAACACCGCCGCCAGATTGGCGCCGTCCTCATCCAGCATCGGCCCGGTCACGGCAAGGCAGGGCTGGCGCAACGGGGAGGCGCGGTCGGTGCGGAAGCCATGAAAGAAGCGCCAGTTGGCCACCACCCGGCGAAAGGCCGCGATCTCGGGAAAATGCCCGGCATCGCCTAGCAGCGCCATCGCCGTCTCGGATGTTAGCGCCTGATCCGGATAATCCTGCATCCGCCCGGAGCCATCGCGCACCTGGATGGAAGGCCCCGCCCGCTTCATCATGACAACCGGCCGCCCGTGATCGACGATCAACTCCTCGGCCTTCACCTGCGGCTCCAGCGGAAACCCGGCAGCCGCCTCTGGCGGGCGCATGCCGACCTCGACCCTGTAGCGAAACGTGACGGCGAGCTCCTCGTCCAGGAGCTCGACCTCCAGCCGCACCCGCGCCGGCCCTTCATTCTGCTTGCGCGTGCCCGACCACAGCACCGAGAACATCCCGCCCTCGGCCGCAAGCTCGCGCACCAGCCGCCCGGTGACGGCCGCCTGCACCAGCTGCAGCGCACGATAGAGATTGGATTTTCCCACACCGTTCTCGCCGAGAAACAGCGAGGTCTCCGACAGATCCATGCGGATCGAGCGGAGCGACCGGTAATTCTGGGCGAACATGGAGCGGAGTTGCATGACCCCGCTTTACCCCATCCGCTCAGCGAAATGAATGGGCATCGGCCATCTCGGGCAGGCTTGGCTCGACAAGCGGCTGGAACCGCGCGTCGCCATCGCGCTTCAGCGCCTCGACGGTGTGCGTCTCCAGCGCCCTTGTGACGTCGTTGATATCGCCATCAAGATGCTCGACCGGGATCATGTCGCCGATGATAAAATCGAAACGGTCGCCGCGCTTGTTGAGGAGCTCGTGGAACACCGTCATGTCGCGCAGCTCCGTCGACCACTTGGCGAACCAGTAGAACAGCCCGGAATTGCGCGCCGTCATATGGACAGGCAGGATCGGCAGATTGTACTTGCGCGCCAGCCCGACGGCCGACGTCTTCCACGGCCGCTCGTTGAGCCGGCCGTTCGCCCAGTAAGCGATGCGCCCGGAGGGAAACAGCACCGTCGCCTTGCCCTCACGCACCGCGTGGTTCGTCAGCTGCAGCGTCTCGCGCGCCTTCAGCTTGCTCTTGTGCTCGTCGCGCCATTCGACCGGAATGATCATCTCGGCAAAGCGCGGATTGACGCGCACCGCATCACGGTTGGCGAACACCATCATGTCAGGCCGCCGCGTCTTCAGCAGGTCGAACACCGCAACGCCATCCGCAATCCCGGTCGGGTGGTTGCTGACGAGAATGAAGCCGCCCTTGTCAGGAATACGCTCGGCATTGGTCACGCCGATATCGAGATCGAGCAAATTGCTCATATACTCGAAGCACTGGAAACCAGGCATGTTGGCGATGTCGTTGGCAAAGGTCATCGCCTTGTTGTAGCGCAGCAGCGTGTAGAGAAACGGCCGCATGACGGGCCACAGCGGGTGGCCGACGATGCGTTGTCCGCGTTCGGCGATCAACGTGTCGACGATATGTCCGGGTCTGCCTTGGGAAACGAGCGCGATCGTTTCTGCGAATTGTCCGAATGCCGTCGTGGGTTGGCGCCGTGCCATGCAAGATCCTGCCTCGTTGGGAAACCAGTTATCGCGATTATTATGATCGAAGCATGACAGGCACTTGGCCGATGTTAGCGATTCCATAACCGTCCCTCAGGCAAAATTGGCGGTCCGACCGGCAAATTCAAGAGGCGGAAACGTGAATGAACTCCTGATCATGGCCGATGCGCGGCTGATGGCGGAACGCGCCGCCTGGCTGCAAAGCCTAGCCGGCGAACGACGTCTGTCGCAGCACACGCTCGACGCCTATGAGCGCGACACCCGCCAGTTCCTGACCTTCATGACCGGCCATCTCGCCGGCCCGACGACGCTGAAGGACATCGAAGCGCTGCGGCCCGCCGATTTCCGCGCCTTCCTCGCCGCCCGCCGCCGCGACGGCACCGGCGCCCGCTCGCTTGGCCGCAATCTCGCCGGCCTGCGCTCGCTGCTGCGCTATCTCGAAAAGAAGGGATTGGTGAACGCCGCCGGCGCCGGCGCCATCCGCTCGCCGAAGCAGCCGAAATCGCTCCCAAAGCCGCTCTCCGACACCCAGGCCGTCACCGTCGTCAGCAACGAGGCGCAGCTGCACGAGGAGCCCTGGATCGCCGCCCGCGACGCCGCCGTCATGACCCTGCTCTACGGCTGCGGCCTGCGCATCTCCGAAGCGCTCGATCTGCTTCCCGGCGACATCACGCCAGGCGCCACGACGCTGCGCATCACAGGCAAGGGCAACAAGACCCGCCTGGTGCCGCTGCTCTCTGTCGTCTTCGAGGCGGTCGACAAATACCGAAAGCTCTGCCCCTATCATCTCGCCGCCGACCAGCCGCTGTTTCGCGGCGCGCGCGGCGGCAAGCTGCAGCAGGCGATCATCCAGCGCACCATGCGCACGATGCGAAGCGCCTTCGGCCTGCCGGAGACCGCCACCCCGCACGCGCTGCGCCACTCCTTCGCCACCCATCTGCTCGCCGGCGGCGGCGATCTCCGCACCATCCAGGAACTGCTCGGCCATGCCAGCCTGTCGACCACGCAGGTCTACACGGGTGTGGACGCCTCGCGCCTTCTCGACGTTTACGACCGCGCCCATCCCCGGGCGTAATCCTTTGTTAACGTCTTCTCTTAAAGGAATATGGAAGGCCCAGCGCGTAAAGCTTGGGGCAAATCCTTTGTGACCGGAACACCATCATGACGATCTCCCTCGGCCACCGCAGCCTTTCCACCGCCTTGCCGGCTCGCTTCGGCAACATCGTGCTCTGGCTGATCGCTGCCATCCATGTGCTGGCCGCAGCAATCCTGATCGCCACCCTCGTCTCCATCTCTCCGGCGTCAGCCGCGGATGACGCAAGCTGCACCGGCCGCAACATCCTCGACGACCTGAAGGTGAGCAACCCCGCGCGCTACGAGCAGGCGGTGAAGGAAGCCGACGCCGTGCCGAACGGCAAGGGCATCTTCTGGAAGATCGAAAAACCGGGCATCAAGCCATCCTGGCTGCTCGGCAGCATGCACGTCACCGATCCGCGCGTCCTCGACCTGCCGCCACGCACGAAGGCCGCCCACGATGCCGCCGATACTATCGTCATCGAATCCGACGAGATCCTCGACGAGAAGAAGGCCTCGGCGGCCCTGATGATGAAGCCCGACCTGATGATGTTCACCGACGGCACGACCATCGACAAGCTCTTGTCGCCCGAGGATTACACACGCCTCGAGGCCGGCCTAAAGACGCGTGGCATTCCGCTCGCAGCCGTCTCGCGCATGCGCCCGTGGATGATCTCGAGCGTCGTGGCGCTGCCCGCCTGCGAAATGGCCCGCAAGGCCAAGGGCGTCCAGTTCCTCGACCAGAAGATCGCCACTGACGCGGCCGCTCAGGGCAAGCAGGTCAAGGGCCTGGAGACGCTCGCCGAGCAGCTGCAGGCCATGGCCGAACTCCCCACCGAATTCCACATGAAGTCGCTGATCGAGACCCTGGAACTCGGCTCGAAGATGAACGACGTCGTGGAAACCATGACCGACCTCTATCTCTCCGGCGATATCGGCATGACCATGCCGATGTTGAAGACGGTAACGCCCGAGGGCGCCGACGACAGCAGCGACTACGCCGCCTTCGAACAGCGCATCATCCTCGACCGCAACAAGATCATGGCCGAACGCGCCGCCCCGATCCTGGCCACCGGCAACGTCTTCATGGCCGTCGGCGCGCTTCATCTGCCGGGCGAAGGTGGCGTGATCGAGCTCTTGCGCAAGCAGGGCTTTACGGTGACGGCGGTGAATTGAGGGCGCTGAGGACCAAGCTCTTCGCTTGCCGCAAAAGTCCCCTCCCCAACCCCTCCCCACAAGGGGGAGGTGCTAACTTGTGGCGACGCTGAGCGTTCGCCTCCTACCTCACATCAATTGATAGGTTGCCGTACTGCCGAGCGATTGCCGCCCGGAGCCCCTCCCCCTTGTGGGGAGGGGTTGGGGAGGGGACTTACGACAACGAGCAAACCGCGCGAGGGTTAGCCGAACGAAAAAGGCCGCGGTCCTCTCGAACCACGGCCTCTTCGAAGCTTATGTTAAAGCCTTACATATGGATCGGCTTGAAGAACGCAGCCAGCGCCGCTTCCTTCACCGCTTCCGACATGGTCGGGTGGGCGTGGCAGGTGCGGCCGAGGTCTTCGGCGGAGCCGCCGAATTCCATCAGGACGGCGATCTCGTGGATCATTTCGCCAGCGCCGAAGCCGACGATGTGGCCGCCGAGGACGCGGTCGGTGGTCTTGTCCGAGAGGATCTTCACGAAGCCATCCGTCGCCAGCATGGCGCGCGCGCGGCCGTTGGCCGTGAACGGGAACTTGCCGACCTTGTAGGCGACGCCAGCGGCCTTCAGCTCTTCCTCGGTCTTGCCGACGGAGGCGACTTCGGGCTGCGTGTAGACGACGCTCGGGATGACGTCGTAGTTCACATGGCCGTGCTGGCCGGCGAGGATTTCGGCGAGCGCAACGCCCTCGTCTTCAGCCTTGTGCGCCAGCATCGGGCCCTTCACCACGTCGCCGATCGCATAGATACCGGCAACGTTGGTGCGGAAATGACCGTCGATCTCGACGCGGCTGCGATTGTCGAGCGCAACGCCCGCTTCTTCGAGACCAAGGCCGGCCGTGTAGGGAATGCGGCCGGTGGAGATCAGTACGACATCGGCTTCGACGGTGACAGCAGCGCCGCCAGCGACCGGCTCGAACGTCACCTTCGCGCCCTTGCCACCCTTTTCGACGCCCGTGACCTTGGAGCTCAGGTTGATGTCGACACCCTGCTTGGCGAGCATGCGCTGGAACTGCTTGGAAACGTCGCCATCCATCGCGCCGAGGATCTTGTCGAGATATTCGATGACGGTGACCTTGGCGCCGAGGCGCGACCAGACCGAGCCGAGCTCGAGGCCGATAACGCCGCCGCCGACGACGATCATCGTCTCAGGCACCTTGTCGAGCGCGATCGCGCCGGTGGAGGAAACGATCACCTTCTCGTCGATGTCGACCTTCACGCCGGGGATGCCGGCAACGTCGGAGCCGGTGGCGATGACGATGTTCTTGCCTTCGATTTCCTGGACCTTGCCGTCCTCGGCCGTAACCGAGACCTTACCAGCCGAGACGATCTTGCCGGTGCCGATGAAGTTGTCGATCTTGTTCTTCTTGAACAGGAAGGCGACGCCATCGACGTTCGACTTCACGGTGGCGTCCTTGTGGGCCATCATCTTGTCGAGGTTCAGCTTCGGCGCCGCGACCTCGATGCCGAGCGCGTCCATGCCGTGGCCAGCCTGATGGAACATTTCCGACGCATGCAGCAGCGCCTTGGAGGGAATGCAGCCGACATTGAGGCAGGTGCCGCCGAAGGTCGCGCGCTTTTCGACGACGGCGACCTTGAGGCCGAGCTGGGCCGCCTTGATGGCAGCGACATAGCCGCCGGGGCCGGTTCCGATAACGATCACATCATAGGACATTGTTGCTTTTCCTTTTCGTTATTTGCTTAATCCGCCGCACGGGCGAGCGCGAGACGGAAGCCGAAGCCGACCAGGGCGGCGCCGGTAATGCGGTTGAACCATTTGCCGCTGGCGATGAAGCGATCGCGAACGGCCTTGACGGTGAAGAAGGTGGAGACGGCGGCAAACCAGGCGACCAGCGCGGTCGCCATGCCGATGCCGTAGCTGAACTGGATGAGGCCGGGCGTGTCGTGATGAACGAGCGTCGAAAACAGCGACAGGAAGAACAGCACCGGCTTCGGGTTCAGCGCATTGGTGATGAAGCCCATGCCGAGGCAGCGCGGCGCCGAGATCGGCTTGCGATCCTCTTCGCTTACATGGATGTCGGCCACGTTGAAGCCCGGCGCGCGGAACGACTTGATGCCGAGATAGACGAGATAGGCGACACCCGCCCACTTGATCATCGCAAACAGCATCAGCGACTGCGACACGATCAGCCCGAGGCCGAGGATCGTGTAGCTGATGTGGAATAGAAGCGAGAAGCCCATGCCGATGCCGGTCATGATCGCGGCGCGGCGGCCGTGAACGATGCTCTGGCGCAGGATCACCGCGAAGTCGGCGCCCGGCACGACGATGAAGATCGAGAAGACGGCCATCAGGCCGAGAAATTCGAGAACATACTGCATGCTCATACCGCCCTTGAAATGATGAACCCGATCATCGGCCGCCGCTTACATTGAGGATCGCGCCGGTGACGTAGGATGCGTCCCTGGATAGCAGATAAAGCACCGCGTCGGCGATCTCTTCCGCCGTTCCGGCGCGCTGCATCGGAATGCTCGGCGCCATGTCGCGCGCCCGGTCCGGCAGGCCGCCGGACGCGTGGATTTCGGTGTCGATGACGCCTGGCCGCACCGCATTGACGCGCACGCCCTCAGTCGCCACTTCGCGGGCAAGGCCGATGGTGAAGGTATCGATCGCAGCCTTGGAGGCGGCGTAGTCGACATATTGCGAGGGCGAGCCGATGATCGCGGCCATCGACGAAATATTGACGATCGCCCCGCCCTTGCCGCCATGTTTGGTCGACATGCGGCGCACGGCCTCGGCCGCGCAGAGGATCGAGCCGGTAATGTTGATCCGCATCATCCGCTCGATGCGCGCCACCGACATCTCGTCGATACGGGCCGGCGCATCGACGATGCCGGCATTGTTGGCAAGCCCGTCCAGCCGGCCGAAGTGGCGGTCGATGGCTTCGAACATCTGCGTGATATCGGAGGCCTCGCCGACATCGCCCTTGATCGCGATGGCATCGCCGCCGCCGGCCTTGATCCTGGCCACGACCTCATCGGCCGCAGCCTTGTTGGCAGCGTAATTCACGGCGACGCG
Source organism: Hyphomicrobiales bacterium (assembly GCA_900465665.1). Lineage (GTDB taxonomy): Bacteria > Pseudomonadota > Alphaproteobacteria > Rhizobiales > Rhizobiaceae > Rhizobium. Next base: position 8,401 of record UBJO01000087.1, read on the forward strand.
CCAGCCTTTGGCGGCGGCCAGCAGGCTGATCGCGGCCCCGATGCCGCGGCTGCCGCCGGTCACGAGAAGAACGGGTTGGTCACTCATGACGCACATTCCTTGAAGTCGAGCACATCCCAGGGCGCCACCGATGCCTTGCCCTTGCCCCAGATCGACGAGGCGCGAATGGCCGGTCCGATGCCGGGGAAGAGGATCTTGTCGGCCGCCTGCCCGGCTTCCGGCTGCAGGTTGTCGAGCGTGCCCTTGGCGTCTATGCCGTAGACCATGCCCTGCCAGATCGTGCAGGCCTCGAGATCGGCCCCCGTCGCGTCTCCGTCAGGGCACTTGAACATGACCATCGCAAGCGACCGCGCCGGGTCCTCGGACGGCATGACATAGCCGTCGAGCGTAAGCGGCGTCTTCAAGACCTTGACCGTGAAGCGATTGCTGGCGGCAGCCGCGGCTGACGCGATCGGCGTGAAGCGCAGCTCGTAGGCGCCGTCGCGATCGGCATAGACAGCATTGGCCTGCTTGCACTCCGCCGCCATCAGCGGCTGGGCGCAAAGGGTGGCGGCGAACAGGAGCGCAGCCACACGCGTCACGGAGCGGCCGGAAGCGGGCGTGGTATGCGATGAGCGGAAGGCGGGTTTCAGCGACATCAGGTGTTCCGGTGCTGAGGCGAAAAGGGCCGCTCGCGCGGCCCTGTCGGTCTCTTAGAGATCGAGAACGAGGCGTTCCGGATCTTCCAGGCTTTCCTTGACGCGCACGAGGAAGGTAACGGCTTCCTTGCCGTCGACGATGCGGTGGTCGTAGGAGAGCGCGAGATACATCATCGGACGGATGACGATCTGGCCGCCGACGACGACGGGACGATCCTGGATCTTGTGCATGCCGAGAATGCCCGACTGCGGCGCGTTCAGGATCGGCGAGGACATCAGCGAACCGTAAACGCCACCATTGGTGATGGTGAAGGTGCCGCCCTGCATGTCCGCCATCGAGAGCGAACCGTCACGAGCCGACTTGGCGAGACGGCCGAGGTCCTTTTCGATCTCGGCGATCGACATCTGGTCGGCATCGCGGATGATCGGAACGACCAGGCCCTTGTCGGTGCCGACGGCCATGCCGACGTGGCAGTAGTTCTTGTAGATGATGTCGGTGCCGTCGATCTCGGCGTTGACGGCGGGCAGTTCCTTCAGCGCGTGCGTAACGGCCTTGGTGAAGAAGCCCATGAAGCCGAGCTTCACGCCGTGCTTCTTTTCAAACACGTCCTTGTACTTGGCGCGCAGTGCCATCACGGCGCTCATGTCCACCTCGTTGTAGGTGGTGAGCATGGCGGCGGTATTCTGGGCGTCCTTGAGGCGCTTGGCGATCGTCTGGCGCAGGCGCGTCATCTTCACGCGCTCTTCGCGGCCGGCATCCTCGACCGTCGACGGGCCGCGTGCGGCGGCAGGGGCTGCCGGAGCAGCAGCGGCAGGAGCCGCAATGCCCTTGGCGACGGCAGCGATCACATCGCCCTTCAGAACCTGGCCGCGCTTGCCGGAGCCATCGACCTGATCGGCCGAAAGGTTGTTTTCAGCGAGCATCTTCGAAGCAGCCGGTGCCGGCGGCATCGAGGAAGCGGCAGCGGCAACCGGTGCGGCAGCGGCAGGAGCCGGCTCGGCGGCCTTGGCGGGGGCGGCAGCTGCAGCCGGAGCAGCTGCGGCAGCAGCACCGGCGCTTGCGGCGATCTGGCCGAGCAGCGCGTCGAGACCGACGGTTTCGCCGGCCTGTGCGACGATTTCGGAAAGGACGCCGGCAGCCGGTGCCGGAACTTCGATGGTCACCTTGTCGGTTTCAAGCTCCACCAGCGGCTCGTCGGCCTTGATGACATCGCCGACCTTCTTGAACCAGGTGCCGACGGTTGCCTCGCTGACGGATTCACCGAGAGTTGGAACGCGGATTTCTGTGGCCATTGTTCAAATCCTGAATTTTGATCTTTGTGATGTTTGACGGCGTTCCGGCGCGATCGGCCGGGATCTGAATTAATGCGGAGAGGAAACGCGGCGCGCTCCCTCCCCGATCTCATTCTCGTTAGCCGCCGAGCGCGTCCTCGAGGAACGCGGCGAGCTGTGCCAGATGCTTGGACATCAGGCCGGTTGCGGGCGATGCCGCGGCCGGACGTCCGGTGTAGCGAACGCGCTGGTACTTCGCATCGATATGGGCAAGCACCCATTCCAGATACGGGTCGATGAACGACCATGCACCCATGTTCTTCGGCTCTTCCTGGCACCAGACCATTTCCGCGTTGCGGAAGCGGGAGAGCTCGTTGATGAGCGCCTTGGCCGGGAACGGGTAGAGCTGTTCGACGCGCAGCAGGTAGACATCGTCGATCCCACGCTTTTCGCGCTCTTCGAGCAGGTCGTAATAGACCTTGCCGGTGCAAAGCACGACGCGACGGATCTTGGCGTCCTTCTGCAGCTTGATCGGGCCGTCCTTGATGACCTCGGCATCGTCCCAGAGGAGACGGTGGAACGAGGTCTCGCCGGCCATTTCGGCCAGGCCCGACACGGCGCGCTTGTGGCGCAGCAGCGACTTCGGCGTCATCAGGATCAGCGGCTTGCGGAAGTCGCGCTTCACCTGGCGGCGCAGGATGTGGAAGTAGTTCGCCGGCGTCGTGACGTTGGCGACCTGCATGTTGTCTTCCGCGCAAAGCTGCAGGAAGCGCTCGAGGCGGGCCGACGAGTGCTCGGGACCCTGGCCTTCATAGCCGTGCGGCAGCAGGCAGACGAGACCGGACATGCGCAGCCACTTGCGTTCGCCAGACGAGATGAACTGGTCGAACACGACCTGCGCACCGTTGGCGAAGTCGCCGAACTGGGCTTCCCAGAGCGTCAGCGCGTTCGGACGGGCCAGCGAGTAGCCGTATTCGAAGCCGAGAACGGCTTCTTCCGACAGCATCGAGTTGATGACTTCGTAGCGCGCCTGGGTCGCCGACAGGTTGGCGAGCGGGATATAGCGCTCTTCCGTTTCCTGATCGTAGAGAACCGAGTGACGCTGCGAGAAGGTGCCGCGTTCGCAATCCTGACCCGAGAGACGGATCTTGTGACCTTCGGTGACGAGACCGCCGAACGCCAGCGCTTCCGCCGTTGCCCAGTCGATGCCCTCGCCGGTCGAGATCATGTTGGCGCGGTTTTCCATGAAGCGCTGGATCGTGCGGTGCGCATGGAAGCCTTCCGGGATCTCGGACAGCTTGCGGCCGATTTCCTTCAGCTGCTTCATCGGCACGGCGGTCTTGCCGCGGCGCTGCTCGTCGGCATTGTCTGCCGTGCGCAGGCCCGACCACTCGCCGTCAAGCCAGTCGGCCTTGTTCGGCTTGTAGTGCTGGCCGGCCTCGAACTCCTGCTCGAGATGCGCGCGCCAGTCGGCCTTCATCTTCTCGACTTCGCCTTCGGTCAGCACGCCCTCGGAAACGAGGCGCTCGCTGTAGAGCTGCAGAACGCTCTTGTGGGCGCGAATGACCTTGTACATCTTCGGCTGCGTGAAGGACGGCTCGTCGCCTTCATTGTGGCCGTAGCGGCGGTAGCAGAACATGTCGAGGACGACAGGCTTGTGGAACTTCATGCGAAATTCCATGGCGATCTTGGCGCCGTAAACCACGGCTTCCGGATCGTCACCGTTGACGTGCAGGATCGGCGCTTCGATCATCTTGGCGACGTCGGACGGATAGGGCGACGAACGCGAGAAGGCCGGGTTCGTGGTGAAGCCGATCTGGTTGTTGATGATGACGTGCATCGTGCCAGCAACGCGGTGGCCGCGCAGACCCGACAGGCCGAGGATTTCGGCGATCACGCCCTGGCCGGCGAAAGCCGCATCGCCGTGGATGAGGAGCGGCAGAACCTTGGCGCGCTCCGACAGCGGAATGATGTCGCCGTCCCAGACGGTGGCGCTCATGTCCTGCTTGGCGCGAGCCTTGCCCATGACGACAGGGTCAACGATTTCAAGGTGCGACGGGTTGGCCGTCAGCGACACGTGAACCTTGTTGCCGTCGAACTCGCGGTCCGAGGAGGCGCCGAGGTGGTACTTCACGTCGCCGGAACCTTCGACTTCGTCAGGCGCGTAGGAGCCGCCCTTGAACTCGTGGAAGATGGCGCGGTGCGGCTTGCCCATGACCTGGGAAAGCACGTTCAGGCGGCCGCGGTGGGCCATGCCGAACACGGCTTCCTTGAGGCCGAGATGGCCGCCGCGCTTCAGGATCTGCTCGAGCGCCGGGATCAGCGATTCACCGCCGTCGAGGCCGAAGCGCTTGGTGCCCTTGAACTTGACGTCGAGGAACTGCTCGTAGCCTTCGGCTTCGATGATCTTCGACAGGATCGCCTTCTTGCCTTCGTTGGTGAAGGCAACGCCCTTATCAGGACCTTCGATCCGTTCCTGGATCCAGGCCTTTTCCTCAGGGTTCGAAATGTGCATGAACTCGACGCCGATCGTCGAGCAGTAGGTGCGCTCGAGGATCTCGATCATCTCGCGAACGGTGGCGTATTCCAGGCCGAGCACGTTATCGATGAAGATCTTGCGGTCGTAGTCGGCTTCGGAGAAACCGTAGTTTTCCGGCGACAGCTCCTTGTAGTCTTCAACGGGAGCGGCGATGCCGAGCGGGTCGAGCTTGGCGTGCAGGTGGCCGCGCATCCGGTAGGCGCGGATCATCATGATGGCGCGCACGCTGTCGCGCGTCGCCTGCAGGATGTCGGCGCCTTCGGTCGGCTTGCCGGCTGCTTCAGCCTTGGCCTTGACCTTGGTCTCGACGACCTTCTCGATCACGCCCCAGTCGCCGTCGAGCGCCGAGACGAGGTCGCCGCTGGCCTGCATCGGCCAGTTCTTCTTGCGCCAGGATGCGCCCTTGGCGGCCCGCTTCACATCATCAGGATTGTCTTCCAGCGCCTTGAAGAAGGCGCGCCATTCTTCGTTGACCGATGCCGGGTCGTCCTCGTAGCGCGCATAGAGCTGCTCGATGTAAGCAGCGTTGGCGCCATCCAGGAACGAGGTGATCTGAAACTGCTCGTTGGCTTCTTGCCGTGCCATGGTGTTACGCGGACGCTTCCGCCCGCCTCCTGACTTTGTGATTTTGCCGATCCCATCGACCGGCTGCCGCATCTTCATGTTCAGCCGCCTGTCCGCGGCTCAGTCTTGGTTCGAACCGGGCAGCACGCAAAGCGCATCCTGCCCGGTGTATAGATTGGCTTAGCCCTTGAGGACTTCAACCAGCGTCGTGCCGAGGCGTGCCGGCGAAGGCGAAACCTTGATGCCGGCTGCTTCCATGGCAGCGATCTTGGATTCCGCATCGCCCTTGCCGCCGGAAACGACAGCGCCGGCGTGGCCCATGGTGCGGCCCTTCGGAGCGGTACGACCCGCGATGAAGCCGGCCATCGGCTTCTTGCGGCCCTTCTTGGCTTCGTCGATCAGGAACTGCGCCGCGTCTTCTTCAGCCGAACCGCCGATTTCGCCGATCATGATGATCGAGGTCGTGGCTTCGTCGGCCAGGAACATCTCGAGCACGTCGATGAACTCGGTGCCCTTGACCGGGTCGCCGCCGATGCCGACAGCCGTCGTCTGGCCGAGGCCTTCGTTCGACGTCTGGAACACGGCTTCGTAGGTCAGCGTGCCGGAGCGCGAAACGATACCGACCGAACCCTTGCGGAAGATCGAGCCCGGCATGATGCCGATCTTGCATTCTTCCGGCGTCAGGATACCCGGGCAGTTGGGCCCAAGCAGTCGCGACTTGGAGCGGTCGAGGCGAGCCTTGACGCGAACCATGTCCATGACAGGGATACCCTCGGTGATGCAGGTGATGAACGGGATCTCGGCGTCGATCGCCTCGATGATCGCGTCAGCGGCACCAGCCGGCGGAACGTAGATGACCGAAGCGTCGGCACCGGTGCGCTCCTTGGCTTCGGCGACCGAAGCGAAGATCGGCAGGCTTTCGCCCTTCGAGCCGGTCCAGGTTTCGCCACCCTTCTTCGGGTGGATACCGCCGACCATCTGCGTGCCGTAATAGGCGAGCGCCTGTTCGGTGTGGAAAGTACCGGTCTTGCCGGTCAGGCCCTGCACGAGGACCTTTGTGTTCTTATTGACGAGAATAGACATCCGTTAATCCCGATCTCTAGCTTTAGCGCCTGCGAAACTTCGTCCACAAGAGGACGCCGCTACTAATCAAAACAATGCCGCCAGCGACGAGAGGCGAAAGCTGCATGCACATTGTCAGTGCCGCCGGTGACGCATTTTCCTCAAAGGCTGCGCACCACTTTTCTTCCTCAAGCCACCAGAACCAGCAGCCGATGAGAGCCGTAATCGCGAATGCAAGTACGACCCTCAGCATACACTTACCTACGCGTTGATCGCCGCGACGATCTTCTTGGCGGCATCGTCGAGATCGTCAGCTGCCGTGATCGCGAGACCGGATTCGTTGAGGATCTTCTTGCCGAGCTCGACATTGGTGCCTTCGAGGCGAACGACGAGCGGAACCTTGAGGCCGACTTCCTGAACTGCAGCGACCACGCCTTCGGCGATGACGTCGCACTTCATGATGCCGCCGAAGATGTTGACGAGGATGCCCTCGACCTTCGGGTCGGCCGTGATGATCTTGAAGGCAGCCGCGACCTTCTCCTTGCCGGCGCCACCACCGACGTCGCAGAAGTTTGCCGGCTCCTTGCCGTACAGCTTGATGATGTCCATCGTCGCCATGGCGAGACCGGCGCCGTTGACCATGCAGCCGATGTTGCCGTCGAGGGCGACATAGGCGAGGTCCCACTTGGAGGCTTCGATTTCCTTGGCGTCTTCTTCGGTCTCATCGCGCAGCGCCTTGACGTCGTCATGGCGGAACAGCGCGTTGCCGTCGAAGGACATCTTGGCGTCGAGAACGCGCAGATGACCGTCCTTCATGACGATCAGCGGGTTGACTTCGAGAAGCGCCATGTCCTTTTCGCCGAACGCCTTGTAGAGCGCCGGGAACAGCGACTTGGCGTCTTCAGCGGCAGCACCGGAAAGTTCCAGAGCCTTGACGATCTTGGCAACGTCGTCAGCCGTCACACCCGTTTCCGGGTTGATGGCGATCGTGTGGATCTTCTCGGGCGTGTCGTGGGCGACAGCTTCGATGTCCATGCCGCCCTCGGTCGAAACCACGAAGGCAACCTGACCGACCGAGCGGTCGACCAGCAGCGAGCAGTAAAGTTCGCGGTCGATGTCAGCGCCGTCTTCGATGTAGAGACGGTTGACCTGCTTGCCGGCTTCGCCCGTCTGCGCCGTTACCAGCGTGTTGCCGAGCATTTCCTTGGCGTGAGCGACGACTTCGTCGATCGACTTGGCAAGGCGAACGCCGCCCTTGGCGTCGGGGCCGAGTTCCTTGAACTTGCCCTTGCCGCGGCCGCCAGCGTGGATCTGGCTCTTGACGACGTAGAGCGGGCCCGGCAGCGACTTGGCGGCGGCTTCGGCTTCCTCGACCTTGAGGATCGGCACGCCCTTGGCGACCGGCGCACCATAGCCCTTGAGCAGAGCCTTGGCCTGATATTCATGAATGTTCATGGATCTATTCCTGTTTGGATTGCGTCAGCGGTCGGTCGGCTTATTTCAGCGACGGCGCGATGTTGATGCAGGCTTCGCACAGGCCGGCGACAGCGGCGACGGACTTGTCGAAGGCTTCCTTTTCGGCCTTGTTCAGGTCGATCTCGATGATGCGCTCGACGCCACCGGCACCGATGATGGTGGGAACGCCGACATACATGTCCTTGACGCCGTACTGGCCGGAGAGCTGCGCTGCGCAAGGCAGGACGCGCTTCTTGTCCTTGAGGTAGGACTCAGCCATTTCGATCGCCGAAGCGGCCGGTGCGTAGTAGGCCGAACCGGTCTTGAGCAGACCAACGATTTCGGCGCCGCCATCACGGGTGCGCTGGATGATTTCTTCGAGGCGCTCCTTGGTGACCCAACCCATGGTGACGAGGTCGGTGAGCGGGATGCCGCCAACGGTGGAGTAACGTGCGAGCGGCACCATCGTGTCGCCGTGGCCGCCGAGAACGAAGGCGGTGACGTCCTGTACGGAAACGTTGAATTCCTTGGAGAGGAACAGGCGGAAGCGCGAGCTATCCAGAACGCCGGCCATGCCGACGACCTTGTTGGCCGGAAGGCCGGAGAACTTCTGCAGCGCCCAGACCATGGCGTCGAGCGGGTTGGTGATGCAGATCACGAAGGCGTTCGGGGCATACTTCTTGATGCCGGCGCCGACCTGTTCCATGACCTTGAGGTTGATGCCGAGCAGGTCGTCGCGGCTCATGCCCGGCTTGCGGGCGACGCCGGCGGTGACGATGCAGACGTCTGCGCCTTCGATTGCGGAGTAGTCGCTTGCGCCGGTCAGGTTGGCATCGAAGCCTTCAACCGGCGAGGACTGCGCGATGTCGAGGCCCTTACCCTGCGGGATGCCGTCGGCGATATCGAAGAGAACGATGTCACCCAGCTCCTTGAGGCCGGCGAGATGCGCCAGCGTGCCACCAATCATGCCAGAACCAATGAGAGCGATTTTGTTACGCGCCATTTCGGTGTTTCCTTTGCGACCAAAATTCGTCGGGCGACGCACTGAGGGGCTGCGCCCAATTGCCGCAATCGCATAGACCCTAAGGCCAAAAATGGCAACTGATTATTTTGAGACCAGCAATTTCAATCGTTTAGAAGGCAAATTACTTACGTAAACGTAAGAGTTTTTGTCATGAAACTGCTATTCGGCGGCTCGTTTCTCGCGGTGCAGAGCCAGATATTCCGCACTCCGCATCTCGAAAAGGCGCGATGCCGTCCGGTCGAACTCGAAACCTTCGGTACCACGCGCTTGTGTCAACAAGTTCTCAGGCATGGCCGCCGCCGAGATATAGAGCCTCACCGCATGGTCGTAGAGCGTATCGACCAAAATGATGAAGCGCTTCGTCTGGTTCCGCTTCTCGGGTCCGAGCATGGGAACGTGATCGACAAATATGGCATCAAAGCGTTCGGAGATGGCAAGGAAGTCTGCAGCACCCAGAGGCTTGTCGCAGAGATCGGAGAAGGTGAACCGCGCCAGCCGGTCGACGGCGAGCGGCACATGGATCGAGCGGCCCTTCATCGGCAGCTCGATCGGCTGCGCTTTGCGCCCGTGCAGCGCCTGGTTCCAAGCGGCGTCCATGGCCATGTCGGCATAGCGGTCGAGCGGCGTGATGTAGACGGGAAGGCTGTCGATCTTCTCCATCCGGTAATCCGTCGGAGAATCCAGCGTTACGGTCTCGACGTGCTTGTTCAAAAGATCGATGAACGGCAGGAAGAGACCACGGTTGAGACCGTCACGATAGAGATTGACCGGCTCGACGTTGGACGTCGCGACCAGCACGCAGCCGCGACCGAACAGGTCGGAGAACAGCCGCGACAGGATCATCGCATCGGCGATATCGGTGACCGTGAATTCGTCGAAGCACAGAAGCTCGGCTTCGTCATAGAGTGCGGCACCGACGACCGGGATCGGATCGGCCTGCTTGGTCTCGCCATTCTTCAACCGCAGCCGGTGTGCGGCGATGCGATTGTGCACATCGGCCATAAACTCATGGAAATGCGCCCGCCTCTTCCTAGCGCAGGGCGCCATCTCGAAGAACATGTCCATCAGCATCGTCTTGCCGCGGCCGACACTGCCGTGAATGTAGAGACCCTTGACCGGCTCGGATGATTTCTTCTTGGCCGCGAACAGCCAGCCGAGCGCGCTCGATTTCGCTGCCGGACGCTTCTGCTTGAGTTCCGACAGCACCCGATCCAGGCACTTCGCCACATGCATCTGGGCGGAGTCGAGTTGAAGCGAGCCCGAGGCCGTCAGCGACTTCAATTGTTCGCTGACGCTCAAGCTGTAGTCTGGCATCGGTTGCATTGAGATAATCCGCCTGGAAAAGATCGGCGGAGCGAGCCGCCGGCTCGCTTATCGGCTGAGCGCGATCGGCTGGCCGCTGCTGGTCTGGCCGCTGAAGGCGTTGTCGGCGGTCTTGTAGACGCTGCCGATCTGGCTGCCGTTGCGATCCTTGAACAGGACCTGCTTGCCCGAGACTTCCCAGGAGCCCATCGCCGTCAGCTCGCCGACGCAGCCGCGCGTACCCCCGCGCGAACCGCTGCCGAGGTTGGTGAGCGTCAGGAACATGTCGCAGGAGCCGTTGACCCGCCAGCTGCCGACCAGGGATTCCTTGGTAACGTCGAGACCGCCGCCATTGGCCGCCATTGCGCCGCCGCCCTGCACGCCGCCCATCGGCGCCGTCGAGGCCGGAGCGGCCGGGAACTGCGAGGAACCACCGGGAGGAGGCAGCTGACCGCCCTGCACCGAAGGCACCGGCTGCGCCGTCAAAGGCGCCGGTGCTGCGCTGTAGCTCGCGTCGTTATAGGCCGTACGCTGGCAACCGGCGAGTGACAGAACAACCGCCATACCTGTCATCGCATATCGCAACTGCATCTGAATGCTCCCGAATGTCCGCTTTTGTCGCATGAAAATAGTAATTAGCTTATTTTCGAATGAACGTGTTTCACTTTGGTTAATCAAGCCGTAATGGCCGTGAATTGCCTGACGGAGCTAGGTCTGTGACAGCGCAATTCAACCTTTACGGCTGAGAACTTCCTGAAGATAGAATTTGTCAGCAAGGTGATGACCAGTCATTTCTTCTGGAAATGCTGTCGCCTGTTTCACGATTGAACGATGATCATCTCGCACCGGCAGGCATCGGCGGCCCGACAAGGGCCGCCGGATGGATGGCTCGCGTCAGACGCGGCGCTCGACCATCATCTTCTTGATCTCGGCGATTGCCTTGGCCGGGTTCAGACCCTTCGGGCAGGTCTGCGCGCAGTTCATGATCGTGTGGCAGCGATAGAGGCGGAACGGATCCTCGAGGTTGTCGAGGCGCTCACCCTTGGCTTCGTCGCGGCTATCGATCAGCCAGCGATAGGCCTGCAGCAGCACGGCCGGACCGAGATAGCGGTCGCCGTTCCACCAGTAGCTCGGACAGGAGGTCGAGCAGCAGGCGCACAGAATGCACTCGTAGAGGCCGTCGAGCTTCTGGCGGTCTTCGTGGCTCTGCTTCCACTCGGTCGCCGGCGCCGGCGACACCGTCTTCAGCCAGGGCTCAATCGAGCGGTGCTGGGCGTAGAAGTTGGTGAGATCAGGCACGAGGTCCTTGACGACGGGCATGTGCGGCAGCGGATAGATCTTCACCGAGCCCTTGATGTCGTCGAGACCCTTGGTGCAGGCCAGCGTATTCGTACCGTCGATGTTCATCGCGCAGGAACCGCAGATGCCCTCGCGACAGGAACGGCGCAGCGTCAGCGTCGGGTCGATCTTGTTCTTGATGTAGAGCAGACCGTCGAGCACCATCGGGCCGCAGTCGTCGACATCGATATAGAACGTGTCGATCGACGGGTTCTGGCCATCGTCAGGGCTCCAGCGATAGACGCGGAATTCGCGCGTATTGGTGGCACCGGCCGGCTTCGGCCACACCTTGCCTTCGCGTATCTGGGAATTCTTGGGAAGTGCGAGTTCAACCATGGTTATTTTCCTGTGGCGACGTGGAGCCGGGCAAGGCCGCTCCCAAAATACGAATCTTGTTGTCAAATCCAGCCGCGGAAGCCTTGGCGGCGAATTTTCGGTCGGCAGTCACGAGAATATCGTCGGCATCGTCGAGCGCACAGGCGAGATACATCGCGTCATAGATGGAGTGATCCATCGTGGAAGAAAGATCGAATGCGACATCGATCAGGTCTATCGATGGCACAAGGTGCTTGAAGGCCGTCTTCACCCTTGCAACAGCCTCCGAAGCCTGCGCGGTTGAGATGATGCCGGTCCGGATTTTCCTGCGAAGAACATGTGCCACTTCAGCCAGAACGATATCGGGTGCCTTCAACGCCGCTTCAGCCTTGGTCAACTGAATGGCGTCGAGATGATCTTCCTCATCGACAAACCATTTCACCACCACCGATGCATCGACGACAATCATCAGCGATCCCGCAATTCGCGAAGGATTTCGACGCTGTCGGTCTGCACGACGCCCTTCGGCGTCATTGCAGCGATACGAACGGCAGCGTCGTAAAGTGACTCCGCAGGTGTGTCCGCGACGGATGCGCTCAAGCGTTCGTTGACCTCCTCTTCCAACGTCCGCTTGTGCGCACGGGCAAGGTTCTCCAGCTTGGTCAAAAGGCTTTCATCGATCCTGATGCGCATTTCACCCATGATTTCGCTCCTTAAAGCGGCTCAGCCAGTTCTACCTTGCCACATTCCCCATCAGTAAACACGCGCCTTGGGCGCGATCTTCTGCGGGTCGATCCCTTCCGCGATCAGCTCGGTATGCACGGGGCGATAGTCGAGCTTGACGTCGCCGGCGTCGTTGACCCAGGCAAGCGTGTGCTTGCGCCAGTTGACGTCGTCGCGGCCGGCGAATGCGCCTTCCGTGTAGTCCTCGCGGGCGTGCGAACCACGGCTTTCCTTGCGCGCTTCGGCGCCGTAGATCGTGGTGATGGCGTTGGCCATCAGGTTCTGCAGCTCGAGCGTCTCGACGAGGTCGGAATTCCACACCATCGAACGGTCGGTGACCTTGATGTCGCGCATTTCCTGCCAGATGGCCGAGATGCGCTGGCAGCCCGATTCCAGCGATTCCTGCGTACGGAAAACGGCGGCGTCTTCCTGCATGGCGCGCTGCATCTTCTCGCGAAGATTGGCCGTCGGCGTACTGCCTGAGGCGTGACGCAGACCGTCGAAGCGGTCCATGATCTTGTCACAGGCCGCGACATTGAGATGCGGCACCGGTGCGGCGCGGTCGATGACTTCGCCGGCGCGAATGGCGGCGGCGCGGCCGAAGACCACGAGGTCGATCAGCGAGTTGGAGCCGAGACGGTTTGCCCCGTGCACCGAGGCGCAGCCGGCTTCGCCGACCGCCATCAGGCCCGGAATGACCCGCTCCGGATTGGAGCTGTCAGCGTTGAGCACCTCGCCCCAGTAGTTCGTTGGAATGCCGCCCATGTTGTAGTGAACGGTCGGCAGAACCGGGATCGGCTCGCGCGTCACGTCGACGCCGGCGAAGATCTTGGCGCTCTCGGAAATCCCCGGCAGACGCTCATGCAGAACGGCCGGATCGAGGTGGTCGAGATGCAGGAAGATGTGGTCCTTGTTCTTGCCGACGCCGCGACCTTCGCGGATCTCGAGCGTCATGCAGCGCGAAACGACGTCGCGCGAGGCAAGGTCCTTGGCCGACGGTGCGTAGCGTTCCATGAAGCGCTCGCCCTCGGAGTTGACGAGGTAGCCGCCTTCGCCGCGCGCACCCTCGGTGATCAGACAGCCGGAGCCGTAGATGCCGGTCGGGTGGAACTGCACGAACTCCATGTCCTGGAGCGGCAGGCCGGCGCGGGCAACCATGCCGCCGCCGTCGCCGGTGCAGGTGTGGGCCGAGGTCGCCGAGAAATAGGCGCGGCCGTAGCCGCCGGTCGCCAGCACCACCATCTTGGCGGCGAAGCGATGGATCGTGCCGTCGTCGAGGCACCAGGCGACGACGCCGGTGCAGCGGCTGCCGTCATCCGACATGATCAGGTCGAGCGCGAAATACTCGATGAAGAATTCCGCGTTGTGGCGCAGCGACTGGCCGTAGAGCGTGTGCAGGATGGCGTGGCCGGTACGGTCGGCAACGGCGCAGGTGCGCTGTACCGGCGGGCCTTCGCCGTAGTTCTGCATGTGGCCGCCGAACGGGCGCTGGTAGATCTTGCCTTCTTCGTTGCGCGAGAAGGGAACGCCGTAGTGCTCGAGCTCATAGACCGCCTTCGGCGCTTCCATGGTGAGATACTGCATGGCGTCGACGTCGCCGAGCCAGTCGGAGCCCTTGACGGTGTCGTAGAGGTGCCACTGCCAGCTGTCGGGCGTCATGTTGCGCAGCGAAGCCGCGATGCCGCCCTGCGCCGCAACGGTGTGCGAGCGGGTCGGGAACACCTTGGTGATGCAGGCCGTCTTGAAGCCCTGTTCGGCCATGCCGAGCGTGGCGCGCAGGCCGGCGCCGCCGGCGCCGACGACGATCACGTCATAGGAGTGATCGATGTACTTGTAGGCCTTCCCGTTCTGAGCGGGGCCATTCTGAGCGGATGAATTCGATGCCATGATATCAATTATCCTACAAAGGCGATCTTCAGAATGGCGAAGAGACAGAGCCCCGCCATCAGGATCGAAAAGAAGGTGTTGAGCATCACGAGCGCGATCTTGGTGACTTCATGGTGCACGTAGTCTTCGATGATGACCTGCATGCCGAGCTTCATGTGGATGACGCCCGACACGACCATCAGGCCCATGACGACGGCGACGAACGGGTTCGACAGCGCGTGAACCACCTGCGCATAGGGCTGGCCGGCATGGATGATCATGAAAATGATGAAGAAGAGGAAAAGCGGCACGTTGGCAACGGCCGTCACGCGCTGGCGCCAGAAATGTTCGGTGCCGTCCTTGGCCGAACCGAGGCCGCGAACCTTACCCAAGGGGGTACGCATATCCATGTGATCAACCTTTAGAAGCGAATGAGGAAGCCGATCACCCAGACCAGCAAGGTCAGACAGAGCGAGGCGATGATGTTGGCGATGGCGAGCTTGGTCGAAAACTGCTTGTCGAAGCCGTGACCGAGGTCCCACATGAAGTGGCGGAAGCCGCCGAGCATGTGATGGATGAGCGCCCAGGTATAGCCGAGCAGCACGAGCTTGCCGATGATGCTGCCGAGCACCCAGTTGGCCCAGTCGTAGGCGCCGACGCCGGTTGCGGCGGCGATCAGCCACCAGGCGACGAGCAGCGTACCGACATAGAGCGCCCCACCGGTGATACGGTGGACGATCGACATAACCATGGTGGGGATTGGTTTATAAATCTGCAAATGCGGCGACAGGGGCCGATTATTTGTCACGTTCGCCATCAGAACCTCGCGGCGGTCTTTCTGCGCCTCCCGGGATCCGGAAAGCATCCAAGCATCCACACGATGGTCACAAAGCTGTGCGTGCGTTGCATCATTGGCGACGTTTAATCACCGAAACACCTAACGACAAGTATAATTGACGCACCCACCGAATTTAATCGATTTGCGTCTTGACGTCGCAGTTGACATAGGTCAACCGGCCCGCCCCGCTACCCCTTGCGGATGAATTTTCAAGCTTTGGTGGACAAGCCTGCGCTTTTGGCGCATTTTCGCGTTAACGCTTTGTTAAGCATTCCGTTTCCGGAGACCAACGCGATGTTCAAGACATCCTCGAAACTCGTTTCGCTTGCCGTAGCAGTGCTGATCGCGCTGCCCGCCGCAGCCGGAGATCTCGGCAGCAATTTCGTCCCGCGCCACCACGATCGCGGCCATGGCGGCGGCATCGGATATGGCAACATCGGACAAAGCATGGGCCATCGCGGCATCGCAAACGGCTTCGCATCCGGTTCTGTCATCCGCCATCGCGGCACGTCGATCATCGGCAATTACGGCGGCTGGAACAACGGCCCGCGGCAGATCGCCGGCGGCTACGACGGCTACCGCCCGCATCCGGGCCGCGGCCGCTTCATCCAGCGCTTCTCCTCGCCCTCGTCCAATTTTGCCCGCAGCAACATCGTCATCATCGACCAGCGCGGCGAAGCGCGCGCGCCTTCAGGTACCTATTCCGGCTCTTCCTATGCTTACGAGACGGATGGCGGCACCTATGTCGGCGGTTACGGCTATGCCGGCTACGGATATCAGCCGACCGTCCGGCTGGCGCCGATGGCAAAGGTCATACACGTCAACAATCGTCGCAATGCCTGCTCCTACGAACAGGGCGTCTGCGTCATCCGCCCTTGATAGTCGTCATCAGCCGTTGAAGCGCCAGACCGTGGTCTTCTTGACCTCGCTGTCCTCAAGCGCCCGCGTCACCGGCACCTGATAGACCGCGCAGGCCGACAGCCGATCCTTCGGCAGATAGGCCCGCCCTGGGTCGCCGACGAGCACGGTCACCCCGCCGGCCGCCAGCCGCTCGAACCACGGCACCAGCGCCATGGCGAAGTCGCGATCATAGAACACATCGCCGGCCAAGAGCACATCGGCATCGATCGCCGAGCCGATCAGGTTCTCACCCGTGAAATCGATCTCGACCCCGTTCAGCTCGGCATTGAGCGCCACCGCTGTCTTCGTCCACGGATCGATATCGGCGGCGAGCACGCTGTCCGCGCCCGCCATCTTCGCCGCGATCGCCACCAGCCCGGAGCCGCTGGCGAAATCGACGACGCGCTTGCCATCAACCGTTTCGGGATGATCGAGCACATAGCGCGCCAGCCCCTGCCCGCCCGCCCAGGCAAATGCCCAGAAGGGTGGCGGCAGGCCGATCTCGGCGAGCTCTTCTTCT
>UBJO01000118.1 GCA_900465665.1 Hyphomicrobiales bacterium
GGGAGGGGTTGGGGAGGGGATTAAACGCGGGCTCGGCAGCGACCCAATCACCATCACCCGCCAATGAATCTCACGCACAAGGGGTGACAAAGCCCGCGCGATAGAGTATGC
Organism: Hyphomicrobiales bacterium; assembly: GCA_900465665.1. Classification (GTDB taxonomy): domain Bacteria; phylum Pseudomonadota; class Alphaproteobacteria; order Rhizobiales; family Rhizobiaceae; genus Rhizobium. The sequence continues at coordinate 112 of UBJO01000118.1, forward strand.
GCACCCCCGGAATGGGAATCTCCCATCAACCAAGCAAAGAAAGACAGACGCATTCGCCCCTGCCTGAAGAGGCATAGATCCAAGGCTTGACCCAAGGATTGATCGCAGGGCGCTCTGGTTGTCGAACCAACAATGAGGTTGACACATGAACATCATTCAGCAGCTTGAGGCCGAACAGGTCGCCAAGATCGAAGCCAAGCGCACGCTCCCGGAATTCTCTCCTGGTGATACCGTCCGCGTCAACGTGAAGGTCACGGAAGGCACGCGTACCCGCGTACAGGCCTACGAAGGCGTCTGCATCGCTCGCTCCGGCGGCGGTCTGCAGGAAAACTTCACGGTCCGCAAGATCTCCTACGGCGAAGGCGTCGAGCGCGTATTCCCGGTCTACTCGCCTGCCATCGAAAGCGTAGAAGTTGTTCGCCGCGGTAAGGTCCGTCGCGCCAAGCTCTACTACCTGCGCGACCGTCGCGGCAAGTCGGCCCGTATCGTTGAAGACACCGGCGTTCGCGCCCGCAAGCTCAACGACGCCGAGCGCGCCGCTCTCGCCCAGGAAAAGGCACGTCTGGAAGCTGAGAAGGTTGCAGCAGCTCAGGCTCTGGCAGCCGAAAAGGCAGCACAGGAAGCCGCCGAGAAGGCAGCAGCCGCTGAAGCAGCCGCCGCAGCCGAGCCGGCAGCGGAATAAGCTTCATCCGCAAGGATTGACGAAAAAGGCGACCTCCGGGTCGCCTTTTTTGTTGCACGTGAGGTTGGCTGCGCCAATCGGCGGCCGCCGCTGCATGGCTTCAATCGTCGTCCAGTCCTGTCCACGACGATGAGGCATAGGTACCGACATTCGCGTCGTCCTTGCTATTCATCGCCGGTGCAAAGTGACGATGGTAACGCCTCATGGTCTCATATAGTTCTCGCGGCCTGCTGCCGCGGAGAAGGTGAGCACCAATTCTGGTCTCGTTTGTTTCGGCATCCCGTTTGCTGATCGCGATGATCTTGTTCTCCCGGAATCGCCCCACTTCGTAGTATTTGATGCCGGCGATCGACGCCCAGGGTATGCGTTCCGCGCCATGGGGTGTGAAGTGGATGCCTTGGTGATCAAACGCCAAGACAACCTCATCAAAATCAAACCGTGACAGAAGTGCACGGGCTCCGACGGCGTAGATGGCCAAACATGCCATAGTGAGCAATATTCGGGGAGCCACGCCAAACTCTGGGCCAAGTATCTTCGTGGTGCCCATGGCAACCGGATACAGAAGTATCACGCCTCCAGCCAGCAGACCGATATAGATGGGCCGCTTCGCTCTTTTGAATTCGCGGCGAGGAAAGCTGGCTTCTGGTGGGTCCCTCATTGTCATCCCGCTTATGTCAGTCCTGTGCAAGGCCGCAGACGGCGAATACCAAGGGCGGATATCATGCGCGCCCCTTGGTGACGTCAGGATAGCGGTTCTGTGTTAATGCAATCAAAAGAGGCATTTACTCGTTGGGTGAGGTGTGGCGAAGACCCCTCCCCAACCCCTCCCCACAAGGGGGAGGGGCTTGCTGGGCGCGATGTCCTGCCCAAAGCCGCAACCTCTCAACTGTCACGATCTTGAGTGTTGGGCGCTGTGGGTGCCACGCGCTAGCCCCTCCCCCTTGTGGGGAGGGGTTGGGGAGGGGACTTTCTTGATCAGAGAAACCTTTCCACCCCACTCACTCCCGCAACGCAAAAGATTGACTTTCACCTCCTGATGCCTTACGACTGACGAAATTCAAAAATCGTCAGTCGTAAATCAACACGGCAGAAATCATGAGCGACACCGCCGAAAGCATTCTCGAAGCGACAAGACAGGAGAATGCGACGCGCATTCTCGACGCGGCCGAGCGGCTGTTTCGGCACTATGGCTACGCCAAGACCACGGTCGCCGATATCGCCCGCGACCTCGGGATGTCGCCTGCCAATGTCTATCGTTTCTTCTCCTCGAAAATAGAAATCCATCAGGCGATCTGCGGGCGCATGCTCGCGGCCAGTTACCAGCAGGCCTACGAGATCCGCCATCTGCCGCTGAGTGCTTCCGAGCGGCTTGGCCGTTACGTGCGCGGGCAGTACCAGATGACGGTTGAGACCATGCTTGACCAGGAAAAGGTGCACGAGATGGTGGTCGTCGCCATCGAGCGCGACTGGCATGTCATCGAGAAGCACGTCGACAGCATTCAAGATCTGCTGGCCGAGGTGATCCGCGAAGGTATCGATGCCGGCGAGTTCGTCGATCAGGATCCTGCTACCGCGTCGCGCTGCTTTGGCGCCGCCACGGTGACGCTCTGCCACCCGATCATGGTGGCGCAATGTCTTGCCAAGACCAACCGAGCGACGGTGGACGAGCTGATCGACTTCTCCATCAGGGCTTTGAAGAGATAATCGGCCCGCACGGCCGCCAACAATTCAACACACAAACATACCGGGAGTGCGAAAGATGATTTCGCTGAAGACAGTCAAGTTGCCGTCCGTTGCCAGTTTCGCGCTCCTTGGCGCTGTTTCGCTCGCGCTTTCGGGCTGCAGCGAGGAGAAGAAGGCGGAGACCAAGGAGATCCTGCGGCCGGTCAAGGTCGTGGAAATCGCCAAGGCAGGCGAGACCCGCGCGCTTGATTATTCCGGTGCGGTGAAGGCGCGCGTCGAGATGAACCTCGGCTTCCGCGTGGCCGGCAAGATCACCGAGCGCCGCGTCAATATCGGCGACCGTGTCCAGCCGGGCGACGTGATCGCGCGCATCGACGCGACCGATTACGAGCTCGCGACGAAGACGGCGGAAGCCAATCTGGCGGCGGCCGAAAAGGGCGTCGGCACGGCGGATCTCGCCAACAAGCGCGCCCAGCAGCTGTTCGACAAGAGCGTGACGGCGAAGTCGCAGCTCGAGCAGGCATCGCTCAGCTATGACCAGGCCGTCTCTACCCGCGACGCGGCTCGCTCCTCTCTCGACCAGGCGAAAAACCAGGTGAGCTACGCCGAGCTGAAGGCCGACCAGAGTGGCATCGTCACCGCGATCAGCGCCGATACCGGCACGGTCGTTGCCGCCGGTACGCCGGTCGCCACCGTCGCGCTCGACGGCGAAAAGGAAGTGCAGATCGCGGTGCCGGAGAACGACATTGCCGAGTTCAAGCCGGGCAAGACGGTCAAGGCGAGCTTCTGGTCTTCGGCCAAGCTGGTGCTCGATGGCAAGGTGCGTGAAGTCTCCGGCAGCGCGGATGCGCAGTCGCGCACGTTCGCGGTTCGTGTGAGCCTGCCGCATGACGATCGCGTCCTGCTCGGCATGACGGCGACGATCGAGGCCAGTGTCAGCAACTCAAACACCCATGTCGCCATCCCGCTCGCGGCGCTTGCCGAGAAGGACGGCAAGAAGATCGTCTGGGTGGTCGATCGCGACCAGCAAACCGTGCATGCCCGCGACGTCACGATCGCCGATTTCACCGGTGACGGCGTCAATATCGCCGAAGGCCTGAAGACCGGCGATCTCGTGGTTGCCGCCGGCACGCAGTTCATGACCGACAATCTCAAGGTCAAGCTGCCGGGCCAGCAGTCGGCATCCACTGAGACTGTGGCCGAGACCGGCGACGTCGTTCGCTAAGCGGCCAGGAGAGGGAACGGGACAATGGACAACTCCACCACCGAGAAGAAGCCCTTCAACCTGTCGCGCTGGGCAATCGGCCATCCGAGCATCGCGCGTTTCCTGTTCGGGCTGATCCTCATCACCGGCGTGCTCGGGCTGATGCGCATGGGGCAGAAGGAAGACCCCGATTTCACCTTCCGCGTCATGGTCGTGCAGGCCGTGTGGCCGGGCGCCTCGATCCAGGAGATGCAGGACCAGGTCGTCAACAAGATCGAGCGCAAGCTGCAGGAAACCCCGCATATCGACTGGGTGAAATCCTATACGCGCGCCGGTTCGGCCGTCATCACGCTGCAGATCAAGGGCGATACCAACGGGGCTGACGTCGCCGACGCCTTCTACCAGGTGCGCAAGAAGGTCGGCGATATCTCCAACGAGCTGCCATCCGGCCTGCTCGGCCCCTATTTCAACGACGAATTCGGCGATACCTTCATCACGCTGCAATCGATCAGCGGCGATGGCTACAGCTATCCGGAGCTCAAGAAATTCGCGATCCAGGCGCGCGACATGCTGTTGACGACGCCGGGTGTCGAGAAGGCCGTGATCATCGGCGATCAGCCGGAGAAGATCTTCATCGACGTGTCCTCGCAGGCGCTGGCCGAACGCGGCCTGACGATCGTCGACCTGCAGAACGCCATCAAAGGCCAGAACAGCGTCGACCCGGCCGGTTCCGTCGATACGGGTACGCGCTCGGTGCGCATCGCCGTCGAAGGCGACGTGACCAAGGCCGCCGATATCCGCGAGCTCCGGCTCAAGGCCGGCAACCAGGTGACGCGTCTCGGCGATATCGCCACCGTCTATTCCGGTCTCGAAGATCCCTATCAGCGCAAGTACCGCTTCAATGGGCATGAGAGCGTCCAGGTCGGCGTTGTCATGGCCAAGGGCTACAAGGTCACCGATGTCGGCAAGGATGTCGAAGCGACCTACAAGCGCTTCGAGGAGTCGCTGCCCTACGGTGTTTCGGTCGATCAGATTTCCAACCAGCCGGATGTCGTCACCGATGCGGTCAGCGAGTTCATGCATGCGCTCGGCGAAGCGCTGGCGATCGTTCTCGTCGTCTCGTTCCTGTCGATCGGCTGGCGTTCGGGTCTCGTCATCGCGGTTGCCATTCCGCTGGTGCTGGCTGCGACCTTCGCCATCATGTACGAGCTTGGTATCGACCTGCAGCGTATTTCGCTGGGCGCGTTGATCATCGCGCTCGGCCTGCTTGTCGACGACGCGATGATCGTGGTCGAACTGATGGAGCGAAAGCTCGAAGAAGGGCTCGTGAAGATCGAGGCGGCGAGCTTCGCCTATTCCTCCACCGCCTTCCCGATGCTGACGGGCACGCTGATCACCACGGCCGGGTTCATTCCGGTTGGCTTCGCGGCCTCCACGGCCGGCGAGTATGTCCGCACGCTGTTTTATGTCGTCGGCATCGCGCTCGTGGTCTCGTGGTTCGTCGCGGTCTATTTCACGCCTTGGCTCGGCTACATGATCCTGAAGCAGCGCCAGCATGCCGGCGGCGCGCATCATGATGCCTTCGACACCAGCTTCTATCGCCGGCTTCGGTCGACGGTCGGCTGGGCCGTGCGCCATCGCATCATCGTGGTCGCGATGACGCTGGTGACCTTCGCCACCAGCCTCTGGGCCTTCCAGTTCATTCCGCAGAACTTCTTCCCGCAGTCCTCACGCCCCGAGATCCTCGTCGATCTCTGGCTGCCAGAGGGCACCAGCATCAAGGAAGTCGAGACGCAATCGAAGGCGCTCGAAGCAAAGATCATGGACGACAAGGACAAGAAGTTCGTCGCCACCTATATCGGCGAAGGCGCACCACGCTTCTTCCTGCCGCTCGACCAGCAGCTTCCGAACCCGAACTTCGCGCAGCTCTTGATCATGGCAAACGACGAGCCGGCCCGCGAACGGCTGATCGTCAAGCTCAGGACCATTCTTGCCGAGGACTTCCCCGATATCCGCGGCAAGGTCGACCGTCTGTTCCTTGGTCCGCCGACCGGCTGGCCGGTGCAGATGCGCGTCATGGGTCCGGATCGCCAGGAAGTTCGCAAGATCGCTGACGAGGTGAAGGCGAAGTTCCAGGAAAATCCGCTGCTGGGCGCCATCCACGACGATTGGCTGGAGCAGGTGCCGGCGATGAAGCTGGTGATCGACCAGGACCGCGCCCGTGCGCTTGGCGTCACCTCGCAGCGCGTTCGCCAGATGCTGCAGACGGCAATGTCCGGCGCGCCGCTCGACGATTTCCGCGATGGCGAGGAGACGGTGTCGATCGTCGCCCGCGAGCCGGAAGCCAATCGCTCGCTGCTGTCAGCCGTCAACTCGGTCTACGTGCCGACGGATTTCGGCGGCTTCGTGCCGGTCTCGCAGATCGCCAAGGTGGTGCCGGTTCTCGAACAGGGCATCGAATGGCGGCGTGACCGCTTGCCGACGATCAGCGTGCGCGCAACGCTGCCCGACGGCGTGCAGTCGAACGACGTGGTCATGAAGATGTATGCCGATCTGCAGCCGCTGCGCGACAGCCTGCCTGCCGGCTACAAGGTCGAGATCCAGGGCGGAGCCGAGGATTCGGCCGAAAGCCAGGCCTCGATCGCCGCCAAGGCGCCGATCATGCTCGTCGTCATCGTGCTGCTTCTGATGGCGCAGTTGCAGCACTTCGGCAAGGCAATGCTGGTGCTGGCGACCGGTCCGCTCGGGATCATCGGTGCTGCAGCAGCCCTTCTGATCTCCGGCGCGCCCTTCGGCTTCGTCGCCATCCTTGGCGTCATCGCGCTGCTCGGCATCATCATCCGCAACTCGATCATCCTGATTGACCAGATCGACCAGGACATCAAGGCGGGCATGCACCGGCAGGAGGCGATCGTCGGCGCGGCTGTGCGCCGTTTCCGTCCGATCATGCTGACGGCTTTGACGGCTGTGCTGGCGCTGATCCCGATCTCGCGCGGCGTCTTCTGGGGCCCGCTCGCCTACGCCATGATGGGCGGCATCCTGGTCGCCACGGTGCTGACGATCCTCGTTCTGCCGGCGGCCTACGCGTTGTTCTTCGGCAAGGAGCCGAAGGGCAAGGAGGATGAGGCTGTATCATCCGGTGAGGATGACGCGGTGGATCACCGGCATCCGCCGGCGATTGCGGCGGAGTGAACATGCAGACGGCGCGGTGAGAACCGCGCCGTTTTTGTTTGCAGGGATGGATTTGAGAAGGTGAGGGGTTATGTTTGCCCTCAAGCGTGCGCCGATTCCCACCCCAGCATCGCCCGCTTGCGCGTTAATCCCCAGTGATAGCCCGTCAACGCCCCGCTCTTGCCAAGCGCCCGGTGGCACGGCACCACGAAGGAGATCGGATTGGCCC
>UBJO01000091.1 GCA_900465665.1 Hyphomicrobiales bacterium
AGGCGACCCCATTCCCACTGGCGGTTTATGTCGCTGTCGAGCAGCGAGTAGGTCATCTCCGTCTTGAAGCCGAGCTCGTTGCGGGCGTAGTCGGCGAAGGCGCCGCCATAAGCGCGGGTGAAGCCGTCAAGAATGGCATCGTCCCCCCTTGCGTCGGCTGTCTCGGGAAAGGCATCGGGCGTGGTAAAGACCGCATCATAGGCGCTCGCGACCAGTCCGTCGCTCTTGCCGATCTCCTTGGCGAAGGCGTTGCCGAGGAAGCCACGGTTCTTTTCGACCACATCCTCCGGAATCCCGGTCATGGCCGACAGCTTGGAATAGAACGCTTTTGCCGCATCGCCCGTGGGCGCCGCGCCGGCCAGCGTCGCCAGATAGTCGCCAAGCGCGAACCGCTCGGCCTCGCGCTGTTTCGTCTCGTCGAACGCCTTTCGCCGATCCATCTCGGCCGCCGCCAGCGACGGCAGCTCCAGCGCCGCGCCGAGCGCGAACTCGTCCGCGCCGAACATCAGCTGCCCCTCGAGGAGCGGCGACAGCATCACCGCGCCCGAGACGATGATGCCCTGCGTGTCCTTGAGCGCACTCGCAACCTTCGCCGCCCGGAACCCGCCATAGCTCTCGCCGAGCAGATATTTCGGTGAGGACGCGCGGTTGTTGTGCGTGACGTAGAGTGCGATCGCCTTGGCCACGCTCTCGGCGTCGGCATTCACATTGTAGTATTTGGCGGCGTCGTCGGGCTTCACCGTCCGGCTCCAGCCGGTACCAACAGGGTCGATCAGCACGAGGTCGGTGAAATCGAGCCAGCTGTTGGGGTTGTCGACCAGCCTGGCTTCCGCGCCGTCATCGCCCTTCGGCCCGAAGTCGACGATCCGGGGACCGACGAGACCGAGATGCAGGAAGGCTGAGGCAGCACCGGGGCCACCGTTGAAAGCAAACGTCAGCGGCCGGTTGGCCCCGCCATCCTTCTTCACGTAGGCGGTGTAGAAGATCGCCGCCGTCTGCGCGCCATCTTGGCCGAACATGTCGAGCGTTCCGGCCGTCGCGGTATAGGCGAGCTTGCGGCCGTCGAGGGTGATCTCATGCTCGGTGACGGAATCCGCCGGCAGCAGCTTGAGCACGCCCTCGCGCGATCCAGCGGATGGTCGCGCCGCGTCTTGCGCATAGGTCAGGGATGGGCCGATTGCGGCGGTGAGCCCGGTGACCAGGATGGTGGCCAGGACAATGGATCGAAAGCGCACGATTGTTCCTCCGCGAATGCCATCTTTGCCCGGAGCCTAGCATCGGCGCAGCCGCAGAGGGCATCAACAGATGGTGAAGGCCTTAATCAGCGGTTTTTTCGACCGTCCGCGCATTCACATGCATCGCCCGCCCGGCATTCCAGCCGTTGATGGCGGCCCCCGTTCCGAGCGCCACGAACAGCACCGCGCACCAGGCAAAGCTCCCCGTCCAACCACGGATGAGGCCAACGACGAGTGGCCCGATGGCGGCCAGAAGATAGCCGACGCATTGCGCCATGCCGGAAAGATGCGCCGCCACATGCGGATCGCGCGAGCGCAGCACGATCGTCGTCATCGCCGCCGCGATCAGCCCACCCTGGCCGATCCCCTGAAGCACCGCCCAGAGCCAAACCGTCGAAAGCGGCGCGAAGAGCAGCCCCAGCAGCGCGACCACGGCAATGCCGCAAAGCGCCGCGTTGATGACCCGCTGATCCTTGCCGCGCACCGCAATCTGCGGCGCGACAAGGCAGGAGGCTGCCTGCACCATGACCGAGACGGAAACGATCGCGCCGGCCGTGACGCCATCCATGCCGCGCTCGCGCAGGATCGGCACCAGCCAGCCGAAGACGCAGTAGGCGAGCGCCGACTGCAGCCCCATGAACAGCGTGACCTGCCATGCAAGCCTGTCCCGCCACAGCCCCTCGACGGAAAAGCCGCTGCGCTTCACCTGCGCTTTCGTCGAGAGCACCTGCGGCAGCCAGATCAGGCCGACGACGAGGGCGGGCAGAGCCCAGATCGCCAGTGCCGCCGCCATCGAACCGCCGAAGGCGCGCTCGATCGGTAGCGTAAATCCGGCAGCGCCAGCCGCACCTGCGCAGAGCGCCATTGTATAAAAACCCGTCATTAGCGCCGCACGATCTGCAAAGTCACGCTTCACCAGACCGGGCAGCAGAACATTGCCGATGGCAATGCAGGCGCCGGCAAGCGCCGAACCGATAAACAGAAGCGGGATGGAGGAGAGGCCGCGCAGCGCCGTTCCGAGCGCCAGCAGCAGGAGCACACCGAGCAGCGTCCGCTCGGCGCCGATGCGTTGCGCGAGCTTCGGGGCCAGCGGCGAAAAGGCGCCGAGGCAGACAACAGGCAGTGTCGTCAGCAAGCTGGTGCCCAGCGCCGACAGGCCAAGCTCGCTGCGGATTTCGGGCAGTAGCGTCGAGGCGCTGGAAAACAGCGGCCGCAGGTTGAACGCGATCAATACGAGGCTGGCACCGAGCATGAACCGTCCCGTCGCGCTCGTTCCGATCGGCGGCTGCGGTTGCGGCACGCTGTCTGCTTCCGCATCGATCAGCTGCTCCTCGGCGTGATCGTAGAGATGGGCGGTGTCTTGCAAAGGCGTAGTCATGAAAGGATCATCCGGTCGAGAGCTGTAATTACGGGAGCCATGAAGGCGCGCACCGCCGCATCGGCTTTTTCGGCGTCGCCGGTGGCGATCGCGTCGATGATGGCGGCGTGGGCCTGCATGTCGGGCTCGGGAATATCCTCGCCCAGGGTCGCCTCGATGGTCTCGGCGATCGAGGCGGAAAAGAAGTCGTAGATCTCGATCATCGCGCGGTTTTGGGATGCGGCGATCATCGCCTTGTGGAAGGCGAGGTCGCGCTCGATGAAGGCTATCTTGTCGCCGCCCTCGAAATTGCCGCGGCTGACAAGCAGCTTGCGCAGCGTCGTGATCGTCTGCGGCGTATGGCGCAGCGCCGCCAGTCTGGCTGCCTCGACATCGAGCGCGCATCGCGCCTCGAAGAGATCGCGAAGCCCGGCGCGCCGCGCCATGGTCAACGGCAATGCGGTATCGGTGGTCGAAAGCACATAGGTGCCCGACCCCTGCCTTGTCTCAAGCAGGCCTTGCGAGACGAGCACCCGCACGGCCTCGCGCACCGTGCCGCGGCTGACGGAGAGCGTGGCGGAGAGCGCGGCCTCATTGGGCAGCTTGTCACCGACGGCCCAGCGCTTGGAAAGGATCTCAGCGCGGATCGCCTCTGTCGCGGTTTCCGCGAGATTGGTTTTCGAAAGCGGCTGCATGGGCGCCTCATAAAGTCATCTGATGACTTTATGAATAGCGATGGAATTGCCTTTGGTCAATTAGCGACCTGAAACGGAAAAAGGGCCGCGCTAGCGACCCTTTCCATGAGTTTTGGCCTGTAAAACCGGCCGGACCGCTATGGCGATCCCAGGAAGGCGGGTTTCAGAGCGAGGGCTGCCTCGCCTTCGTCACCACTTCCAAGCCCGTTACGAGGTCCGAAATCTCATTAGACATTGGATCACCTTCCTTTCGTTCTGTTTCCGATAGAAGAAAGGTAAGAGCATTTCAGCGGGATGCAAGGCCTAATTTGGTGGTAATGGAGATTGCAACCAAGGGATGATATTGCTTGCGGCGTGAGTGGCAAAGCAGCGTCCGCCGCGCCAGCCGGCGGGATCGGGGAAGATGGGCAACCTCGACCGCGGCGATCGGCCTCGCCCTCTCACAAGGAGGTGAGCTATGTGGTTGCCACTTAGCTTCACGTTTAGGGTAAGAAAAACCCGGACCAGCTGGCTGCTTGAGGTCCGGGTTAGCTTCAAAGCCTAAGCAAGTGGAAGGCAGGCACCAACCTGCCTTCCACTCCTTGAATATAAGCCATACCTCGACTTTCATCAAGACACCGCGCGCAATGCTGGCAGTGCGCACCCGGTTCGCGCGGGCCGCTCACAACCACGTTCACAAAACAAAATGCTGCATTGCGGAAGTTGATCGCCGTCAATGTCAGAAAAACGTCATGTTCGGCTTGCAAGCCACATGCTTGTTTAGTTCTTATTAACCATCGGATTCGACAATCGTCGATGCGTTTCAGCATTGTCCCGCCACGATCAGGGCGGGTTGCGGAGTGAATAGCATGTGTCGCTGGGCAGCCTATCGCGGAGAACCCCTCTATCTGGAGGAGCTCGTCTCTTCGCCTGCGCACTCCCTGATCGAGCAATCCCACTGTGCCACCCGCGCCAAGACGGCGACGAATGGCGATGGCTTCGGCATCGCGTGGTACGGCGATCACCCCGAGCCCGGCCGCTATCGCGACACGCTGCCGGCCTGGTCGGATTGCAACCTGAAAAGCATAGCACGGCAGATTCGCTCGCCGCTGTTCCTAGCCCATGTCCGGGCCGCGACCGGCGGCGGAACGCGGCGCGATAACTGCCATCCCTTCGTTTTCGCCAACTGGTCCTTCATGCACAACGGCCAGATAGCGGGCTTCGAGCGCCTGCGCCGGTCGATGGAAGCGATGCTTGACGACGATCTTTTCAACGCGCGCGGCGGCACCACCGATTCCGAGCTGATGTTTCTGCTCGCGCTCCAGTTCGGCCTACGCCAGACGCCGATCGCGGCCATGTCGGAAATGATCCGCTTCGTCGAGGGCCTGTCGGAAAACATTCTCGGCTCCGCGCTGGTGCGCTACACGGCGGCCTTTTCCGATGGCAACGCGCTCTATGCCATCCGCTACGCGACCGATCGCAAGGCGCCGACGCTCTACGCATCTCCTGTTGGCAAAGGCTATTGCCTCGTCTCCGAGCCGCTCAACGATGATGTCGATGCATGGGCGGAAATTCCAGATGGCAGCGCGGTCACGCTGACCGATAGCGGCCTCGACGTCACGCCGTTCCAGCCGGTCGCAGCGCCGGCCAAAGCCACGCCCGTCGCTATCCCCGCCTGAGCCGTTCGGCGATCAGTTCCGCAAGCTTCGTCGCGACATCCTCTTTGGCCATGTCGGGCCATTGATCGATGCCATCGCGCGTGACGATCTTCACACGGTTACGCACGCCGCCCATGATGCCGGTTGCCGGCGAGACGTCGTTGGCGACGATCATGTCCGCGCCCTTGCGCTCCAGCTTGGCTTTCGCATTGCTGTCGACATCCTGCGTCTCGGCGGCAAAGCCGACCACGAGTTTCGGCCGCAATGTGTGATGCCCGATCGTCTTCAAGATGTCGGGGTTTTCGGTCAGGGCCAGCGTCGGAATGGACTCTCCGGGATGCTTCTTGATCTTCTGATCGGACGCGGATGCCACGCGCCAGTCGGCGACCGCCGCGACCATCACCGCGATATCGGCGGGCAGTGCCGTCAGCACCGCGTCGCGCATCTCCTCGGCGCGCTCGACATGGATGGTCTTCACACCGGCGGGATCGGCGATCGTCACCGGGCCCGAGACCAGCGTCACATCCGCGCCAAGCCGTGCCAGCGCCGAAGCGATCGCGTGGCCCTGCCGGCCGGATGAGCGATTGGCGATATAGCGCACCGGATCGATCGGCTCATGCGTCGGCCCAGATGTGACGATCGCCCTTTGCCCCGCAAGCGGCTTAGGGTTGGTGTCGAGCAATCGTTCCGCCGCGGCGGCGATATCGAGCGGTTCGGCCATGCGGCCCACGCCCGCCTCGCGGCTTTCCGCCATTTCGCCGGCCATCGGTCCTATAAAATGGATGCCATCGCTATGGAGCGTCGCGACATTCCGCTTGGTTGCGGCGTTGCTCCACATATGCGGGTTCATTGCCGGCGCCAGAAGCACCGGCCGGTCGGTGGCGAGCAGCACCGTCGAGGCGAGATCGTCGGCCAGTCCGTTCGCCATCTTCGCCATCAGGTCGGCGGTCACAGGCGCCACCAGCACGAGGTCGCAGTCGCGCGCCAGTCTGATATGGCCGACATCCTGCTCGTCCTGCCGTGAAAACAGATCGGTGAACACATGGTCCGCCGCCACGGCACCAACCGCAAGCGGTGTGATGAACTGCTGCGCGCCCGCTGTCATCACCGGCCGGACCGAGGCGCCGCGTTCGCGAAGGCGCCGGATCAGATCGAGGCTCTTATAGGCCGCGATGCCGCCGGAGATGATGAGGAGGATGCGTTTGCCGCCGAGAACCATGCCGCTTGTCCAACGTAGAGTTTGCTGCGAAAACCCTAAGCCTTTGGCGGATAATAAGCAATCGACGCGAGCGGTTCGTGCCACCTCTCACGCGTGCTGCTGTTGCCTGACATGGCTGAAGATCGCGATCGCCATGCCGACGCCCGCAAGCTGCAGCAACGAGCCGCCGGCTTCGGCAAGGGTTGGAAGGCGCTGTTCGAAGACGAAGCCGAAGATGAGGCCGAACACGGTTTCGGCGACGATCAGCTGGGCGGCGAGCGCCAGTGGCAGCCTCTTCGAGGCGATCATCCACAAGAGCGTGGCCAGCCATGCGCCGGCGAGCCCCATGATCAGCGACCATAGCAGGAAGCGCATGAGATCTATGTCTGTAAAGACGATCGGCGTGTTCAGCGATGTCAGCGGGATCAGCACAAGGCTGCCAAGCCCGGCGCCAATGCCCTGCAGGCCCGTCCATTGCAGGATGTCCGGCGCATCGGGCGATTGCATCGTGGCGGTGCTGGCCAACCCATAGACGACCCAGAGTACAAGCCCGATCGCCGCGGACGCGATGCCATAGGCGATCATCACTCGGTCGCCCGTTGGCGTCGATGCGAAGACGGCGACGTTGACCCAGGCGATCCCGGCCGCGATCAGCATCAGCGGCAGTGCAAGCAGACGCCACGAGACGGAACGATCGCGGAAGTTGGCGATCATCGCCAGGATCACGGGCATGGTTCCGATCACCAGCGGCGGAATGGCGGCGCCGGCGAACCGGACCGCATAGGCGACGCTGATGAAATAGCCGACATAGCCGATACCGCCGAGCAGCAGCGCGGTGATCATCGGCTTGAGCTTGATGCCGCGGGGCCGAAAACGCGGATGGACCATCAGCACCACGCTGGTCAGTGCGAACAGCCCGTACCGCGCCACGGTCAGATCGAGCGTCGTGAATGGCGCGATGGCGCGCGGCACGACAAAGGTCAGCCCCCACAAGGCGCAGGTGGCGATGCCGCAGAGAATGCCGAACAGCATGGAGGTCTCCGGAACGGATAGAGCCGCAGGAAATGGGAAGGAATCAGGATAGGCGAAGAGCTTGAAATGCCACTATGCCTGATATCGAATAGGTGCAAGCGTCCACCTACGACATGGCGCAGGCGGGAAGGGGACAGGTCACGATCGCAAATCGTCCGTGAATGATCCGGCCGCGAGGTGGCCAAAGGTCGCATCCCCCGACGTCAATCGCCTAAGTTGATGATTAAATGGAAAGAATGCAGCTTTGGCGTCGCCGGCGGCAAGCGTGACATTATCCGCGCGCTGTGGCATGCAGCGGATATGGGGATGATCAGGACAGTTTTGGGGGATAGGGCATCGGCAAGCGCCATCACGCTGCTCGTCGCCCTCCTGCTGCTGATCCAGGGCCTGCTGTCGGGCCAGGCACAGGGGTCGATGGCGAGCGCCGCCATGGATCCCCTGCAATCGATCTGCTCCATGGCAGGCGAAAGCATCATCGACCACGTCGATCATGCCGAAAACACCAACGACGGCACATCGCATGATCGATCGCATGGCAAGGCCGCCGATTGCCCCTGCTGCACGCTCTGCCGTCTCGCCGCCCACGCAGTGCCGGCCATCCTCGGTGCGGATCCAGCGATCCTCCGCGTCGATGCCGTCGGCGCGACCGCGATCGTAGTCACCGCCGAAAGCGCCATCACGCCCACCCTGCGTGGCCTGATCGGCCAACCGCGCGCGCCACCACAAATCTCCTGACGTCCGATTGCCGGCGCTCTCAGTGCCGGCTTCCTTTTTTATCATCAGGAGACATATCATGTCCGATTTCACCATCGGTCGGGAAGGTGCGAGCGCTGCCGTGCGCTCCCCGTCCGATCTTTACCGCGCCGTCTGGCGCTGGCATTTCTACGCAGGTCTTCTCGTCCTGCCCTTCATGCTCTCGCTTGCCGTCACCGGCGCGCTCTATCTCTTCAAGGACGAGATCGACAATGTCGTTCATGCCGATCTGAAGCGCGTCGCAATCAGCGAGCAGGCAACGCGACCACCATCCGCGATGGTGGACGCCGCCCTTGCCGCCCATCCCGGCACGGCCATCAAGTTCACCGATCCCGTCGATCCCGGCGCATCGGCGGAAATCACCATCAACACCGCGGCCGAGGGCAATATCGCCGTCTATGTCGATCCCTATAGCGGCAAGGTCCTCGGCGCTCTGCCCGATCGCGGAACGATCATGTGGACGGTGCGCTATCTCCACAGCCTCAAATATTTCGGCTCCTTCACCCGCTCGCTGATCGAGATCGCGGCCGGCTGGGCGATCCTGCTTGTCGGCACAGGCATCTATCTCTGGTGGCCACGCAAACAGACCGGAGGGGTGCTCAGCATTCGCGGCACGCCGCGCAAGCGCGTCTTCTGGCGCGACACCCATGCCGTCCTCGGCCTTTTCGTCGGTGGCGTCATCGTCTTCCTCGCCGTCACGGGCATGCCCTGGTCCGGCGTCTGGGGCGCCAAGGTCAACGAGTGGGCGAATGGAAACAACTTCGGCTATCCTGCCGGCGTACGCGTCGCCGTCCCCATGTCGGACGAACATATCGACCATATCGCCAAGACCACATGGTCGCTCGAACAGGCGCAGGTCCCGCAATCCCCGGGCCATCAGCATGGCGCGGTGCCGATCAGCCTGGACGAAGCCGTCGCCACCTTCGACCGCCTCGGCCTGCATCGCGGCTATGCCGTCAACATCCCCGTGGATGCGATGGGCGTCTACACCGGCTCCGTCTATCCTGACGATCTCGCCGAGCAGCGCGTCGTCCATCTCGATCAGTTCACCGGAAAACCGCTGATCGACATGAGCTACGCCGATTACGGCCCACTCGGCAAGGCGCTGGAATGGAGCGTCAACGTCCATATGGGGCAGGAGTTCGGACTGGCGAACCAGCTCGTCCTGCTCACCGCCTGCATCGGCATCGCAGTGCTCGCCATATCCGCCGGCGTCATGTGGTGGAAGCGCCGCCCGGCAGGCTCGCTCGCCGTTCCGCCCATGCCGGCGGACAAGCGGGTGTTTCGCGGGCTGATCGCCATCCTCGCCATCGGCGGCATCATCTTCCCGCTGGTCGGCCTGTCGCTCGTCGTCATGCTGGCGCTCGACTGGATCTATGTGAGAACCCGCCGCCGCCGATCGATCTGAAAGCCGTGAGGAGGCATCGTCGCTGCCTCCTCACTCCCTACTCTTGAACGATCCCGACACAGAAATCGATGAACGCCCTGACCTTCGCCGGCACATGCTGGCGCGACGGATAGAAGGCGTAAAGCGGGAAGGTTTCGTCGGGCCAATCCGGAAACAGGTCGATCAGCTGGCCGCTTTCCAGATAGTCCTGCATCCCAAGCGAAAACACCTGCGCGACGCCGATCCCGGCAAGGCAGGTGGCGAGCGTCGTGCCGGCGTCGTTCACGAGAATGCGCCCGCGCGTCTCGATCGGCACGACCTCGGCACCACGCCGCAATTCCCATTCGAAGGGGCGGCCCGTCAGCGAATCTCGGAACTGGATGCAGGTGTGGTCGGCAAGATCGCCGGGCGCCGCCGGCCGCCCATGCTTGGCGAGATAGGCAGGCGCTGCGATGGTAATCACCCGCGTGCGCATCAACAGCCGCGAGATCAGCGTGGTCTGCGCGGGATCGCCGAAGCGCACCGCCACGTCCATGCCGTCTGCCACCAGATCGCCGATCTCGTTGCGGGTGATGATCTCGATCTGCAGCTCGGGATAGAGATCGAGAAACGCGCCCAGCCTCGGCCCCAGAACCAGTCGCGAAAAATACGGATCGACATTGACCCTGAGCCGCCCGCGCACCGACTGCGCCACGCCCGAGGCCGCCATCGCCGCCTCCTCTATGCCGCTCAGCAGTGGCGCCACCTGCTCGTAGAAGCGGGCGCCGTCGTCGGTCAGGCGCATGGTGCGGGTGGTGCGGTCGAGCAGACGCAGACCGATGCGGCCCTCCAGCCGGGCGATGGCGCGGCTGACGCCTGACGGAGACAAGCCCATCGCGTCCGCCGCCCGCGCGAAGCTGCCGCTTTCGATCACCGCCGCCAGCACGCTCACTCCGTTCAGCAATCGTCCGTCGAACATCGATCCATCCATGATTTTCAGTCACCAATACTATGACATATGCGCACTTCAATCAAAGATCGGAAAGGATCATTTTGCGGGCGAACGGAAAACTGAACCAAAGGAGTTTCCAATGTTCGCCATTACAGGAGTAACCGGACAGGTCGGCGGCATCGTCGCCACGCAGCTGCTGCAGGCCGGCTTGCCGGTCCGCGCCATCCTTCGCAACGCCGAAAAAGGCAAGGCCTGGCGCGAGAAGGGCGCCGAACTGGCATTGGCCGAAATGACCGATGCAGATGCGCTGACCGCCGCCTTCACCGGTGCGGAGGGCGTTTTTTTGCTGATCCCGCCGACCTTCGACCCGACATCAGGCTTCCCGGAAGTGCGTGCCGTCATTGCCGCCTTGAAGACGGCGCTGCTGCGGGCGCGGCCCGAGAGGGTCGTCTGCCTCTCCACGATCGGCGCGCAGGCCGAGGAGCTGAATCTGCTCAGCCAGCTGGGTCTCGTCGAGCAGGAGCTTTCGACGCTGCCGCTACCGATCGCCTTCCTCCGCGCCGCCTGGTTCATGGAGAACGCCGCCTGGGATGTGGCCGCCGCGCGGGAGGCTGGCGTCATCGCAAGCTTTCTCCAGCCGCTCGACCAGGCCTATCCGATGGTCTCGGTCGCCGATGTCGGCGAAAGGGCCGCGTCATTGTTGCGGGAGAGCTGGAGCGGCAAGCGCATAGTCGAGCTGCAGGGACCGGCGAAGGTAACACCCGCCGACATCGCAGCCGCCTTCTCCAAGGTTCTCGGCAAGCCGGTCGGCGCGGAAATCGTCGCGCGCGAGAGCTGGGAGGCGCTGTTCAAGGGGCAGGGCATGCGCAACCCGATGCCGCGCATCCGCATGATCGATGGTTTCAACGAGGGCTGGATCCGCTTCGAAGGCCAGCCCGAGAGAGGGTCGACAACGCTGGAGACAGCCATCCGTCGGCTGGTCGAAGCCGCCTGACACAAACGAAAGGCCGCGGACGAAACATCCGCGGCCTTTCGTGCGAGCTTGATACCCGATCTCAGAGATTGCTCATCCCGCCATCGATGACGAGTTCGCTGCCGACGATATAGGCGGCCTCGTCGGAGGCGAGGAAGATTACGGTCTTGGCGACTTCGGCGGCGTCGCCGAACCGGCCGACCGGGATCTGCGACTGGATATGATCGGCCATCGCCTTGGAATCCGCTTCCGATGCGCCGAGCTTGCTGTAGAGCGGCGTGGCGATCGGGCCGGGGCTGACGGCGTTGACACGGATGCCGCGGCCGATCAGTTCGCCAGACAGCGTCTTGGCGAGCGTCAGCAGCGCCCCCTTGGTCAGCGAATAGACGCTGGAGTTCGGCATGCCGATGTGCGCGTTGATCGAGGTGTTGAGCACGATCGCGGCCTGCTTGGAGAAGATCGGCAGCAGCGCCTGGATCAGGAAGAACGGACCCTTGACGTTGATCGCGATCGACTTGTCGAAGGCGGCCTCGCTCCACTGCTCGACAGGGCCGAACTCGGCCACGCCGGCATTGACGAAGAGGATGTCGAGATGGCCGAAGGCGTTTTTGATGGCTTCGGAGACGACCTGCTGCCCGGCGACATTGCCGGCATCGGCCTGGATGACGATTGCCTTGTCGCCGAGTTCGGCGCGGGCGGCGGCGACGCTGTTGGCGCTGCTGCCGGTGATGGCGACGCGGGCGCCCTCGGCGATGAACTGGCGGGCGGTTTCAAGGCCGATGCCGCTGGTGCCGCCGGTGATGAGGGCAGTCTTGTTCAGAAGGCGTGACATGGATTGATATCCTTGTGGGGTGGGCGGTTCGCCCGTGATGTGTTGTGGGGGGCGGTCGGCAGAATGCCTTGCGGTTCGGTTGCGATCACCCCCTCCGAAAGGCGAAGGTGATCGAGCGGGTATGCGTATCAGGTGCGGGTGATCGAGGCGCCGCCATCGACCAGCGAGGCCGTGCCGGTTACGAAGCTCGAATCGTCGGAGGCGAGGTAGAGCACCGAGCGGGCCAGTTCGTCAGGCGTTGCCACGCGCTTCAGCGCATGCAGGTTGGTGACGAAGCCCTGCTTGTCCGGCGTATCGTTCATCTCGCGATACATGTCGGTGTCGACGGCACCGGGGAGCACGGAGTTCACGCGCACGTTCTTCGGGCCGTATTCGGCGGCCAGCGCCTGGGTCAGGCCGATCAGGCCGGCTTTGCTGGCGGCATAGGCTGCCACACCGGGGAAGGCGAAGCTGTAGCCGACGAAGGTGGAGGTGAAGATCACCGAGCCGCCGCCATTCTGTTCCATCTGGCCGATCTGGTGCTTGGCGGCAAGGAAGGAGGCCGTCAGGTTGATCGTCACCGCTTCGGTGAATCCGGCTTCGGACACGCCTGTGCTCGGGCCGGCCTCGCCGAGGATGCCGGCATTGTTGAAGGCGATATCGAGCTTGCCGTAGCGTTCGACAGCGGCGGCGACCAGCGCCTTGTGGTAATCTTCCGAGCGCACGTCACCGGCTACGGCGACTGCGTCTCCGCCGGCTGCCTTGATCTCCTCGACCAGGCTGTCGAGCTCGGCCTGACGGCGGGCGCCGACCACGACCTTGGCGCCTTCGGCGGCAAAGAGCTTGGCCGTTGCGCGGCCGATGCCGGCGCTGGCACCAGTGATGATGGCGACTTTTCCATTCAAGCGGTTCATTCTTCCATCTCCTTTTTGGGTTGGGGTGGCGTTTGCCACCCCGTTCGATGAGTGGAAGATGGCATTTTCCTTTTGTTCGGATTAGTCTCCAAATAGCGGAACTCGAATTCGGAAATGCCGAACGATGATCAGGATTGAGGGAATAACTGCATTCGTGTCGGTGGTGGAATCCGGCTCCGTCAGCGAGGCGGCGCGGCGCCTTCGCCTGTCGAAGTCGGTGGTCAGCGAAAGGCTGGCCGAACTGGAGCGCTCGCTGGGCGGCATGCTGCTCCACCGCACCACCCGCAAGCTGACGCTGACAGAGGATGGCACCGCCTTTCTCGAACGCGCCGCCCGCATCGTCCGCGAGATCGAGGACGCCACGGCCGAGATGGCCGAGCGGCGCGGCACGCTCTCCGGGCCGCTCAGGATCGCTGCCCCTGTCACCTTCGGCCGCATGCATCTCGGCCCGGCGCTCTATCCGTTTCTGGCCAAACACCCGGAGATCCAGCTGGTGCTCGATATCGACGACCGCCGCGTCGATGTCTCCTCGGAAGGCTATGACGCCATCGTCCGCAACGGACCGATCGTCGATTCCCGCCTCGTCGTCTGGAAGCTCAGCCGCAGCCGCCGTCTCTTGGTCGCGTCACCCGATTATCTGGAGCGACACGGCACGCCGAAGACGCTCAATGATCTCGATGGCCACAAGGGGATTTTCTACACCAATCGCGGCGTCTCCGACTGGCGCTTCCAGACGCCCGATGGCGCGATCGTCGTGCGCGCAAGCCAGGTGCTCGGCATGAACAATGGCGACATGATCCGCGATGCGGCGGTGGCCGGTCTCGGCATCGCGCTGCTCCCCGCCTTCATCGCCGGCCCGGCGGTGAGCGAGGGGCGGTTGAGCGAGATCGACGTCGGCTACAAGCCTGAGGCCGAGTTCATCTACATGGCTCATCCCGAGGGCCGCAATCCCTCCGCCAAGCTGCGCGCCGTCGCCGATCATCTGCGCAAGACCTTCGGCGATCCGCCTTACTGGGATCCATCAGGCTGATCAGATCAGGCTCATCAGATTGCCGACGACGCGCGACCGCCGCGCCTTCAGCATCGCCAGCCCCAGCCGCGCCACCAGCGGCGGTCCCTCGATCGTCCGGTAGGCGACGCCGTCGAGTTTGAGATGCGCGAGCGAACCCGGCACGATCGACACGCCGAGATCGGCTGCGACCAGATTGATGACGGACGGGATTTGCGGCGCCTCCTGCGTCACGACAAGCTCGAAGCCTGCATCGCGGCAGCCGCGCACGATATCGTCGTAGAGGCTGAGCCCGACGGTGCGCGGGAAGAGAATGAAGGGCTCGCCCGCAAGTGCGGCAAGCGGCACGGTCTTCAGCTTCGCCAGCGGATGGTGCGCCGGCAGCGCGATCAGCATCGGCTCGTCCGCCAGCCGCTTCAGGTGCACATCTCTCGGGTCTTCCAGCCCGGGGCGGATGAAGGCGGCGTCGATCTCCTGCCGCATCAGCTTTTCCATCAGCCAGTTGCTGTTCATCTCGGTGAGCGACAGGCTGACATCGGGCCATTGCCCGCGAAACCGGCGGATCGTGCCGCTGACGGCGGTGTTGAAGGCCGACGACGCTGTGAATCCGAGCGCCAGCCGCCCCGTCTCACCGCGCGTCGCCCGCTGGGCCGCCAGCTTCGCCTTTTCGGCCGAGGCAATCGCGGCCCGCGCCTCCGGCAGAAACGCCGATCCCGCCTCCGTCAACTCGGCGCCGTGCGGCACGCGGTGAAACAGCGCGGCGCCGATCTCGTTTTCGAGATCGCGGATCTGCTGGCTGAGCGGCGGCTGGCCGATGCCGAGCTTGGCGGCGGCGCGGGTGAAATTCTGCTCCTCGGCCACCGCAAGGAAATAGCGGATATGGCGCAGCTCCATCGGTATCTCCAAAACATATCAAGAAAGCCAGTTTCATATATTGGACAAATGATGATCGGTTGGCTAGATCAAAGGGCGTGAAAGGTTGGTCCTCAATGCCACGCGCCGCAGACAAGCAGTCCGTCTCCTCGGAAATCTCCTCCCGTCCCTATCTGATCGTCATCGAGAATGTCGCCTCCCAGCAGCAGGGAAGCGAGCCGCAGGAAAAGCAGTTCCTGCTGCGCGGCACGCCGGCCTACAGGCGCGCCAGCATCGCGCTGTTCCTCTCGGGCTTCGCCACCTTCTCGCTTCTCTATTGCGTCCAGCCGCTGATGCCGATCTTCGCCAGCGACTTCGGCATCAGCCCGGCCGCAAGCTCGCTCTCCCTGTCGCTGTCGACGGGCCTGCTCGCCTTCGCCATCTTCTGCGCCGCCGCCGTCTCCGAAAGCTTCCGCCGCCGCAGCCTGATGTTCGCCTCGCTGCTCGGTGCCGCGCTTTGCACGATCGCCTGCGCGCTAGTCCCGAGCTGGCATGCGCTGCTGGTCATCCGCGCGCTTGAAGGCCTGCTTCTCGGCGGCGTCCCCGCCGTCGCCATGGCCTATCTCTCCGAAGAGATCGATCCCCGCGGCCTCGGCGCCTCGATGGGCCTCTACATCGCCGGCAACGCCTTCGGCGGCATGGCCGGCCGCGTTGTCACCGGCACGTTGGCCGAGTTCTTCTCCTGGCGTATCGCGCTCGGCACGCTTGGCGCCATCGGCCTTGCGGCGGCCATCGGCTTCTTCCTGCTCCTGCCCGCCTCATGCAATTTCACGCCGCGCAAGGGCTTCAACGCCCGCTTCCATCTCGGCGCCTGGGCCGGCCACATCAGGAGCCCGGCGCTGCCCTTCCTGTTTGCCATCGGCTTCCTCGCCATGGGCACATTCGTCACGATCTACAATTATATCGGCTTCCGCCTCGTCGAAGCGCCTTACAATCTGAACCAGACCGAGCTCGGCCTGATCTTCACGGTCTACATCTTCGGCATCGCCGCCTCGTGGATCGCAGGCCTGCTCGGAGACCGCTTCGGCCACTTCGTCGTGCTGCCCTCTGGCATCGCGCTCTCGGCGATCGGCGTGGCGCTGACACTCTCGGCCTCGCTGCCGCTGATCATCCTGGGCATCGTTCTGCTAACCTCGGGCTTCTTCGTCGCCCACTCGGTCGCAAGCGCGCTGGTCGGGCGGCTCGCCAAGGGCACCAAGGGCCACGCCTCGTCGCTTTATCTGTTGTCCTATTACATCGGCTCCAGCGTCGCCGGCTCCGTCGGCGGCTATTTCTGGGGCGCCGATGGCTGGAATGCGGTCGTCATCTTCACCCTGACGCTCTTGGCGATCGGCATGGCCGCCGCACTCGCCGCCGCAAGGCTGTCGTGCCGATAGCAAACATAGAAAAAGCCCGCGGCAAGGCGGGCTTTCTCATTATTGGTACGCTCATGGTGAGCAGTCAGCTAACCGCCCAGGCGATATAAACAAGCGTCAGCGCGATCAGCCAGAGTGCCCAGCGGCCGGAGCGGCTGTGGCGGGCTTCCGACTTGCCGATCGCCTCGGCCGTCTCGGCGTCGAAGCGCAGGCCGTTTTCGCTCATCCTGAGCAGCTCGTGGTGGAACTTCTCTGTCTTGGCGGCGATCTCGGGTGCCGCCTCGGCAAGCTTCACGGCGGCCTTCAGCCCGTCCTTGATATCGGTCGCGATCCGCTTGGGTCCGAGATTGTTGCGGATCCAGTCGCCGACGACGGGTTCTGATGCCTTCCACATGTTGAAGCGCGGGTTGAGGATGCGCGCCACGCCCTCGACCACGACCATGGTCTTCTGCAGCATCACCAGCTCGGGCCGTGCGGCCATGTCGAACAGCTCGGTCACCTCGAACAGCAGCGTCAGCAGCTTGCCCATCGAGATCGTCTCGGCCGGCTGCCCGTGGATCGGCTCGCCGATCGCCCGGATCGCCTGCGCGAAGCTCTCCACATTGTGGTGGCCGGGCACGTAGCCCGCCTCGAAATGCACCTCGGCGACACGGATGTAATCGCGGGTGATGAAGCCGTAGAGGATCTCGGCGAGGAAGCGGCGCTCCTTCTTTCCGAGACGCCCGACAATGCCCATGTCGACGGCGACGATCATGCCCTTGGGGTCGACGAAGAGATTGCCCGGATGCATGTCGGCGTGGAAGAAGCCGTCGCGCAGCGTATGGCGCAGGAAGGACTGGATCAGCGTGTCGGCGAGCGCATTGAGATCGTGGCCGGCGGCCTTCAGGCCCTCGACATCCGACATCTTGACGCCGTCGATCCACTCCATGGTGATGACGTCGAGTCCTGTTCGTTCCCAATCGACGGTCGGAACGCGGAAGCCCGGATCGTTCTGGGTGTTCTCGGCGATCTCCGAAAGCGCTGCCGCCTCGAGCCTCAGGTCCATCTCGACCTTGGTCGTCTGCTCCAGCGTCTTCGTCACTTCCACCGGCTTCAGGCGCCGGCTGGAGGGCATGAAGCGCTCCTGTAAGTGGGCGACGAGATACATCGCCTCGAGGTCATGCGTGAAGCGCTGGCGCACGCCGGGGCGCACCACTTTGACGGCAACCTTCTTGCGTCCCTGCGGTGTCATCACCTCGGCCGGATGCACCTGCGCGATCGAGGCTGCCGCGATCGGCTCGCCGAAACTGACGTAAAGCTCGTCCACCGGCCGGCCAAGTGATCCCTCGATATTGGCCTTGGCGGCGGCATCAGGAAAGAAGGCCATCCGGTCCTGCAGCTGCGACAGGTCGTCGGCGAACTCGACGCCGACGACGTCGGGACGCGTCGCCAGGAATTGGCCGATCTTCACATAGGAAGGCCCCAACCGTTCGACGGCCTTGGAAAGCCGGTCGCTGCGCTTCTGGGTCTTGGCGCGCTTGCGCGCAAACATGCCGACGAAGGACTTGGCAGCCGCGACCGAAGGCGGAAGTTCGTCGGAAGGCAGCGCCGAGACGACGCCCTCGCGCACGAGAATCCAGCCAACCCGCCAGAGCTGGAAATATGCCGAAACAGTGCTCATTCCGGCTTAAAGCTTCCAGCCGGAGTGAAGGGCGGCGATACCGCCGGTATAGTTGGTGTAGCTGACGCGCGAGAAGCCGGCATTGCGGATCATCGCTGCGAAGTTTTCCTGGTTGGGGAACTTGCGGATGGATTCGACCAGATACTGGTAGGGTTCGGCATCGCCGGTGATCGCCTTGCCGAACTTCGGAATGGCATTGAACGACCAGCTTTCATAGACGCGGTCGAGCAGCGGCATGTCGACTTCGGAGAATTCGAGCACCAGCAGGCGGCCGCCGCGCTTCAGCACGCGGTAGGCTTCGCTGAGCGCCACGTCGATGCGCGGCACGTTGCGGATGCCGAAGGCGATCGTATAGGCGTCGAAGCTGTTCGCCTCGAACGGCAGTTCCTCGGCATTCGCCTCGACGAAGGTCAGGTTGTCGGAGAGCTTCTTCTTGGCGGCGCGTTCGGCGCCGACTGCCAGCATCGATCCATTGATGTCGAGCACTGTCGAGTGCGCCATCCGGTTCGAGGCTTCGATGATGCGGAATGCGATATCACCCGTGCCGCCGGCCACGTCGAGCGTCTTGTAGCCGGGCTCCTTGCGCGGGTTCAGCGCCGCGATCATCGCGTCCTTCCAGACGCGGTGCATGCCAACGGACATGACGTCGTTCATGATGTCGTAGCGCTTGGCGACCTTATGGAAGACTTCGTTGACGAGGCCCTGCTTTTCGCCGCCTGAAACTTCGCGGAAGCCGTATGATGTTTCCATGCCGCCGTCGGCGGAGGTGCGGCTGTCTGACATCGAATACTCCAATCTCTTAAATCAACGCGGCGACCATAGCGAAATCAGGCAGGCGACGCTATCTGTGGGCAACGGTCCGGTCCGCGACACCATGGCGCTATAGCGCACATCGCGGGCGGTTGAAACATGTTCGATATAGATGGGTTAAGATGCCGGAATTGCCAGAAGTCGAAACCGTCAAACGCGGCCTCGCGCCCACGATGGAAGGTGCGCGCATCGTCAAATTGGAACTCAGGCGAGGGGACCTGCGCTTCCCGTTTCCGGAGGCCTTCGGCGAGAAGGCATCCGGCCGCACCATCGTCTCTCTCGGCCGCCGCGCCAAGTATCTGCTGATCGATCTCGATAGCGGCGCCACCATCATAGCCCATCTCGGCATGTCCGGCTCCTTCCGCATCGAGGCAGGCCCGATCGCGGAAACCTCCGTCTCCGAAACACCGGGCGAATTCCATCACCCACGCTCCAAGGATGAAAAGCACGATCACGTGATCTTCCATCTGGAGGGGCCGTCGGGCGTAAGTCGCGTCATCTATAATGACCCGCGCCGCTTCGGCTTCATGGACATGGCCGACCGCACCGCGCTCGACATCAATCCCTTTCTTTATGGGCTCGGCCCGGAGCCGACGGGCAATGCGCTGAGCGCCGCCTATCTGGCGGAGCGCTTCAAGGGCAAGGCGCAGCCGCTGAAGAGCGCGCTGCTCGACCAGAAGAACATTGCCGGCCTCGGCAATATATATGTGTGCGAGGCGCTGTGGCGCTCGCACCTGAAGCCGACGCGGCCCGCATCCACCCTTGTGACGCCAACAGGCAAGCCCACCAAGCAGCTCGACCTGCTCGTCTCCTCGATCCGCGACGTCATTGCAGACGCGATTCTGGCCGGCGGCTCGTCGCTGCGCGATCATATCCAGACGGATGGCTCGCTCGGCTATTTCCAGCACTCCTTCTCCGTCTACGATCGTGAAGGGCAGCCTTGCCGTACGCCCGATTGCGGCGGTACCATCGCCCGCATCGTTCAGGCCGGGCGCTCGACCTTCTATTGCCCTACCTGTCAGAAGTAACTGGCTGTCAGAAGTAAGCCTGGGCATTGGCCCGACCGGGAGGAACGCATGTCTTATGAAACGCTGATCGTCGAAACCCGAGGCGCCGTGGGGCTGATCACGCTGAACCGCCCGCAGGCGCTGAACGCGCTGAACTCGACGGTGCTGAAGGAGCTGCTGCAGGCCTATGCTGCATTCGAGGTCGACGACGCCATCGGCGCCATCGTCCTGACCGGCTCCGAGCGCGCCTTTGCCGCCGGCGCCGATATCAAGGAAATGCAGCCGCTCGATTTCGCCGATGTCTACGCCCGCAATTTCCTCGGCGGCTGGGACGATGTCGCGAAAGTGCGCAAACCCGTCATCGCCGCCGTCAGCGGCTTCGCGCTCGGCGGCGGCTGCGAGCTCGCCATGATCTGCGACTTCATCATCGCGTCGGAGACCGCCAAGTTCGGCCAGCCCGAGATCACCCTCGGCGTCATTCCCGGCATGGGCGGCTCCCAGCGCCTGACGCGCGCCGTCGGCAAGGCCAAGGCGATGGACATGGTACTGACCGGCCGCATGATGGATGCGGCGGAAGCAGAACGGGCAGGACTCGTATCGCGTGTAGTGCCTGCCGATCGTCTGCTCGATGAAGCGCTCGAGGCGGCCGCCAAGATCGCCTCCCTGTCACGCCCCTCAGTGCTGATGGCCAAGGAGGCCGTCAACCGCGCTCTTGAGACCACGCTGGAGGAAGGCCTGCGCTTCGAACGCCGCCTGTTCCACAGTCTCTTTGCGACGGAAGATCAGAAGGAAGGGATGACAGCCTTCATCGAAAAGCGTAAACCCGCCTTCAAGAACCGCTGACCCCTGAAGAGAAAAGGCGACGGTTCCTTGAAAATGCGCGTTGACGCCGGTCGGCTTTAGGGTTATATGCCCGCCCAAGGTTCGGGAAGCCAGTCCGGTTTTCCGATAATACTCCCGCATTGCTGTGTAGGAAGTGGCTGCAAGGCCCGCGGCGGTAGCGGAATTTGTTCGAATTCTTGAGAGAGGCATCCATGGCCAATACAACTTCGGCGAAAAAAGCGACCCGCAAGATCGCCCGCCGTACCGACGTCAACAAGGCTCGTCGCTCGCGCGTTCGCACGTTCGTTCGTCAGGTCGAAGAAGCACTCGCAGCTGGCGATGCTGCCAAGGCCAAGGAAGCCTTCCAGGCCGCGCAGCCGGAACTGGCCCGCGCAGCAAGCAAGGGCGTCCTGCACGCCAACACGGCATCCCGCAAGGTCTCGCGCCTCGCAGCTCGTGTGAAGGCTCTGTCGGTCGGCGCGACCGCTTAAGCTTCCGTTAATAAAGACAGCTATATGATTAGCCCGGCAACTTTGTCGGGCTTTTTCGATTCAGCCGATTGCCCGAACTGTGGTTAATTTGGCGACGATTTCGTGTCCGGCAAATGACACAAAAAAATGAATGATTACAAAGGCTTGTGTCAGGTTGTTCCTGAACGAAGAGACTCAGACCTTCCCTTGCGGCGTCTAAAACGAGTCAAGAAGCTTTTTTCTTTTTTTCTTTTTATGCGTGTCAAAATTGCCGGTTTCCGGAATCTCCTTGATTCAAAAGCGATTCTTTTTTTGCTCCAGTGCAGCGCCCTAAATCTGCCGCAGGAGTCAACCGGCTACGCTTAATTTTGGCGAAATATGCCCGTTGATCTCGACCCCCGATCCTGCCTAAATGCCTCCCAACAAGGGGCTCGGACATCACCTGTTTTAAGGCTTGGTCTGAAACTGCCACGTCGGCAGGACGATGCTTTAGTGTCTTTTGTTACGGAAGTTTCGACCTCCGGATTTTCACGCACTGATGCAGATTGGACCGCGGCTGTGGCTGCCGCGGAACGGGATCATCTGTGCGCCTTTTTTGAGGGGCTGCACGCAGCGCGTGCGATCCTAATAAAGAGAAAAAGCATACGCAGGCAGGCTGGTGTTCGTTGGACGAGGAGCGGGCACCTAGGAGACAAGAAGCAATAAGACCGCATGAAGCGGTTGGCTTCGCCTCCAACAGTCGCCTCTCGTTAAGAGGCACGCGTTTGAGTGAACCGGCCGACGGCAGAGCATGAGGGTGATGCTGTCAGGTCATAAGCGGGGAAATGATCGGGCGACCAGAATTAGGTCGGCCGATGGAACTATAAGGCGGCAAGATGCACATGAATTCGATGGCGGCGAGTGCTTTGGACAACTCGGACAAGGTATCTCAGACGTTAGGCTCTATTTGCCCAGACGCGGCGGGGGAAAAGGGAGACATGAAGAATGATGGCATACTTTTTGAACGAGCAAGTGCACGCCTGAAGGCGCAGGTCGGTCCGGATGTCTACGCAAGCTGGTTTGCACGACTGAAGCTCCATTCCGTCTCCAAGAGTGTCGTACGGCTGACGGTCCCAACAACTTTTCTGAAGTCCTGGATCAACAATCGCTATCTCGACCTGATCACCGGCATCTTCCAGGCGGAAGACGCTGAAATCCTGAAGGTCGAAATCCTGGTTCGCACGGCAGCGCGCGCAACCAGCAAACCGGAAGAAACGGCGACGCAGGAGCCGGTATCATCAGTCGCGCCGATCCGTCGCCCGGTCGCTCAGCAGGCCGGCCAGATCGTACAGCAGGCCGTTTCGGCGGCATCCGCCGCGCGTCCGGCCACATCGGGCCAGCCGCTCTTCGGCTCGCCGCTCGATAACCGCTTCACCTTCGACACCTTCGTCGAAGGCAGCTCCAATCGCGTCGCTCTCGCGGCCGCAAAAACCATTGCCGAAGCCGGTCAGGGCGCAGTGCGCTTCAACCCGCTCTTCGTTCATTCCACGGTCGGTCTCGGCAAGACCCATCTGCTGCAGGCAATCGCCAATGCAGCCGTACAGAACCCGCGCCAGCTGCGCGTCGTCTACCTGACGGCGGAATACTTCATGTGGCGTTTCGCGACCGCGATCCGCGACAATGATGCGCTGACGCTGAAGGACTCGCTTCGCAACATCGACCTTCTGATCATCGACGACATGCAGTTCCTGCAGGGCAAGATGATCCAGCACGAGTTCTGCCATCTCTTGAACATGCTGCTCGACAGCGCCAAGCAGGTCGTCGTCGCAGCCGACCGCGCACCCTGGGAGCTGGAATCGCTCGACCCGCGCGTTCGTTCGCGTCTGCAGGGTGGCGTGGCGATCGAGCTTGACGGCCCGGATTACGAGATGCGTCTCGAAATCCTCCAGCGCCGCCTTGAGGTCGCCCGTGGCGAAGACCCGTCGCTGGAAATGTCGAGCGAGCTGCTCAACCACGTTGCCCGCAGCATCACCGCCAGCGGCCGCGAACTGGAAGGCGCCTTCAACCAGCTGCTCTTCCGTCGCTCCTTCGAGCCGAACCTGACGGTCGAGCGCGTGGACGAGCTTCTCGCCCACCTGGTCGGCTCTGGCGAGCCGCGCCGCGTACGTATCGAGGATATCCAGCGCATCGTCGCCCGTCACTACAACGTGTCGCGCCAGGAGCTGGTCTCGAACCGTCGCACGCGCGTCATCGTCAAGCCGCGCCAGATCGCCATGTATCTGGCCAAGACCCTGACGCCGCGCTCCTTCCCGGAGATCGGTCGTCGCTTCGGCGGACGTGACCACACGACCGTGCTGCACGCCGTGCGCAAGATCGAGGAGCTGATTTCAGGTGACAGCAAGCTGTCGCACGAGATCGAGCTGCTGAAGCGCCTGATCAACGAATAGTCGCGATCATAGCATCGAAATTAAGCGGCCGGGAGCGATCCCGGCCGTTTCCTTTTATGCGCTGTTTATTTTATACAGCCCTTTCAAGCATACGCGCGGCGGGAGGAAAACGCCGCGCCTTGGGAGGATATAAATGAGCTTTACGAAAATCGCCGTACTCGGTCTGGGCAAGGTCGGGCGGCTGGCCGCCACGCTTTTGCATGAGGGCGGCTTCGAGGTCACGGGTGTGGATGCGCAGCTGCCTGTCGGCGAGGTGCCGTTCAAGTGCCATAGCGGCGATATCTCCGACCCCGCCGTCATCGGTGAATTGCTGTCGGGTGTCGACGCGGTGCTGTCGTGCCTGCCCTATCACCTGAACATCGAGCTGGCGCGCGCCGCCCATGCCGCCGGCATCCATTATTTCGATCTGACGGAAGATGTGCCCACCACCAACTTCATCATCGAGCTGTCGAAAACCGCGCGTGGCCTGATGGCGCCGCAATGCGGGCTTGCCCCGGGCTTCGTCGGCATCGTCGGCTCGAGCCTTGCCGATGGCTTCGATCGCTGCCGCTCGATCCGCATGCGCGTCGGCGCCCTGCCGCAAAATCCGACGGGCCTCTTGGGCTATGCCTTCAACTGGTCGCCGGAGGGCGTGGTCAACGAATATCTGAACGATTGCGAAGTGATCGAAGGCGGCGTGCGCAAGCTGGTGTCGCCGATGGAGTGGCTCGAAACCATCTACGTCGAGGGCGTGAAGCTTGAGGCGTTCACGACCTCGGGCGGTCTCGGCACCATGTGCGACACGCTGCTCGGCAAGGTCGAGAACCTTGACTACAAGACCATGCGCTATCCCGGCCACATGGACCTGATGAACTTCTTCTTCCACGAGCTTCTGATGCGCGACAAGCGCAAGCTCGCCGGCGAGATCCTGACGGAGGCCAAGCCCCCCGTCGATGACGATGTCGTCTACGTGCATGTGGCCGCCGAAGGCACCGAGCGTGGCAGCCTGCGCCGCAAGGAATTCGTGCGCGCCTATTACCCGATCGAGATATCAGGCGCCCGCCGCACGGCGATCGCCTGGACAACCTCGGCATCGGTCGTAGCCGTCATCGAGATGGTGCGCGACGGGCTGCTACCCGCAACCGGCTTCCTGCACCAGGAACACATTCCGCTCGATATGTTCCTGAAGACGCCGACCGGCAGCCTCTTCAAGACGGGTGCGTCCCGCAGAGCCTGATCGGCCAAGCGTTTCAACACATCGCCGCTCTCAGGGCGGCGGTGTGGACACCGCTATTGCGGATTGCGCTGGCTGGGCAGTGCGCAGCGATTGCCGCAGCTGGCGACCCCGGGAAGCATGTAGCGCAGGCAGCAGAGCTTGCGCCGCTGGATCATCTGCCCGTCTTCCTCGACCTGTCTGACGCTGCCGCAGAGCGGGTTCGGCCCGCCATCCGGCAGGCACCCGCGCACGAAGAGCGGCAGGTCGGGAGCCGAGCGCCCTCCGCCCTCGCTATCGGTCAGCCGCAGCGTATAGTCGATGTAGACGGCGGCGTTGTTCCACAGGAGCTTGGCCGAGAGCCCGCAGCGCTTCAGGCGCTCGACGGCCGTGTTGAGATGATCAGACATCAGCGGCCCGACCACGGAAAATTCGTCGGCGCTCGTCTCTTCGCCGATCATGCCGCGATGGGAGACGCCGAAGGCACGCGGCAGCCCGTCCTCGGTGAGCGCGATCGTCATCTCATCAAACGCCACCGGCAGCACCTGGCCAGCCAGGCGACGGGCGAGCAGATAGGGAATGCTGATCCCGGCGAAGTAGTAGAGCGACCACATGGAGACGACGGCGCGGCGGTCCGTGCCCTTGGTGACCTCGGTGTACCGGTCGATCGCCCGCTCGAAACCGCCATCCTCGAAGAATGTTGCGAGGGCGACGCCACCGGCCAGCTCATCCGCCAGCATCATCTTCTCGCGGCACCAGGCGTGATCGCCGGAAAAAGCGTGGGACAAGCCAATCGGCTGCGGGAGCCCGGGCGCCGTCCGCGCGATCTGTTGAACTGCCATGACTGAGGTTCGGCCTTGCCTGTATGCGTCTTAATCCTGACTATGATAATCAGCAAATGCGCGGCAGGAAAGCGTTTTATGAGTGCAGGTGTCCACTTTTTCCACCGGTCGCGAGATTTGTGAGAGCCCACAGGAAACGGGTGGCGCCAGCGCGGGCGTGGCGCTATGCCTTGCTATGCTGGGAGAGGGAGAGAAGCGATGCAGCAGAGACAGATGGGTCTTGCCGAATGGGGAATGTTGCTGGTGCTGTCGCTGCTCTGGGGCGGCTCCTTCCTGTTCAACGGCATCCTGGTGAAAACCCTGCCGCCGTTTACCATCGTCACCGGCCGCGTGCTGATCGCCGCCGTCGCGCTGAATCTGATCGTGCGCGCCACCGGCCACGCCATGCCGCGTGATGGCAAGTCTTGGGCCGCCTTCTTCGTCATGGGCCTGATCAACAACATGATCCCCTTCTGCCTTATCGTCTGGGGACAAACCCATATTGCGAGCGGCCTTGCCTCGATCCTCAACGCCACCACGCCGCTCTTCGGCGTCGTCGTCGCGCATCTGTTGACGGCGGATGAGAAGATGACCGGAAACCGCCTGCTCGGCGTCATCGTCGGCTTCGCCGGCGTCGCCTACATGATCGGCTTCGATGCGCTGCGCGATTTGGGAACCAATGTGCTGGCGCAGCTCGCCGTTCTCGGCGCCGCAATCTCCTACTCTTTCGCCGGCATCTACGGTCGCCGCTTCCGCCAGATGGGCATGGCACCGCTTCTCCCCGCCGCTGGCCAGGTCACCGCCTCCAGCGTGCTGATGCTCCCCATCGCCCTCATCGTCGATCACCCCTGGACGCTCGCCGCCCCCTCGGCCGAGACCTGGATGGCGCTCTTCGGCCCGGCGCTGCTCTCGACAGCGGTCGCCTACGTCCTCTTCTTCCGCATCCTCGCCACGGCGGGCGCCACCAACCTGATGCTCGTCACCTTCCTCATCCCCGTCAGCGCCATCCTGCTCGGCGCGGCCATCTTGGGCGAGCAGCTGCAGGCCAAGCACCTGATCGGCATGGCGATGATCGCGATCGGTTTGGCTGCGATCGATGGGCGGTTGTTTGCGCGGGTGCGGAGGAGGGTGGTTTGAGTGCGGGAGTTATTTAAGAACAACAGGATAGGGCAGAGCCCGGAGCCCCCTCATCCCCGGTGCAACAAGTTGCACCTGAAACCTTCGGGCCACCTTCTCCCCGTTGGGGAGAAGGTGCCGGCAGGCGGATGAGGGGCCACTTGCGAAAACCTCTCCAGAGGCCTCACCCCCAAAATCAACAAGCCAGATCAGCCACCACCGAATCCAGAATCAGCATCCCCGACGGCGTGCAGCGGATGCGCGAATTGCCGATCCGTTCGATAAACCCGTGTTCCAGTAAAAATTCTTCGCGCTTCGGATCGGGGTCGCGGCCGGAGAGCTGTTGCCAGCGGGCGAGGTCGACGCCTTCGGTGAGGCGAAGTCCCATCAGCAGTAGTTCGTCGGCCTGTTCGTCATAGCCCAGCTGCTCCTGGTCGAGCACGCCGTGGCCGTCGCGCTCGACGAGCTCCAGCCAGGCTTCCGGCTTGCGCTCGGTGGCGGTGGCGAGCTTGATGGGGCCGCGCGTCAGCCGTCCATGCGCGCCGGGGCCAATGCCGGCATAGTCGCCGTAGCGCCAGTAGGTGAGATTGTGGCGGCTCTCGGCGCCTGGGCGGGCGTGGTTGGAGACTTCGTAGGCGGGCATGCCCTCGGCGGCGGTGATGTCCTGTGTCGCCTCATAGAGCAGCGCCGACTGATCGTCGTCGGGCACGACGAGCTTGCCCATCTTGTGCAGCCCGAAGAAGGGCGTGCCCTCCTCGATCGTCAGCTGGTAGAGCGACAGGTGGTCGACGGCGTAGGAGATCGCTTCGCGCAGCTCGCGTTCCCATTCCTCGACCGTCTGCTTGGGACGGGCATAGATCAGGTCGAAGGACATGCGCGGGAAGATGTCGCGCGCCAGCTTGATCGCCTTCAGCGCATCCTCGACATCGTGCAGACGCCCGAGGAATTTGAGGTCGCGATCGTTCAGCGCCTGCACGCCCAGCGACACGCGGTTGACGCCGGCGGCGCGGTAGCCGCGAAAACGCTCGGCCTCGACGCTGGAGGGGTTGGCCTCCATGGTGATCTCGATGCCATCAGGCATGTGCCATTCCTTGGCGATGCCGTCGAGAATGGCCGAGACGGTCGATGGGTTCATCAGCGAGGGCGTGCCGCCGCCGAGGAAGACGCTGGTGACAGTCTTCGGGCCGCTCAGCTGCCGCATCGCCGCCATCTCCTTCAGGAAGGCGGCGGTAAAGCGCTCCTGGTCCACAGGCTGGTGGCGCACATGGCTGTTGAAGTCGCAATAGGGGCACTTGGCGGCACAGAACGGCCAATGCACGTAGACGCCGAAGCCGGGCTCGCCGGTATCGGGCAAAAGAGATGCATAGCGCGTCAGGTTAGGCTGTTCCAAAGTGTCCACGATTCGGGTCTTATGCGTCCAGGCAGGTTTCGACGAAGATCTTGAAGGCGCGGGCGCGATGCGAGAGAGCGGCAGCGTCGCCCGGCTTCCAGCCATGCTTCTCTTCCGCGTTCATCTCGCCGAATGTGGTGTCGTAGCCCTCGGGTTGGAAGACCGGATCGTAGCCGAAGCCTTCAGTGCCGCGCGGTGGCCAGGCGACGAAGCCTTCGACTTCGCCGCGGAACATTTCGGTGTGCCCATCCGGCCACGCCAGGCAGAGAACGCTGACGAAGCGCGCGGTGCGCTGCTCCGGCGTGGTGGCGCCCTTTTCCTGAAGAGCGGTTTCGACCTTCTGCATCGCCATGGCGAAATCGCGCGTGCCATCGGCGGTTTCCGCCCAGTTGGCGGTGTAGACGCCGGGTGCGCCGTCCAGCGCGTCGATCACCAGGCCGCTGTCGTCGGAGAGCGACGGCAGGCCGGAAGCCTTGGCGGAAGCCAGCGCCTTGATCGCGGCGTTTTCCTCGAAGGTCGTGCCGGTCTCATCCGGCTCCTCGAATTTCAGTTCGGCTGCCGATTTCGCCGAGAAGCCGAAAGGACCGATCAGGTCGGCGATCTCGCGTATCTTGCCGGCATTGTGGCTGGCAACGACGATGGTGCGGGTATCGAGCTTGCGCATGAGCGGTCCTTCAAAGATTCCAAAGTTTGGGTTCGGCGCATTCCAGGCTGTTGCCGTCAGGATCGCGGAAATAGATCGATCGCGCCCCGTTCGGCCAGCAGAAATCGCTTTCGATGGAAACGCCCGCTTTGTTGAGCTTTTCCGCGATCAAGTCAATCGCTTCCGCACTCATCCGGAAACAGGCAT
Organism: Hyphomicrobiales bacterium; assembly: GCA_900465665.1. GTDB lineage: Bacteria > Pseudomonadota > Alphaproteobacteria > Rhizobiales > Rhizobiaceae > Rhizobium. The sequence goes on from UBJO01000091.1 coordinate 28,764, forward strand.
GCCCCGCGCCGGTGGTGCCATGCGGCGGAACCGGCAGCGCGTCGGAAGAGGGCGGCTTGATCGTTTCGTGGCGGTTGAAGATCAGGAGAATGCCTGCGCCGCAGCGAAAGAAGACGTGCCGGTTGTCATGGCGCAGAACCTTCTCGAGGCCGAGAACATCGCGATAGAAGCGTTCGGCGGCATCGAGGTCGTCGACGTAAAGCGCGGTTTCAAGAATGCCGTCGATCATGCTGTCATTCTCCGGGGCGCCGTCGCGTGCTGGATTAAGACCCTCTCTGGCCTGCCGGCCATCTCCCCCACAAGGGGGGAGAAGACCCGTGGCAACCGCCTGCCCAAATTGAACGTCGACGGGGCGTCTGGGTTAAGCCCTCCCCCT
>UBJO01000093.1 GCA_900465665.1 Hyphomicrobiales bacterium
CGCGCGGGGTGGGTGGAGGGCTGTGGTTCCGGGATCATGTCGGTCATCGTTGTCTCCTGTCGTTGCTGTTGCCGCAGAAGATGCGTGATGATAGGTGTTGGCGAAACTGGCCATAATGACGACTGGCGTAAAGATCATGCCAAATACTGCCGCGCTGTCAGGACCCAAGGTCGCCGTGCTCGTCTATGACGGTCTGTGCACCTTCGAATTCGGCATCGCCTACGAGGTCTTCGGCCTGCCGAGACCGGAGATGGGGGTGAGTTGGTATCGCTTTCACGCCTGCGGCGTCGAAGCCGGGCCGCTTCGCGCGGCCGGTGGGCTGAGCGTCACCGTCGATGGTGGTCTCGACGATCTCGATGATGCCGATCTGATCGTCGTTCCCGGTTGGCGAGCGATCGATGCACCGGTGCCCGACGGGCTGATCAGGGCGTTGCAGGCGGCGCATGGGCGAGGGGCGCGGATCATGTCGCTATGCTCGGGTGTCGCGGTTCTGGCTGCCTCGGGGTTGCTTTCGGGCAAGCGGGCAACGACGCACTGGCGCTATGTCGCTTCCGTGGCCGAGCGCTATCCCGAGATCGGGCTCGATGCCGATGTGCTCTACATGGACGAGGGGCGGATGCTGACGGCGGCGGGCAGTGCGGCCGGCATCGATCTCTGCCTGCATGTGGTGCGCGGCGATTTCGGCGCGGAGGCGGCCAATTCCGTCGCTCGGCGCCTCGTCGTGCCGCCGCACCGCGAGGGCGGGCAGGCGCAGTTCATCCGCGCTCCCGTGCCGCAGCCGCGCGAAGGCGTGCGGCTCGGGCCGCTCATCGAGTGGATGCGGTCGCGTCTAAACGAGGAGCAGCCGATCAGCCTGCTTGCGACCAAGGCGGGGATGAGCCAGCGCACCTTCCAGCGCCGTTTCGAGGCAACCACGGGATCGAGCGTTGGCGAATGGCTGCTCACCGAGCGGCTGCGTCATGCGCGCGAACTCCTGGAGCGAAAGGGCGAGGCATCGCTCGACGACATCGCCACCGCCTGCGGCTTCGGCACGCCGGCAACGATGCGGCACCATTTTCGCCGACGGCTGGGGACCAGCCCAGGGGCGTATCGGAAGGTGTTTTCGGGTGGCGTTACGGATGTGAGCCGGGGCGTATGATGCCGTTCGCGGCCGTGATCAATAGCTGGCCTTGCGCCAACCTGCGGCGCGCGCCTCTTCCTCGGAGCAGAACCATCGCTCGCCATATTGCGGCGAGATCTTCGTGGCTGCGTAATAATGCTGGCCCGGGACGTGATAGATGCGTTCGCCCGAGTTGATGCTGATGTTGCCCTTGATGTCGCAAGAGGTTTCTCGCTGAATGATCACGCCGTTCTCGACGATCATCGGCTTGGCGGGTGTCGTTGTCCGAGTAAAGCTCAGCGCCTGCGGCACCACGGTATAACCACCGGCGGCAAGGAATGAGGTTGTTGCGCACAATGCGACGATGATTGGAAACTTCATGATCTACTCCGGAAACCTCTTAGGGTTGTATCCGGGGCGCTTTAGTATCCTATGTATATTATTGCTAAAATACCGGCTTTAGGCATCGCCAAGATCACGCCGCGCGATCGATGGGGCGGTGACCCATACCGTGAGCGTGTGGTCTCACGGTATGGGTTCAGATGCTCGCCTTACTCCGCGGCCTGCCTGGCCATCGGGTTGTTCGGGTGCGTCGTCCAGTTGGCGTAGTTGGGGTCTACAGTCTTGCCGGTGCGTTCGTCGAGGCTGCCGGATGGAAGCTGCTCCATGGTGATGCAGTTTTCGACCGGACAGACGTTGACGCAGAGGTTGCAGCCGACGCACTCGTCTTCCATCACCTCGAAGTGCCTGACGCCATTGACGAATTGCGTGATTGCCTGGTGCGAGGTGTCTTCGCAGGCGATGTGGCAGCGGCCGCACTTGATGCAGGCATCCTGGTCGATCCTGGCCTTGGCGATGTAGTTGAGGTTCAGATACTGCCAGTCGGAGACATTGGGCACGGCGCGGCCGGTAATGTCGTCGAGGCTGCGGTGGCCCTTGGCGTCCATCCAGTCGGAGAGGCCCGAGATCATCTCCTGGACGATCTTGAAGCCGTAGGTCATCGCCGCCGTGCAGACCTGTACGTTGCCGGCGCCGAGCGCCAGGAACTCGGCCGCGTCGCGCCAGGTGGTGACGCCGCCGATGCCCGAGATCGGCAGGCCCTGGGTTTCCGGATCGCGGGCGATCTCGGCCACCATGTTGAGGGCGATCGGCTTGACCGCCGGGCCGCAATAGCCGCCATGGCTGCCGCGTCCGTCGATCGAGGGCTCCGGCGAGAAGGTGTCGAGGTTGACCGAGGTGATCGAGTTGATCGTGTTGATCAGCGACACGGCGTCGGTACCGCCGGCTTTCGCGGCGCGGGCGGGCTTGCGGATATCGGTTATATTGGGCGTCAGCTTGGTGATGACGGGCATGCGGGTGTACTGCTTGCACCAGCGCACCACCATCTCGATATATTCAGGCACCTGTCCGACGGCGGCACCCATGCCGCGCTCGGACATGCCGTGCGGACAGCCGAAGTTGAGCTCGATGCCGTCGGCGCCGGTCTCTTCCACCAGCGGCAGGATCGCCTTCCAGCTCTCCTCCTCGCAGGGAACCATGATCGAGGCGATCAGCGCCCGGTCCGGCCAGTTCATCTTCACCTGCTTCATTTCGCGCAGGTTGGTGTAGAGGTCTCGGTCGGTGATGAGCTCGATGTTGTTCAAGCCGAGCAGGCGGCGGTCGGCGCCCCAGATCGCGCCGTAGCGCGGGCCGTTGACGTTGACGACGGGCGGGCCTTCCTCGCCCAGCGTCTTCCAGACCACGCCGCCCCAGCCCGCCTTGAAGGCGCGCTCGACATTGTAGGCCTTGTCTGTCGGCGGCGCCGAGGCGAGCCAGAAGGGGTTCGGCGATTTGATGCCGACGAAATTGTTGCGGAGATCAGCCATGGTTCACTCTCCCCTTCAGGCGACGGCAACGGCCGGCTGCGCATCGGCAGCCAGCATTCGGTGAATGGATTCGGCGGCGTCGCGGCCATTGGCGACGGCCGAGACGGTGAGGTCGTTGCCCCCGAAGACGCAGTCGCCGCCGGCCCAGACGCCATCAAGCGAGGTGCGGCCTTCGGCGTCGACGACGATGCGGCCGGATTCCAGACGCAGGCTTCCAAGGCTCGAAGAGACGAGGGTCTGGCCGATCGCCTTGAAGATCTGGTCGGCGGCAATGACGCCGGTTTCACCGGTGGTCGCCAGGCGGCCTTCCGACAGCGTGGTGTATTCGACCTCAAGGGCCGCGACCTTGCCGTCCTGCGCAAGGATCGCCTTCGGCGCCAGCCAGTGGCGGATGATGACGCCCTTGGAGGTCGCCAGATCCTGCTCGAACTCCGAGGCGTTCATGTGCTCCTTGCCGCGGCGGTAGCAGATCGTCACTTCCTCGGCGCCGAGCAGCTTTGCCTGCACGGCCGCATCGATGGCAGTCATGCCGCCGCCGAGCACGATGACGCGGCGGCCGATGGCGATGTCGGCCTTGTTGTCGGTCTGGCGCAGCGCGGCGATGAAATCGACCGCGTCGTCGACGCCCGCGAGGTTTTCGCCCTCGACGCGGAGCGCGTTGACACCCGAGAGACCGATGCCGAGGAAAGCGGCGTCATATTGCGACTGCAGGTCGGCGAGCTGGAAGTCGCGGCCGAGCAATTGTCCGTGCTTGATATCGATGCCGCCGATCGAGAGCACATAGTCGACTTCCCTCTGCGCGAAGCCGTCGACGGACTTGTAGGTGGCGATGCCGTATTCGTTGAGGCCGCCGGATTTCGGCTTGGCGTCGTAGATCACGACCTCATGGCCCTTGACCGCGAGGCGGTGCGCGGCGGCGAGGCCGGCCGGGCCGGCGCCGACGACGGCGATCTTCTTACCTGTCGAGGCCGCGCGGGTGTAATACTGCTTGCCCGCCTGCATGGCCGCATCGGTGGCGTAGCGCTGCAGACGGCCGATCTCGACGGGGCGTTCCTCGGCCGTGTTGCGCACACAGGCCTGCTCGCAGAGCTCTTCGGTGGCACAGACGCGGGCGCACATGCCGCCCAGGATGTTCTGGTCGAAGATGGTCTTGGCGGAGCCGAGGGGATTGCCAGTCGATATCTGCCGGATGAAGAGCGGGATATCGATGGCGGTGGGACAGGCCGTCATACAGGGCGCGTCGTAACAGAAATAACAGCGGTCGGAGGCGACCAGAGCCTCGTGCTTGTCGAGGCGCGGGTGAAGATCGGAGAAATTCTTGTCATACTCAGCGGGCGAAAGCCGGCCAGCATGAATCCCAGTGTCCAGACGTTCCATTGAAGTTCCCTCATTATAGGTAAACGGCCAGTGGAACGAAGCGTAACTCAGGATAAAAAATTTATCAAACGGTAAAATTTTAGCATTAGGCGGGCTTGGTAGCAGGCGTATGCTGCTGTTTTGGAACGGTTTTTCGATTTTGAGGTGATTGCTGTCAAGTTGCTCAATGAGCGCTTGCGGCCGCGCCGATCTTCACAGCGGAAGAATAATTGAAAAAATCAGAGATTTCTCGTGAAGAGCGGGAACCATTCCTCGCACAGCCCGTTATGGCGATATCCGAATGGTGATCGCATCGACCCAAAAATGCGCGCCCCCAAACCACCTTCGGATCACACTCACGGTCCCCTCCCGGTGAGTGAAAACAGCCGGTGCGCCGCCCTCGCACTGGCTGTTTTCTTGTACGCGGTATTCAATAAAAATCGATGGAATGTCAGGTGGTGACGGTCAGACGCCGCCGACCTGTTGCGGCGCGCGCTTGAGGATCTCGAATTCGGTGTCGGGGATCAGCAGGTGATACTCGATACGGCCCGGCGTCAGGCGCAGATCGGCCTTGCCGTTGACCGACGAGGGCACGACGCGCTCAAGCACGATGCGGCCGAAGCTGTTGTCGCTGAATTCGTGGACTTCGTCGTTGGGCAGCGTTTCGGTCCATGTGAAGCTGATCGCCTTGCGGTCGCCGTGCGTGGTTTCCTGACAGTCGAGCGCGATCGCGGGCGCGCCGCCGGCAATGGCGCCGAAGGTCGCCGAATTGACTATCAACTCGTGGAGCGCGAGGCCGACATGAACCGCGGCGTTCGGGGTCAGGTGAACATTGAGCCCGGTGACGGGCAGGGGGCCGGCGCTCTCCGGCCAATAGGGGGCGAATTGCTTGCGCGTAAGTTCGAAGAGGAAGGCGCCGCGCCAGCTACTGTCGGTGATGAGATCCTGGGAGTTCGACAGCGACTGCAGCCGGCCGCGGAACTTCACGAGGAAGCTGTCGAGAGACAGCGTGTTGCGGGCGGTCTGCGTGGCGATGCCCTGGATGATGGCAAGCAGGTTCTTCGAGCGGTGCGAGAGTTCGCGCAGAAGCGATTTCAGCACCTTCTCGCGGTGTCTGGTCTCGGTGATCTCGGTGATAATAGACAGCAGGCCGATCTCATGGCCGAGCGTGACGCGCTGCACCTTGATTTCGTAGGTGCGCATTTCGCCGTCGATGGCGATATCGGCCTCGGTACTGGCCGGCGTGCCGGTTTCCAGCACCTTGCGCTTCAGTGTTTCGAGATTGCGTGCGTGGACCTCGCCGAACATGTCGGCGTCGCTGCCGCCGGGGAGAACGGCGTGTTCAAGATGCGCGGGGAGGTTCTCGGCATAGACGATGCCGAGGTCGGGATCCTGATAGACAACGGCGATGCCGGCGCTCGCGAGCGCCCGCTCCATCAAGAGCTCCTTGCCTTCCAATGCGAAGGGCGTGCCGGCCAATGGTCCAGTCCTCTTCACCCAGCCGCCCTTCCTTCAATCCGTTTATGCCGCCAGCAGACCCTAAAGTCCGCCCACCGCTTCTTTTTAGAGGCAAGCGCTAGATAAAATCTTAATATCCGGGGAGCGCTGCAGATGGACTGGAACGCTCCCCTTTTCGCATTGTTCCGCAATTGCTGAAATATAGCGTCAGGCGGCTGCCTTCGTGCTTTCGTTGAAGAAAAGCGCCTGGCTGATCAGAGCTTTGACCATGTCAGGGTTGAATGGCTTGGTGACGAGGAAGGTCGGCTCGGGACGCTCACCGGTCAGAAGGCGCTCGGGGAAGGCGGTGATGAAGATCACCGGCACGCTCGAGGTCTTGAGGATGTCGTTGACCGCGTCGATACCCGAGCTGCCGTCGGCAAGCTGGATGTCGGCGAGAACCATGCTCGGCTTGGTCTTGTTGTAGAGCGCCACCGCTTCCGTGTGGGTGCGGGCGATGCCGGTAACGCGGTGGCCGAGGCTTTCGACCATTTGCTCGATATCCATGGCGATCAGCGGTTCGTCCTCGATGATCATGATATCGGTCGCGACCTGGCGGGAAATCTCGCGCGACGCGCTGTCGAGCAGGTTCGCCACTTCGCTCTCCTCGCTGTCGAGGATTTCGGCGATTTCGCCGACGCGGAAGTTTTCGACCGAGGCCAGGATGAAGGCCTGGCGGGCGCGCGGCGAGACCTTGCCGAGGTTGATGGTGGCACGCTGCTCCCAGGCGTAGGGGGAAGACGGCTCTGGAATCTGCACCGTCGAGGAACCAAACAGCGTCGTGAACAGTTTGTAGAGTGCGACGCGGTCGTTCGATGTGTCAGGGAAAATGGATATGTCGGCAATGATTGCCTCAAGCACTGCGGCGACATACGCGTCGCCTGATGTCTGTGTGCCGGTCAACGCCCGTGAATAGCGGCGCAGATAAGGAAGGTGCGGCGCAATTCGAGTAGAAAGTGTCATAGAAAGCTCCCATAAGCAGGGCCGAAAAACAGCTCCAGTGCATCGAGAACGCACACTACCTGAAAAAAGTTCCAGATGATCAGGAACTTTTTTTACCACCGCGCATTCTACTGCCCACGAGAAGGGGCTCATCGTAAACTGACCTGCGACACGACATGCATTCCGAGAGGGTTGTCCGGCGAGAATTCGACCGAGGCGGCGGGGGACCGGAATGAAGGTTTTCCCGCAGCGGTACGCGAGGCTTAGAGACAACGGACAAGAAGTGAAAAGTTAATGACAAGCCGGAACAACGAAGACATAGACGGCCAACGCGCTGAGTTACGTGCAAGCGATATCATGGATCCCAACAGCCAGATCGGGGTGCGTTTGAGGTCGCTTTATGCTGCCGTTCAGGAAGAAGCGATCCCAGATCGTTTCCTCGATCTCCTCGAAAAGCTCGACCAGGCCGAAATGGCCTCGGCCAAAGCAGCGAAGTGAAGGTTGATCTATGGACAAGCAGCAACCAAGCTTCAAACGCGAGCTCCTTTCGGCTCTCCCAAGCCTGCGCGCATTCGCCATCTCGCTGATCGGTCGCCATGACCGCGCCGATGACCTCGTGCAGGACACCATCATGAAGGCATGGGCCAAGCAGGACCACTTCGAGATGGGCACCAACATGAAGGCCTGGCTCTTCACCATCCTGCGCAACGAGCTCTACAGCCAGATGCGCAAGGCGGGACGCGAGATCCAGGATAGCGATGGCCTGTTCACCGAATCCATGGCAACGCACCCGTCGCAATATGGCGCGCTCGACCTTCAGGACTTCAAGAAGGCGCTCGAGCAGCTGCCTAGTGACCAGCGCGAAGCGATCATTCTGGTCGGCGCATCCGGCTTCTCGTATGAGGAAGCCGCCGAAATCTGCGGCTGTGCGGTCGGAACAATCAAGAGCCGTGTCAACCGCGCCCGCCAGCGGCTGCAGGAAATGCTGCAGATCACCGGCGAGGCCGACTTCGGACCGGATGCGACCTCGTCGCCGCTGACGTCGAAGGCCTTTGCGTTCTGAGAGTGCATTGAACGGACAAGGAAAAACCGGCTGACCCTCGCGGGCGCCGGTTTTTTATGCGTTCAGCGAAAGCGGCAGCGCCGTCAGTCGCGGTCCTTCGAGGTGAAGAGATTGGCGGCGACCATGGCGGCGATGACGCCGGCTGTCAGAAGCGGCTGCGAGCGGATGATGCCGAGGCTTGCGGCGGCGGCCGTCTCGAACGCCTGCTTGCGTTCCCTGGCGCGCCGAGCTTCCTGGGCGTTCATCACCATCATGACGATCATCACGATGATGGCGATCAGAAGGGCACAGGCCGCGAGGAAGAGTGCTGCTCCAACGGCGCCGTAAATGCCTGCAAGCCAGATCGCGCCGGCTGTGACGGCCAGCGCATAGGCGGTCAGCACGAAAATCGCGGCAATGGCAATGAAAATACCGTTGCGCTTGGTGCGCGCAACGGTGCGGTGAACACTCGTGCCTACCAGGAGGCTGAGGATCGGGAACAGCATCTAGCCTCCTTAGCGTCGTGCCAGGAGGGCGACGACCAGTCCGAATGCGGCAGCAGCGCCGATGGTGGCGACCGGGTGCCTGCGAACGGTGTCGCGCACTTCGGAAGCGCCGCGCAGATAACCATCCTGCAGGTCGCGCAGCAAGTCCTCGCTGCGGGCAACCAGATCTTCGTAGCCGGATGCTGCCTGGGCGCTCAGTTTTTCACTCTGCTTGCGCGAGTTCTTGCTCAGCATCTTCGTCAGCGACGCGATTTCGTCCTGAAGGGACGCGATCTGGTCCTCGACCGTTGCCTCGATGTTGTGGAGAGCGGCGCTGCCATTGCGACGGTGACGGCCGGACTGAAGGAAAGATGCCATGGTTTTCTCCATTGTTACGGCGCGGTTTCGCACCGCCTGGTTAAACACAGGATCAGAACGCAAGCTTGCATGAACACAGATGCCCGGCAATGACCCAAATCAATGGCTTAACGCGGGTTATGGGCAAAAGGTTCCGCGCGTGATCAGCCGCCGACGGCGCTGTGGGCGAGCACGAATGGGGTGCCGTCGTCAGGCACCTTGTTGATGCGCAGCGGGCAGCCGAAGACCGCGTGCATGGTCTCGTCGGTCAGCACCTCATGCACGGTGCCGCGGGCCGCGAGACCGCCCTGCTGCATGAGTATGATCTGGTCGGCGAAAAGCGCCGTCAGGTTGAGGTCGTGCATCACCGCGATGACGCCGCCGCCGGCGTCGCAGAAGGCGCGGGCAAGCCGCATGATCGTCAGCTGGTGGCTGATATCGAGGCTGGAGACCGGCTCGTCGAGGAGGAGCCAGCGCGGCTTGCCGTCGACGACGGGTTCGGAGATCTGGCAAAGCACGCGGGCAAGCTGCACGCGCTGCTGCTCACCGCCGGAGAGGTGCTGGTAGAAGCGTCCTTCGTAACCGTCGAGATCGACCGAAGACAGCGCCTTGGCCGCCGTATGCTCGGCGCGCTCGGGATTGCGGTTCAGCCCCGAGGTCAGGCCCATGCGGACGATTTCGCGCACTGTGAAGGGGAAGGAGATGTTGCTCGCCTGGGGCAGCACGCCGCGCACGGCCGCCAGCTGGTATGGCTGCAGCCCGCGTACATCTTCGCCGTTGATGCGGATCGAGCCGTTATAGGGCAGTTCGCCGGATACGGCCTTCATCGTGGTCGTCTTGCCCGAGCCGTTCGGCCCGGCGATCGCCGTCAGCTTGCCCGAGGCGGCGGTGAAGCCGACGTCTTCAACGATGGTTTTGCCCGACAGGCGGACGGAGACGCCGGAGACTTCGATCATGGCAGATACTCAAAGGGCAAGGCGGGAACGCTGGCGCAGCAGGATCCAGAGAAAGAACGGGCCGCCGACTGCCGCGGTAATGATGCCGATCGGCAGTTCGGCGGGCGCGACGATGGTGCGGGCGATAACGTCGGCGAAGATCAGAAGCGAACCGCCGAGGAGCGCCGAGGCCGGCAGCAGATAGCGGTGATCCGGTCCGATCGCCATGCGGAGCACATGCGGCACGACAATGCCGACGAAGCCGATGCCGCCGCTGACGGCGACCGATGCGCCTGTCGCAGCCGCGACGGTGACGATGGCGATGTTCTTCAGCCGCTGCACGGGAACGCCCATGTGGAAGGCCGCGGCTTCTCCGAGCGTGATGGCGTTGAGGCCCTTGGCGAGGAAGGGGACGACGATGAAGGACAGGAGGATGATCGGGCCGGCGGCGGCGATCTTCGTCCAGGTCGAGCCGGCGAGCGATCCCATCCCCCAGAAGGTGAGGTCACGCAGCTGCTGGTCGTTGGCCATGTAGACGAGCAGACCGGTCATGGCGCCGGCAAGCGAGCCGAGCGCGATGCCGGCAAGCAGCATGGTCGCGACGGAGGTCTGGCCGTTGCTGGTGGCGATGCGGTAGAGCAGCAGCGTCGTGGCGAGGCCGCCGGCGAAGGCTGCGAGTGGAAGCGCGTAGATGCCGAGCAGGACGTAGAGTGGCGCGACGAAGCCGCCGCCGAGCACGATCATGACGACCGCGCCGAGGCCGGCGCCGGAGGAGACACCGACGAGGCCGGGATCGGCCAGCGGATTGCGAAACAGGCCCTGCATGACGGCGCCCGACACCGCCAGCGAACCGCCGACCAGGAAGCCGAGGATGGCGCGCGGCATGCGGATGTCGAAGATGATGATGCGGTCGCGCATGCTGAGCGCATCATCCGATCCGGCGACATTGGCGATCACGTCGAGGAAGGACGCATCCGAGGCGCCCGTCGTGACGGAGAACAGCAACGACAGGACGGAACCGACCACCAGCAGCGCGATGACCGCGAGTGCCAGCAGCGAGCGGTCGCCGGCCCGGTGACGCTCACGCATCCCCGAGGCCGAAAACACGATACGACGTCCGTCCATGTCGTTCAGTACCGCCATGGTCAGCCCCCGTAGATCGCCTTGGTGAGTTCGCGAACGGCGCTTGCGGTGCGCGGGCCGAAGCCGAGCAGGTGCAGGCCGTCCATGCGAATGATGGCCTTGTTCTGCACGGCGGGCGTCAGCGCCAGCGCCGGCTGGTTCATCAGGTCTTCATTCTTGGTGCCCGCGCCATCGCCACGGTTCATCATCAGGATGACGTCGGGCTTGGCTTCGATGATCGCCTCATCGGTCAGCGGCTTGTAGCCCGGGAAGGTACCGACGGCGTTGACCAGGCCGGCGAGCTTGATGATGCCATCGGCCGCCGTTCCGGTGCCCGAAGCCATGATCTTGCCGCCCTGCATGCTGAGGATGAAGAGAACGCGCTTGCGTTCACTTTCCGGGTGCTTGGCGGCGTCGGCAATCGCGGCGTCGAGATCGGTCGCGACCTGCTTGTGCAGTTCGGCGGCCTTGGGCTCCACGCCAAGGAGTGCGCCGACCTTGTCGATCTTGGCGAGGATGCCGTCGCGCGTATAGGCGTTCGGCACCGTCTCGAAGGGGACGCTGGCGCTGCGCAGCACCGTCAACGCTTCCGGCGGGCCGGAACCTTCGACGGCGACGATCGCCGTCGGGTTCATGGCGAGGATGTTTTCCGGCGACAGCGCGCGCATGTAGCCGACGTCGGGCAGCTTCAGGGCCTGTTCGGGAAACAGGCTGGTCGTGTCGCGGGCGATCAGGTGCTTTTCCTCGCCGAGCGCATAGATGATCTCGGTGAGGTCGCCGCCGATCGAGATCAGGCGGGTGCTGTCGATCTTGTCTTCAGCATGGGCAGCCGGCGAGAAGGCGAGGAGCGAGGCTGCCAGCGGCAGGGCCATGAGGCCCCGCAGCATGGACGTCTTGTTGAATGAACCGCGATTGTGGTTCCGCATCGTCATCTCCTTCGGCTTACGCCGCAACGCTCGTCGCCTTGGGAAGGCTTTCGACGATATCGCGCCAGTCGGCGCGCTCTGCGGAGCCTTCGTGGCGCTTGCCGAAGAACTGGATGATCATTTCGCCATTGGCGCCGTAGACCTCGACGGAGGTGACGTGGCCATCCTTGGTCGGCTTGCGCACGGCCCAGGTCTCGGCGATGTGGTCCTGACGCAGGTGCAGGTGGAAGGTCTCGTCGAGGATATTGATCCACGGACCCATCGGCTGGATGTTGAAGATCGGGCCGGAGTGGATCTGGACGATGCCGTCATTGCCGACGAAGCACATGATCGGCAGGCCGGACTTTACGGATGCGTGCATCATCTCTGCGGTCGCGGTGTTGTCGAGCTGCCAGGCGAAGTCGTCGCCAACGGTCCGCACGGCGGCCTGGCGGCCGATCTTTAGCTTGCGCAGCATGCCGAAGAACTCGTGCGTGTCGGTCATCTTGCTCCAGTGGTCGCGCAGCTCGTCCTTGGTGACGCTGCCGCTCTCGTCGGCCACCGTCTTGCTGTCGTCAGCGACGAAGTCCTGCGACTGGTCCTCGAGCTTCAGGTCGTTCACGATGGAGTGATAGGCCTCGACGTTGGAGGCCGGGCGCAGGTGAACCTTGTGCACGGCGGTGCCGGCCTTGTCGAAATACTGCAGGCTCAAGCGCTCCTGGTCGCCATCCTTCTTGGTCACCGCGAAAGCGTGGACCCAGCGGCTCGGGAAGATGCGTAGGTCGATGTTCTCGCCGAGCACGATAGCGCCCTGGCCACCAGTCTTGATGTTCTCGTAGACGCCGATCTTTTCGTGAACGGCGCTTTCGTTACGCGAGAGCGCCATGACTTCGCCGAGTTCGGCGACGCGCTCCAGGAGCTTGAGCGCGCTACCGTCGATGCGGGTGGCGGAAATGCCGACTTCGGCGGCCACGAGCGCAGCTTCGGAAACCTTGAGCTGGGCGGCGATATCGCGCTCGCGCATCTTGGGATTTTCGGCGCGGAAGGCGCGGATTTCGGCCGGCGACGGCTTGGTGTTCTCAGTCATTGTCTACCCCTACTTATTCAGAATTAGCTTGCCCTGGCGGGTGATCTTCATCCGGTACAGGGCGCCGTCGTGGCGGATGACGATTTCGTTAGCGCCGCGAAAAATCTCGCTGCTCTCCAGGATTCGGACGTCGGCCACGGCGTCGCGCGCCAATAGCGTTTGCTTCAGTGTGTCCGGCTTATCGACCATCATTTCGTTGGCTTTTTTGCTTCTTTAGGTGGCTCAAAAATGCCCCTGCGACCTACAATTATCTTGACTCTCATAGTCATCATTTTTTAAAGACGCAATAGCGGACTTTGTAAGTCAAGTTTTAGGAATTCATTGGAGAGACGCAATGGCATTCACGAGGCCGGTCACCCGATTTGCAACGCTTTTGGCGGCCGGCTCGCTGGTCTTTTCGGGCGCGATCCAGGCTTATGCGCAGGAGCCCGCCGCGGCTGCCGCGCCAAAGGCGGCGCTCGATGTCGAGCTCAACGGGCTGGTCCCATCGCAGAAGGGCTGCATGATGACCTTCGTGGCGGTGAACACGCTGCCGCAAGACATCACCAAGATTTCCTTCGAGCTCGCCTTCTTCAACGACAAGAACGCCGTCGACAAGATCACCGTTCTCGATTTCCGCGATCTGCCGCAGGGCAAGAAGCGGGTACGGCAGTTCGATATGCCGAATGTGAAATGCGAGGCGGTGACGCGGGTGCTGATCAACGACACGCCGGCGTGCGAAGGCCCCGGCAAGGGCGAGTGCATGAAGGGTCTGGTGACCCGCTCCCAGGTTTCCATTCCTTTCGAAGGTTGAGCGACGGCCGGGGGTAGCCCCGGCCTCTTGCGTTGCAGCGGTACAAGGCATCCAAAATGGTGGTTTCAGCGAGATCAAAGCCGAGACAGGTTCTCTTCGACGAGACGGTCGCCGATGGCGGTGTGAACGACAACAATCCGGGCATGCACCCCGGCCACGAGTTGTCGGATCTTCGCAACGTCGCGCGCCAGCCGGCCGCCGAGGCTGTTCTCCACTATACGCGCCAGGCGCAGATTTCGTCCTTCCCGCAGGACCCGCGCAGCGCCAGCAACGGTCATGCCGCGGCGCCGCTGATGGATGCGAGCGTCGAGATGCCGGCGGCCACCCGGTCGCATCGCGGCAAGCTCGGCGTGACGGCCGCCTGCATCGGTTCCTTCATCTTTCACGGCGCGCTTGCCATCGCGCTGATCGTCGGCGTCGTGGTCACCCCGGAGCAGCCGGAGGAAGAGGCCGGCGAGACGGTGAGCGTGATCATGCTCGGCGATTCCGATCTCGACCAAGCATCGGCGGGCGACGAGAACACCGAACCGCAGCCGGAGGAGATCGTGGCCGAAGAAGTGCAGCCCGAAACCGCGCAGCAGCCGACAGAGGTTCAGCCCGACGCGCAGCCGGTCGATCCGCAGCCCGTCGCGCCGACGCAGGAAGTGACGCGCGTCTCGCCTGAGAACATGACGGCCGTCGAGCCTGAGGTGCTGACATCGCAGGTGCCGGCCGAGACATCCGTGGTTCAGCCGATGGCGACCGAGGTGCCGACGCAGGTTCAGCCGGAAGTGACCGAGACGACGCCCACGACGCCGGAAGACGTGGCGCCGGTGCAGCCGACCGAGACAGCGGAAATTCCGCCCGAGCCGGAGACCGTGCCGAAGCCCGATCCGAAGCCGGTGGCGCAGAAGCCTGTCGAGAAGCCGAAGCCGGTCGAGAAGAAGCAGCCGCCGAAGAAGGTTGTCACGCGCTCGGGCTCCGAGGGTGAGAACAAGCAGGATAGCCGCCGCGGCGCGTCTGATGGCGTCGATCAGGCTTCCGATCAGGATTCGCGCAGCGCCGGGAATCGCGGCGGCTCCGGCAGTGCCGCCGTCGCCAACTATCCGGGCAAGGTGCAATCGAAAATCAGGCGGTCCGTCCGCGTGCCTTCCGAATACCGGCGGATGAACGCCGCGATGAGCGTTCGCATCCGGTTGAGCATCACCGGTTCGGGTGCGCTTGGTGGCCTGTCGGTGGCGCGCAGTTCGGGCATTCCGGAACTCGATGCAGCCGTAGTCGATGGCGTCCGCCGCGCAGCACCATTCCCGCCACTGCCGTCTGAATGGGGCAAGCCGGTCTGGACCTTTACGCAGGAAGTGCAGGTCACGACGGGTCGCTGACAACAGGCGGCCCGATGACAAAATCGGGCCCTTGAGAAAATATGATCAAAATAATCAACTTTATACTTTACTCTAAAAATCAAGTTTACTAAGGTCCACCCACACACGCAGCAATCGTGTGCCGATCAATGAACGAACGGGTGGTCAATGGCGCGTAAGGCGAAGAAGGGTTCTAACCGGGAAATCCGCGTGAGTGCGGATACAAGCACGGTTGAGGAGACCTCCGGACGTTCCAAGCTTGATGGCCGCAGCTTCCTTTATGTCGGCGGGCGCGACTGCCAGGTGGCGCATCTGCGCCAGATCGCCAGCAACTTCGGCGCCGAGCTGATCCACCACGATGGCGGCCTGCGCGAGGCGGTGTCGCGCATCGATACGGTGCTTCCCTCCGTCGACTGCGTCTTTTGCCCGATCGACTGTATCAGCCATGATGCGTGCCTCAGGGTAAAGACCGGCTGCAAGAAGTTCGGCAAGACCTTCATTCCGCTGCGCAACGGCAGCAAGTCGAGCCTCGAGCGGGCGCTGACGACGATGAACGAGCGAAACGCCACCCGATGAGCGATAGACACCCGGAAGGGTATACGTTGATCGGCCTGCACAAGCTGGCCGCACACAATGGCGATGGCATGGTTCCCGAACTCTATGAGCTGATGATGGAACGCGAAGAGCGGCGCAGGTACTATCCCAATGTCGAGCAGTTTCCGATCTGGGAAGCGCGCATGCCGGGCGAATTGCCGGAAAAACCGCTCGGCCGCGACGCGCTTGACGGCCGGAACGTGGTAGCCTTCGAGGCTCCCGAGGCCGAGAGGAAACGCAAGGCGTGAGTGCTCCCATGTTTATCGCGATGAACCGCTTCAAGGTATCGATCGGGTCGGAGGCGGAATTCGAAAGCGTCTGGCGCAACCGCGATTCCAGCCTTTCGGAGGTGCCAGGCTTCGTGGAATTCAAACTGCTGCGCGGTCGGGAGAATGCGGAGGAGGGGTATACGCTGTTTTCCTCGCACACGATCTGGCGCAGCGAAGAGGATTTCCTCAACTGGACCAAGTCCGAGCAGTTCCGCGCCGCCCATCGCAATGCCGGCGACCGCAAGGCGATGTATAAGGGGCCGCCCGTGTTCGAGGGTTTTCAGGTCGTGGACGGGATCTGAGCGATGGTGGCTGACAATCCTGATCGTATCGAGGTTCTGCCGGTTTTGCCGTCGCTCGATATCGGCGAGACGCTGTCCTTTTATCGCGGCGGGCTCGGCTTCGAAACGATCGTCTATCAGGACAAGGATTATCTCATCCTGCGCCGCAACGAGATGGAGCTGCATTTCTGGCTGACCGATGATCGCTCGCTCTGCGAGCGCACATCCGTCTATCTGCGCGGCGGCGGTATCGGCGCGCTTCACACGGAATACAAGGCGCGCGGCGTCGAGAAGCTCAGCGACATGACGGTGCGGCCGTGGAACATGGAAGAGTTCTACATTCACGATCCGCACGGCAATCTGCTGCGCTTCGGGCGGATCCCGCAGGCGACATAACCCAGTTACTCTCTGCCAGATTATCCGGCGCGGTTGCGGAAGATGGCGCCGGCGGCGATCGCCAGCCAGCCGAACATCATGGCGAAGCCGCCCGTGGGCGCCGCCATCGGAAACAGGCCGGAGCCTGCAAAGCGAAGCGTCACCAGGTCGCCTGAAAAGAGCAGCGTGCCGACGCCCATAAGGAGCCCGGCGAGCCATGCGGTCTTCAGCTTTTCGCCGGCCAATGCCAGTGCCAAAAGGGCAGGGGCATGGGCGAGGCACATGGCGGATGCCGAGGCGAGGAAGTGTCCGTCGCCGTCGAGGTGGGCGGCGGCTGCGGCCAGCGCCACGCCGGCAAAGCCGAAGAGACCCGAGAGCACCAGGAAAAGCGGTGAGAAGCGCTGATTGAGCGTCATTATAGGGAGCCTATTGCTTGTTCTGCATGTGATCGGCCAGCCGCTCGATCGGTGGAAGGATGATCTCGCGCAGCTTCGGGTTCGGAACGGTTTCTTCCAGCGCTTGGCGGAAGCATAAAAGCCACTCGTCGCGCTCGACGGGGCCGATCTCGGCGATGAAGTGGCGGCTTCTGAGGCGCGGATGGCCGTATTTCGCGACATAGACGGGCGGGCCGCCAAGATAGCCGGTCAGGTATTCGTAGAATTTCGCTTCGCTGCCTTCGAGCGTCGGCGGGTGGACGGCGCGGACGTGGCTCGCTTCCGGCAGCGTGTCCATCAGCTCGTAGAAACGATGCGACAGAGCCCGGATCGTCGCGTCGCCGCCGACGGCCTCGTAAAGTGTAATGGTGTTCTCGCTCACGGCGCGGCTCCTCACAGCTTGTCCCTTCATGCACCGCCGCAGCGTCGATCGCAACCGATACCCGCACCACCAAGCGCGACATTTCGCGCCAGCTTCGATGACTGAATTTCACGGCATCTTGACAAAACCGTCCAGACGGTATCTTTATGCATGATGTCAAACGCTCATCACCGCCGCAAGCAACCCGCCATCGTCCGCCAGCAGCTGCTGGATGTCGCCGCGCGCCTGACGAACGAGCAGGGGATGAGTGCCGTGACGCTCGATGCCGTGTCCGGCGCGTCCGGGGTCAGCAAGGGCGGCCTTCTCCACCATTTCCCGACCAAGAACGCGTTGCTGGATGCACTCTTCGAGGATCTTCTGGCGCGCTTCGATGCAGATCTCGATGAGCGCATGCGTGAGGATCCGGTGCCGCACGGCCGTTTCACGCGCGCCTATCTCAACGCCGTCGCCGGGCTGCGCGACAGCCCTGACGACGCCGGCCACTGGGCGCAGGTGACGATCGCGCTTCTGGCCGAGCCGCGGCTGCGGCAGCGCTGGGGGGAGTGGATCGACGGGCGGATCGAGGAATATGTCGGCACGGACTCGTCTATCGATGCGCAGATCGTGCGCTTCGCCGCCGACGGTCTCTGGCTCGCCGACATGATCGGCGGCGCCTCCGACGATACGCAGCGCCAGGCGCTTCTGGCACGCCTGGTCGAGCTGACCGCTCGCTGACTTCCCTGGAATAGAGGATAAACCATCATGGCACCGGTTGCGGTCTATGCGCTCCTGTTTACGGCGATCGCGCTCGAAGTCATCGGCACGACGGCGCTGCAGCTTTCGCAGCAGTTCAGCCGGTTCTGGCCGACTGCGCTGATGGTCGCGTGCTATGCCGCCTCCTTCTATTGCCTGTCGCAGACGCTGAAGGTCATCCCTGTGGGGATTGCCTATGCGATCTGGAGCGGGCTCGGCATCGTGCTGATTTCCAGCGTCGGCCTCATCTATTTCAAGCAGCGGCTGGATACGCCTGCTGTCATCGGCCTGGGGCTGATCATCGCTGGCGTGCTGGTGGTCAACCTGTTCTCCAAATCCGTCTCCCATTGATTTTAATGGAAACCGGTCGTATGCGAGGAAAGCCCCCAGTCACCAGGGGAGATGGCCCCCGGGTCGCGATATTTGACCTCACCTCACGGAGGCCCGACTTGCGCAATCGGCTGCGATGTCCATATCCTGAGTGACAGATGACAGTTTACGCATCGCGCATTGGAACACCCATGACTGACAGCACTGCTGACCTTTCCTCCCCCAAATCCGCCGACTCCAAGCCCGAGGGACAGACCTTCGGCACCTCGGGCATCGCCCCGATGGGACGCCCGAGCCCCGTGACACGTTTCTTCATGGGCATCGTCGCATGGGCGGAGAAGCTGAACTTCAAATATGCCAAGCTCGGCAATCCGCCGGTCTACGACAACGCCACCTTCCCCTGGGCGAAGGAGGTCGAAGCGGCTTATCCGCAGATCCGCGCCGAGCTGGAGCGCGTGCTGGTGCGCCAGAGCGAGCTGCCGACCTTCCAGGACATCTCGACCGACGTGAAGACGATCTCGACCGATTCCGGCTGGAAGACCTTCTTTCTCCTCGGTTTCGGCGTGAAATCGGAACAGAACATTGCGCAGTGCCCGGAAACCTGGCGCGCGGTGCAGAAGATCCCTGGCCTGAAGACGGCGATGTTTTCGATCTTCGAGCCGGGCAAGCACCTGCCGGCGCATCGTGGCCCCTATAACGGCGTGCTGCGCCTGCATGTCGGCATGATCGTGCCGGAGCCGGCCGACAAGCTTGCCATCCGCGTCAAGGACCAGATCTGCCACTGGCAGGAAGGCAAGGCGCTGATCTTCGACGACGCCTACGAGCACGAAGCCTGGAACCACACCGACAAGACCCGTGTGGTGCTGTTTGTCGACTTCGACAAGCCGTTGAAGTTTCCGGCCCGCTTCGTCAACTGGGCGCTGATGAACCTCGCCGTCTTCACGCCGTTCATCCGCGAAGGACTGGATAACCACAAGGAGTGGGAAAAGAAGTTCTACGCGGAAGCCGAGGCTTTCAGAAACCGGCCGCAGGGCTGAGCCAGCAAGGCTGAGCCCGGAAAGACAAAACAGGATGGCCTCGTTTCAGAGGCCATGCTGTTGTTCGGCGGGTGGGACGCCGCTCTCAAATCATCGTGCGGCGATCGCGCCGCAGGCAGTCTCGATGCGTATGTTTCGGAGCAGGCAGGTCGCTTCCCCTCGTAAGCAGGCCTTGCTCCGGCGACGTCAATCGCCCCCATTCGCAACTAGTTGTTGTTTGCCGCCTTCAGGCGACGGTCCGGCTTGGTTGCCAGGTAGATGACATAATCTTCTGCTGCGTCTGCCAGGTGAAGCGCGATTTCGGCTTCACGCCATCCCGCCGCGATTGCGCGACGGACAACTTCGGTTATCGCCCCTTTGCAGACGCTTTCGCATTCCCGCGACCGTCCCATATCATCGGCGTTGAATCTTGGAGAGCGGATGTTTGTCATGGCTGAAGATTGCCATAACCGCCTTCGTTTTCAACAAGATGCTAATAGATTGGTTACCCAGTAAGGTTAAGGCTTGCGGGTGTTTCAGGCTGCGACAGACGCGTTGTCGCGGAACGAAACGACGGGCCGAAAACGGCCGGTGGGAGAGCACGAAATGTCTCGATCCAGATCGAAATCCTGGGTAAAGGCCGAATGGCCTGCTGACGCGCGGACCACGCCGTTAACGCACGTTAAGCGTGTTTTCCTGATTTTCTGCCCGGAGCGGCCTTTGCGGGCGGGCGTCTGATCTGTTAAGGATGGCGCGAAGCTGAACGCAAACTCGTCCAGGGAGACTGTCATGAAAGCGATCCTGTCCAGAACGAAAGGAACGATCACTCACAAGGACACTCCGCTTCATGTCTATTCAATTCGCCCGCGCGCGAAAAGACGCGCCGCGTCGTAAACCACTCCCGACCACCTCCGAGCCTGATACCACCGCCGATCAACATGCGCGGCGCCGATCTCGGGTCGCCAGGTTTCTCAGCTACTACCGTCCGCATCTGCCGTTGCTCTGCGCCGATGTCGTCTGCGCCATTCTCGTCGCTGCGACCGCCGTGGCTTCGCCGATCTGCGCCAATATCGTCACCAACCGCCTTCTCGTGATCGCGGATGCGGGGGAGGCCACCGTGCTGATCCTCAAGGTCGGCGCCGTCATGCTGGCGCTGCTCGCGGTGCAGATGATCGCGGTGTTCTTCGTCGATTATCGCGGCCATGTGATGGGCGCGCGAATCGAGGCCGCCGTCAGGCAGGAGCTGTTCGATCATTGCCAGAAGCTCTCCTTCAGCTTCTACGACCGCCAGCGCACCGGACAGCTGATGAGTCGCATCACCAGCGATTCCCTCTGGCTTGGAGAGCTGTTCCACCACGGCCCCGAGGACGTCTCGATCGCCATCCTCAAATATGGCGGCGCCATGCTGGTGCTTGTCTATATCGATCCTGTCCTGGCCGGGTTGATCCTGTTGCTGACGCCTCTCGCGGTCGCCTACGCGCTGCATTTCAACCGCCGCATGAACCACGCGCTAGAACGCAGCAAGCAACAGATCGCCGGCGTCAACGAGCGACTGGAAGACAGCCTCGCGGGTATCCGCGTCGTGCAGTCCTTCGCCAATGAAGGGCTGGAGAGGGATCGCTTCGCTGTTCAGAACGAGCGCTTTCTCGTTAGCCGTGCCGATGGCTATCGCAGCGAGGCGTGGTTTTCCGTGGGAACGGAGAGCTTCGCACAGTTCATCACCATCCTGGTCATCGTCATCGGTGGCATCAGGATCGTGTCGTCGGCGATGACGGTGGCCGATCTCCTGACCTTCCTGCTCTGCGTCGCCGTGCTTGTCGATCCCGTGCAACGGCTCGCCAATTTCGTGCGGCTCTGGCAGGAGGGCTATACGGGCTTCGTGAGGGCGATGGAGATCCTCGATGTCGAGCCCGATATCGTCGACCGTCCAGGTGCCCGTGCGCTGCCGGCGCCGAAAGGAGAGATAAGGTTCGAGGATGTCAGCTTCGGCTATGACGCCGACACGACAGGTGTGTTCGAGAACCTGTCCTTCACCATCGCTCCTGGCGAGTTCGTGGCGCTGGTCGGTCCGTCGGGGGTGGGCAAGAGCACCTTGTGCTCGCTCATTCCCCGTTTCTATGACGTGCAGGCCGGGTCGATCCTGATCGATGGCGCGGATATCCGTGAGGTCACGCTGTCATCGCTGCGTGGACATGTCGGCGTGGTGCAGCAGGACGTTTATCTGTTCGCCGGCTCGGTTGCCGACAATCTCCGCTATGGGCGGCCAAATGCCTCCGATGCGGAGGTGGAGGCTGCGGCGCGGGCGGCCAATGCGCACGAGTTCATCATGGCGCTTGCAGATGGATACGATACCGACATCGGCCAGCGCGGGGTGCGGCTTTCGGGCGGGCAGCGGCAGCGGTTGACGATTGCGCGGGCGTTTTTGAAGAACCCCGCGATCCTGATCTTCGACGAAGCCACCAGCGCGCTCGACAATGAGAGCGAACGGGCGGTGCAGCAGGCGCTGCTTGGGCTCGCCAAGGGCCGCACGACCGTCGTCATCGCGCACCGCCTGTCGACGGTCCGCCACGCCGACCGCATCCTCGTGCTGACCGCCGATGGCATCGTCGAGGAGGGCAGGCACGAGGATCTGATGGCGCGCGACGGTATCTATGCCGGCTTACACAGCGTGCAGGCCAGCATGTGATTGCCAACATTAGAGAGGTACGCAACGCTTCGTCGAAGCGGAGCGTTGCGTGTCTCCGTGGTGTTTCAGTATTTGAGGTCTCGGGCGGTCTGACGGCCGCTTTGCTTGGTCTGCCGCTTGTCCTGCCGGCATGCCGCGTTGCTTTGTTGATTGGCGGCACGGCAATCCTGCTTCGTGTCGCGCGCGCTCTGCCGCGTCGTCTGCTTGACGTCACGGCCCGCCTGGCGCTGCTGCGCCTGCTGTGTGCTCCACGATACATCGGTTAGGGTCGCCAGGAACAGTCCGGCCAATAGCGCCGTGCCTAGCGGTCTCAACTTGCCCATTGCCTCACTCCCCTGTTTCCGTGCTGGTGCTGGAGCGGTTGCGACGATCGGTCGAAACCATGAGTGATTTTACAGGATGCGGATGAGCAGGGGGCGTATCTTACGGTATCGTACACGGCGAGTGCTCAAAAAAGCCCCGGTTCGCCGGGGCTTTTTCTCAATTTCTGTTGTCTCAGCCTGCCTTTGCAGTGCTTGCCTTGGCGGCAACCGGCTTGGCCGGGGCGGTGTTGCCGCCCGGGTTGTAGCCGCCGCCGATGGCGACGTTGAGGGCGACGTAGTCGGTTGCCATCTGCTGGACGGCTGCGGCCAGGCTGGCCTGGGCAAGCGAGACCTGACGCTGGGCGTCGAGGACGTCGAGCAGCGAGGAGGC